>SFOX01000045.1 GCA_004552305.1 Subdoligranulum variabile | reverse complement strand
CGCGGCAGGGGCGGGGCAAGCCCCGCCCGCGGTTTTGCCGTAATGACAATTTTGCGGGTACTCCGTAGGGGCGGCATACATGCCGCCCGCCGCAGCCATTCCGATAACGCAACCTAACGGGCAACCCGCAGGGGACGCAACTATGCGTCCCCTACAAACCTGCCGACAGTTCGCAATTGTCCCATTTAGTTTTATCGACAGCCTGAAAAAGGGAGAGGACCTCTCGTCCTCTCCCTTTTTACATTCCGATATACGCGGCAAAAATCAACCCAACGCGGCGATGCTCTCGTGGATTTTGGCGGCCTTTTCCTGCGCGGCAGCCAGCTTGGCGCGGGTTTCCTCTACCAGCTTGGCGGGGGCTTTTTCCACAAACTTGGGATTCTTCAGCTGGTTTTCAAACATACCCTGCTCTTTTTCCGCCTTGGCAAGCTCCTTGTTCAGGCGTGCCAGCTCCTTCTCGCGGTCGATCAGCTCCATCATCGGGATAAAGCCCTTGGCGGCGGGGGTGGCAACGTTGACCATACCCTCGGTGCTGCCGGTGTATTTGTCGGTCACGGTCACGTCGGTGGCAAAGGCAAAGCGTGCCAGATAGGCACCGCCCTTTTCAAAGGCGGCGGGGCTGGCGGTTTCGATCACCATCGTGGTCTTTTTGGCGGGGTGGACGTTCATCTCGGCGCGCATCGCGCGGACCGCCTTGATGTAGTCCATCAGCTTTTCAAAGTCGGCGCACTCATCCGCCCAGACCGGCATATTCTCGTCACCGGGCCACTTCTGGGTCATAATGGTTTCGGCGCTGCCGGGCAAAGCCTGATAAATCTCCTCGGTGATAAAGGGCATAAAGGGGTGCAGCAGCTTCAGCGCCTTGTCCAGCACATACACCAGCACCTTGCGGGCGGTGTCGGCAGCCTGTGCGTCCTCGCTGTTCAGGCGTGCCTTGCAGATTTCAATGTACCAGTCGCAGTACACTTCCCAGATAAAGTTCTCGATCTTTTCGGCAGCCAGACCCAGCTCGTACTTGTCCAGATTGGCGGACGCATCGGCGGCGACCTTGGCCAGCTCGGACAGCACCCACTTGTCGCTCATATCCAGCAGGGCTTCCTCGGGCAGACCGGGCTGGAAATCCTCGGGCAGATTCATCTGCACAAAGCGGGAGGCGTTCCACAGCTTGTTGGCAAAGTTGCGGGCTGCCAGCACTTTTTCGTCGCTGTAGCGCATATCGTTGCCCGCGGTGGAGCCAACGATCAGCATCAGGCGCAGCGCGTCCGCGCCGTACTGCTCAATGACCTCCAGCGGGTCAATGCCGTTGCCCAGAGATTTGGACATCTTGCGCCCTTGGCTGTCGCGCACGATGCCGTGAATCAGCACGGTATCGAACGGGGCTTTGCCGGTGTAGGCAAGACCCGAGAAAATCATACGGGAAACCCAGAAGCCGATAATATCATACCCGGTCACCAGCGTGTTGGTGGGGTAGAAGTAGCGGTAATCCTCGGCGTTTTCGTCGGGCCAGCCCAAGGTGGAGAAGGGCCACAGCGCACTGCTGAACCAGGTATCCAGCGTGTCGGGGTCCTGGGTCAGCTTGCTGCCGCCGCATTTGGGGCAGGTGCAGGGGGCGGTTTTGGCAACCACGGTTTCGCCGCAGTCGTCGCAGTACCAGGCGGGGATCTGATGCCCCCACCACAGCTGGCGGCTGATGCACCAATCGCGCCCGCCCTTCATCCAGTTGATGTAGTTCTTGGTAAAGCGCTCCGGCACAAATTTGATCTCGCCCTTTTCCACGCTCTCAATGGCGGGTTTGGCAAGCGGCTCCATCTTGACGAACCACTGCTTGGAAACCATCGGCTCGATGACGGAATGGCAGCGGTAGCAGGTGCCGACCTCGTGGGTCAGCGGCTCGGTTTCCTTCAAAGCGCCGCAGGCTTCCAGATCCGCCAGCAGTGCCTTGCGGGCCTCCAGCGCGGTCATACCGGCATACTTGCCGCAGTCCAGAACCTCCGGCTCATCGGCGGCGGCACGCCCGGCGGCGCGCTCGGCATCGGCGGCAGCCTTCTCGGCAGCGCCGGTCATATGCCCGTCATAGGTCAGAACGCGGATCATCGGCAGGTCGTGGCGCTTGCCGACCTCAAAGTCGTTGGGGTCGTGGGCGGGGGTGATCTTCACGACGCCGGTACCCTTTTCCATATCGGCGTGTTCGTCGCAGACGATGGGGATCTCTCGGTTGACCAGCGGCAGAATGACGTGGCAGCCGTGCAGGTGGGCATAGCGGGGGTCTGCCTCGTTGATGGCAACGGCGGTATCGCCCAGCATGGTTTCGGGGCGGGTGGTCGCCAGCTCCAGATATTCACCGGTTTCCTTGACCTGATACAGCAGGTGCCAGAAATGCCCGTCCTTGCTCTCGTACTCGACCTCGGCGTCCGAGATGGAGGTGTTGCAGTGGGGGCACCAGTTGACCATACGGTTGCCGCGGTAAATCAGCCCCTCGTTGTACAGGCGCACAAAAACGTCCTTCACGGCGTCAGAGCAGCCCTCGTCCATGGTAAAGCGCTCGCGCTGCCAGTCGCAGGAGCAGCCCAGCTTTTTCAGCTGGCTGACAATGCGGTTGCCGTAGGTGTTTTTCCAGTCCCAGGCGCGCTCCAAAAAGCCTTCGCGACCGACCATCTCCTTGGTCAGACCCTCCTCGCGCATTTTGGCAACGACTTTCGCCTCGGTGGCAATGGAGGCATGGTCGGTGCCGGGTACCCACAGGGCGGCGTAGCCCTGCATACGCTTGTAGCGGGTCAGGATGTCCTGCCAGGTTTCGTCCATGGCGTGACCCATATGCAGCTGACCGGTAACGTTCGGCGGGGGCATTACGATGGTAAAGGGCTTTTTGCTGCGGTCGATCTGGGTATGAAAATACCCCTTGTCGCACCAGTTCTGGTAGATGCGGTCCTCAGTACCCTGCGGGGCATACTGTTTGGCGAGTTCTTTCGGCATTTGGTAAAAACCTCCTTTGGATTGTGCGGGGCGCTTTGCGTAAAAAGAAAAGCCGCCCCATGAGAAAATCATGGGACGGCTCAGAAAATTCTAAGTCGCGGTACCACCCAAGTTGCCCTTACGGGCCGCTTTACGGCAGGTCTGACAGCCCGCCTGCCCGGATAACGGCGGCAAACCCGGGCGCGGCTACTGTGGTTCACCCCGCCTGCTTGAAAGTGACAGCCCACGGCGCGCCTTACCGGGCTTGCATCCTCCCCGGCTTGCTGCAAAAGCACCCTCCGCGAACACTCTTTCGCATTGCATTTGTACCTTATAATGTACAACACAAGCAGAGAAAAGTCAAGGGCAATATCGCACAATTTTCGCCGGACGTCCCGGCGGGCAATCTGCGCGCTTTACGCCCACGTCTGCCAGACCTCCGGGCAATAGCCCACGGTGGCTTGCCGACCGTTGCGCACGATCGGCTGGCGCAAAAGCTGCTGGTTTTCAAACAGCTTGTCGGCTTGCTGGCTTTCGTCCAGCCATTGCAGCAGCGCCAGCGTGTCCTTGTCCTTGGCGGCAGGGTTCACCAGCTTGTCCCAGCCGCCCACGGCGCGGCAGACGTTGTCGAACTCGCCCCGGCTCAAGCCTTTTTCCTTCAAATCTACCATCTGAAAGCGAATCCCGCGCTCCTTGAACCAGCGCTGCGCCTTTTTGGTGTCAAAGCTCTTGTTTGTGCCGAAAATCTGTATATTCATAGGTGACTGCCTCGTTTCTACATATAGGTATAAAAATTATTATACCATCGCCCCCGGCAGCTGGCAAGCGCTTGCCCCGGCGGCGCGACTGTGCTATAATATAAATTTAAGGAATTGTATAAAGGTAAAATTACTGAGGAGCATTATGGAAACACAAAAAACAAGTCCGTGGCTGATCGCCTTCCGCATCCTGTTTACGGCGGCGCTGATCGGCAGTATCGTGTTCATTTTCCGCAACTCGCTGCAGGTCGCGGCGGTGTCGTCCGACCGCAGCTATCAGGTTATGAAAATCGTAAACAGCGTGCTGGCCAAGGTCAATCTGGGTCCGCTGAGCCAGCACGTCATCCGCAAGCTGGCGCATTTCTGTGAGTTTATGCTCGAGGGCTTCTGGCTTATGCTCTGCCTGCGGGTGTACACCCGGCGTTTTGTGCGCCATATGAGCTGGCCCGTTCTGGGCGGTGTGCTTACGGCGCTGACCGATGAAACCATTCAAATGTTTGTGCCGGGGCGCTCGTCCTCGGTTCGGGATGTCTGGATCGACACCGCCGGCGTTGTCGCGGGACTGTTCGTTGCGCTGCTGCTTTTGCTGATCGCACGCGGGCTGGCCGCCTATGCCGCCGTCAAAAAAGAAAACCGTGCTCTGCGCGCCGAGCGTGACCGCCTTTTGCTGGCGGAGCGTGAGCGCGAGCATGAGCGTCTGGCGCGCCGCGCCGCCCACCGCGCCCAACAGGACGCAGCCACGCAACATAAGGAGGAACCGCAATGACCACACAACAGGCCATCGAAGCCTTGCAGGCACTGCCCCGTCTGGGTGCCGGTGCGCCGGGGCTGGCGCGTATGCAAAATCTGCTGACCCATCTGGGCAACCCCGAAAACGACCTGCCCTGCGTTCATATAGCCGGCACCAACGGCAAGGGCAGTCTGGCGGCTATGACCTCCGCCATCCTGACCGAAGCCGGGTACAAGACCGGTCTGACCGTCAGCCCCTATGTGGTGGACTTCCGGGAGCGTTTTCAGATCGACGGCAAGATGATCCCTGCCCGCACGCTGACCTCGCTGGCGCAAAAGGTTCTCGCCGCCATTGACGCCATCCGCGCCGAGGGGGGCGAGCCTCCCGTGCAGTTTGAAGCCGTCACCGCGCTGGCACTGCTGTGGTTCGCCCGCGAAAAATGCGATATCGTCGTGCTGGAAACCGGTCTTGGCGGCAAGTACGATGCCACCAACGCCGTGACCCGCAAGCTGGTGGCAGCCATCACAAAAATCGGCAAGGACCACACCGAGCTGCTGGGCGACACGCTGGCGGAAATCGCCGCGCAAAAGGCCGGCATCATCACGGAGGGCTGCACCGTCGTCTGCTACCCCGACCAGCCCGCCGAGGCGATGGGACCCATCCTGACTGCGGCAGCCGAGGCGCACACCAGCATCATCACGCCCGACGCCAACGACCTTGTGCGCGTCAAGGGCAAGCGGCTGCAAAACCGCATCAATTACGGCGGCTACGATGTCGTTCTGGGAATGCCCGGTGCGCATCAGGCAAACCACGCCGCCATGGCGGTGGAAATTGCCCTCGCGCTCTGGCGCGATTTCGGCTACGACATCCCCGACGAAGCGATTCTGCAGGGGCTGGCGCAGGCGCGTATGCCCGCGCGCATCGAGGTTTTGCGCCGCCACCCGTTGCTTTTGCTGGACGGCTGCCACAACCCAGACGGCGTGCAGGCGCTGGTGGACACCCTGAAAGCCGCCGAGTTTGAAGAAAATCTGGTCGGCGTGGTCGGTATGCTCCAAGACAAGGACCACGACACCATGCTGTCCGAACTGGCGCCCTGCTTCGACAAGCTGTACACCGTCACCCCCGCTTGCCCCCGCGCCCTGCCCGCCGAGGAACTGCAAAAAGAAGCCCGCTTTTACACCGATGCGGAAGCTGTCGGCAGCGTACCTGCCGCCCTGCGCAAGGCGGTTGACTACGCCGAGGAACACAATCTGGCGGGTGTGGTGGTCTGCGGCTCGCTGTATCTGGCGGCGGAAGCACGCCCGTGGCTGCTTAAAGAGGCAGAAAAATAATCTGCCCTGCCTTGTTGCAACAAAATATGCACCCGAAAGTCTGTATCGTAATGGTACAGACTTTTTCTTTTATATATCTATATAGTAAAAGGGGACAACTATGGCAAGGGTGTGCTTTGTGCCGGGCAGCGGCACACTGGCGGCGTATCTGAGCGGTGAAATCGACCACCACGCCGCGCAGACGCTGCGCAATGAAATCGACGCGCAGGTGGACGACCGCCTGCCAGAACTGCTGACGCTGGATTTTTCCGGCGTGACCTTTATGGATTCCTCCGGCGTGGGGCTGATTTTGGGGCGCGGGCGGCATATCCGGGCGCTGGGCGGGCGGCTTACGGTGCAAAACCCGCCGGCGGCGATCCGCCGTATGCTGGATTTAGCGCGCATTGCCTACGCATAAGGAGAAACGCTATGAAGATGCTCAATCAGGTCAAAATCACCTTTGCCAGCCGCTCCGTCAACGAGGGCTTTGCCCGCGCGGCGCTGGCGGCGTTCTTGGTGCAGCTGGATCCCACCGTGCCGCAGCTGGCGGATTTAAAAACCGCTGTGTCCGAAGCCGTCACCAACTGTATTGTTCACGCCTATCCGTCCTGCATCGGTGCCATCACGCTGACGGCGGCACTGTATGAGGGCGGCATCGTGCGCATCACGGTCACGGACCGCGGCGTGGGAATCCCCGATGTGCAGCAAGCCATGCAGCCGCTGTATACCACCGGTGACCCCGAGGAACGCGCCGGACTCGGCTTTGCCGTGATGCAGAATTTTATGGACAAGGTGCGTGTGTCCTCCACGCCGGGGCGCGGCACCCGCGTCACCATGACCAAAAAGCTGGATGCCCGCGCCCGACCCTCTACATAATATAAAGGAGGATCGCTATGTCTGCACAGGGCGGGGCAATGCCGCGGGAAGCGTTTATTCAAAACAACTTGGGGCTGGCGCACGCCTGCGCGGGGCGGTTTAAAAACCGGGGCATGGAGTATGACGAGCTGTACGCCGCGGCGTGTCTGGGGCTGGTCAAAGCCTACGATGGGTTTGACTGGTCGCGCGGGGTGTGCTTTTCCACCTATGCGGTGCCGGTGATTCTGGGCGAAATCAAAAAGCTGTTCCGCAATGGCGGAACGGTCAAGGTCAGCCGCTCTATCAAAGAGCTGGGGCTGAAAATCAACGCCCGGCGCGAACAGTGCCTGAAGCAGACCGGCTGCGAGCCAACGGTAGGGGAACTGGCACAGGCGCTGAACACCACGCCGGAGCAGATTGCCTTGGCGATCCGCGCCTCGCTGCCCACGGTGTCGCTGACCCCGGCGGACGGAGAGGACGGCTTGCGGGAATGGGACGTGCCGGTGGATTCGCCCGAGGAAGTATTGTCCGAGCGGATCAGCCTGCGCGAGGTGCTGGACAAGCTGCCGCCCGCTGACTTTGATTTGATACGGATGCGTTACTTTGCCGGGCGCACCCAAAGCGAAACCGCCCGCCAACTGGGTACCACGCAGGTGCAGGTTTCCCGGCGGGAGCGCAAAATTTTGACGTGGATGCGCCTGCAGCTGCTGGGCGAAGCGGTTCCTTGTTTACAAAGCGTAAAACAACCGCAGCGCAAATAATTTACACAACGTACAATTTGACGCGTAGCTTCGTCAAATTGTACGCTTTTTCTTGGTTTGGATTGTGCGGGATACCAAAGTTGTATGACTTCTCTTGACAAAACCGGCCAAGTGGGTGTATCATACGTTCATCGCAGAAATCGACTGTGCCACGCAGCTTTTGGAGAAATTTCAAAAATTTTGAAAAAACCTGTTGACAAAGTACGACAACCTGTGGTAATATAATCAAGCTGTCCCGCGAGGGACAGGCGCTGAAAAGCCCATAACAACAGCTTGTGCGGGTTTTGCGGGGGTTGAAAACCTTCAAAAAATCCGAAAAAACTTCAAAAAAGTTCTTGACAAACGGAACCTGATGTTGTATAATTAACAAGCTGTCAATGAGAACTGACAGCGCAGCAGGACCT
>SFOX01000003.1 GCA_004552305.1 Subdoligranulum variabile | reverse complement strand
GTAAAAGTTTCGTAAAGATTAAAAATTCAACGATATAGCGATATTAGTAAAGAATTCAAATCTCTCTTACTCCGCCAACTAAAAAACCGCGTTACAAGGCTAAAATGCCGTTGTAACGCGGTTTTTTGTTGTTCCAATACTGTACAATACTGCACAATACTGCACAAAAATGCTTCGTAAAAACTTCGTATTTGCCTTAAAACTTCGTAAAAACTTCGTAAAAATCAGGGCTTTTTGTTCCCCAAAATCGCAAGTATTTTGTTCCTGATTTTAGCATAAAAATAATATTTTTATGCTAAAAAGTATTGACATTAAATATTATCTGTGATATAATATAGACAAGATAAGAGATAAAAACACCCACACAAAGGAGAAAACATTATGACACGTTACAATGCACCTTACACCCTCGACCAGTCCACCCTCGACGCCATCGCAATGTACATGGATGACGACATCCGCGAAACCGTCCACGCAGAGCTTGCCCCCTGCACCCCTGATGAGTTTCTGATCCGGTACGTTGAGCTTGATCCCGATTTTGCAGACCTGCTGGACAGCGAGTTCTGCATTGTGATTTAAGCAAAAGCTAAACAAGCACTGATACCCTCGCGGGTCGCACAGTACAAAGCGGCCCGACACCAGACCGTAAACACCCCACACAAACAAAGGAGAAAATAATGAGCAAGAACAGCAAGTTAAAGAAAGCCATGGAGTACAGCGGTTGGCGCAGATACCCCTCCACCTGCGAGGCGATTTTTGCCAACATCCCCGCAGACTGGTACGACCGTTACACGGCAAAGCAGCTCGGCGAAATCGCCGCCCTGCTCAAGACCGTTTACGACAAAGGCCGTAACGACGCACAATGAAAGGAGCCACCCCATGAAAAAGATTATTAACGGCAGCCGCTACAACACCGAGACCGCCCAGCTGCTCGGCACGCACGAAACCGGGCTGCCCGGCGATATCAACCACCGCGG
This sequence comes from Subdoligranulum variabile, assembly GCA_004552305.1. GTDB lineage: Bacteria > Bacillota > Clostridia > Oscillospirales > Ruminococcaceae > Gemmiger > Gemmiger variabilis_A. The sequence goes on along the minus strand of SFOX01000003.1, from coordinate 214,750 downwards.
GCAGGATTTATACCGCACCAAGGCGGGCAAATACTTTATCCATAACTACGGCAACGGTTTCCCCTTGCCGGATGGCTTTTGGGGCTGGGGCGAGGAGATTACCCCCATCACCGAGGATTCCGCCCGCCAGTGGGCAGAGCAGTATCTTGACGGCGATGCTTATGAGGCAGCCTTTGGCGAGGTGGTGGAGGACGCCCGCCTAAACATACTGCTGCCGCAGGAGCTGCTGGACAAGCTGGATGCCCGCGTAACCGCGGGCGGCGGCAACCGCAGCGAGGTTGTACGCGCTGCGCTGCGGGCATATCTTGAGGAGTGAGCAACGTGCCGCCGTTTAAAGATTTATCCGGGCAGACATTTGGCTATTTGTACGTCATTGAGCCGACGCCAAAGCGGCAAGGCAGCAGCCGGATTTTCCGCTGCCGCTGCCTCAACTGCGGCAAAATTGTGGAGCTGCCAAGCCGCACCATCGCCCACTCCCAGCAGGTAAGCTGCGGATGCATAAAAAACCGCAACCTGACCACCAAGCCCATTGCCGATAAGCTCGGGCTGGTTGACGGCACCAACGTCAGCCGTATATCGTCCGGCAAAGCCCCGCGGAACAACACCACAGGCGTGCGCGGTGTGTCGTGCAGAAAAGACGGAAAATATATCGCATACATCTATTTTAAGGGGGAACGGTACCACCTGTATTGCGGCACCGACAAAAACAAAGCCATTGCCGCCCGCAAAGAGGCAGAGCAGCGCCTCTTTGGTGAGTTTTTAACGTGGTACAAGTCACAAAAAGATTCGCAAAAATAAAAAGCCCGGCAGGCTCACAACCCGCCGGGCTTTTGCTTAGTCCTTGTTTACAATTTTCTGACCGGCAGCCAGTGCATCCAGCAGGGGTTTGGGTACCGGAGCGCCAAGAGCAGCAGCGTTTTCGGCAATGGACCCAAGCTCCGTAAAGATATACCACACCAATACCATGGGCAGCAACAGGGTATTGACCTGCCACTCAATCCCCGGCAGGTTAGCTACCGTTACGCCCAGTACAGCATCGGTCAGGGCAGCAATCAGCACCACCAAGATCATTCCGAACTTGTGCCAGATGCCGCCTCTTGCCGCTGCGCTGGACCAGTTTCCGCGTTTGCAGGCAGCTGCCGAACCAGACAGCCAGTCCAGTGCCATGCAGACGACCCAAGCCACGGTAAGCCAGCCAAGCCAGCCGAACGCCGCGGTGAAGGCTCCGCAAACGGCAGCGATAGAAGCCTTTACGAGCAGGAAAATGTTGTTATTCTGATTTTGCATAGTTGCTCCTTTCAGCCCTTCGTAACAAGCAGGTTTTTTTGTTCACACAACGCGCGCAGGGCGGCCTTGTCGGCGCCTGTGGCCGCGGCGATGACAAACGGACCGTTGCCGTCCCACACGCTGTCGGCGGGCTTTGCCTTGCCGTAGCCGTTCAGCCCCGCGCCCTTGATAATGGCGGGGTAATCCTTGTATGCGTAGTTGCAGTCGCAGTTACCGTTTACGCCCGGCACCTTGCCCGTGCTGGTGTACTGCCACATGCCGTGTGCGCCGGTGTAACCGCAGGCGGCGGCGTAGTGGGCGATCCAAAGGTCGTGCTTGGCAAGGCGGGTCATATCCAGCTCGATGCGGCTGTAATACAGGTAGGTATACACCATCGCATAGCAACCCCAGCCCTCAATGGTGTTCAGGGCGTACAAGACAAGGTCGGTCAACGCGGCTTTGCTCAGGGGCTTGAGCTTGTTGTCCTCGACGTCTACCACCACAGGGTACTCAAACTGTTTGCCCGTGATCGCCTTTTGCAGCAGTGCCAGCTCCTTGTCGGCGTAGGCTTTATCCTGCGCATAGGTGTAGTAGTATACGCCCACAGGGATGCCCAGCCGCTTGCACTCGGCATAGTTGCGCTCAAAATACGGGTCGATGTACAGACCCGTGCTGTTGGTGGATACCGCTTTCAGCATCGCAAACTGCACGCCGCCTGCCTTGGCTTTCGCCCAGTCGACGCTGCCCTGATATTTGCTTACATCAATTCCGAAAATTTTCATAGGTACTTCCTTTCGTTTTAAGCGGTGCGCTCCCAATAATACCGCACAATGTATGGCGGCATATTGTTGTGGGGTTGGTCACCGCCAGAGATACCGGTCTGGTATGCATTACCGTATTCGTGGTTATTAAAATCGCTAACAGCGGCGACGGCGCACGCACCATACTCAACATGGTTCCCGCTAATATTCTGCAAGGCATAACCGCTTAACTGCAATCCAACGTGATTGTGTTTCGCGTGTTCCTCCACCGTCAGCTTGTGCGCGGCTTCGCCGCCTGTTGCGTCCAACTTGTAGGTGTCGCCCGCCGCAAGAATAAACATATCTTTTATCTGCTGCCATTTCGTCCCCGGCCAGCGTTTTTCCGGGTTGGTCGCGTTTTTGGTAAAAAATCCATCACCGACATCATAGGGGCAATCGGCACAGCAGCTCATAAGAATGCGCATACCGTCACCCCGCTTTCGCCGCATTTACGCGGTTCTTTTCCAGATGTACACTGCCAAATAGGGGGGGGGTATTGTTGTGGGGCTTGTCCTCGCCGGTTCGGGAGGTATAAAAGCCGCCTTCGTACAGCCCTGTCCTGTAATCACCACCAGCATTAAGTCCAATAGCTTGATTCTCTGCGTGTAATCCATAAAACATTTCAATCCCGTCCGGGCTATCAATGTGCAGCCTATGATGATAGTGCGATGCGAGTTCCGGCACCGTCAGCTTGTGCGCAAACTCGCCGCCTGTGCTGCCGGGCGTGTGCGTATCACCAGCGCCCAGCAAAAAGCGCTCTTTGATGCGCTCCAACGTCCCGCCGAAAAGTTTGGCGGGGTCTACGGCGTTGACGCTCATATAGATACTGCCAACGGGGTAGATATCGTCCACCGTCAGCGCAGCCCCCATAAAGTTACTCATTTTCTGCCCCCTCCACAATGGCTTTGTACTGTTCCTCGGTAATCAGTCCTTTGGCGGCGGCTTGGGCGACCATAGACGCTGTCCACCAGCCTTTTTTGTGCCAAAGTTTAATTTTTTCGTACATCTCAGCCCACCTCCGGCAGCATCGTGTCGGTCATCATTGCGGTATAGGTCACCTGCGCATTCAACTTTTCGGCGGCATCACGGCGGGCTGCCTCCTCTTTGGCGGCTTGCTCGGCAGCCTTGGCGGCAGCATCGGCGGCAGCCTTTTCGGCTTGTGCCTTTTCGGCAATCTCCGCGAGTTCCGCATCGGTGTACGGCACATACCGCTGCACCTCCTCGTATTCGTCCCACGCTTCCTGCGCCGGGGTGGTGATTTCCTGCCGCAGCCCTTCGGGGCAATCGGAAGTGACTGTCCCCGGCATCACCTCATACCGCACCGATGCGGGTACAGCGTCGTGATGCACCGTCACGCGGCGGGCTCTTTCCAGCTTGCCGCGCGTCAGATCGGGGTTTTGCAGCTCGTGTTCAAGGGCTGCGTCATAAATTTTCATACTTTTCACACCTCCAAATACCACACAACGTCCAGGTCGCAGTCCGGCTTGGTGTCGGCGGTAATTTTTACCGTGATGTTGCTTGCCGTCACCGTAAACTCCGCTTTAGCACGGGCAATCGTACAAAGATTGCGCCGTTTGGTGGCATCGGTGGCGGCGTTGCCCGTCTGCGTTGTCAGCGGCGGCGGCAGAACGTTTTTAATAACAAACGCCCCGCTGTTGTTGACGGTTTTGCTCTGCGTGTACTTGCCGTTTGACGCCGCCCAGCCGTCCACAGTAAAAGTAGCGGCGACTGTTCGATACAGCCTGCCGCGCAGCTGCGAGGCAAAGCTGATCATATTTTCTTTGCTTGCGTATGCCATCGGCTACCTCCTTACACTTTGGAGAGGATCTCCGTAATATCGGCGTTTGTCAGCGTGTCGATTTTGGTGGCGCTGTCGCCGACAAGCTCAAGTTTTCCGTTGATGAGCATATACTCATCGTACAGGTTGCTGCCGCTGCCGCTGGTCTTTTGCACCATATAGATCACGTTTTCCTTGGCGGCGCTTGCTGCGGGCAGGGTGGTAACAATCTGCTTGCTGATATGCCCGGCTGCGGCAATCTGCTGTCCGACATAAGTGGTCGTGGCGTAGGTGGATGCCGCGCCGAAAGCGTCCAGCTTTCTTTTGTCGGCGGCAGTCATTAAGCCGTGGGTGCTTTGCGTAACATCGCTGTAAGTGGTGTTGGTGTCCTTGTAATAAGGCACACCGTCGATAATGGGAACCGGCGTGTACCCGCTGGCATTGGTCACGGTGCTTGTGGTTTTTACGCCGCCCAGCGCCGCGCCCGCAGTGGGCAGGGTGTACGCATTTGCCCCTGCCGAAATGCCATCCAGCTTGCTTTTGTCGGCGGCAGTCATCAGACCGTTGGCGCTATGGGTGGCGGGGCTGTAGGTGGTGTCTTTGGGCGTAGCAAAAGTGCCGTCCGCCTTAAAGTATTTATCCTGATCTCCTGCGGCAGGGGCGGGAACATAACCCGCCGTACCTGCTGCGCTGGCAGTCGCGCCCTTAAACGGCGTCCAAGTGTTGGTGTCCTTCGTGGGCGGGGTGTAGCCGAGCGCGGCGGTCACGTTGGCTTTGGTCAGGCTCAGCGTGCCGTCGGTGTTGGTGATGTTGCTGCCAGTCTTAACGCCGCCCAGCGTGGTGCCGCTAGCGGCGGGCAGGGTGTAGTTGTTGGCACCCGTTGCAATGCCGGACAGCTTTTCTTTTTCTGCGGTGGTGTAGTCGTTGGTGGACAAGCCTTTGCCGCTGACCTTGTCCACCTTGTTGCCAAGCAGGGTGGTCACCTTCACCATAAAGCCCTGCAGGGCAAACAGCAAACCGTTACCGTCAAGGAGTTTATTCATATCTACTGCCATTTGTTTAACCTCTTTTCTCAAAAATCAAGCAGATTCAAAATTTCTTGGATTTCCAGATTGTTCAGCGTTTCCACCTCGCCTGCCTCGCCCTGCGGTCCGGGGGGTCCGGTAAATTTTCCGTTGTCGGCATCGTCGCGTACGCTTTGGGCGGTTTTTTCGGCGGTGCTGGCGGCGGCGAGGATCTGCTGCGTCAGGCTGGGTGTCAGGTCGGCGGGCGGGTCGCCTCCGACAGGCGCGTGGTTTTCCACCCGGTAGCGCACGCTGCAGCTGCATCGCCTTACGCCATCCTGATACCCGGCAATAATCAGTTCGCCCACACCGCCGATTGCGGTTGCCTCCGGCGGGACATCGGCGGTATCCTCCGCATCGATTCGCACATACACCGGGTCCGCGCCGCGGGGCGGGTGGAAGGTTGCGGTCAGCGCCAGATTTTCCCAGCCCGGACCGCGTACAAATTGCAGACGTTCCACGCCGTAGCTTTCCGCCGTGCCAAGGCAAAAGGGCGTTTCGGTGCGCGCCGCATATTCGACAAGTTCGATTTTGTGCATCTTGGGTTCCTTCCCCCCTTCCTATATCAAGCTCAGCACTTCTTTGATATCAAGTTCTGTCAACGGCTGCGCGGTTGCCTGTTCCACCGCCTTTTGGGCATCCTCGGCACTTTTCGCGGCAGCGGTTGCGCTATTTGCGGCAGCGGTTGCGCTATTTGCGGCAGCGGTTGCACTTTTTTCTACCGCCGTCCGGATGCTCCCCATCTGGGTCAACTTGTCGTCGATTTTCTCGGCGTCAATCTTGTCGGCGGCGTCCTTGGCTTTTTTCGCATCGGTTGCCGCTTGCGTGGCATTTCTTTCCGCGGTCGCGGCGCTTTCGGCGGATTGGTTGGCAGACTTTCCCGCCGCCTTCGCCGACTGTGCGGCTGCATTTTTGGCAGCCTCGGCCTGGCCGACATACTGGACGATGGCGGTATATTCATCCTTGCTGATATAGGTTTCATCTGCCAGCGGGTTCGGCGCAACCTCCAGGATAAAGGGCGGCGTATTTTTAAGCATATCGCCCACGATGATTTCCAGCGTGGCGGCCTGGTTTCCGCTGCAAGCCGTCATCTGCCGCGTGATTTCCACGTACACGGTGTGTCGGTCGGCGCTGATGCCCCATACAGGGTTATACACGCCCTTTCCGTCGGTTTTTGTCATCCGCACATTGGCTGCAGCACCGTCCGGCAGCGCGTAGGAAGCCGCGCCGTTTTGCAGGTGTACCGCCACAATAGGCAGCTTTGTGTCGTACTGCACCAGCCTGATGTGCGGGCAGATACCACCCCCTGCCAAATCCGTGGTGATACGCTGCACCACACGCGCAGCGTCAGGCATTTGCACCTGCGCTGCAGGATTTACAGTTCCCATTTTTTAATTATCCCTCCTATCCTTACTGCCAACGCACCGTGCCGTCGGACGCGCAATACAGGGTGCGCTCGCTGCCATCCTCGGCCCAGAGCTTCAGCGTCCTAAAGTATCCGTACCCGTTACCGCCCTCAATACTCACAGTTCGTTTGCCCGACTTATAATCGTACAAATCAATGTTGCAGCCATCGGCGGTACCCTGATACATCCGCAAACCGATTTTCTGGTCGCCGCCCAAACGGTACAGGGTAACCGCGCCGTTAGCGTTGGAAAGCTTGCTTTTTCCGGAGTTATCGGTGCTTTCAAACGTGCCGTTAACATATGCGCTGCCACCTTCCACATCAAACCGAAAGAAAACGCCCCCGCGGTTATCCTGCAATATGCCCGCTTGAATCAAGTTGCCATTCAGCACGCCGGTCTTAATCAGGTTTGCACTCAAAGCTCCAACGGTAATAAAATCGGCGTTGATGGCGCCGTCCATCGTGGCGGCAAGGCGGTACTGCCCGTTATAGCCGGTATTGCTGTAACCCCACCCGCTCAAATTGTACCGCCAGACCTTGGTGGCCGTGTTGATGTCGGTGGTATCCATGATCAGCAGCTCGTCGGGCGTCCCGTCCGCGCCGGTGTGCAGCACAACGTGTCCGCCCAGGTTACCGGTGATCAGCTGCGTTGCCCGGTCGATTGCCTTTTCCAGCACGCTCTTGGTTTTGTCCACCGCCTGCTGGGTGTCCTGCGCAATGCCGCTTACCGTATCGGCCAGCGTGGTCTTGGCGTCGCCCAGCTCCACGCTGGCGTAGCGGTCCTGCAACACATTGTAGGTGGTGGTGATCACCTTGGCGTCAGCCTGCACCCCCAGGCGCTCAAAGCGCACATGCACGGTATCGCACAAGCCCACCCGCTCCAGCAAAGCAAGGTTTTTGTATTCCTCCGTTTGCTCCAGCTGGGCAAAGCTTACGGTAAGGCTCACCGCCGGCACACCGATGCGGTTGGTCTCAATGTACTTTTCGGCAGCCTCGCGCAGTGCCTCGGCGCTGGGGGTATCCTCAAACTCGGCGCTTAAATCCACCGTCAGCACCCGCGTAAAATCGTAGGTGCCGGGTGCATTTACAATTTTTTCGGGCAACAGGGTGATGGCGCCCTCGCTGTCGGCGTAGTAGGGGTAAATGCCGGTGTACAGCTCGGCGCAGTTTTCCTCCTGCTTTACATCCAACAGGTTTTTGCCGTACCGGATGCTCACGCCCCGGTCCTGCCCGCGGCTGCTGTGCAGCTTTACGGTGGTATTGTCCCACTCAAACTCGCCGCCGTACACCTCCAAAATACTGCCGTCTGCCCCGCCCAGGGCGCTTCGCATACTGCGCGGCTTGGTAACGGCAAAGTCCGCCTGCGTGTTTTTGTCCGTCCACAGCGTAAAATCGCAGGGTACGGCAGCAGCATCCCGCAAAGCAGCCAGCGCCGTGCTGGCGCGGTTGGCGCTGCAGGGTGCCACCGGCACGCCGCTTAAATCATAGCTGATATGCCGCGCGTACACCGTAACGATGCCGTTCATCGGGCGGCTGATCTTGTAGATGCGGAAATACTGCTCCTCCGCAAAGGGGTTGGGCTTGGCGCGCACCAAAGCCCGCTGCCGCAGGCTCTCGTAGTGCAGTCCGTCCACCGGGTACTCCAGCGCCAGCTCAAAGCTGCCGTTTCGCTGCTCGGTAACGGTGCAGCTTACGCAGTCCGGCAGCGCGCCGATGCCGTTGCCGTTAAAGCCGGTGCTGCCATCGTATAATCTTGGCGTCATAAGCTCCACCACCTCGGTGTAATTTCCACGGCGCTGATGCCGCCCTCCCATGCCATTGTTGTGTCACCTGCGCCCAGCACCGGGAACTCCGGCGCATCTACATATCGGTTTAAATTTTTCCCCTCGGCGTAGGCGTTTTGGTTTTCGCAGTCCAGCAGCAGGGTGCCGCTGTAGCCGGTAATGCGCAGCTGCACGCTACCTACGCTCAGCTTTGCCGTGTCTGTTACTGTCAGCCGCAGCAGCGGCTTTGCGGGGTACAACGTGGGGTTTGTCAGCGTCTGCCCGTTGGTTACGGTCAACGCCGCCTCGCCGCTTTTTAAAAATCGCTGCGGCCAGCAGGTAAACGCCAGCGTGGTTTTGGCGCAGCGGGCAAGGCTGTCCGCCTCCCACTGCACACCGCCGTTAAAGCGCGCCAGCCGGTACTCATCCGGGTGGTAGGTATCCTCCAGCCGGTGGTATCCCGTCTGCGCCAGCAGCCAGGCACGCACGGCGGCTGCCTTTTCTGCCCAGTTTGTGCCATACACAAAGGCGTCGTAGGTCAGGTCGCAGTTTTTCCACCGCCCGCCGTCCAGCGTCAGGGTGCCGTTGCGCCCCGGGACTTCCAGCGGTGTTACATCGCGCTCGGGCGCGTTGTGGGTATTGCTGCCGTCCACCACCAGCCCAAAGTCGGTGCTGGCATACCCGTTAAAAATGATCTTATTCATGCCCACACCGCTCCGTTTCTGTCCACTGCGTGCTGGATCTTATCCATCACGCAGTCGGCGATGCTCTCGGCATCCTGCCCCTGCGCGGGGTATACGTTGATGGTCACGCCGCCATAGTTGGCGGTGTTGCTGGTGTTGTTGGTCAGCGGCTGCACAACGGTGCGTCCGTTCGCCACCGTCAACAGCTCCGGTCCGGCCTCGCCCACAATGGCGCTGCCCTTGGCAACAATGCCGCCCTTGGCAAGGTACGGTATGCTGCCGATGGTGCCGATATTTACGCCGGGCAGCTTGTTCAGCGTGCCGATCACGCCGTTTACACCGTTGATGGCGGTATTCACCAGCCCAATGATCGCATTCAGCGGGGCTTTTACCAGCGCCGCCAGCCCATCAAAAATGCCGCCGAAAATCTCTTTCACACCGTTCCACGCGCGCTCCCACTCCCCGGTAAATACGCCGCGCACAAAATCAATGATGCCGTTAAAAACACCTTTTACCGCATCCCAGATATTGCTCACGTTGGCAAAAAACACATTCAGCGCCTCGCCCAATACGGGACCGAAAACGTTGGTAAAATCCACCGCAAAAACGCCCTGCAGGAAGTTATCCACCGCCTGCAGCACGGCTTGGATCTGGTCGCCGAATACGGCAATTGCCAAAATCACCCCGGCGATCGCCAGCGGCACCGCGCCCACAACAGGGATCAGCGTCCCGGTCACAAAGCCCGTCACCTTCCCCAAGACCGATACCACCGTACCCACCCCGCCGATCACCTTGTCGATGGCAATCAGTGCGGGACCCAGCGCGGCAACCACCGCGCCGATGGTGACGATCATCTGCTTTTGCCCGTCGTCGAGGTTGGTAAACCACGCGGCAAAGGCTTTCACCTTTTCCACCAGATCGGCAAGGATGGGCGCCAGCGTATCCATAATGGTCGCACCCAGCTCGGCACCGGCAATCTTTAAATTGTTCAGCGCCACCTTGGCTTGGTCGGGCGGGTCGAGGGTCGCCTCAAATGTACTCTGCACGGTGTCGGCGTAGTCGCCCAGGCTGCTGCTCAAGTCATCCACCGACACACGCCCCTCGCGGATGGCCTGCGTCATTTCGGCAGCGCCTTTTCTGCCAAACAGTTCGGTGGCGATCTGCAGCGCCTTGGTTTCGTCGGCGGTATTTTTGATTTTTTCCACCGTTTCGCCAAGCGCGTCCCCCAGCGTGCGCCCGTCGGCGGTGGCGTTCTGCTGGGCTTTTTTCAGCCCTGCCAGTGCCGCCGTGGCATCCACGCCGTTTGCCTCAAACTGCGCCAGCAGGTTTACGCTGCCGGTAAGGTCCAGCCCCATCTCTTTGAGGGTTGCGCCGTTGGTGTTCAGGGCGTTTGTCAGCGTGTCCATGCTGATGCCGGTGTCCTGCCCGGCTTTTGTCAAAAGCCCCAGCACGCTGCCCGTTTCGCTCGCATCGATGCCGTATTTGCGCATAATGGCATCCACCGCATCAATGCTGCTGTTTACGTCCGTTTCGTTGATTTCGGCAAAACGGATAAAATCCGCCGAAAGCTGCTCCAGCACGTCGCCGGTAACACCAAAGCGGGTGTTTACCTCGCCGATGGCAATGCCCGCCGTGGCGGCATCGGTGGGCAGCTTGCCCAGCACGTTGCGCATACTCCCCTGCAGCCCGTCCAGCGCATCGCCGGTGGCACCCGTTTTCTTGATGATGGTATCGTACCCCTCATCCAGCTCATTAAAGGCAGCCACGGCGGCAGTGCCCACGGCACCCACGGCGGCAGTGGCAGGCAGCAGCTTTTCGCCAAAGTCGCTCACCTTATCGCCCACGGCGCTGATTTTCTCCCCGGCGATCTGCAGCTGCTGGGCGGTCACGCTGCCGAAATCCCGTGCCTTTTCGGTGGCATCGTCAAACGCCTGCTGGGTAGCCGCCATCTCACGGTTAAAGGCGTCCATCTGGCTCTGGTTGATGATGCCGTCTTTAAACTGCTGCTGCACCTGCTTTTCGGCGTCCTTTAAGGCGTCCAGCTTGGTTTTGGTTTCCTCCACCGCGCCGGACAAAAGCCGCTGTTTTTGCTCCAGCAGTTTAACGTTGCCGGGATCCATCTTCAAAAGGCGTTCCACGTCCTTGAGCTGGCTCTGGGTGCTCTTGATTTTTTTGTTTACGCCGCTCAGCGCCTTATTTAAGCCGGTAGTATCGCCGCCGATCTCAACGGTAATGCCCTTGATTCTGTCGGCCACGGTGACCACCTCCTTTTTGCAAAAATAGGGCGTGTCCGCTGTGGACACGCCCCGCATCAAAAGTTGTCAAAATCCTGCTGCGTGGCGCGGTAGCTGTATTGCTCATTGTCGTTGGCACGCTCGATCAAAAGATCGTACACCATGCCCATAGTCATATCGGCCAGGTCGTCCCGCGTCAGCCCCAGTTGGGTACAACGCAGCATAAAGGTCGAGCCCGTCTCCTCTCGGACGGTGGCTCTTATTTTTTTTTAGGGGTTGCCGTGGTCTGCTGGTTTACCGCCCACAGCTCCAGGATGTGGGGCAGAATCTTGTAAATGCTAAAGGTGGTAAAGCCGTCCAGCCACACATCGGGGTCGGCGGGCATGGTTTCGTCCGCCTGCCGCGCCATAATGTAGGCAGCATTTTCAAAAATTTCCAGGTCCACGGCATCCAGCTGGGCGTCCAGCCGGGTTTCGTCGTCGGCGTCCTCCGGCAGGGCGGCAGCCTTGGTATACGCGTCGCGCAGACGGTTGAGGTCGCGCACCATATCCCGCCCGAATTTGTGGCGGTACAAGCGTGGGGTCAGGGCGGTCGCCTTAAAGGTAACGTCCACCCCGTCAATGCTTATGGTTTTCTCCATTTTCTCGGCACCTCTCAGGCGACGGTGTCGCCCATCCAGACCTTGGTAGTCCAGGCGTTGTACACGCTTTCCGGCGTACCCGCGGTGGTGCTGGCCTTCACGCGGCCGTCCGGCAGGGCGCTGCAATCCAGCGCCAGCTCCTCGGTGTCCGCCTCGCGCTGGCTGTCCTTGTTTTCGCCCGCCACGTTGGGGCGGTTGGCAAGGCAGTTGTACAGCACATGGCGGCGCGCCTTGGCGTCTCCGTCGAACTCATACAGCAGCGCAAACGCCTTGGGCTGGTCGGTCACGGCGTTTTCCACCAGCACCTTGTCGGTGGTGGAAAGCGTCTGCCCCAAAAACTCCTCGCGGAACCAGTCAGGCACCATCGCCATCGTCAGGTTGCCGCTGTAGCCGGAGTTGCTGGTGTTTTTGTAGTAGTCGATGCCGTCGGCGCGCAGCTTAACGGTATCGCCCTGGGCGCTCAGATCCATACCGATGGCGCCCGGCATACGCTTCGGCGTGCCAAAGGTGACCGTGCCGCTTTCGTCAACCGTCAAAAGCGCCACAAAGACGTTTTTAAGGTCGTAGTGTACCTTGTTTTTGTCGGTAGTTTCGGACATTTTTACACCTCGATTTCGTAAGTGGTCATATACATTTTTTGGTCCTCAAGCCAAAGCTCGGCGGTTTTTTTCCAGTGGTAGGGCGCAAGGGCGCTTTCCAGCGCCTGCTCGGTTTCCCACTCTTTCAGGCGGGTGTACAACTCCACCGTTACCCGCTTATAGCGGTAATAGTTGCCGCCGTCCGCCATCAGGCTCTCGGTGCTTTGCTCATAGTAAAGCAGATACGGCGGCGCCGGGGCGTTGCCTTTTTCCCACTGTCGGTAGGATACCGGCAGCCCGCTGGTTTTCAGCTGCTCCGCCAAAACTTGCAAGCTCATTTTTTCAGCCTCACCTTTACCTTGTCCGCCAGCTTTTCCGCCGCGTGCAGTTCGGCTGGCTTAATGTGGGGGATGCCCTCCACCCGTCCGCCGCCTGCCTTGGCGTGTCCGTTTTCCAACAGGTGGGTAAGCCCCGGGTACGGCTTATTCCGCACCGTAATGCGGATGTCGTCCCGGCTCTCATAGCTAACCTCTTTGCGCCATCCCTTGCGGTAGCGCCCGGTGCGCACGGGGCTGTTCGCCTTGATCTCCTGCAGACACTCCTCGGCAACGGTGTCCACCTCGGCTTTTACCGCCTCGGTCACCTCGTCGCAGTATGCCTGCAGCTGGGCTTTTACCTCGCGGCTCAAATCATCCACTCGGTAACTCATACCCCGGCTTTTTCCTCCAGATACAGCTCCACCTGCTCGCCCTTGGCGCGGTAGGTGCGGTAAATGCCGTACCGCACACCGTCCACCACGGCGATGCTCTCTCCGTGGTAGTCGGCATCAAATACGGTAATTTTCAACGCGGCGCGCAGTCCGCTGCGCCCGGCGTCAAAAAACTCTGCCGCCGACACGCTCGCAACGTGGCAAAATACCTCGCGGGCAGTTTCGGCTTTTACCTGCTGGGCAATGGCATCCTGCTTGCAAGTCACAGCGATCAGCTGTGCAACGTGGCTGCGATCCATCACCCATCCCCCCAATCCGTGTAGTCGGTGGCAACCATCAGCTGGGCTTTTTGCTCATCGTAGGCGGCCTTGAGCTGCGCGTAGTTGTCGGGCTGCCCAAAGTGGGCTTTGCAGTAGGTGGTAACGGCCCGCCGGATCAGCGCATCCTCGCGGTGCAAAAAAGCGTTGACGCCTGCCAGCTGTAAATCGCCGAGCGCGGCCTCTATCAAATCGTTGATCTCGCCGTCAAACGCATCGGTCGTGATGCGCAGCGCCAGTTTTACCTGCTCCCGCACGGGTCGTCACCTCCTCGGCATCAGCCCTGGGCGGGCACAGTCACGGCGATAAAGCCGCCGGGCACGATCACATCGGCGCCCAGCTCCACATCACCGCGGATGGTATCCATCAGCTTGTCAAAGGCGAAATCCTCCGAAACGGCGATCTCATAATCGCTGAAAAGGTCCAGCTTCAGGCAGCGGGGTGCGCCGTAGAACATGGTTTTCTGCGCGGTGGAAGTCTGCGCGGTGCCGGCCAGCGCGGTCAGGTTGCTGTTGATGCAGTAGCGCACGGTCAGACCGCCGTCCTTGATGGTGCCGGTGTTGGGGTTGGCGGCGTCGGGGGTGACCTCGTACACGGCCTTTTTCTCGTTGGTGCCGCGCACATCGCCGAACGCCAGCAGGTCGGCCTTGTTCAAAAACAGCACGGCGCCGCCCTCCACGCTCTCATCGCCGCCGTAGGCAAGCGCAATGTTGCGCAGGGTTTTCTCGTTGATCACGCCCTTTTTGTTCCCGTCCAGGGTGGCGGCCTGCTCGGTGACCATCTTGCTCTTTTTCAGCGCATCGGTCACGACTTCGGCAGCCTTTTTGCGCAGGCTCAGCAAAGCCTGGCTGCGGACCTTGGCGAAGTAGTTCACGGGGGTCTGCTTTTTCGCCTGCTTGGTGATGTAGCTGATCACGGCAACGCAGGTCGGGGTGATATCCAGATAATCAAAGGCAGGTTCCTTGTTGGTTGCGGCACTGCCCTCGGTCTGCGCATCGGCGGCAGCGGTCCCGGTCTTGAGATACGGCACACGGTCAGCGGTCATGCCCTCGCAGTTTTCGACATACACCATATCGATGATGCTGGAGACGCTGGCGCCGACGCCGTCCTGGATCTCGGTGTTCACGCGGGTGGGCGCAGCCAGCTTGCCGCCACTCAGCATCACGGCGCGGGTTTCGTCTGCGCCAAAGGTGGCGCGGCGGGTCTGCACAAAGTTGGCGGCGCGGCTCTCGTTGTCGCCGGTTGCGGGTGCGCCGGGCATCGGGGTGCCCTCGCCCTCGGCAACAACGGCGGCAATGCCCTTGCGGCGCTGCTCAGTTTCATACTGCGCGATGCGCTGGGCAATTTCGTTGGCTTCGGCTTCCAGCGCGTCCAGGTCGGCGCCCTCGGCGTTTACCTCGGTGCGGATCTCAGCGGCGCGGACGCGCAGCTCGGTGATGTTCATTTCGTTGGGTTTCTTTTTCATTTTTTTTCATACCCCCAAAAGTGTCAGTTTGATTTTTTTTGCGGTATTCGCCCTTTTCAGTCTCTCCGCTTTAATTTCCCCGATCACTCCGTCGGTAAATTTTCGGGCGCTGATCGACGTGGCGTCGTTGGCCGGCAGGCTCACGGCGCTTACATCGTACAGTTTTTTGATTTTTGTGATGGTGCGCATCACGGTGGTAATGTGGTTTTCGTGGTCGCGGGTCACCTCGCGCTTATCCTCGCCTACCACAAAGCCAAAACTCATTTTGTCGGTGTAGCCGCCCTTGATCTCGGCGTACAGCTGCCGCCCGATCTCGGTGCCGCCAAGCTCGGCGGTGACCTGCAAACCGTTTTCATCCGGTGCAAGGCGCAGGGTGCCGTTTTTGGTGCGGGCAAACACCCGCCCCTCGTGGTCGTACTGCATGATCACGTCGCTCATGTCGCACTCGTCAAAGGCGTGGGGGTCAACCTGCTCAAACACGCGGTAGATGCCGTCGTCCATGTCAAACTCGTACAGCTGGTACGGCTGGTTAAAGGTCGTTGCATACCCGGTAACCTCCTGCCGGGTATCGTCCCCGCCCTCGGCGCTGCGCACTTCCAGGCGCATCGCGCGGTACTCGCGCCCGCTGCCCAGTTTTTCCAAAAGTTTATTATTTTCCATCGGTCAGGTCGTCCCCTTTCTTGGTCACGCTGCCGTCGCTGCCCAGCAGGTAATATTCGCCGCGTATCGTGTAGGCTTGTCCCTGCCCGTCCGGCAGCGGCGGCAAATTCCAAATCTCGCGGATCTCATCGCGGTTCATAATGCCGCGGTCAGCCATCTGTGCCGAAACGTTCAGCTTTTCGGTGTTGCTCATATACTGCAGGCGGTTTGCGGTCGCCATAAGCATGGTGCCGCCCGCGCGCTCGCGCTCGGTGAATAGCATCCGGGTAGCTACATCCGAAAACTGCACGCTGAACCACTCGATCTTGCCCTCATAAAAGGCGTTCCACTTGTCGCCGAAAGCGCGGTTCTGCAGCACATCCTCATTGGTGCCAAAATAATCAAATACGCCGGTGCGGATGCGCTGCATTTCCTCGGTACCCAAAACATAGGGCTTGTTTTCCAGCTGGCGCACATTTTGGTAAGTGCTGGGGAACAGCAGCACGCCGCCGCCCTCGCCCTGCAGGTTCTCGCGCGAAAATCGCTTTGCTTCCTTTTTCAGGTCCTCATCGTTTGCAAAGTTGTTCAGCTGGGCGATAAATCGGTAGCTTGCGCCGTTTTTTACCGCCTCGGCAATGCCCTGGTTCTGCAGGTTGGCAAGCTCCATCGTCGGGGTCAGTGCGCGGTTGTCCTCGCCGAAAATATCGCTTTTGTACTGGAATTTTGTCATAATGCCGCACCGCGCCATCTCGATGGCGGCGGTCTGCCCGTTGCTGAAGGTGTAGCGCAGCCACGGTGTGCCGCGGTACGCCACAATGTCGCAGTTGCTCGGCAGCACGGGGAAAATGCCCACCGTCTCGCCGAACTCATTCAGCACCGGCACAATAAAGGCTGTGTTCTGCATCTCCAAAATTGTGGCAAGGCGGTACAAAAACTGTCCCCAGGTCTGCCACTCATTCGGTCCCTGCTTCAGGCGGGTCTGCAGCTTCGGGTTGGCGGGTCCCTGCACGGTAACGCGCAGCTTGCTCACGTGGGTGGCGGTGGCATTGATGGCGGCGCGCACGATCTCGTTTTCATACAATTCGCCGCCCCAGCTGGTAAAGTGGGGCGTGTACCCGTCCAGCGTTGTCCAAAATCCCGCCGCCGGAGCGCCGATTTTCATTTTGCCAAAAATGGCTTGCAACAATCCCATCTTTTCACCCCGCGTTTTTCAGCTGCCGTCCGATCTCGGCATAGTATTTTTGTCTTACGGTCAGCGCATCCAGCAGTGCCGCGCATCCGTCTATATGGTCGGCGGCGCTGATTTTTACCACCTTGCATCGTCCGCTGTCGCCCTCATTTTTCAAGGCGGCGTTCAGCAGGTGGATTTTCAGCAGGTCGTTGTCACCGATATCCACCGCGCCGTCCTTCAAAAGCCCCTCGGCTTCCCGGATCACCGGCGTAAGGTTGTAGCCTTGGAAAACGTCGTCCATATGGAATCCGTATTCCCGCATATCCTGCACCAGATACTGCGCCGTGTATCGGTCGTACCCCACCTGCAGGGGGTAGATTTTGTATTTTTCAATCAGCGCGCGGAACCACGCAAAGCAGTCGTGGTAATCCACAAAGTTGTCGCCGCTCAGCGTCAGCAGGCCGCGCTGCACATAGGCGGCATACGGCAGCCCGTCGCGCTCGGTCGCCTCCTGCAATCGTTCGCCCGGCAAAAAGAAGTGGGCGAAAACGTGCAGGCGGTTGTTTTTCTCAATCACCGCCACGCAGGCGGTCAGGTCGGTGGTGCGGCTCAGGTCGATGCCGCCCACGCAGTAGCAGTTTTTAAAATCCGCAAGGTTCAGCGGCGCGCCGGTGGTTTTTTCCACCACATTGCTGGCAAGCCACGCCAGGCAGGAATTTTGCTTGACGTTGCAATACTTGGTCTTAAACTCCGCCAATTTGCTGAGGCTCCCCTCGGCAATGGCGATCTCCTCCAGCAGATAATCCACGGTGATACTCACCCCAAGGTTGGGGTTTGCCTTGGCAAGCTCGTTGATATCGTTCCACTTGCTCTCATCGTCGATCATGTAAATAAAAGGCGCAAGGCGCTTTTCGCGGCTGTCCCCCAGCAAAAAGCGGGTGGCGCGCTTCATCAGCTCGTCGTAAATACCCTCGTTTTCATAGCCCGCCGTGCTGATCGCCAGCAGCATGGGCTGGGTTCTCGCGCCAAAGCTGGATTTGATAACTTCGTAAAATTTCAGCCCGTGGTCGCCCGGCCAGCTTGCCACCTCATCGGCAACGCACAAACTCACATTCAGACCGTCCGACTTTTTGGCGGAAAACGCCAGCGGCTTCGCGCTGGAATTGCTCTGCGCAATGTACACATCGCTGCGGCGCTTTTTGCTCAGCGGCGCAAGCTCGGGGTCCTTGCTCAGCATCTGGTAGTAGGCATCGTAACAAAGCGCCGCCTGCTCCAGCTTGGGCGCGGCAAAGTAGATGCGCGCGCCGTACTCGCCGTCCAAAAAACTGCAATACGCGGCAATGGCAGCGGCCAGCAGCGTCTTGCCGTTTTTCCGGGCAATGACGATAAACACCTCGCGGAACTGCCGGTGCCCCTTGTCGTCCATCACGCCGAACAGCACCGACAGCAGCGCCTTTTGCCAAAGCTCCAACACGATCAGCTGCGGTGCCAGCGGTCCCTCATGGTGGCGGCAAAAGTTTTCCACAAACTTGATTGCCCGGCGCGCTTTCTTGGCGTCGTAAAAAAACAGCTTTTTGTCCAGCCCGTCCACGATGTACTTGTACCAGATGCGGATCCATCGCCCGGCGCTCTGCGTGCCGTTGTTGATAGCCTGGTAATACTCGTAGATGTAATTATTCATGGCGCATCCGTTCCAGCAGGCTCTCCTGCTTGTCCGGCGGCAGCAGCTTACTCAATCGCTCGCTCACGGTGTTGTAGTTTTTGATCAGGCTGTTGTAAGCTTGCAGGGCAGCGCTTGCCTTTTTACCGTACTGGTTCGCGCCGTTCATGTACTCCTCGCTGCAGCCCTCATCGTTGATGATCACCTGCAAGTCGTCCAGCGTGATTTTCATAAAGGCGGCATTTTGCAAAAGCGGCTCCACGATCGCCATCTGGTTTTCGGGCAGCGTCTGGTACTTCGCTTTTAATCTGGCATACTCTTCCTCAATTCGTGTGCTTTTCTTCTTTTTCCCCACAATCCACACCCCCCTCGCGTACCCTGCAGGGTTTTTCCGCACTCCACACGCCGGTCTCCAAGCGGTCGGGCTGTGCATCGCACAGGGGGGCTACCCCCGCACGGTGACGCGACCGGTCGCATCAACTTTGTAGCGCCGCTGGTTGCCGTGGCGCTTGCCGTGGCAATCCCGGCAAAGCAACCGCAGGTTGCTCCATCCCATTGTGATGGCTGGGTTGCTTATGTTCTCCGGCGACAGCTCCACCATGTGGTGGACGATCTCCCCCGGCGTGTACAATCCTTTGGCAAGGCAATCCTCACACAGTCCGCCGACGCTGGCAATATACCCGGCGCGGCAGCGCTGCCATGCCTTGCTCTTGTAAAAGGCAGTTGCAAACTCTCTCATAGCTTTTTATGTGTCCAGCGTGGACACGCGCCCGCGGCGGTTGATGTACTCTACCATCTCGCGCTCGCGGGGTGACAACTCCCAGACTTCTGCCGCTGCGCGTTCTGCCGCTGCGCGTTCTGCCGCTGCGCGTTCTGCCGCTGCGCTGTCGCTAAGCAGCAGACCTCCACCAAAAATTGTTTTGCCCGCCGGGCGCTGCGCATCCAATACACTGATCATCTCGCAGTCGGCGCGGTGTATCTTTAGCTCCACGCCGTACTTGCTGTATTTTTGCAGCATCGCCGCCGTGGCAATATGCGCCGGGTATGTGTACTTGGGCAGCTCATGGACGGCTTCGCGGCGCAGGCGCGCAGCCTCGGCATTTACCAGTCGCGTCAACGTCGGCTCGGTTTGTGCCACGATATCGCCGCCAAAGCTGGTAACAAAACTTGTCTGCACCACCGCGCCATTATCGTAGACGATGCTGCAATCGCAGATGATGTGGTTGATTTTCGTGGCGATGCGCCGCTGGCTCAGGCAGGTCAGCGACGGTGCAAACAGAAAAAACGGAATCCCACGCTGCAGATACCATTCGCAAATCTGCGCCAGTATCGAAAACGGCGGGTTGTCCAGCACCACCGCGCCGGGCGGGTAATCAAACTCTTCGTAGTCCCCGCCGGGGTAAAACGGTCGCACGATCTTGTCGGGGTCGATGCCGTACTCCTGGCACGCCCAGTTTTTTATAATCTCGTAGATGGTGGGCGGCGTGTAGCAGTCGTCGGTGGTTTTCTTGGGCTTAAATTTTTCCACAAAATCCTCGTAGCTCAACTGCTTCGGCACACTGCCACCCCCCTTGTAAATTCAATAGCCGCCCGGCAGAGCAAGGCTGAGCATCTTACTCTCAAAGTTGGTGAGACTCTCCCGCTTGCCGGGCGTGGCGGTCTTTGCCGCCCGTCAATCGCTATTTTATGCACCGGCGACTCAGTGCCATGGTGCCGCACGCAGGTCTTGCACCCGCACGCCCCTGTCCTGCCGGGACCGGCTATGCAGCATACCGCGCCGCTGATCTGGAGACGGCGCGCGCCCTTTGCCCGGGCGGGCTCTGCCAAACTTACCCGCTGGCGGACGCGGGGCAGATAAAACTCCCAGATGGTGGGATGGCGGCGCGGCGTGCCTCGTGCGGCAAGCTGCGCCATAGTATGCCGGTCTTTCCCGGCTGCCAGCTGTGGTAGGGAAAAAGGAGCGTAATTATGACCGGGCTGCCGGAGTTCAACCGGCAAGGCTGCCCAAAACCTGCAAGTCGTGCGCCCAGATGTCAAAAGGCGGCTACCCAACCGGGCAACCGCCTTTTGAGGAGGATTGCATAAGCATCCCGCCGGGCGTTCTGCCCGCAAACGTCCCCGGCGCCTTTAGCATAGCATAACTTTACAAGTGATAGTTATTTTTTACCCCCTATTTTCTACTCATTAGTGGAATTTATTTTTTCGTCATCTCGGCAAGCCAGTATTTGCGGCGGCAGAGTTTACAATCCACCTTGCAGCCGCCATTAAATCTGCCATCGTACATCTGCTTATCGATCATGCAAGGCAAGACGCATAAAATACCATCGTTATCCAGTACAGCCTCCGGATGTACCAGCAAAAACTCCGCCTGCCGCGTGGTTTTGGGATTTTCCGCAGTAAACTTTTCCACCGCATCCACAACGACCTCAGGGTTTTTGTGCCAATCTGTATCGTTGACAAGGCACGCCGGCACGCCGGGGCAGCCCTCGCAATCATCATACGATTCACACATACGGTGCGCTTCTTTCAAAAATTCCACAGCGTCCATTTATTTGTCCCTCCACAAAAAATCCTCAAGCCACTCCTGCGCACGGGTAAGCACTTCCGCGCCCACCATGGCAAGAAAAAAGAAAACAACAACGCTAACCACTGCGTAAATGATTGCAAGCAGGGAAAGTACAAACAGCTTTACGATTGGAGCAATGCAGGCGCAAGCTGCTCCCGGAATACCCATCAACGCTTCCCCCTCTCGCAAATCGCCAGCAGCGCCCGGTACACAAGCCCCGCCGCAAACGCCAGCCATACCAGCGGCCAGAAAATCAAAATCATTGCCGTGCAGTCCTCGGCATCGGGGCAAGCTATCGCGCAAACAAACGCAGTCGCCACGCCCAGGGCGTTGTATACAAACAGCACGGCTAATATTTTAGCAAAAATCATATGGAAACCTCCTGCCAATGTTTTCGATTTTTACACCCGCGGCAAGCTCCCGCCGGGCGGCGTCCGACAAAACGTTGACCGCGCTTTGTCCGCGAGCCTTGCGCAGCGCCGCGCGGTACAGCTGCTCGGCAAGCTGCTTTTCTGCCTGCCCCACTGTGATTGTGTCCGGCTTCGGGTCCGGCTCGTCCACGATGTCTATGGTATCCCGCATGGCCTGCTCGGCGCAGTGCTTGAGCTTTTCCATTGCCCAGCGCATATCCTCGCGCGCCCAGCCGTTAAACTGGCGGTAGTTTTCCTGCGTTTCGGCTTTCAGGCGGGCAAGGCGCGCGCCGCCGAATCCGTACACCTCGTGCAGTGCCAGCGCCCAGCAGCACCACAGGCTGCTTGCTGCCTCGTCCCCTGCCATGCGCAGCTGCTGTTCGCGGCGTCCTTTGGGCGCGCGGTTTAACGGCACGCGGAACGCGGGGTCGGTGATTTCCGCCGCCCGCCGGGTCAGCATTTCCATACCGGCGGCAAACCCCTCGGTGTCCATCTTGGCGGTGACTTCGTCCTGGATGCGGTCAATCGTCCCCGCCAGCCGTTCCAGCCGGTCGCGCCCCATGCCAAAGCGCTGATGCAGCGCCACCACCATGCACCAGCCGGTGATATCCGCCACGCTGTTGCGGGTCTTTTCGCGGGCAAGCTGTATATTATCTTTCATCGCTGTCCTCCCGCGTCTTGAGATCTTCGGCAATTATCATATCCAACCGGGCGCTGCCGTACCATTGGCAGAACCAGTTCATTGCGGCGCTGCTGCCGTCACGGTTGATGCGCTTGCCGTCGGCGGCAAAGCGCGCCACAAAATAATTGCCGTAGGGGATGCCGTCCGCCTTATCATTTCGGGTGACTTCGTCCGCCATCACAACGATGCGCCCGCCGTCCGCGGTGGGATACTCGCGGAACACCAGCCCCAGCTCTTTCGCCTGGGCAACTTTTTTCCAGTCGTCAAAGCGCTGCATTTTCTCGCGGGCAAGTGCCTCCCACTTTTCGCTTTGCGCCTTCCGGGCTTTTTCGGCGGTCTTTTTTTGGGACTCCGCCTGCTTTTTCTTTTTCAGCGCGTCGCGGTCGATGTACAGCTTGCGCGCCTGGTCAAAATAGTCCCGCGGGCTGATGTCCGTCTCGGCGGTCACCTCGCTGCCGTCCTCATCGTCGAGCTGCTGCACCGTTACGGTGTACTGGCTTTTCGGCTCCAAGCGCAGTGCGCCCACAGTGTCAATCTCCAGCGTGATCGGTACCATCTTGCGGGCATCGAGATTATCGTAATAATTCCACTCCTCGTGCTCCACATAGTCAAACCGACGCAGCTGGTCGGCAAGCCCGTCCTCCACCAGATACTGGATTGCCGCCCGCCGGGCGCTGTCGGTGATGTTGGGCATTGAGCTCCAGCCGGTTTTGGCGTATTGCTCCTGCTGCACCTTGTATAGGCGGCTGCACTCATACGCGCGGGTGATGCCAATCTCGCCCTTGCTGAGCATTTCCAGAACCTGCGGCGTGCAGTGGGTGGCGATGGAGTTTAAGCGCCCCAGCGTGCCGGTGCCGTCGCCGGTGATGCGGCTCATTGCATCGCGCACACGCCCGTCCAGGTTACCCGCCGCCTTTTTGTTTTCCAGCGCTTTTTTGAGTACCAGATACTGGCGCAGGCGCTCGCCGTCGGTCAGCTCGCGCGCCGTGGCGTTGGAGGTGATCAACGCGATCAGGTCGTCGTCGCTGCCGTGGCTCTCGCGCACGACGCAGGGCAGCAGCGCAAAGCCGGGTACGTTTTCGGCAGCCAGTTCCCGGCAGGCCGTCCAGCGGCGATGCCCTGCCAGCAGCATGTACTTGCCGTTTTTGGCGGGCAGGACCTCCAGCGGGCTGCGCAGTCCGCGCTCGGCAATGTCCGCCTTGAGCATCGACACGTCCCCGATCTCGTAGATACTGTTTTCGGGGTTCGGCTTGATATTTTCCGCTGGCAGCATCACCACCTGCAGGGCTTGCCCCGCCGGGGCTGCCGCCTTATTTTTGCTCAAAATCTCATCAATACTAAAGCCTGCCATGGTTATTCCTCCCGCGTGTCCGCAGTGGACACTTTTTCAACGATTTCCCGCGCAAGGTCCGCGTAGTCCAGCGCGGCGGTGCAATTTTGCTTGTATGCCCGCAGCGGCAGGTGGGCGCTTTTCGCCTCGCTGACGCGGACGGTGTAGCGGATCGCCGTGTGCAGCAGCGGCACACCCATCTGGGCAAGGTGGGTGATCACGCCATCGGCGTACTTGGTGTTGCGGTATTTTGTCAGCAGCACGCCCAGGATTTTGAGGTGCGGGTTGTAGTACATCTGCACCCGCGCAATCTGGTCGAGGATCTCTTCCATGCCGTCGCACGCCCACTCGTCGCAGTCCACCGGGATGATGACCCAGTCCGCCGCGCACAGAGCGTTGATGCTGCCCATATCCAAATCGGGCGGGCAGTCCATCAGGCAATAGCAGTAATTTGCGGCTACCTTGCGCAGGGCATCGCGCAGGCGGTACTGCTGCGGCTCGGTGACATCCATCAGGATGTTGCGGTTGGCTTTTAACATCCGCATATCGGCAGGCAGCAGGTCCACACAGGGCAGCGACGTATCGATGATGGCATCGCTTGCCCACGCGCTGCCCAGCAGCACCTCGGCAAGGCTGGGTTGCTCGTAGTCGCAGCGCTTAAAAAATTTGCTGGTGTTTCCCTGCTTGTCCACGTCCACCACCAGTACGCTGTACTGTTCGGCGGCAAGCTGGGCGGCAAGGTTGCAGGTCGTCACGCTCTTGCCCACGCCGCCCTTGAGATTGATAACGGCAATGTTGATCATACTTTACACGCTCCTAAAAATTTGTTTGCTCAAATTGGGGTCCCGCCTCGCCGCCCTCGTCCTGGGGGTAGATGTCCCCCGCCGGGAGCCAGTCGTGGTACTGCGGGCGCCATTGCATTTTGATTTCACCAAGCCCGCCATCGCGATTCTTGGCGACCATGATGCCGCTGTCGCGGTAGTCGTCGGTGTCGTGCAGCTCGTCCCCGCCGGGCGTGAGGGTGCGCATCATCATCACGGCGTTGGCGTCCTGCTCAATGGTGCCGCTGCCGCGCAGGTCGGCGAGGGTGGCGTAGGCGTCACCGGATTTTGCCACGCTGCGGTTGAGCTGGCAAAGCTCCACGATCACGATGTCCAGCTGCATCGCCAGCATTTTCAGCTGGCGGGTGATATCCGACAGCCGCTTGTATTCGTCGTCCTTGGGGTTGGTGGGTGCAATCAGCCCGATGTGGTCCACAAAGGCGATATCGGGCTTGTGCCGCAGCAGCCGGGCGCGCACGCCCTCAATGGTTACGCTGCCCGCCTTGGTGCAGTCCTCCAGCACCATGTTGTGGTGCTGATGCAGCGCGGCGGCGACGTTTTGCACGATCGCCAGCTCCTCGCGGCTCAGGCGCTTGTCGCGCATTTTGGCGGCATCGATGCGCGCCGTGCGGCTGATGATGCGGTGCATCAGCTTGGTGTCGCTCTCCTCCAATGTGAGGTAATACACGCGGTATTTACGGCTGAGGCGGGCGGCAAGGTTTATCGCAAAATCGGTTTTGCCGCATCCCGGACGCCCTGCCAGCACCACCGCGTTGCCGCGCTCAAACAGCCCGAATCTGTCCACGCTGCGCCAGCTGGTTTTTAGGGCGGTGTCCGGCGCGGTGAGTTTTCCCACGGCGCGGGACAGCACGGCGTCAAACTCCTGCGCACTGCCCTGCAGCTGGATGCCCGCCAGGTTATCCTGCACCGCCAGCGCATTGCGCAGCTTGGTGCAGGCGGCGTCGGCGCTCAGCTGCGCGGTTTGCAGCTTTGCCAGCGTTTCGGCAAGCAGGCGCTGGCGGTAATCCTCATACAGCAGGCTTTCGTAGTCCTCCAGGTGGCTCACCGAGGGGCAGGTTTCCGCCCAGCGGAAAATCGACCGGCGGATATCCTCGGCATTTTGTGCGGCGGCGGCTGCCTGATCTGCCACGGTGATGGGGTCCACGCCCTTGCCAGCAAACACCAGCCGGTACACGGCAGAAAACACATCCTCCAAAATGCCCGGCTCAAACATGGCGGGGCTTAAGCGCATCACGCTGTCGCGGTAGCCGGGCGCCTCCAACAGCACCGCGCCGAGGTAGGCGATCTGGTGGCGCTGGGCGTTGGTGATTTGTGCCATCTATAACAACTCCTAAAAGTATTTTGTGATATCCTCGCCCGGGGCAATGTTGCGCACCGGGGCGGGCGGTGTACCCGCCGGGGCGGTTTCGGGCGGCGGTTCGGTGTAGTCCTTTACGGCAAACAGCCCCTCCCACCCGCGCTCAATGCTTTGGTTGATGCAAGCCGCCATATACGCGGCGGCGTTCTGGGCGCGGCTCTCAGTTGCAAGTCTGCGCAGGGTAGCGCAGGCGCGCTCGGCACCCAGCACGGTCAGCGGGTGTTTGCCCCCGGCGCGGAACTTGGCAAAATCCAGCGCGGCATCCAGCAGCCCACGGTTTCCGGAGGCAAAGGCGGTAAAAACGTCGTCCACCGTTTTGGGTTCTACGCGCGCGCCCGCGCCCGCGTTATTATCTCTTGTATTATTTATATCTTGTATTATTCTGGGCGCATTTTTTTGCGGGGGGGATGCGCATATTTTTGCGGGGGTACCCCGCATATTTTTGCGCCCCCCGCAAATTTCTGCGGGGCTAACGTCTGCCGGGTGCGTGGTCAGCGGGGTTATGCGCCGCTGTCCGCCGGGGCATCCGTCCACACCGTAAACTACTTGGATTTGGATGTACTCCAACTCCTGCAGGTGCTTGAGCCAGCCTTGTACGGCGCGGGTTTTGGCATCGTACAGCTGCTCAAAGTAGCTGTTGGTGGCGTAGCAGTAGCCGGGTACACCGGCAAGCGCCGTGATCTCGGCGTATAAGATTTTTTCCTGCGCCTTTAAGCGGTTGTCGTACCGCACGTTGGCGGGCAAAATCGCAAAAAATCCGGGTTGCTCCATCGTGTGCCTCCCTAAAAATGGGTAACTTTAACACAAGGGTGCGCCGCGCTGCATTTTTGCAAATTTTTCGGCGGTTTGCTGCGCTTTTGCAGCGCACCCTTGTCGGTATAAAGTATCAGTTAAAAGGGCAGATCGCCCTCATCCTCTATCATCTGCCAGTCCTCCCGCACGGGGGCAAAGCTCGGCGCAGGGGCTGCCGGGGCAGGGCTGCCCGCCGGGGCGGCGCTCTCTGCCTTGGAGCCGCAGAAGTGTACGTTGCTGGCAACGACTTCCAGCGCTGTGCGGTTGGTGCCATCCTTGGCGGTGTAGGTGCGGCTCTGCAGCCGCCCGTCCACGGCAATCATCGAGCCTTTTTGGAAATACTTGCAGACAAACTCGGCGCGGGCATCCCACGCAACAACGGGGATCCAGTCAGCCGTACTCTGGCCGTTGGCATCTCGGCGGCCTCGGTCGCACGCAACGGTGAACGACGCCACGCTCTTGCCGGTGGTGGTCTGCCGCAGCTCAGGGTCGCGCGCAAGGCGCCCCTGAATGGCAATCACATTGAGCATTTTATTCCTCCTCCCTATCCTCAAAAATACGGTCAAACGCACCTGCGCCGTAGCGGGCATCCAGCGCGGTGCGCGCCTCCTCCTCCAAGTCCCGCCGGGTGTCGGGGTTAAAATGCACCCCCAGCGGCGGGGCGTTGTGGTGGCGGCGGCACAGCCAAACCTTAAGCCCGTACAGCTCGCTCAATTCGCGCCGCCCGCGTCCATACATGATGTGGTGCTCCTCCAGCCCGCGCACGGTGTGCAAATTGTAAAAACGGCGGCACAGGTAGCACTCGCGGCGATCCTGTAAAATGCTATCCATCGGCGCGCCTCCAGTCCCTGTATTGCTGGGTGGTTTCGGCATCGTCCACGCCCGCCGCGCTCAGCGCATCAAAAATGCGCTCGATAAAATCGTGCATTTCGGCGGGCGTAAAGCTGCTGCTGCCTAAACCAAGGCGGGCAATGCACTCGCCGCCGTCCAGCACCTCCACCACCTGCACCACGCGGTAGGCGTTGCGCAAGGTCGGCAGGGCGCGCAGCGGTACACGCCAGGTCTCCACCTCCGCGCCAAAGTCCTGAAGCAGATCCAGGTAGCACTGCTCGGCAGTCACCCCGCCGGGGCTTCCGCCATTTTGGGCTTGCGCCAGCTTTGCCAGCAGCGCCCACATCAGGCGGTTTTGCTCCAAGGTGCGCCGGCTGCGCGCGGGGCGGATGTCAATCTCCACCGCCAGGGGCTGCCCGCGGGCGCGGTGCTCAAGCTCGGCGTGCATCCGCTGTGCCTCCAGCAGGTAGCCGCCGTCCACCGTCAGCCCCTCCATGCCTGAGGCATCGGGTCGCCCGGTGGGTAGGTACCACGCCGCCAAGTGGGCAATCAGTTTGCCTGCCATACGATCACCCCGCCGTCGCTTGCCTTGCGCAGCTGCACCTCGGCGATGCAGCCCTTGTCGTCCAGCTTAATGTCCGCCACGCTCAGGCGGTCCGCCAGCACATAGTGGTGGATCGTCTTGCCGTCCCGCCCCGCCACGGGGTTGATCTGTACGCGCTCTTTGCTGATGCGTATCGGCGGCAGGGCAAATACCCGCGTACCCACGCCCCACTCCGCTGCGGCGGCAATCAGGCTGCCGTCCGCCTCGTTGAGGTTAGCATCTTTGCGTACGCGGTAGCTTTCGGGGCAGGGCGCATCGCGGGTGACATCGCCAAAGGCGACGGCGCAGTACAGTGCGCGCCCGCATACATAGTGGCGGGTGCTGTACGTCCCCATTGTCTCCAGCGCTTGGCGCACGGCATAGGCGGCAGGCCACAGCTTAACGGTTGCGCCGTCGGCGTCCACGTCCAGCACGCTGACGACGTTTGCGCCCGCCGGGGTCTGCGGGGTCTGTGGGGTCGGGCGCTCTTTTTTAAAATCGCTCATATGTAATCCTCCTTAATCACAGGGCCGCAGTAGCTGCCCTGTAAATCGTAATTGTCGGGGTCGGCGGCGGGGCTGTCCCAGCCGAACAACGCCCCGCCCAGCATAGCACCGGCTTGCCGGGGCTCCACGCCCAGCTGGCGGTTGGCGGTGGCGACTACCACCTCTGACTTGGTTTGGTACATGGTTTTTTCGCCGCGGGTGACGATGACAACGTCCCCCGTGCGCGGGCTGGTGCAGTAGCACCAGGCGGGCAGATTTTTTGTGATGCTCATAATTTCCCCCTTGAGGCTAATTTGTTCTTTTTGTTGGCAACGGCAACATCGGTGCGCCCCAGCGCGTCGGCAATCTCGGCATTGCTGCGTCCCTCGGCGTACATTTTGCGCAGTGTGGCAACCTCTGCCGCCGTCCAGTGGCGCGCGCCTTTGGGGCGAGGCGGATTGTTCTTTTTTTTGGGCTTGCTCGCCTTGAGCAGATCCTCCCAGCCGTGCGCGCTGACCAGCTGCAGGATCGTGTAGACGCTGCAGGCGTGCAGCTCGGCGGCGCGGCGCGGGCTGCCGGTGCGCGCCAGATCGGCGCGTATCTCGGAGAGTTCGGCAGCCGTCCAGCGGGATGTGTCCGCAGTGGACACGCCCGACAGGGTGCGCTCCACGCTCTCTAAAAGCGGGTCGCCAAACATCCGGGCGCCGAACGCGCGCGCGTGCAGCACCTGCACCGAGTGCTCGCTCAAGCCCAGATAGTTGGCGAGCGCCTTGGTGTTGATGCGCACCGACGCAGGGCGGCCGCAAAGCTCATCCAGCCGGCAGCCCAGCGCCGAGGCAAGGCGCAGGGCGGTGTCCAGCCGCGGCATACGCCCGCCGGTCAGATAGTTGTAAATTTGGCTGACACTCACGCCGCTGCGCTCCGACAATGCGGGGGCGTCCACGCCCCGGCGCTGCATGGCTTTGCGCAGGTTGCCGGCAAATTGTTTCTGGTCCACGGCGTCACCCGCAGATTTGCCTTGCCAGCGCCGTGGCGGGGATGTGCTTGTTGCGCCCCGTGCCGATCCACCCGGTAAAGTTGTTGCAGACCTTGCGCGCGGCGTTGGGTGTGGAGCCGTACACGATGTGCGCGGCCTCCGGCACCGTTACCAGCTCGCCCGCCGCCTCAGCGCGGATGCGCTCCAGCGCGTCGCGGTATCCCTCTTTTTCGCGTGCCATAATTTACCCCCCTTTAATTTTTACGATAAGCCCCACCGTATTGACGATGGCGGTAATCGCTACCGCCACCAGCGTCAGGTTGTTCGCCAGCTCAATGCGGCGCTCGCGGCGCTTGTTTTCGTCCTGCTGGTGCATCTTATGCCCCCCTTTTTGTGTCCAGAGTGGACGCATCGCTTGTCACTTATCGTGACATTTTAGGTATAAAAAATTTCCTCCACGGTTTTCTCGTAATACTGCGCGATTTTACGCTTTGTTTCATCGCGGGGGATTCTAGCGCCAGTCTCGTACATACCCAGTGCAGAAACGCTTATACCCAGCGCTATTGCAACCTCAGCGCGCGGACGAGCGCCCCGCAGTTTAACTAATGTTTGCGCAATTTTCTCCGAATCCATCAGAATCACCTCGCTTTCACTCGTCACAATTCGTGACTACATATACAGTATACCACGCCCGTGTCATTTGTCAACACATTTTGTGACATTTTGTGGTTGACTTTCTCACGATTTGTGATACTATAAGATTAGCACACAGAGAGGATTGGCATCGTATGGCTAAATTTTCAGAAATTATAAAACTCCTCCGCATCGAGAGAGGCATAACGCAAGAACAACTTGCTGCCTTGCTTAAAGTATCCCGTAGTACAATCGGCATGTATGAAACTGGCAGCCGCGAACCAGATTTTGAAACGCTTGAAGCTATAGCAGACATTTTCAACGTTGACATGGATTATCTCATGGGGCGCTCAACCGTAGAACGGAAGAACCCTGTTGCCACTTCCCCCATCCCCGCCGGGTTCCAGCCGCTGCCGAAAATGCGCAAGGTTCCCCGCGTCGGGCGCATTGCCTGCGGCGAGCCGATTTTGGCGGAAGAAAACATCGAGGACTACGACGCCACGCCGGAGGAATGGCACGCAGATTTTACCCTGCTGTGCCGCGGCGACAGCATGGAGCCTAAAATCAAGGACGGCGACGTGGTAGCCATCCGCACGCAGCCGCAGGTGGAAAACGGCGAGATCGCCGCCGTGCGCATCGGCGATGAGGCAACGCTGAAGCGGGTGTATTGCAACGGAAACACCATCATTTTACAAGCCGAAAATCCGACTTTCCCGCCGCTGGTGTACAGCGGGCAGGAAGCCGAGGATATCCACATCGAGGGCAAAGCCGTTGGGCTATGCCGCAGACTGTAAACCCCGCTACGGCGAAAAATAGGAGGAACACCATGGCAAAAAAGCAGCTTACCGCAAAAAAGTGCAAAACGCGCGCAATTTTAGGCATCATTTTCGGCGTGGTATTTCTTATCGACGGATTATCCATGCTGGCGAGTAATACAGCCGCCGGCGTTATCAGTCTGTTGCTGGGCGCGGGCTTGCTGTACTACGGGCTAAAGATGCGCAAGCAGTATCTGGCCATGCCGCCGGAAGAACAGCCCTCCGCCGCAGTGCCGACCCAGCCTTCCGCCGCCGCAGTGCCGGCTCAACCCGTCGCCCCGCTGCGGGCGCTTGCCGAACGGCGCATTGCGCAGGAAAAGCAAGCAGCGGCTGAGTTTGCCGCTGTTCCGCGCGCGGCGGTGGAGCTGCTGCCCGCCGTGCCGGATGACGGCAGCGAGCCGCTGGAGTGCAAGCACAGCACCCTCACGGCGCGCACAAACCTCGACGAATTTGTGGTGATCGACACCGAAACAACCGGCTTGCACAAGGGCAAGGACAAAATTTTGGAGTTGGGCGCGGTGCGCTTTGTCGGCGGTAAGCCCGTAGAAATTTTTGAAACGCTTGTAAACCCCGGCCGCCCCATTCCGAAGGAAGTCACCGCAATCAATCATATTACCGACGATATGGTTTCCGGCTGCCCGACGATCCGCGAGGTGCTGCCCGCATTTGATCGCTTTGTTGGCGCCAGCAATGTGGTGGGGCATAATCTCGATTTTGATTTGGGCTTTATCCTTAAAGCAGGCAGCCGCATGGCGCACACAAAACGCCGCTATTACTGCACACTTGAGCAATCCAAAAAAATATTGAAAACGCCTAAACGCAAGTGGGACAGCGACATCAACGCCTATGTGAAAGATATCGACGGCGATTGGGACGTGGAGGATTGCAAGCTGAATACCCTGTGCGAGTATTACGGCATCGTCGCACCCGATGCACACCGTGCCAGCGCCGACGCCTACGTCACAGGCCAACTGCTGCTTTGCTTGGCAGATAGCAAAAAAGAGGCAGCCAACGTATAAAGCCCGCCGGGCTGCGGCGGTAAATTATAGGAGGTAATCACTATGGCATTATTCGGAGGACCCAGCAAGGAAGAAAAGCAGGCGCAGGAACTAGAAAAATTTATGCAGCGCTACCACCTCGACGATCTGGACCCGCGTGACCTGGAAACCGTGCGCAGCATTGCCAGCGATCTGGCAGGCAACGGTATGCTCAAGCTGGGCATCAGCCTCAGCGGCAAGCCCGAGGACACGGCAAAAATCACCTACCTATCGGCGCTGGTGCAGCAAAACTGGCTGATCATCAATCAGCTGGCGCGCATCTCCAAGCAACTCGAAAATAAGTAAAAAACAAAAAAGCCCCGTTGGCGGCAACCAACGGGAACGGAACAAGACGTGTCCGGGGTGGACACAATCAAGACGCAATTTGATTATAGCACCCCGGGCGGAAAATCGCAAGGGGGATACTATGCCGCAACGAAAAAAACGCGAGGACGGAAACGTGGAACTCTGCCGCACCATCAACGGCAGAGTTCGCCATTTTTACGGAAAAACAAAGCGCGAGGCGCAGGCCAAGCTGGATGTAGCCATCATCGAGGCAGGCACCCGCCGGGCGGCGGGTGACCCATTTGATGAGGTTGCCGAGGCTTTTTGGCGCGATAAAGAGCCGAAAATCAAGTACGGCTCCCGCCGGGGCTACCGCCATAAGGTGGAGGTCGCCATCGGCTGGTTTGGCGACCAGGGAATGCGGGAAATCACCGGCACCGACATCAACCGCGAGTTGTCCCGCATGGCGGCGCAGGGATACTCTTACAAGAGCATCGCCGGGCAAAAGTCGGTACTGTCGCTCATTTGGCAGTATTGGTGTGCCGAGATGGACGGCGACGCTAACCCCTGCACGCTGCTCAAGCTGCCCCAGGGATTGCCCCAGCAAAAGCGCCGCGCCCCCACCGAGGAGGAAATCGCCGACGTAAAAGCCCACCCCGAGGGCTTTGGGCTATGCCCCGCCGTGATGATGTATGCCGGCTTACGCCTGGGCGAGGTGATGGCGCTGCAAAAGCGCGATTTGGCAGGGGGAAAGATCAGCGTGACAAAGGCGGTGGTTTGGCACTCCAACACGCCGGTGTTGGAGCCACCCAAGACTGCCAGCGCCCTGCGCACGGTGCCGATCCTGCAGCCGCTGGCGGATGTGCTTGCCGGTCGGCTGGACGATCTGGCGGACGACGATTTTATTTTTGGCGGCGCGCAGCCCTACACCAAAAGCCGGTACGAAAACGCATGGCGGCAATACTGCATCAGCATCGGGCGCGCCCACGACAGCGGCAAGCGATATAAAACGGGCAAAAAGGACAAAAAGGGCTACCCGCTTTATAAAGAGATTTACGAGGCGGACTTTACCGCGCACCAACTCCGGCACGAGTTCGCGGGCGTGCTGGTGGAGTGCGGCATTAGCCCGGTGGTTGCCAAAGAGCTGATGGGTCACGCGGACATCCTCACCACGCAGCGCTGGTACGCCGCTGCAAAATCGAGTGCTATTAGCGCCGCCGCCGAAATTTTAAATCAGCATTTTGATGCCGTAAAAGTTTCGTAAAGATTAAAAATTCAACGATATAGCGATATTAGTAAAGAATTCAAATCTCTCTTACTCCGCCAACAAAAACCCGCGTATCTGCGTAAGATATGCGGGTTTTTGATTTATAAAAATATCACTTTACGAAGTTTATACGAACTGCCACCCATGCGCCAACAGCCCCAGCAGGAGCAGGTGCGCAGGGTAAAAGGCATAAAAGAAAAGTGCGTTCTGTCGCCCGCGCTGCCCCGTGTAGGCATCCAGCAGAAAAACATCGGGCAGGGCGAAAATTTCCAAGGAATTGGTCAGGCATAAGGGCAGGAGCGCGGCGGCAAAGCTGACACGGTGCTTGGAAAAATACGGCGGTAAAACGTAGAATAGCACCACCGTCGCCACGCCGACAGCGCCGTAATCCGTCCCCAGAAGCTCCGCGAAAAACGCCAGGGCGGCAGCGGCAGCACCGCCCAACACCAGCGCGGCAGGGGCAGCTTGCCCAAAATGGGTTTGCAGTGTACGCAGAATTTGCAGCGCCAAAAAGCCCAGCAGCAGCGTAAACAGGACGTTGTTGGCGTGTCCGGCATCCTGCCAGCGCCCCAGCGTGGCATAGTTGAACGCAGGCTCGGAAAGCAGCGCAAAGCCCAGCAGCCGCAGCGCGTAGCGGCGCGGGTGAGCGGTATGGCGCACGCCCTCGGTGAGAAGAAAGCAGTAAATCGGAAAGGACATCCGCCCGATGCGCCGCAGCACCGGATACACAGCCGCAGCCGCCGGGTCGGCAAGGTACGGCTTCAGCAGGACGGCGCCGATATGATCCAGCAGCATGGTGAGCATAGCAAGCCATTTCAGTCCGCTGCCGGAAAGTGAAAACCCTGTGGGCAAGTGATCCCCTCCTTTCTTTATATTTATACTATTATACTGCGGCGGGGAAAAAACGCAATTGTGAATTTTTTATTGACATTGCTTGTAATTTTGTGCGTACTGTGGTATACTAACCCAAAAATATGAAACGGCGCTGCATAAACTGCGCAGCGGCCGGGATAGAGCGAAAGAGAGGTTTTGACAATGTCTTTGCTGAAAAAGCTGGTTGGTCTGGCTGTGGGCGCTGCTGCCGTGGGCGCGGCTGCCTATCTTTTGAACCGTGACGAGCATACCGAGGAGTACGAGCATATTGTGGGCCCGGAGGATGAGGTCGAAGCCGATTCCGCCGAGCCCGCTGAGGATGCGTCTGCCGCGGCGGAATCCCCCGCCCCTGCAGAACCTGCGGATGCGCCTGCCGAAGCTGAGGACACCACTGCCGAAGTGCAGCCTGCCCCCGCCAAGGCAGACGACACCCCCAACGTCAACCCGGTAGAGCTGGGTGCGGTGGAGGTTCCCAAGACCGAGGACGGCAAGCTGGATGCAACTAAGATTGCCGACCCCGCCGATTTCGGTGACTGGGAAGAACAGGGCTGTAAGGGCTGATACTACGCGAAACGGGCGCATCTTTGCGATTTGGCAAGGGTGCGCCCTTTTTTCTTGAATTAGCACTTTACAACTTTACTGCGCTAAAGTATAATAGAGAGATAGAGGATAGGAGAGGCAGGATATGGCTATGGATCTGCAAAATTTTACCCCCGCCGAGCGCGCGACCTTTACGCTGCGCGCTTTGTATGAGCAGCGCGGTTACCGCAAGTACCGCTGCTCCCGCTTTGAGGAGTACGCCCTGTATCAGGAGTACAACCGTTTTTTGCCGGACACCCAGGTGGTGACCTTTACCGATCTGGACGGCAAGCTGCGCGCCATAAAACCCGATGTTACGTTAAGTATTGCCAAGACCGCCCAACCCGCCCCCGGGGAGTGCAAGCGCTTTTATTACAATGAGGAGGTCTGCCGCCCCAGCCGCGAGAGCCACACCTTCCAGACCATACGGCAGATGGGGCTGGAGTGCATCGGTGCGGTGGATGCCGCCGCCCAAAGCGAGGTAGTCGGGCTGGCATGGCAGAGCCTGGCGGCGCTGGGCGTTGCCGCCGTGCTGGAAATCAGCCACATGGGCTTTGTGACCGGGCTTTTGGACGCGCTGGCAATCGAGCCGACGGCGCGGGGACGGTTGCTGGAATACCTGCGGGGCAAAAACGGGCATGAGCTGCGCCGCGCTGCCGAAAAAGCCGGGCTGACCCCGGCAGCAGCGGACAGCCTGTGCGGGCTTTTGGCGCTGCACGGCACCCCCGCCGAGGTGCTGCCGAGGGCAGAGGCGTGCTGTCTGTGCGAAGCCCAGCGCGACGCTCTGACCGAGCTGCGGCAGCTGCTGGATACCCTGCCGGCGCATGGCTGCGAGCTGCGGCTGGACCTGAGTATGGCGGACGAGATGGACTACTACAACGGACTGGTGTTCACCGGCTATGCAGCGGGCATCCCCTGCGCAGTGCTGAAGGGCGGGCGCTACGACTACCTGATGCAGCGCTTTACCCCCACCGCCAACGCCATCGGCTTTGCGATGTATTTGGACGAGCTGGAGCGTCTGGCGGCTCCCCTGCCCCCGGTGCAGCAAAAGCAGCCGCAGAAGGTCTGGCTGAACATCGCCCTGCCCAAGGGACGTTTGGGCGATACAATGTACAATTTGCTGGCCAATGCGGGCTACAGCGCCAACGAGGATTACAACGACACCCGCAAGCTGGTGGTGGAAAACCCCGACGCAGGCGTGCGGTACTTTTTGGTCAAGCCCAGCGATGTAGCCATTTATGTGGAGCATGGCGCGGCGGACATCGGCTTTGTGGGCAAGGATATTTTGACGGAATCCGCCGCCGATGTGTACGAGCTGCTGGATACCGGGCTGGGGAAATGCCGGATGTGCGTGGCTGCCCCGGCACAGTTTGCCGACGACGAGAGCCGCGCACTGCGGGTGGCGACCAAGTTTGTGAACATTGCCCGCGACCACTACGAGCGCCGGGGGCGCGATATCGACATTATCAAGCTGAACGGCTCGATTGAGCTGGCGCCGATCTTGGGCTTGTCGGACGTGATCGTGGATATCGTGGAAACCGGCACGACCCTAAAGGAAAACGACCTGACCGTGCTGGAGGAGTTTATGCCCATTTCCGCCCGGTTTATTGCCAACAAGGCAAGCTATAAGTTTAAATATCAGCGTATTAACGAACTTTTAAATAAACTGAAGGAGGCGCTTGCCCAATGATTCGCCTGTATGATTTTGATGAAGTACGCCCCGAGGAAATTTTGAACCGCGATATTCGCGCCGAAGCCAACGTGGAAGCCGCCGTGGATGCCATTATTGCCGATGTCCGCGCGCGCGGCGATGCGGCGCTGATCGACTACGCTGCAAAATTTGACCACGCGCAGCTGGACAGCGTGCAGGTCAGCGCACAGGAGATCGAGGACGCCTTTGCCCTGCTGGAAAAGGACGACCCGGAATTTATCACCACCTTAAAAATGGCGTCGGAGAATATCCGGCACTTCCACGAGCAGCAGCTGCACAAAAATTTTGTTATGACCGACCGTCCCGGCATTGTGCTGGGGCAAAAATACACCCCCATCCAGCGCGCGGGCGTGTATGTGCCGGGCGGCACGGCGGCGTACCCGTCCACCGTTTTGATGGATGTTATCCCCGCCAAGGTTGCCGGGGTGCAGCAAATCGTGATGATGACCCCCGCCGGGCGGGACGGCAAGGTGAACCCCAACATTCTGGCGGCAGCGGTCATTGCGGGCATTGACTGCATCTTTAAAAGCGGCGGCGCACAGGCGATTGCCGCCCTTGCCTACGGCACCGAGAGTGTGCCTGCCGTAGATAAAATTGTGGGTCCCGGCAATATTTACGTTGCCACCGCCAAGCGCAAGGTGTTCGGCAAGGTGGGCATTGATATGATCGCAGGACCCTCGGAAATTTTGGTGCTGGCGGACGGCAGCTGCAACCCCGCGTGGGTGGCTGCCGATATGCTGAGCCAGGCCGAGCATGACAAGTTGGCAAGCCCCGTGCTGGTGACCGACAGCGCCGACCTTGCCAAGGCGGTGCAGAACGAGCTGGAGGTGCAGATCCCTGGGCTGCCCCGCGCCGCAATTGCCCGCGAGAGCGTGGACACCAACGGCAAGATCATTGTGACCGATGATATAAACAAGGCCATCGAGGCGGTAAATATCATCGCACCGGAGCATCTGGAAATTTGCGTGGACGATCCCTTTGCGGTGCTGAATAAAATTCAGAACGCGGGCAGCATCTTCTTGGGCAAAAACGTACCCGAGGCGCTGGGTGATTATTTTGCCGGTCCCAACCACACCCTGCCCACCAGCGGCACGGCGCGGTTCAGCAGCCCCTTGGGCGTGGACGATTTTGTGAAGAAGTCCAGCTTTATCTACTATACCCGCGAGGCGCTGGGCGAAGTGCAGAGCCGCATTGCCGACTTTGCCGAGCATGAGGGCTTGCACGCCCACGCCAAGAGCGTGACCATCCGGTTTGAGGAGTGAAGCCCGCAAGAAAACACCCGCGCCTGAAGGAATACGATTACGCACAACCGGGGTCGTATTTTATTACGGTGTGTACAAAGGACAAGAGATGTATTCTGGGTCGCGTTGTAGGGCGGGGTGACCTCACCCCGCCGGGAATCTTATTGACGCCGACCGGAAAAACGGTGCTGCGCTACACCCGGACAATTGCTGATGCCTACCAAAATATAACGCTGGATCGGTTTGTTATTATGCCGAATCATGTACATTTGCTGCTGACGACCCACGCCGCAGGCGGCGGGGTGGGATCACCCCGCCCTACGATTGCGCAAATCATAAAGGCGTGGAAACACCTGATTGCGCAGGATGTCGGAGAAAGCATCTGGCAGACTTCCTTTTATGACCATGTGGTGCGGGACGAGGTTGCGTATCAGGAAATTTGGCAGTACATCGACGCAAACCCTGCCCGGTGGCTGCAAGACCGTTTTTACAGCGAGGAGGATAATCCATGAGCCGCTATTTTACCAAGACGCTGTCGGCGCTGGAGCCGTATGTGCCCGGCGAACAGCTGAGGCTGCAAAACCTTGTCAAGCTCAATGCCAACGAAAACCCCTATCCCCCCTCCCCGGCGGTGGCGCAGGCGGTGGCGCAGGCGGTGCCGGGGCTGCGGCTGTATTCCGATTTAACCAACGCCGACCTCAACGCTGCCATTGCGGCGCACTGGGGCGTTCAGCCGGAAAACATCCTGTGCGGCAACGGCAGCGACGAAAACCTGCTGCTGGCGCTGCGCGCCTTCTGCGATGCCGATACCCCGCTGGCATTCGCCGATGTGACCTACAGCTTTTATGCGGTGCTGTGTGATTTACTGCATATCCCGCAGCACGTTATCCCGCTGCGGCAGGATTTTACCCTGGACACGGCCCCCTACTGCGGGCTGCGGGAAACGGTGGTGATCGCCAACCCCAATGCCCCTACCGGGCTGCTGCTGCCGGTGCCGGAAATTGAGAAAATTTTGCAGGCAAACCCCGACAACATCGTGGTGGTGGACGAAACCTACATAGAGTTTGCCCCGGCGGGCGCAAGCTGCCTGCCGCTGCTGGAGCGCTACGATAACCTTGTGATCACGCATACCTTTTCCAAAACGCACAATCTCGCGGGGGCGCGGCTGGGCTACTGCATCGCCCGCCCGGAGCTGATTGCGGATATGAACCGCGTCAAGTTCAGCTACAGCCCCTACAACGTAAACGCGCTGACGCAGGCGGCGGGGGCGGCTGCCATCCGGGACGAGGCGTATTTTGCCAAAACCCGCGATGCACTGTTAAAAACCCGGCAGCAGACCGCCGAAAAGCTGCGCCGCCGCGGGTTTACGATGACAGATTCCCACACCAATTTTCTGTTTGCCACCACGGACCGTATGCCCTGCCGGGAAATTTTTGAACAGCTGCGGCAGCGCGGCGTGCTGATCCGCC
This sequence comes from Subdoligranulum variabile, assembly GCA_004552305.1. Lineage (GTDB taxonomy): Bacteria > Bacillota > Clostridia > Oscillospirales > Ruminococcaceae > Gemmiger > Gemmiger variabilis_A. The sequence goes on along the minus strand of SFOX01000003.1, from coordinate 175,815 downwards.
GTTTTGATGCGCCGCGCATAGAAAATTATCTGCGCATCACCATCGGCACCGATGCCGAGATGGCACGGTTCTTTGCGGCGCTGGACGAAATTTTGGCGCAATGACGTATTTTAGGGGGAAGAAAGTATGACAGCCATTGTGGATTACGGCGTGGGCAACCTGTTCAGTCTGGTGTCCGGCGTAAAAAGCCTGGGGGCGCAGGTCTGTGTGACCGGCAAGGCGGAGGAGCTGCGCGCCGCAGATCACATTCTGCTGCCCGGCGTGGGCGCGTTTGCCGATGCCGCCGCCAAGCTGAACGCCACCGGGCTTGTGCCGGTTTTGCGCGAAGAATCGCAGAAAAAGCCACTGCTGGGCATCTGCTTGGGTATGCAGCTTTTGTTTGACAAAAGCTATGAGTACGGCGAACACGCGGGGCTGGGGCTGATTCCCGGTGAGGTGGCGCCGCTTGCCGAGGACCTGCAGGACCCCGCCTTAAAGGTGCCGCACATCGGCTGGAACGCGCTGGATATCGCGCCGGGACACGAGGATGACCCGCTGTTCCGCTACATCCGAAACGGCGAGTATGTCTACTACGTTCACAGCTTTTACGCCAAAAACTGCGCGGCGTCCACGCTGGCAACCAGCGAGTACAGCCTGTCGGTCACGGGCGCGGTGCGGCGGGGGCTGGTGTACGGCACGCAGTTCCACCCCGAAAAATCCGGCGACACGGGGCTGCGGCTGCTGAAGGCCTTTCTGGAATTGTGAGGAGGACGCTATGAACATCTACCCTGCCATTGACTTGCGCGGCGGGCAAGCCGTGCGGCTGTTCCAAGGCGATTACGACCAAATGACGGTTTACAACGCCGACCCTGTGGCGCAGGCAAAGCAGTTTTTGGACGCAGGTGCGAAGTATCTGCACGTCGTGGACTTGGACGGCGCCAAGGATGACACCACCGCCAACCGCCGGACCATTGCCGCCATTGCGGCGCTGGGCGGGCTGAAAATCGAGGTCGGCGGCGGCATCCGGGACGAGGAACGAATCAAAATGTACCTGGATTTGGGCGTTGACCGCTGCATTCTGGGTACCGTCGCCGTCAAGAATTTTGCCTTTACCGAAAAAATGGCGCAGCGGTACGGCGCGCGCATTGCGGTGGGCGTGGATATGAAGGACGGCTTTGTGGCGGTGAACGGCTGGAAGGAAGTCACCCCCGAGCCGGGCGTTGCCTTTTGCAAACGGTGCGCGGCAGCGGGCGTGCAGGCGGTGATTGCCACCGATATTTCCCGCGACGGCACGATGCAGGGCACCAATATGACGCTGTACCGCGAACTTTTGCAGATACCGAACTTGCAGATCACCGCCAGCGGCGGCATTGCCCGCATAGAGGAACTGGCGGAATTACAGGCGATGCACTGCCATGCCGCGATTTTGGGCAAGTCGGTTTACATCGGCGGCATTGACCTGAAAACCGCGCTGCAGCGCTATCAATCCTAAGCCGGAGGGAAAGTATGGTTACCAAACGCATTATTCCCTGCTTGGACGTCAAAAACGGGCGTGTGGTCAAGGGCGTGAACTTTGCGGGGCTGCAGGATCTGGCAGACCCCGTGGAGATGGCGCGCTACTACAACGCCGCCGGGGCGGACGAGCTGGTATTTTACGACATTACCGCCAGCGCCGAGGGACGCGCCCTGTTCACCGATATCCTGCGCGAGGTGGCGCGGCAGATATTTATCCCGCTGACGGTCGGCGGCGGCATCAACACCTTGGCGGATTTTGACCGCGTGCTGAAATGCGGTGCCGACAAGGTCAGCGTCAATTCGGGTGCCATCAAAAACCCGGCGCTGATCAGCGCGGCGGCGCAGAAATACGGCAACCAATGCGTGGTGCTTTCGGCGGATATCAAGCGTGTGGACGGCAAATTTATGCTGTTTGCCAAGGGCGGGCGCGAAAACACCGGGTTGGATGCGCTGGACTGGCTGCAGCAGGGCGTCCAAAACGGCGCGGGCGAGCTGGTGGTCAATTCCATTGACACCGACGGCGTCAAAAACGGCTTTGACTGGCAGCTGCTGGACGCCGTGGCGGCACGCTGCGCCGTTCCCATTATCGCCAGCGGCGGTGCCGGGAAAAAAGAAGATTTCCGCGAGCTGTTTGTCAACCATCCGGCGGTGGATGCCGGGCTGGCGGCGTCGATTTTCCATACAAAACAGCTGGAAATCCGGGAACTGAAGCAATATCTGCGCCAAAACAGCGTGGAAGTGCGGCTGTAAGACAAATAGCTCTTGCCAAAACCGGGCAAAAGAGGTACACTATATTATATATTTTAGGAGCGTTTCACTATGGAGATCCGTGAAAATTCCCAATCCTTACAATTCGATGCCAACGGCTTGATTCCCGCCATCGTGCAGGATCACTACACTAAGGAAGTGCTGACCCTTGCCTATATGAACGCCGAAACGCTGGCGCTGACGATTGCCGAGGGACGCACCGTGTTTTGGTCGCGCAGCCGGCAGGAGATCTGGCGCAAGGGCGAAACCTCCGGCAATGTGCAGCGTGTGGTGTCCATCACCGCAGACTGCGACAAGGACGCCTTGGTGGTGGAGGTCGTCAAGGACGGTCCCGCCTGCCATACCGGTGCCGAAAGCTGCTTCTTCAACCCGGTGTACCTGTCCGATGAGCTGAAGCAGTTCACCTGGCAGGGGCTGTACAAGCTGATTGAGGGACGCAAAACCGACCCGCAGGAGGGCAGCTACACGACCTACCTGTTCAACAAGGGGCTGGAAAAGATCCTGAAAAAGGTGGGCGAGGAAAGCACCGAGGTCATCATTGCCGGTGCCAAGCGCGACAAGGAAGAAACCGTCTACGAGATCAGCGACCTTGCCTACCATGTTATGGTTCTGATGATCGAGCTGGGCATTTCGGTGCAGGATATCACCAAGGAATTGGAAAAACGTCACGTGATCGACCATAAGGTGAAGCAAGAAAGGATGCAGTAATTATGGCTGACCAATACTTGAAGAGTTCTGTACACGTTCACTCCAAGCTGTGTGACGGAAAAAACACCCTTGAGGAACTTGCCGTTGCCGCTTGGAAGGATGGCTTGCAGACCTTGGGCTTTACGGGACACAGCCACACCGCCCACGATCTGGAATATTGCATGACCCAGAGCCGCACCGCCCTGTACAAAGCGCAGGCTGAAAAGCTGAAGGAGCGCTACGCCGAAAAGATGGATATCCTGTGCGGGCTGGAGTGGGATCTGTACAGTGATGACGACCCCGCCGGCTACGATTACTGGATCGGCAGCTGCCACTATGTGCAGGGACCCAAAACCGGGAAATATTATGAGATCGACTGGCGCAAGGAGGATCTGCGCGCCTGCATCGACGACGATTTTGACGGTGATGCCTTGGCGGTGGTGGAGGAATACTTTGCCAATGTTGCCAAGGTTGCCGAGAAAAAGCCCACCATTCTGGGACATTTTGACTTGATCAAGAAAATCAATGGCAGCGGCGAGTTCTTTGACGAGAGCGACCCGCGGTATCTGGCTGCCGCCAAGGCTGCCCTGATGACCGCCGCGCGCAACCGCTGCGTGCTGGAGGTGAACACCAGCGGCGTGTACCGCGGCTTCCGCAAGGACTACTTCCCTTCTGACGAGCTGCTGAAGGAGTGGCTGATCCTCTCGGGCAATGTGGTGATCACCGCCGACGCCCACGAGGTCAAGGCACTGACCTTCGGGTTTGCGGATGCCGCCGCCAAGCTGAAGGCACTGGGCTACACCAAGGTTCAGGTGCTGGGCAAGAATGGCTTTACCGTCTGCCCGCTGTAACGAAAATTATAAAGTAAAAACCCCCTGCCCCGGTGCAAACGCGCCAAGGCAGGGGGTTCTGTGTTTTAGGGTGACACCGCATAATTCTAAGTGCCGATGCGGCGAGCGAGGTGCGACAGATGCTAAGCCAAAAGCGCAGATAATACTTTGTGTATTATCGAGCATTTTGGCAACGCAGATGCTGTGCCGCAGCCGCCGGAGCGGTGCTTAAGCCGTAAGGCGGGAATTGTGCGGTGTTGCCTTATAGGATATTACCGCACAAAGGTGGTGGAAAGGGTCGTGGACCAGCTTTCGCCCTGTTTCAGGCTGGCGGCGCAGGGGCGCTGCTCCCACTCCAGCGGTCCGTTTTCCTCGCCCGGCAGGCTCTGCCACGGCTCGATGCAGATAAAATGCAGCGGCTTTTTGGCGGCAGACCAAATCAGCGTGTATGGGAAGCCCGACACATCGCAGATGACGCTGCGCCCGGTGTCCTTTTCGACCACCGAAACGTGTGCGCTGCGCAGGTTGACCATACAGTGGCTGTCATTGTCGAACAAATCATCCGTCAGGGGGATCACCTCGGTGTTGCGTGCCAGAAAATAGCTTTGCCCGTTCAGCAGACCGTTGGGCATGGCGCTGACGCACAGCGGGGATTCCAGCCCGTCAAAGCGGATCTCGTAATCCTCGGTCTTGTGCTTGTCGTCAAAGGGCAGCGCAAAGGCGGGGTGATAGCCGATGCCGAAGCGCAGCTGCTCCTCCACGGGGTTTTCCACCGTCAGGGTGTGGTGTACGGTTTCGCCGTCCAGCGCAAAGGTGCTGCGCAGCACAAAGGCGTAGGGCCATTTGGGCAGGGTCTCGGCGTTGGCTTGCAGCTCAAACACCAAGGTATCGGCGGTCTGGCTGACCAGCGTATGCTCGACATCGCGGGCAAAGCCGTGCTGGCTGCCGGCGTACTCCATACCCTTGGCAATCATCTTGCCGCCGGTCAGTTTGCCGGTGTAGGGAAACAAAATCGGCGCGTGGCGACCCCAGACGGCGGGGTCTGCCTGCCACAGAAGCTCGGCACCGGTGGGCTTGTGGATGACGCTGACAGCCTCGGCACCGTGGGTGTCCACCGTCAGGCGCAAGAGTTCATTCTCAACAGAATACTGCATACAAAGTTCCCTCCGTGTAAAATGTTACTTACAGGACGAGCTGCAGCAGCATACCTGCCGCTGCACCGACCGCCCATAAAAGCCCGGTGATAAATACATTCTGCTTCCAGCTGGGGTTTACCCGCCACAGCACCGCCAACCCCACACCGGCGCCGGAGGTAAGCCCGGCGAACAGGCTGCCGAACCCGATGGCGCCCTGCACATACAGCTGCGCCAGCAGCACACTGGCGGCACAGTTGGGGATAAGCCCGACCAGCGCGGTAAGCATGGGCTGGAAAATCCCCATGCTGCCCAAGGCGGAAACAAGAACGTCCTCGCCCACGGACTCAAATACCAAGCCGATCAGGAAGCTGAATACCAAGATAAAGGCGAAAATTTCCAGCGTGTGGCGCAGCGCCGCCAAGAAAATACTGCTATGCTCCTCATGCTCCTCATGGCAGTCCACATCGGCGGCGTTGCCGGCGTAGCCGCCGTACAAAGAGCGCGGCAAAACGCGGCGCAGCGGCATATCCAGCAGCGCGCCGCCCGCAATGGCAACAATCACCTTGCAGACGATCAGCAGCACAAGGCTGCTCCACTGCGAAGGTTCTGCCGCCAAAAGGGGGATCGCTTCGTCGCTGGTGGCGATAAACACCGCCAGCAGGGTGCCGGGCGTGATGACCCGGCTGGCGTACAGGTTGGACGCCACGGCACTGAAACCGCATTGCGGCACGCAGCCCAGCAGCGCACCGGGGAAAAAGCCCCAATGCCCACCCCCTGCCAGCGCGTTTTCAATGCGCTCGCCGTGGTGGCGTTCGATCCATTCGATCAAAAGATAGGCCAGATACAAAAACGGCAGCATTTTTACGCCGTCGATCAGGGCGTCCAACATTGCATCCAGAATAAGTTCCATAAAACCTCACTTTAGTAACGTTGAAAAACAGAAAATGCCAAGGAAACCGCGCACCACATCAGCTGGTACAGCACCAGCCCCGGCAGCGGCATGGCAGCCAGCCCGCCGGTCAGCGTGAACAGCACACTGAGCGCACAGCTGAGCAGAACCGACGCGGTGACGATGTAGGCGGATTTGCGCTCGCCCTCGGCGGCACCGGCGGCAGCCTCCAAGCCGCCGACAAAGCTGGCAAAGCTGCCCAAGTGCAGCATATTGCCCTCACTTTCCGGCAGCCATGCCACCGACGGGGCAAGGACGGTGCGCTCGGCGGTGTTCAGCACCTTGACCGAGCCGGTGGGCAGGCTGTAGACGGTTTCCAGCAGGCGGGCATCGACGTTGAAGTCGTCACAGTCCACCAGCAGCGAATGTCCTTCGCGGTGCAGCCCCTCCAGCACGGCGGCGGTGTCGGGGTCGCTGCGGTATGCCACCTGGAACATGGCAAACAGCTTGCCTGCCACTGCCAGATAGATGATGCGGCGCTGGTTGACCGTGTGGTGCTGCTCAAATTCCGCGCCGGGGATCTTGATGCCGTAGTCCTGCATCAGCTTGCGGTTGCCGATCAGAATGCGCTGCTTGCGCACCCAGCCGATGTACCCCTTGCCGTAGACGGCTTCGCGGTCCTCGACCTTGGCAAGCAGGCTGCGGTTGCCGCCCAGCATATTCAAAAAGACATCGCGCAGGGTCGGCTCTGCGTCAGAGAGCATCGAGGCGGCAAATACGATGGCAAGGTCGATATGCTCCGGCTTGACGGGCTTGATGCCCACAAGCGAGATGCACCCCGCGGGGAAAAGATCCCGCGCGGCGACCTGCAGCACGTTGATGCGCCCGAGCTGGCGGATGTTGCGCCAGCCGGGAATGACCGCGCCCACCTGGGCGGCGCTGCGCTGCATCTTATGCTCCGGCAAGGCGGAAAGCAGCGTGCCCGCCAGCGGTGCGCAGAAACAGGGGATCATTGCCAAAATACAGGCGGCAGCGGCGGCATCCTTGGTGGAAATCAGGGTAAACAGCCCCCCTGCCAGGCTGACGATGCCGACCAGCCACGCAAACTGCTGCTGGTTTTTGTCGCTGGTGCCGTGGGCGGCGCTGTTTGCCAAAAAGCCGCGCAGCACCTGCGTGGGGCGGCTGACCAGCACGCTGGGATGCGGCTCCGCCAAGCCGGAGGTGACAGCGCGCAGGGCGCCGGCATCGCGCAAACGGTACGCCACGGCGTGATCAACCTTGGCGCTGACAAGGGCAAAGTTGTCCCGCACGGTGACAAGATGCAGCCGTTTGCCGACAGCGTTGAGCAGCAGCACCAGTGCAGCGGGACCTGCCAGCAGCGTGCCGCAGGCATCGGGCTTGGTGATGAGCAGCACAAGACACTGCACCAGTGCGCCCAAGGCGGGCAGGATGGCAAGGCTGTCCGGCGTGGGGGTCTTGGCAAAGCCCGCAAGACCGGACACAAGGGTGCGCCAGTTGGCGGCACAGGCAGCCGCCAGCAGCGCCAGCGCCACGCCGGGATACACCGACGGCAGCGCCAACGCGCCGGGCATGGCGGGCAGTGCCGCAGCCAGAATGCCCAGCGTCAGCAGCGCCGCGGCGGCTGCCAGCGTGATAAAGCAGGCAGCAGTCTGGCGCGCCAACCCGGCGTCAAGCTGGCTTTGCACGGCGGGGGCATCCTCGGCGCGCTCATACTCGTGCCCGTGGGTGACGGGCAGCTCGGCGGTATCAAAGGGCTGGGTGACGCTGTCCGGGGCTTCGTCCGCCGGGGTACCGCCCAGATGCGGCAGCGACATCTTGCTGCGCAGCCCGGTAAGACCGATAAAGGTATTTGTCCCCTGCTCTGCCGCATCGGGTGCAGTGTCGGTCAGGCGGGCGGCGGCGCTGTCAAAGCGGGCGGTGTCCTCGCCGGAGGACTGGCTGTTGATGACCTGCGCAATGTTGTTGACAAAGCCTGCCGTGTCGTCCGCCGGGGCGGGGGCGGAAAGCTCCTGCGTAAAGCCGGTGTGGGTCGCGGCGGGCTGCGGCGCGTGGGTAAGCGGCGGCAGCTTGCCGGTCAGGCTGTCCACCAGACGATCCACGTCATCGGGGGCGCGGTCGGGGGCAAACAGGCGGGTCACATCGGCGGGTTCCGGGGCGGGCGCAGGCTCCGCTGCCGGCTGCGGTTCCGGGGCTGCCGTGGGTTCGGGCTGCGGCTCGCGGCGGGGACGCACGGCATCATAGGCTGCCAAAAACTGCTGGGTGTCGCTGCCGGGCGCAGAAACGCCCAGCTGCTGGGTAAAGCCCGTGGTGTCGGGCGGGGAGATCGGCTCGCCCGCAGGCTCCCCGGCAGGATACCGGGGCGCAGGGGGTGCGCTGACCTTTTGGTGCAGGATAAATTCCACGGTGTTGCGCTTTTTGCGGTAGACCGTGCCGGTAGCGCCGGGGTCGTTCTTTTTGGCGGCATCCGCCAAGGAGGTGCGCAGCATCTCCAGCGTTTGCGCCGGGGCGGCGGGCTTGGCGGGGCGGGTGTATTTGCTGTGCCAGACATCGCGGGTGTCCTCGGGTTGCACAGGCGGCTCGTCCATGGGCGAGGACGCGGCAGGCTGCGCCCGCGGGAACATATCCCACACAGAGGTGCTTTCGTGGCGGGTAGTCGGCGTGGGGTTGCTTTCCGTTTTGGGCGTGGGAACCGGGGCGGGTACCGGGGTAGGCTCGGCATCGGGGAAATATTCCTGCGCGGGGGTAGCGTCAGCCGGGGCATCCTCCTGCGTGTGGGGGCTGCTGAGGGCGACGTTGATGGGAACGAACTGCTCGGTTTCCTCGGCACGCTTCAAGCCGAACCAGCCGCGCTTTTTCTTGCCCGTTTCGCGGATGCGCCCCCTATCGTCCGGGATGACGGCGGCGGATTCCCGGAAAAATTTCTGGAACTGGTTTTTGCCCTCGTTCAGTGCCTCGGCACCGGCAGCGCCGCCGTCGGGTGCCATCTTGACCAGAAAGCCCTTGATGATGCTGGTGTTGGTGGTGTCGCCGCCGGTGTGGGGCGGCACAGTCTGCCGCGGGGCAGCAGGCTGGGCAGTAGACTGGGCAGCGGGTGCCTGTGCGGCAGGCTGGGGCGCAGTACGGCGGGGTGCGGGCTGCGTCGGTGCGGCGGGGCGCGGCGCGGGCGTGTCCTCCAGCTCGGCAAAAACCAGATTGTCGGACGCAACGGAGGCGTCGCTCAGCGGTGCCGAGGATATCCCCACGCTGCGCAGGATCTCGTCGATCTGGTGGTCGGTCACCGTTTCCGATACACCGGCCGCGGTCTGCTGGACGCTCAGCTCCTGCAGGATGCGGTCCACCGAATCGTTAGTACGTTTGCTAGGCATAGTTTTGACTCCCTTTAAAAATGGGCGATGCGATGTTATTTGTGGGTGCGGCAGCGCAGCACATCATAGCACAGGATGCCGGCTGCCACGCTGACATTGTAGCTGTCCACGCCGGTGGACTGCCCGGGCGCCATCTCCAGTGTGACGGCGGCGTCGCACAGCTTGCGGGTCAGCGTGCCGGGACCTGCGCCCTCGCTGCCCAGCACCAGCGCCACCGCGCCGGAAAGGTCGGTCTGGGACAGCGGTGCGCCGCCAAGGTCGGCACAGTAGACAAAAACGTTGCGCTCCTTGATGGTGCGGATCGCCTGTGCCAGATTGGGTACGCGGGCAATGGGCAGACGCGCCGCCGCCCCGGCGCTGGATTTCATCACGGTGCCGGTCACGCCGACGCCGCCCCGCTTGGGGATGACCACGCCGTGCGCGCCGCACAGGTAGGCGCTGCGCACGATGGCACCCAGATTGTGCGGGTCCTCGACACCGTCGCACAGCACAAAAAAGGGCGGCTCGTTCTTGGCGGCTGCGGCGGCAAACAGGTCGTCGAGCGCGGCATATTCCACCTCGGCAGCGCGGGCGGCAACGCCCTGATGCTCGGCGGTGCCGCACATTTTTTGCAGCTTGTTGGCGGGTACGCGCTTGACGACAGCGCCGCATTCTTTAGCAAGGGCGGTGTAATAGCCTGCCACCGGCTGGGGGATCGAATCGGTCAGGTAGACGGTGTCCACCGCGCCGCCGCTTTTCAGCAGCTCGGTAACGGGGTTTTTGCCCCAGACTAGGGTATCGGTACGCTCAGTTGCGGGGTCACGGGTGAACTTTTCCATGGATGGGCCTCCTGCCAATAGTTTGTCATTCTTATACAGATACAAGTATACCACATTTGCCGCGCCGTGGCTATCTTTTTTTACGGCTTTGCCGCAAATTTGTGCCAAAATTTACAAGATGCCCCAAAATACAACAAAAATACATAGCCAAAAGTGCCGCCCCGCGATGCATCGCACTTTATACAAAGCGTAGAAGCGGGCGAGTTTTCCCTGTGTGGAAAACTCTGTGGAAAGTGTTAAAAACTACCGTAACGGCAAGGTTTTTCTACCCGAAGCGAGTCAGTTTTCCACAAAACGTGGAAAACTTTTCCACTCAACAGTTTGGATAAGGGGGCTTGTCAAGTGGGCAATGTGATTATTTTTGGCAAAAAAACCCAACGCGATTGCGCGAAAAAACCAAAAATCCCGCCGACGGACGGCGGGACACCGAAAATACAAAAATCCATATAAAAACCGCACGGTGCCGGTGCAGCATCGTGCGATGGGAAAATCAGCGGTCTATCACGGTGGAGGTGCGTCCGATGCCCAATACGGCGGATGTGATTTTTTTCCAGCTGGCGCAGCCGCAGATGCCGTCCGCCGTCAGTCCGAAGCGGCGCTGGCAGGCTTTCAGGGCGCTTTCCGTCCGTGCGCCGAACACGCCGTCCAGCGTGCCGGTCGAGTAGCCGAGCGCGTTCAGGGCATCCTGCAGAATCAGTACATAGGTGCTGCGGCGTCCCCGGCGCAGGGTGGGATAGCCCGCGGTGGTACCCGCGCAGGCGGGGGTGCCGTAGCGGCGGTCAAAGTGTACCCAAGTGGGCGTCATGGAAAGCGGCTCCACATAGCCCCACGCGCCGCTGCGCAGGGCAGCATTGTAGATTTTGCGCCGTATCGCGTTGTTGGTACCCTGCCCCACATCAAAGGATACCCCCGCGTAGTGCTGGCTGGCGGTGCCGTGACCGCCCTCCCAGATGCGCTTGAAGGCGTACCCCACGGGAATGCCGCCGCCATAGGTGCGGCGGGTCAGGTTCCATGCCTCCATGGCGGCGGTAGTCGTCCACAGCACGTTGGCACCGCTGGAGCCGCGGAACTCCCGCATGCTCAGGGTGGTGCCGTAGCTGTACGGCATGGGGTCGTTTTCGTTTAAGGTGTATTTGTAAAATTTGTCGTTGTAGCTGTCGTACACAAGCAATTTTGCCATAGCCTTACCCCTCCCCCTGCTGCGGTTTGCGGCAAAGCTGCTCGGCGGCGAGCTGCAGGCTTTGCCATGTGTCGGCATCTACCACGCCCAGGGGCTGCAAGCCGGCGGTAAGCTGGTAGCTTTCCAGCGCTTGGCGGGTGATCTCGTCAAAATGCCCGGTTTCCGGCACAAAGTCGGCGGTCTGATCCACCTGCGCCAGCAGGTTCAGCCAGCGCTGCACCTGCAAAACGGCAGGACCGCTGCTGCCCACCGTCAGCGCGGCGGCAGGCCATCCCCCGTACGGCTCGGGCGCGGCGGCTGCGGGGTTGGCGGCAAACAGCTCCCTGGCGACTCCGGCAAAGACACGCCAATCCTCTGGTGTGACCTGCCCGGTTTCCGGCATACTGAAGTAATTTTGTGCGCTGCGCACGGCGATCTCCAGCTCGGGGTCAAAGGTGTCGCTGGGGGCAAAGCTGCTTAAAAAGGTGATGTCCGGCAGCCACTGCCCCAAGAACAGCAGGGTGCGGTTTAAGCGCAGCACATCGGTGCCGCTGTCCCCTGGTTTCAGGGTGCGCGTCAGCGCGGGCAGGGCGGCAGCGCGCACCACCGCCCCGCTGGTGTCCAACTTTTGCACGGCGTCATACAGGCTTTGCCATGTCAGGCTGCCCACCGTGCCGTCCACGGTAAGCCCTGCCTGCTCCTGCCATGCGCGGACAGCGCGGGTCGTGGCGGCACCGTAGCGACCGTCCACCGTGACGGCGGGGATGTTGCTGTAATACGCCGCCAGCCGCCGCAGGTAAAACTGCACGGCGCGCACGCCCCTGCCGCTGCTGCCCTGCCGCATCGTGCCGGGAAACTGCCCGGGGGCGGTGTCGGGGGCGACAAGGTCATTGGCGACTGCCAAGCCGACCTCCTTGAGCTTGTTCCACGTTGTGCGCCCCACGATGCCATCGGCATTCAGCCCGAACTGTGTCTGGAACGCCTGCACGGCGCGGGTGGTGGCGGCACCGAACTGTCCGTCCACCTCCACAGGGGACAGCGCGCTGTAGTTGTCTGCCGCCAGCCGCAGCCAGAATTGCAGCAGCCGGACCTCCTGCCCGGCAGCACCCTGCTGCAGCACCCGCCCCGGCCATGCGGTGCCGCCGAGGTCGCTTTGTTGCTGCACCCAGGCGCGGTACAGCGTCTGCCACGTCACGCGCCCCACGGCACCGTCCTCGGTCAGGGCGTTGGCACGCTGAAAGCTGCGCACGGCGCGCTCGGTTGCGGGACCAAACCGCCCGTCCACGCCGGGGTCGGGCAGTGCGCTGTCGTACTGGGCAAGCCCGCTGAGCCAGAACTGCACCTGCTCCACATGGCTGCCTGTGGAGCCGCGCCGCAGCACCGTACCCGGCCACGACCCGGCAGACTGCGCCCCTTCGGCGGTTTCGCCCTCGCTGGTCAGCTCTGCCAAGTCCTTGACGCTGACATAGATGTAGCTAATCTTGTACCACGTCGCCTTGCCCACCACGCCGTCGACGTTCAGACCGAACTGGCGCTGAAAGCGCTTGACGGCGGTTTCGGTGGTTTCGTCAAAATGTCCGGTCACGGCGGGCTTGCCGAAGGACGGGTAATCCTTGGCAATGCGGGAAAGCTGCCGCTGGATTATGCGCACCGCCGTGCCGGTGCTGCCGCGTTTTAAGCTGCTGCCCGGATAGCTGGACGGAATGGCGGCAATGTTGCGGCTGGTCACAAGCTGCACCCGGTCGCCGTAGTAATAGCGCAAAATTTGCAGGGCGTTTTTGCCCTCCTTGGCGAGGGTCACGGTTCCCCACTGCTTCATACCCGGGCAGGTCACCGTGCGCCCGTCGCAGTATTCGGTATAGTACGGCTCGCGGTCGCCGCTGCGCCGGACATAGGTGGTAAACAGCTCGGCGGTCAGGCGCTCCATCACCGCAAAAACGGTGCGCCCCGCCACATACGCCTGATCGACCCCCGGCGAGCCGGTGATATTAAAGGTATAGCCCCGGCTGGGGTACCATTCGGTCCAGATGCGGTTGAGCGCCAAGCTGATTTGGGCCAAAATATTGGCGCGCAGGGCTTGCTCGGGCCAGGTGGGGTACACCTCGCTGGAGGCAACATTGGCAATGTAGTGCTGAAAGCTTACCGTCACATTGCGGGCATTTGCGCTGGGACGCCCCAGATGCACGGTGATCTTGCGCGGGATGACGACCTCGTTCAGCACCTTGCCGGGGTCAAACTCCAGCGGGGCGGGACCGGTGCCGCCGTCCCCGGCAAACAGGGCGTGGGGCGGTATCTCCGTGACATCGCCCTGGCTACTGTAAGCGGCGACCTCTGCGGGCAGAAGCTCCACCCGCGCCACCGTCTGCTGACCGTCGAACACCTGCACGCCAGCCAGCCGATGGGTCTGCCAGCCGTCGGCGGAAACGGCAAGCCCATACACGCTGTACGGGCGCACCTGCGTGTTGGATTCACTTAAACTGTACTGCCTGTCGGGCGCGGGCAGGGCATCAAAGGCGGCAAGACCGTTTTCGTCGGCGGTAAGGCTTTGCAGCGCAGCGTCCGCCTCCGAAAACAGCTGCACGTGTGCACCGGGCAGCGGCGCCGCCTGCCCCGCCACCGAAACATAGACAAAAATACTGCCAGTGGGCATACAAACACCTCCTGCCCTCAGGTTATGCAGGAGCGGCGGTTTGTGCCACCGACGCGGCAAAGCAAAAGCCCGCAGGCAAAAACGCCTGCGGGCAAATTTATTGCGGTATTACGGCAGAGATCAAGCCTTGTTGGCAGAACCGAACAGCTCGATCTTCTCGCGCACGGTAGCCTTGATGGCATCGGCGCCGGGAGCCAGCAGCTTGCGGGGGTCAAAGCCCTTGCCCTGCAGATCCTTGCCGGCTTCGATATACTTGCGGGTGGCGTCAGCAAAGCTGAGCTGGCACTCGGTGTTGACATTGATCTTGGAAACGCCCAGAGCGATGGCCTTCTTGATCATCTCGGCGGGGATGCCGGTGCCGCCGTGCAGAACCAGAGGAATGTTGTCGGTGGCGGCGTGGATGCGATCCAGCGCCTCGAAGTCCAGACCCTTCCAGTTGGCGGGGTACTTGCCGTGGATGTTGCCGATGCCGGCAGCCAGGAAGTCGATGCCCAGCGCGGCGATCTTGGCGCACTCAGCGGGATCGGCGACCTCGCCCATACCGATGACGCCGTCCTCCTCGCCGCCGATGGAGCCGACCTCGGCCTCGATGGACAGACCGTGGTCATGTGCCAGAGCGACCAGCTCGGTGGTCTTGGCAACGTTCTCCTCGATGGCGTAGTGGCTGCCGTCGAACATAATGGAGGTGAAGCCGGCGGCGACGCAGGCCTTAGCACCCTCGTAGGAGCCGTGATCCAGATGCAGGGCGACGGGAACGGTGATGCCCAGGCTCTCGTCCATGGCCTTGACCATAGCGGCAACCGTCTTGAAGCCGGTCATGTACTTGCCGGCACCCTCGGAAACGCCGAGGATCACAGGGGAGTTCATCTCCTGTGCGGTGAGCAGGATGCTCTTGGTCCATTCCAGATTGTTGATGTTGAACTGACCGACCGCATAGTGGCCGTCGCGTGCTTTGAGCAGCATATTGGTTGCATTTACCAGCATTGTTCATACCTCCAGTTAATCATAAAAGCCAGCCGCAGAAGAACTCTGCGCGCTTATGTATCTATTATACATTGACTTTGACAAAAAAGCAACAATTATTTTGTGTAAGCAGCGCGAAAAAGCAAGCCTTGAACGGTGGAAAGGTAAATGGCAGGGGGAAATTCTGAACAGAGGCATCTCTTTTGACAAATGTGACGATAGTTTTTCTCATTTGTAACGTGAATTTTACTAAATTGCTAAAATGTGAACAAACCGTTGACAAACTGTCATCAAAGCGTTACAGTAAGTACACCGCAAGAGATAGACAAGGCGTCTTTTGAGAGGTTTAAGAAAAGAGGAATATATATGAATACGCTCGCAATTGTTTTGATCGCAGCGGTCTGCCTGGTAGCAGCCTATGTCGGGTATGGTCGCTGGCTTGCCAACAAATGGGGCATCGACCCCGCCGCCAAGACCCCGGCTGTGCGCCTGAATGACGGCAAGGATTATGTCCCCACCAACGGCTGGACGGTGTTCAGCCACCAGTTCTCCTCCATTGCCGGTGCGGGTCCTGTCACCGGTGCGATCCAAGCCGCCGCGTTCGGCTGGCTGCCCGTTCTTTTGTGGGTGCTGATCGGCGGCATCTTCTTTGGCGCGGTCACCGACTTCGGCGCGCTGTATGCCTCGGTCAAGAACGACGGCAAAAGCATGGGTATGCTGATCGAAAAGTACATCGGCAAGGCGGGACGCAAGCTGTTCCTGCTGTTTTGCTGGCTGTTCTGCGGCATTGTCATTGCCGCCTTTGCCGATATGGTCGCAGGCACCTTTAACGCCTACGGCAGCGACGGCGCCCTCGTCGAGGCTGCCACCACCAACGGCGCGGCAGGTATGGTCAGCATTATGTTTATGCTGTTTGCCGTTGTGTTCGGCTTTGTGCAGAAGAAATTCAACTTCTCCGGCTGGAAGGAAGCTGTTTGCGGCATCGTCTTTCTGGCGCTGTCCTTTGCCGTGGGCGCCAACCTCCCGCTGGTTCTGGGCAAGGCGGCTTGGAGCTACATCACCTTTGTCTATATCTTCTTTGCCGCCGTGCTGCCGATGTGGATGCTCAAGCAGCCGCGCGATTATATGACCACCTTTATGTTTATCGGTATGATCGGCGGCGCTGCCATCGGTCTGCTGGTCGCCCACCCCACGATGAACCTGCCTGTGTTTACCGGCTTTACCAACGAGAAGCTGGGTACGATGTTCCCCATCCTGTTCGTCACGGTGGCGTGCGGTGCCGTGTCGGGCTTCCACAGCCTGGTTTCCTCCGGCACGTCGTCCAAGACCGTGGAAAATGAAAAGGATATGCTCAAGGTCGGTTACGGCGCCATGGTGCTGGAAAGCCTGCTGGCCGTGCTGGCGCTCTGCGTGGCAGGCGCTGCCGCCGCAGCGGACGGCACCCCCGCCGCCGGTACCCCGTTCCAGATCTTCAGCCGCGGCGTTGCCGGCTTCTTTGAAATGTTCGGCGTACCCGTTTATGCCGCCACTGTCTTTATGACGATGTGCGTTTCCGCCTTGGCGCTGACCAGCTTGGACGCTGTGGCGCGTATCGGACGTATGAGCTTTCAGGAGCTGTTCAGCGTGGACGATATGCAGCATGCCGAGGGCTGGCGCAAGCTGCTGTGCAACACCTATTTTTCCACCTTTGTGACGCTGGCATTCGGCTTCCTGCTGACCCAGATCGGCTATGCCAACATCTGGCCGCTGTTCGGCTCTGCCAACCAGCTGCTGAGCGCGTTGGTGCTGGTTACCCTGTGCGTGTTCCTGAAGGTGACCGGACGCAGCAACAAAATGCTGTTCCCCCCGCTGGTCATTATGCTTTGTGTCACCTTTACCGCGCTGGTGCAGCGCGTTATGGCGATGGTCAAGGCGATCCGCACCGCCGCAGCGGTGGGTATCCCCGCCGGGGAAACCACTTGGGGTGCGGTGTTCATCGCCAACGGTCTGCAGCTGATCATCGGTGTGCTGCTGATCGTGCTGGGCATCAGCATTGTGGTGACCAGCGTCAAGAGCTACCGGGCAAGCAAACTCAACAGCGAAAAAGCCCCTGCCTGACGCAATTTTGAATATCCTGTATAAAAATACGGATACTTCTTGACAAATCCGCCCAATGGGCGTATGATACCTTAGTAAAGCCGCAACGGCGCGGCTGCGCGCTGTGCCGCATATGGAGGCTGCATTTTAGGTTCCAAGTCCCGGTATTCCGCCAAGGATGCCGGGGCTTTTTTGGAAGTATAGAGGGATTTTGCGATTTAAGAAAAGGAGTGCATTATGAAACTGAAGAACACTGCCGCCTTGGCGCTGAGCGCCGTTTTGGCATTGGGTCTGACCGCCTGCGGGAGCGCCGTGGATCCCAGCGTCCCCGACGGGGACGGCGACCCCACCACCCTGACCGTTGCCATGGAGTGCGCCTACGCCCCCTACAACTGGACGCAGAGTGACGATGCCAACGGTGCCATTCAGATCCGTGATTCCGGCGACTACGCCTACGGCTACGACGTTATTATGGCAAAGAAAATCGGCGAGGCGCTGGGGCAGAATGTCCAGATCGTCAAGCTGGACTGGGACAGCCTGATCCCCGCCGTGACCAGCGGCGATGTGGACTGCGTCATTGCCGGTCAGTCCATCACCGCCGAGCGCGCCGCGCAGGTGGATTTCTCTGACCCGTACTACTACGCCTCCATCGTGACCTTGGTCAAGAAGGACAGCAAGTACGCCGATGCCAAGAGCGTGGCAGACCTTGACGGCGCCACCGCTACCAGCCAGCTGGGTACCATCTGGTATGACAACTGCCTGCCGCAGATCCCCAACGGCAACATTCTTGCCGCACAGGAAACCGCGCCCGCCATGCTGGTCGCGCTGAACAGCGGTGCCTGCGACGTAGTCGTCACCGACCGCCCCACCGCCCAGGCCGCGCTGGTCGCCTACCCCGACTTTACGCTGCTGGATTTCGGCGGCGGTGAGAACGACTTCCAAGTCAGCCAGGAGGACATCAACATCGGCATCTCGATGAAAAAGGGCAACACCGCCCTGTGCGATGCCATCAACAAGGTACTGGCCGGTATGACTGCCGACGACTACAACGACCTGATGGACGAAGCCATTGCCGCCCAGCCCCTGAGCGAATAAGAACATTTCTGCCCTTGCCCCTGCCGTTTTTTGCGGCAGGGGCTGCGGCAGTTCAAAAGGAGAATTTTCCATGGAATTGTTTATGGCAAACTGCGCCAAGGTTCTTGCCAAGTACGGTCCCAGCTATCTGCGCGGCGCGGGTACGACGCTGCTGCTGGCGCTGGTAGGTACGTTTTTCGGCTGCGTGATCGGCTTTGCCGTCGGCGCTTTGCAGACCATCCCCGTTGACAAGCAGCGCGACCCCGCATGGAAGCGCTTTTTGATCAAGCTGCTGCACGTTATCCTGCGCTGCTATGTGGAATTGTTCCGCGGCACGCCCATGATAGTGCAGGCGGTGTTCATCTACTACGGTATGATGCAGGTGTTCGGCATCAAGATGGGGATGTGGAGCGCCGGGTTCTTTATCGTGTCCATCAACACGGGCGCCTATATGGCAGAAACCGTGCGCGGCGGCATTGTGTCCATTGACCCCGGTCAGACCGAGGGCGCAAAGGCGATCGGTATGAACCACTGGCAGACGATGCTGCACGTCATCTTCCCGCAGGCGCTGCGCAACATCGTGCCGCAGATCGGCAACAACTTTATCATCAACATCAAGGATACCTCGGTGCTGTCGGTCATTTCCATCACCGACCTGTTCTTTGTCCACAAGAGCGTTGTCGGCGCGCTGTACACCTATTTTGAGAGCGCTGCCATCGTGATGGTCATCTACCTGTCGATGACGCTGCTGGCCAGCTACCTGCTGCGCCTGTGGGAAAAGGCACTGGACGGACCGCAGAACTACGATCTGAACACCACCGATACCCTTGCCTACACCAGCGGGATGTACAACACCCCCGACCCCAACCACGAATCGCAGAATCTGGATATGAAGGGAGGTCACGCCCATGTCTGAGGCTATTATTGAAGTCAAGCATCTTTCCAAGAGCTTTGGCACGCACGTCGTGCTGCGCGATGTGGATTTTGCCGTAAATCCCGGCGACGTCACCTGCGTGATCGGCGCATCCGGCAGCGGCAAGTCCACCCTGCTGCGCTGCATCAACCTGCTGGAAACCCCGACCAACGGTCAGGTGCTGTTCCACGGGCAGGACATCACCACCAAGGGCAGCGACCCCTGCGCCTACCGCGCCAAGGTGGGTATGGTGTTCCAGAGCTTTAACCTGTTCAACAATATGACCGTGCTGGACAACTGCACTGCGGGGCTGCGCTATGTGCTGCATCAGGACAAGGAAACCGCCCGCAAGACCGCCCTGCAAAATCTGGAAAAGGTCGGTATGGCGCCGTATATCCACGCCAAGCCGCGCCAGCTTTCCGGCGGGCAGAAGCAGCGCGTGGCGATTGCCCGCGCCCTGTCGATGCAGCCGGAGGTGCTGCTGTTTGACGAGCCGACCTCCGCGCTGGATCCCCAGATGGTGGGCGAGGTTCTGAGCGTTATGCGCCAGCTGGCAGCCGACGGGCTGACGATGATCGTGGTGACCCACGAGATGGCGTTTGCCCGCGATGTCTCGAGCCATGTGGTCTATATGGCGGACGGCGTCATTGCCGAGGAGGGTACCCCTGCCGAGATTTTTGACCATCCGCAGAACCCCCGCACGGCAGAATTTCTGGCGCGTTTCCGCCAAGAGTAAATTTCCACAGTATAAACTGAAAGTGCCGCCCCGATGGGGCGGCACTTTTCATTATCCCAACATTTCCCGCAGGGTGCGCATCGCCTCGGCGGTCAGCGTGTTGTCTTGGATCGGTACCTGCAGGTAGTCGATGCGCAGCGCCTCCTGCCGGGACAGATAGCCAAAGCACTCCCCTGCCCCGGTCAGATCGCCGCTGTGCAGGTTTGTCAGCGTGCGGGCGCTGTACTGCCGCCAACGGTCGGCAAGCGCGGGCAAAAGCGCGGGCTGCTGGCGCAAAAAGGCACACCAGACGGCGGCGCGGGCGGCGGCTGCCGTTTCCGGCGCGAGAACGCGCTGCGCCTTGGCAAGAAGCCCGGCGGCGGTGTCGGCGGTCAGCACCGCGATGGGGTCGGCGTCCAACCCCATCCGCCGTTGGTTGGCAGCGTCAAAAAGCGCCGCGGTATCCCACCGCACCTCGTCCGCATCGGCAAGGGTCTGCCATGTGGCGGGGGTGGCTGCCAGATAGTACAGCGCGGGAGCAGCCTCGTCCCCGAACAGGGTTTGCTGCAAAAGCTGCGCCGCCCGCCCCGCCCCGGCGGTCAGGGCGCACTCGCCCAAAGTGGTGGTACCCGCAGGCGCGTTGACCTGCAAATCGGCAGGCAGGGCGCACAGCGTTACCGTTTGCTGCAGGCTGTCCGCCCGCGCCAGCACAAAGGCGGGCTGCTCCTGCTGGACGACCAGCAAGAACCGCCACACGCTCTGCGAGCCTGCCTCCACGGTGATGCCGCCCCGCTGTGCCGCTGCCTGCCGCAGCGCCTGTTGCTGCTGCTGACCCTGCTGCAGCCAGAGTGTGACCCCCATCATCGGAACCAGTAAGATGAGCGTAAATACCAGACTTTGCCAGAAAAAACCGCGCCGGGAGCGCATATACCCCACCCCTTTCACGCTAGAGTGTGGGCGGCGCGGGGCGCAGTTATGCAGCCGGGCAAAACAAAAACCGCACCCCGGCAAGGGTGCGGCGAAAAGGCAGGGCTGGCGCATCAGTCTGCGGTGTCCAGCTGCTCTTGTATACGGTCAAAGCGCTCCAAAAAGCTGTGCTCCTGCCCTTCACTTTTAAAGCCGGGCATCGTGTCCAGCGCAACGGCGTGGATGCTGCGGAAGATGCTGTTCTCGATATTTGGGTTGGTCTGGCGCAGCTGGCGCAGCAACAGCTTGGTTTCCTGCCGTTTGGAGGAACTGCTGCCGCAGGCGCTGACGGTTATATTCTCGGTAAAGCGGCAGGCGCACTGGATAAATTCCAGATTATTGTAGCGGCACCACGCGAGAATGTCCTCCTCGCGGATGCAGTACAGCGGACGGATCAGCGTCATACCGGGGAAGTTTGTGCTGTGCAGTTTGGGCGGCATCGCCTGCAATTGCGAGCCGTAGAACATACTCATAACGGTGGTTTCAATGACATCGTTGAAGTGATGCCCCAATGCAATTTTGTTGCAGCCCAGCTGCTGCGCCTTTTTGTACAAATGTCCCCGGCGCATACGGGCGCAGAGATAGCAGGGATTCTTTTCGGCTTGATTTGCCACATCAAAGATGTTGGTTTCAAATACCGTGATGGGGATATTCATCAAGGCGGCGTTGCTCTCGATCTTTTGGCGGTTGCGGGTGTTGTAGCCGGGGTCCATCACAAGGAACTCCAGCTCATAGGGTACCTCGCTGTGGCGCTGCAATTCCTGCATCAGCTTTGCCATCAGCATGGAATCCTTGCCGCCCGAAATGCAGACGGCGATTTTGTCCCCCGCTTGGATCAGCTCATACCGTTTGACCGCCACAATAAAGGGCGTCCACAGCTGCTTGCGGTATTTTTTAATGATGCTGCGCTCGATTTTTTGACATTCGTCCATTTGACGTTCCACGGGCAGGTTCTCCTTGCATAAGTGTTGGGCGTTTTTGCGGCGGCGGTTATGCCATAATGCCGTGCCTGCCGGTCAGATCGTTGATGACCTCGCCCGCCAAAAGCAGCCCGGCAACGGCGGGAACATAGGCTGTGCTGCCGGGGGTCTGGCGGCGCGGCGCCCCGGCACGGGGTACGTCGCTGCCGGTATCGGCGGCGGGCTGGGGGGTCAGTGCCTTCTCTTTGGAGTAGACGACCTTCAGCTGCTTGACGCCCCGCTTGCGCAGCTCGGTGCGCATAACGCGCGCCAGCGGGCAGACAGATGTTGCATAGATGTCAGCGACCTCAAAGGCGGCAGCGTTCAATTTGTTGCCTGCCCCCATACAACTGATAACCGGAACGCCCGCCGCCTGCGCCTGTTGGATCAGTGCGATCTTGCCGGTCACGGTGTCGATGGCGTCCACCACATAGTCATACTGCGCAAAATCAAACTGCGCGGCGGTTTCGGGGGTGTAAAAGGTTTTGTGCGCGTACACCACACAGTCGGGGTTGATGCTGAGGATGCGCTCGCGCGCGGCATCGACCTTGTAGCGCCCCAAGGTTGCGTGCGTGGCGATGATCTGGCGGTTCAGGTTGGACAGGCAGACCTTGTCGTCGTCAATAATATCCAACGTGCCTACGCCGCTTCTTGCCAGCGCCTCGACTACATAGCCGCCGACGCCGCCGACACCGAACACCGCCACGCGGGCGTCATGCAGCCGCTGCATAGCCTCGGCACCGAATAATATTTCACTTCTTACAAACTGCTCAGACATAGCGTTACCCCTGTGTGCAAATTCCTACCATGCAGGTATGTCAATACGATTATAGGCATAAAGCCGCAATTTGTCAAGGCAGAACAAAAGCCCGCCACTCAATCCTTTGAGCAGCGGGCAGTTTTACACGATGTTATGCCAAGCGGCAGAATCAGGCGTTAGCCTGAGAAGCAGCAACAGCGCAAGCCACGGTCATACCGACCATGGGGTTGTTGCCGGCGCCGATCAGACCCATCATCTCAACGTGCGCAGGCACGGAGGAGGAGCCGGCAAACTGGGCGTCGCCGTGCATACGACCCATGGAGTCGGTCAGGCCGTAAGAGGCAGGACCGGCAGCCACGTTGTCGGGGTGCAGGGTACGACCCGTGCCGCCGCCGGAAGCGACGGAGAAGTACTTCTTGCCGTTCTCGATCGCCCACTTCTTGTAGGTGCCGGCAACCAGATGCTGGAAGCGGGTGGGGTTGGTGGAGTTACCGGTGATGGAAACCTCAACACCCTCTGCCTTCATGATGGCAACGCCTTCCAGAACGTCGTTGGCGCCGTAGCACTTAACAGCAGCGCGCTCGCCGTCAGAGTAAGGAATGGTGTTGACGACCTTCAGCTCACCGGTCTTGAAGTCGTAGTCGGTCTGCACATAGGTGAAACCGTTGATACGGCTGATGATCTGGGCGGCGTCCTTGCCCAAACCGTTCAGGATAACGCGCAGGGGCTCCTTGCGGACCTTGTTGGCGGTACGGGCAATGCCGATGGCGCCTTCGGCGGCAGCAAAGGACTCGTGACCGGCCAGGAAAGCGAAGCAATGGGTGTCCTCATGCAGCAGCATGGCGCCCAGATTGCCGTGACCCAGACCGACCTTGCGCTGCTCGGCAACGGAACCGGGAATGGTGAAAGCCTCCAGACCCTCGCCGATGGCGGCGGCGCAGTCAGCAGCGCTCTTCAGACCGCGCTTGACGGCGATGGCAGTGCCGAGGGTGTAAGCCCAGACGGCGTTGTCGAAGCAGATGGGCTGGATGCCGCGGATGATCTTATCGCAGTCGATGCCCTTGGACAGCAGCATCTCGTTGCAGGCGTCCAAGCTCTCCAGACCATTTGCCTTCAGGCAGGCCTCGATCTTGGGCATACGGCGGTTTTGGGATTCAAAAGTTGCCATAATGTATGTTCCTCCCTCTCTTATTCTTCACGCGGGTCGATGTACTTGACAGCGCCCTGCTCGGCAGAGAAACGGCCGTAAGTGCCGATGTTCTTCTCGTAGGCTTCCTTGGGATCCTTGCCGTGGCGGATGTCTTCCATCATCTTACCCAGACGGACGAACTGATAGCCAATGACCTGATTGTCCTTGTCCAGAGCGGTCTTGAGGATGTAGCCCTCGGTCAGCTCCAGATAGCGAACGCCCTTGGCCTTGGTGGAGAAGATGGTGCCGGTCATGGAACGCAGACCCTTGCCCAGGTCGTCCAGACCTGCGCCGACGGGCAGACCGTTCTCAGAGAAAGCGGTCTGGCTGCGGCCGTAGACGATCTGCAGGAACAGCTCACGCATGGCAACGTTGATAGCGTCGCAGACGAGGTCGGTGTTCAGGGCTTCCAGAATGGTCTTGCCGGGCAGGATCTCGCCGGCCATAGCGGCAGAGTGGGTCATACCGGAGCAGCCGATGGTTTCGACCAGAGCTTCCTCGATGATGCCGTTCTTGATGTTCAGGCTCAGCTTGCAGGTACCCTGCTGGGGAGCGCACCAGCCCACACCATGGGTGTAGCCGCTGATGTCCTCAATTTTATAAGCCTTTACCCATTCGCCTTCTTCGGGGATGGGGGCGGGACCGTGCTTAGGACCTTTTGTGATCGGGCACATATTGTTGACCTGTGCGGAGTATTCGATCATAATATTCTCTCCTTTGCGTAATTGTTATGCTTTTCACAGCTAATTTTATTATATAGGGTCGAAGTCGGTTTTTCAAGAGGTTAGATGCCACTAACTTACGGAAATTTGGAAAATTTGCTGCAAAAAGGCAAAAACTGCCCACGGGGCGGTACCAATTGTCGATAAATTTGGCAGAACGATTGCAAACTTATCGGTAGGTTTGTGGGGGACGCATAAATGCGTCCCGTGCGGCTTTACCCGTCATATCGTAATATCCGGGCGGCTGCGGCGGGCGGCATATATGCCGCCCCTACATTACTACCCGCAAAAGGGCTTTTTTGACAGAATGGACCGCCCACGGGGCGGGAAAATGTTTTGCCCTATCACTCCTTCTCCACCGGGCGCAGGCAGATAACGCAGATGCCGCCCGCGATGGCGCACAGCCCTGCCAGCCAGTGGCGCGCCGTCAGGGGCAGCGCCTGGCTGCCGATATAGCTGATCAGGCTGCCGCCGCTCATCCCCAGCGCTATAAAACCGTAATTGACCCCGGCGTGGGCAAGACCGAACAGATCGCTGTTTAAGGCGGGCTGCACCGCCGCGCCGCCCGAATAAAAAAAGGTCAGCAAAGCGTAGGAAAACAGCACCGTCTGCCCCTGCGCAAAGGCAAACCAAAGCGAACCCGCCGCAAGCCCCGCATAGATGCCCAGCAGGACCGGCTTGCGCCCCAGCCTGTCGCTGGCAGCCGGGCAGAGCAGACGCCCCGCCGCGCTGAACGCCGAACCCAGCACAATGCTGAGCGGGGCGGCGGATTCCGGCACGCCGCGCTCGGCGGCAATTTTTAAAATTTCCGGGCTGAACAGCAGCACCGCCGGGGCTGACAAAGCCACCGCCGCCGCGCACAGGGCGTACTGCACGGTGTGCAGCATCTGTTTATAGGTAAGCCCCTGCTGCGGCGGTGCGGCGGCTGCCGGCGGCGGGTCCTGCAAAAGCGCCGCCCCTGCCCCGCAGACGACCAGCATCACCGCACCCAAGGCGGCAAGGCATACCCGTATGCCGAAGCGCTGCCCCACCCCCTGCACAAACAGTGTGTAGAACGCGCCGGAAAATCCCATCGCTGCGCCGGTCACGCCGGTGGCAAGACCCTTTTTGTCCCGGTACCATTTTTGCGCACACGCCAGCACCGCCGGGGCAAGAAAAGCGCTGCCCAGCCCGGCAGGCAGCGGGAACACCAGCAAAAACAGCGGCGTATTGCCCGCAGGCACCAAGGACGCCGCCAGAAATCCCCCGCCCAGCAGTACGGTACCCCACAGCCCGGCAAACTTAGGACCGTGCTTGTCCTGCAAAAGCCCGCCCGCCGCGCAGCCTACACCGTAGGCTGCCACCAAAACGGCGAAGCCCAGCATCACCTGCCCGCGCGACAGCGCATACCCCTGCATCAGCGGCTCCTGAAACACGCCCCACGCCGCCGGTATGCCGGTAAGCAGCTGCACCGCCGCCCCCGCCGCCAAGATATAAGCGCCCCGGTTTGTCTTGTCCACGACATCCCCTCCCCTATGATGCGTAGTATTCCCGGTTTTCGTTGACAAAATGCGGCGGGCAAGCTATTATATAAAGATAAGACTTGAATTCTGCATTTTATATAAAAGGAGCAACCGCCCATGAAAACACAACCGTTGAAGGGTATGCGCGACCTGCTGCCCCGCGAGCAGGCGCTGCGTGATTATATCCAGAGCCGGATTTTGTCCACCTACCGCGCCGCCGGGTTCCAGCGCATTTCCACCCCCATTTTGGAGGATATGGAAAACCTGGATAAGAGCGATGGCGGCGACAACCTGAACCTGATTTTCAAGGTGCTGAAGCGCGGCGACAAGCTGGCAGCCGCCCTGCAAAGCGGCGATGAAAAGCAGCTGTCCGATATGGGGCTGCGCTATGACCTGACGCTGCCGCTGTCCCGCTATTATGCCGCCAACCGCAACGAGCTGCCCAACCCCTTTAAGGTCATCCAGACCGACCGCGTCTACCGCGCCGAGCGCCCGCAAAAGGGACGTCTGCGCGAATTTGTGCAGTGCGATATCGACATTTTGGGCGATTCCTCTCCCAATGCCGAGGTGGAGCTGATCGACGTGACCGCCCGCGCCCTGCTGAGCATCGGCTTTACGGGCTTTACCGTCAACATCAATGACCGCCGCATCCTGCGCGCCATGCTGCAGAAGATGGGCTTTGCCGAGGATCAGCTGGATTCTGTCTGCATCAGCTTTGACAAGATGGACAAGATCGGTGCGGACGGCGTCAAAAAGGAGCTGACCGAGAAGGGCTTTGCCGAGTCCGCCGTGCAGGCACTGGACGAGTTCCTGCGCGCGGGGGATTTCAGCCTGAACACCGTCGCCGCCAAGGTAGACGACGAGGCGCTGACTGCCGATCTGCGTTATGTCATTGCCGTGAGCGAAAAAATCGCCGGCGGACGCTACGGCATTGCCTATGCACCCAGCTTGGTGCGCGGTCAGGGCTACTACACCGGTATGGTGTTTGAGGTCACCTGCCCGCAGTTCAGCGGCGCGGTGGCAGGCGGCGGACGCTACGACAATATGGTGGGCAAGTTTATTGGGCAGCAGGTGCCGGCGGTCGGCTTCTCCATCGGGTTTGAGCGTGTCTGCGGCATCTTGCTGGAGCAGGGCTACCAAATTCCCGGTGCCAAGCCGCATCTGGCGCTGCTGTATCTGAAGGATGCCGACTTTGCCGACGTACTTGAAAAAGCCGAAACCCTGCGTGCCGACTACGACGTGACCGTTTTGCCCCAAGCCAAAAAGCTGGGCAAGCAGTTCGGCACGCTGGAGGCAGCCGGTTACAGCGCCGTAGCCTTTGCCGACAACGACGATATCAAGACCTTGGGCGGCAACGCCTGAGCGCTTGCCCTGCGCGGCGGGGCGTGGTATAATGTGGCTATCGCGCCGAAAACGCGGCGCGGTGGGAAATAAATCGCTTTGTGTGGCAGCCAGCCATGCGGAAGGAGTAATGTATGAAGAACAGTGAAAAGACCCTTGATATGATCGTGAACCTGTGCAAAAACCGCGGGTTCATCTATCCGGGCAGCGAAATTTACGGCGGTCTTGCCAACAGCTGGGACTACGGTCCCTTGGGCGTTGAGTTCAAGAACAACGTCAAAAAGGCATGGCTGAAAAAGTTCGTGCAGGAAAGCCCCTACAACGTGGGTCTGGATGCCGCCATCCTGATGAACCCCCAGACCTGGGTGACCACCGGTCACGTTGCCAGCTTCTCGGACCCGCTGCTGGACTGCCGCGCCTGTAAAAGCCGCCACCGCGCCGACAAGCTGATTGCCGACTGCGAGCAGGGCAAAAACGTGGACGTCGATGCGATGACCTTTGACGAGATGGACGCCTTTATTGCCGAGCATGACGAGGTCGTATGCCCCGTTTGCGGCAAGCACGACTTTACCCCCATCCGCAAGTTCAACCTGATGTTCAAGACTGCCATCGGCGTTACCGAGGATTCCTCCTCCACCTGCTATCTGCGCCCCGAAACCGCGCAGGGCATCTTTGTCAACTTTGCCAACATCCAGCGCACTACCCGCCGCAAGCTGCCCTTTGGCGTCTGCCAGGTCGGCAAGGCGTTCCGCAACGAGATCACCCCGGGCAACTTTACCTTCCGTACCCGCGAGTTTGAGCAGATGGAGTGCGAGTTCTTCTGCAAGCCCGACACCGACTTGGAGTGGTTCGCCTACTGGAAGGATTTCTGCAAAAAATGGCTGCTGAGCCTTGGCATTGAGGAAGAACACCTGCGCCTGCGCGACCACGAGCCTGCCGAGCTGGCGTTCTACTCCCGCGCGACCACCGACATTGAGTACGCCTTCCCGTTTACCGAGTGGGGCGAGCTGTGGGGCATTGCCGACCGCACCAACTATGACCTGAGCCGTCATCAGGAGGCAAGCGGCAAGAGCCTGGAATACTTTGACCCCGAAACCAACGAGCATTATGTGCCTTACGTCATTGAGCCTTCTCTGGGCTGCGACCGTGTGGCGCTGGCTTTCCTGTGCGAAGCCTACGACGAGGAGCATATGGTCGATGCCAAGGGCAAGGAGGACGTGCGCACCGTGCTGCGTCTGCACCCCTATCTGGCACCGTTCAAGTGCGCTGTGCTGCCCCTGTCCAAGAAATTGGGCGATAAGGCGATGGAAATCCGCAACGAGCTTGCCAAGGACTTTATGGTGGATTACGACGACGCCGGCTCCATCGGCAAGCGTTACCGCCGTCAGGACGAGATCGGCACGCCTTTGTGCATTACCGTGGACTTCCAGACTGTGGGCGACGATAAGGTCGAAGCCGACGGCTGCGTGACGGTGCGTGACCGCGACACCATGGAGCAGGTGCGTATGCCCATCAGCGAGCTGAAGGACTACATTGCCAAGAAGGTTGCGTTCTAAAGTTAATAGAAAAAATACAAAAGTCCCCTGCCTTACGGCAGGGGACTTTTGTTTGGACTGTTGATAAACTTTTGTAGGGGCGAGCATTGCTCGCCCGTGCGGTTTGCCCGTTAGGTTGATTTGCCGGTACGGCTGCGGCGGGCGGCATTTATGCCGCCCCTACGAACTACCCGTAATGTTGTTGCAACCGTAAAACCGAGGGCAGGGCAAGGCCCCGCCCCTGCTGCGCAATAATTTTTATTGCCGCATAACCCCGTGATGGTTTGGCTTTTCCGGCAGGTTTGTAGGGGACGCATAGTTGCGTCCCGTAGCATTTACCCGTTGGGTTGATTTGCCGGTACGGCTGCGGCGGGCGGCATTTATGCCGCCCCTACGGATGACACGTTGTGTTGTTGCAACCGTAAAACCGAGGGCGGGGCAAGGCCCCGCCCCTGCTGCGCAATAATTTTTTATTGCCGCATAACCCCGTGATGGTTTGGCTTTTCCGGCAGGTTTGCAGGGGGCTGTTGCTGCGGAACGTTTTTACCGCTGGCTGAGCGGAATATACTCCTGATTGTGTCCCAGATACTTGTATGCCGGGCGGATGATGCGGTTGGCGAACTTCACTTCCTCAACACGGTGGGCGCACCAGCCGGGTACACGCGCAATGGCAAACAGCGGCGTGTACAGATCCTCGCTGATGCCCAGCATACGGTAAATCAGACCGCTGAACAAATCCACGTTGGCACATACTTTTTTGGGGCCGTGCTTTTCCTCGGCAAAGATTTGCGGTGCCAGACGCTCAATGCTGCAGAGCATCTCGTACTCCTCATCGTAGCCTTTTTTGTAGGCAAGGCTCTTGGCGTGGCATTTCAAAATCTGGGCGCGGGGGTCGCTCAGGGTATACACGGCGTGTCCCATACCGTAAATCAGCCCGCTGCCGTCCCCTGCCTGCTTGCGCAGAATTTTGCGCAGATACTCCCGCACCTCGTCATCGTCGGCGGGGTTTTCCACGTTGGCAAGGATGTGGTCAAGCTGGTGCATAACTTTCAGGTTTGCGCCGCCGTGCTTGGGACCCTTCAGCGCGCCGATCGCCGCCGCAATGGAGGCGTAGGTGTCGGTGCCGGAGCTGGACAGCACACGGCAGGTAAAGGTCGAGCAGTTGCCGCCGCCGTGGTCGGCGTGCGCCAGCAGGCAGAGATCCAGCAGGCGCGCTTCCTCGTGGGTGAATTTCTGGTCAGCGCGGTAGGTGCTTAAAATATGCTCGGCGGTGCTTTGCCCCGCTGTGGGCAGGTGAAAATACATACTGGAGCGGTCATACACACGGCGCTTGATCTGGTAGGCGTTGACCATCATGGTGGGCAGCTCGGCAATCAGGTTGACGCTCTGGCGCAGGATGTTGGGCAGACTGTTGTCCTCGGCGTGTTCGTCGTAGCTGTACATGGCAAGCACACTGCGCGCCATTTTGTTCATCAGATTGGGCGAGGGCGAGTTCAGAATCATATCATCGGCAAAGCCCTCGGGCAATTCGCGGTGATGCTCCAGCAGCTTTTGGAACTTGGCAAACTGCTCCTGTGTGGGCAGAGAGCCAAACAGCAGCAGCCAGATGACTTCCTCAAACATAAAACGGTCGTTGGCGTCCGCCTCGGCTGCCAGCGTGTCGATGTCGATGCCGCGGTAGATCAGCCGACCCGGAATGGGTACAATGCTCCCGTCCTCTTTTTTGTCGTAACCGATAACGTTGGAAACGTTGGTGATGCCCGCCAGCACGCCGGTGCCGTCCAGATTGCGCAAACCGCGCTTGACGCCGAGCTTGTCCGCCAGATGCGGGTCCAGCGTGGCGTTATGCTCCATATATTCATGGCAGAGAAGCTCCAGCTCATCCGGCTCCAAAGCCGGTACATCGGGATAGTACATAGGCAGCCCCTTTCCTTGTAGATGTATAAATATACTTTTCTGCCCGCACAGCGGGCGAAGTCTTACAGCAATGCTTATTTACTATTTTAACCGCATTTGGGGCTTACGTCAAGCAAAACTTAAAATTTAGGCAAATCATTTCTGCTGAAAATTTATTTTATAAAGATATCGGCAGAAAAACGGAAATAATTTTACCATATACATTGACAAGGCTGCCCAAAGCGGGTATAGTGGTAAATACGTTGCCAAAATGCTCGATAATACACAAAGTATTATCTGCGCTTTTGGCTTAGCAGCTGCCGCACCTCGCTCGCCGTATCGGCACTTAGAATTATGCGGCATTACCTGTAGTAAAATGAGGGGGATATGTAATGAAGGCTGTTCTGATTCCGGGCGACGGCATTGGGCGTGAAATTGCCCAGAGTGTGCGCGCTGTTTCCGAAGCGCTGGATACCGGTATTGTGTGGCAGGAGTATGCCGCCGGGGCGGAGTATGCCGCCGTGGAGGGCGAGTTGCTGCAGCCGGGGCTGCTGGATGCCATTGAGGAATGCGGCTGGGCGCTGAAGGGACCCACCGCAACGCCCATCGGCAAGGGCTTCCGCAGCATCAATGTGCAGCTGCGCCAGCGGTTTGCCACCTACGCCAACCTGCGCCCGGTACACACGCTGCCCGGCGTCAAGAGCCGCTATGACAATGTGGACATCGTCATTGTGCGCGAAAACACCGAGGATCTGTATAAGGGCATTGAATATAAGCTGAACGACGATATTGCCAACGGCGTCAAGCTCATCACCCGCCCCGCCTGCGACAAAATCTGCCGTTTCGCCTTTGACTATGCCCGCAAAAACGGGCGCAAAAAGGTCACGGCGGTGCATAAAGCCAACATTATGAAGCTGACCGACGGCTTGTTTTTAAGTGTATTCCGTGATGTCGCCGCCGAGTACCCCGACATTGCCGCCGACGATGTGATCATTGACGCGCTGTGCATGAAGCTGGTGCAAAAACCCGAGCAGTTCGACGTGCTGGTGGCGCCCAACCTGTACGGCGATATCATCAGCGACCTGTGCGCGGGGCTGGTGGGCGGTCTGGGCTTTGCGCCGAGCGCGAACATCGGCGATGCTACGCGCATTTATGAGGCGGTGCATGGCTCTGCGCCCGATATTGCCGGGCAGGACAAGGCGAACCCCAGCGCTATCCTGATGGCGTTCGCCATGATGCTGAACGATTTAGGGCTGACCGAAAAAGCTGAACGGCTGAACCGCGCCATCCTGGAGCAGACCGCCGAGGGCAAGGTCGTTACGGCGGACGTGGGCGGCACCGCCGGCACCAAGGCATTTACCGCGGCGCTGATCCGGCGGCTGTAACAAAGGAGCATGGCTATGAAATTGCACGAAACGGGCGTCTACTATCAAAACGGCAAGGTGCAGACAGCGCCCCCGGTAGGCGGCAGTGCCGAAGCCGGGCGCTGCGGCACCATTGCCTATGGCATATTAAAAGCACATAACACCGCGGATTCCATGCAGGAGCTGCGGCTGAAATATGACTCAATGACCAGCCACGACATCACCTATGTGGGCATTATCCAGACGGCACGCGCCTCCGGTATGGAGCGCTTTCCCCTGCCCTATGTGATGACCAACTGCCACAATAGCCTGTGCGCCGTGGGCGGCACCATCAACGAGGACGACCACCGCTTTGCGCTGTCCGCCGCGCACAAGTACGGCGGCATTTATGTGCCGCCGAATATGGCGGTCATCCACAGCTACAACCGCGAGATGATGTCCGGCTGCGGGCGGATGATTTTGGGTTCGGATTCCCACACCCGCTATGGCGCATTGGGTACGCTGGCGGTGGGCGAGGGCGGCGGCGAGCTTGCCAAGCAGCTGGTCGGACGCACCTACGATATGACCTACCCCGGCGTGGTGGCGGTCTATCTGACCGGCAAGCCCAACCCCGGCGTGGGTCCGCACGACGTGGCGCTGGCGCTGGTGGGTGCTACCTATGCCAACGGCTATGTCAAAAACAAGGTGATGGAATTCATCGGACCCGGTGTTGCCAATCTGAGCGCCGATTACCGCAACGGAATTGACGTTATGACGACCGAAACCACCTGCTGGAGTTCGGTCTGGCAGACGGACGAGGTGACCAGGCAGTACTTTGAGCAGCACGGACGCCCCGAAGCGTACAAGGAGCTGAAGCCCGCCGAGGGCGCGTACTACGACGGCTGCATTGAGCTGGATCTTTCGACGGTGGAATGTATGATCGCCCTGCCGATGCACCCCAGCTACGCCTACCCCATCCGCGAGGTAAAGGCGAACGCCAAGGACATCCTGCACGAGATCGAGCAGCAGGCAAACCGCCAGCTGGGCGGCAAGGTGCAGATGGACCTGCTGAGCAAAATCTGCCCCGATGGGCGCATCTATGTGGATCAGGGCATTGTGGCGGGCTGCAGCGGCGGCACGTTTGAAAACATCTGCGCTGTGGCAGACCTTGTCAAGGGGCGCAGCTGCGGCAACGGCGCCTTTAAGCTGAGCGTCTACCCCGACAGTATGCCGACCTATCTGGAGCTGGTCAAGAACGGCGCGGTGGCGGATATTGTGTCGGCGGGCGGCATCTTCCGCGAGTGCTTCTGCGGTCCCTGCTTCGGCGCGGGCGACACCCCCGCCAACGGTGAGTTGTCCATCCGGCACACGACCCGCAACT
Organism: Subdoligranulum variabile; assembly: GCA_004552305.1. Classification (GTDB taxonomy): domain Bacteria; phylum Bacillota; class Clostridia; order Oscillospirales; family Ruminococcaceae; genus Gemmiger; species Gemmiger variabilis_A. The sequence continues at coordinate 142,663 of SFOX01000003.1, read as the reverse complement.
TCCCCAACCGCGAAGGCTCCAAGCCCGGCGAGGGGCAGATCAGCGCGGTGGCGCTGATGGATGCCCGCTCCATTGCCGCCACGGCTGCCAACGGCGGCTACCTGACCGCCGCCAGCGAGGTCTGCGACAGCGACCCTGCCATGCCCGCCTACCATTTTGACGCTTCCGTGTACGAAAAGCGCGTCTACAACGGCTGGGGCAAGCCGGAGCCGGACTACGCCCTGCGCTTTGGTCCCAACATCAAGGACTGGCCCGCCCAGCCTGCATTGAGCGAGGACCTGCTGGTCAAGGTGGTCAGCTACATCACCGACCCCGTGACGACGACCGATGAATTGATCCCCTCCGGCGAAACATCGTCCTTCCGTTCCAACCCGCTGCGGTTGGCGGAATTTACGCTGTCCCGCAAGGACCCCGACTATGTACCCGCCGCCAAGGCGGTGCAGGCGCTGGACGCCGAGCGCCGCAAGGGGGCTGTGCCTGCCGAATTGCAGGCGGTGTACGAGGCATTACAAAAGGGCGGCTATGCTGTGGATGTTGAAAATACAAACGTAGGTTCGACAATTTACGCCAACAAGCCCGGCGATGGCTCTGCCCGCGAGCAGGCCGCCAGCTGCCAGCGTGTGCTGGGCGGCGCGGCAAATATCGCCACCGAGTACGCGACCAAGCGGTACCGCTCCAACTGCATCAACTGGGGTATGCTGCCCTTTGTGACCGATACCCCCGGCGTGCTTGCCAAGGGCGATTACGTCTTTTTGCCCGGCGTGCGCAAGGCACTGCTGACGGCGGCAGAACAGCTGCCCGCCGTGGCGGTCAAGCCCGATGGGCGGCTTGTATCCTTTGCGGTGCGGCTGGGCGCGATGACCGACGCCGAACGGCAGATTCTGGCGGACGGCTGCCTGATCAATTATTACAAAACCCATTAAATTGTACAACCAGCGCCCCTGCGGGATGTCCCGCAGGGGCGCTGCTTTATCAAAAAAGCCTTCGGGCACGGGCGAGCAATGCCCGCCCCTACTAGCAATGGACTAGTAGGGGCGGGGCACGCCCCGCCCGCGACCCTATACTATAATGAATAGAATGAGGTGACTTGTAGGGGCTTACAGCAACTCGGTATACGTTTCCTCGTTGTAAATCGCCAGCCCGGCTGCCTGCAGGGCTTCGGCGGCAACGCCGCTGCCGGGAATCTTGCGCCCGGTAAAGGTGCCGTCATAAATGGTGCCGCAGCCGCAGCTGGGGCTGTTGGCTTTCAGCACGGCGGCGGTGCAGCCGGTCAGCTGTGCCAGCCGCACCGCTGCGGCAGCACCGTTCCGGTATTCGGCGGTCACATCGCGCCCATCCTTTGCCAGAACCCTTTCCCCTACCCGCTCGGCGGGGGTGCGGGGCGTGGGCAGCCCGCCGTATACCTCGGGGCAGACGGGGACAAGGCTGTGTCCCGCCGCTTGCAGCGCTTCCGCCAAGCCTTGCGTGAGGTTGCTGCCGCCGGAATATTTGCAAGGGATGCCCAAAAGACAGGCGCTGACCAGAATTTTCATAAAATTTGAACTCCTTGCGAAAGATAAATCGTTCTATTCAGTGTACACCTTTTGCCGCTGCCGTGCAACCGTAAAAGTTCTGTAAATTCTTGAAATCAGCACTTGTTCCCCTGCACGGAAAGCGGTACAATAGACATATTATAGAAAAGGAGCTATGAAGCGTGAGCAAGAATTTTTTGCAAAAAAAACCGGACACGATGCTGGATTGGATGTGTCTGGTTTTTGCCAGCATCGCATTTTATCTGCTTTTGAATAACCTCGGCTATTTCGTGGGCGGTATAAGCAAATTTTTGGATATCCTGTCGCCCTTTGCCGGCGGCGTGGTCATTGCCTATGTGCTGAACCCCATGGTCAATTTCTTTGAGGATAAGCTGCTCAAAAACAAGAAAAAATTACGCTGGGTGGCAATTTTGCTTGCCTACGCTGTGGCAGTGCTGGTGCTGTTTTTGCTGGCGTGGATGGTTATCCCCCAGATCGTAAGCAGCATGGTGATGCTGTTCAATAACTTCTCGACCTATACTGCCAACGCCAAGGACACCCTGCTGTACATTCAGGAAACCTACGCGATCAATCTGGACAAGGCCCTCCAGACCCTGAGCGATACCGCCACGCTGGTCAACAAAATCAGCAAGCTGGCGACCGATGCCATGCCGCAGATCCTTTCCTCCATCGGCAATGTGGCGTCCAACTTTGTGGGCATCTTTACCGCCGTTGCCGCCAGCGCCTATATGCAGGCGGATCGCGACCACCTGCTGCACCAGCTGCGCACGCTGGCACACGCGTTTTTCCCCAAAAAGATGGCTGCCAACGTGCTGCGCATCTGCAGCTACGCCAACGCCAATTTCACCGGCTTCTTTGTGGGCAAGATCATCGACTCTGCCATTATCGGTGCCATCACCTTTGTGGCAATGAACATCCTGCGGCTGGACTACGCGATGCTGATCAGCGTATTTATCGGTATTACGAACATTATCCCGGTGTTTGGTCCCTTTATCGGCGCGGTACCCAGCATCTTTATCCTGCTGTTGGTGGACCCCGTGCAGGCGTTTGTCTTTGTCATTCTGATTTTGGTCATCCAGCAGTTTGACGGCAACTTTATCGGTCCCAAAATTTTGGGGCAGTCCATCGGCATTTCGGCGCTGTGGGTGCTGTTCTCCATCATTGTGGGCGGCGATTTGTTCGGGCTGGTCGGTATGGTCGTCGGTGTGCCGGTGTTTGCCACGCTGTACGGCTTGATGCAGGAGCTGGTACACGTTCTGCTGGCGCACCGCGGCATTGACAGCGAAGGCAACGACCTGTCCCCCGTCCCGGAAGCAGAAAACGAAGAATAAAAACAGCCCTTTTTCGGGCAGGAATGTAGGAAACGCCAAACCATCACGGGGTTATGCGGCAAAAAATCATCGCGCGGTAGGGGCGGTCATTGACCGCCCGCAGCAGCCGTCCCGGCAAAGCGATGTAACGGGTAACCCGCACGGGACGCATATATGCGTCCCCTACAAACCAACCGAAAGTATGCAATCGCCCCGTTAAGTTTCCTGACTGTCGGAAAAAAGCCCCGCTTTGCTGCAGCAAAGCGGGGCTTTGGTATAGACCTTTATTTCAGAAAGCCGTTGACGATCTGATCCTCGGCCTCTTTTTCGGTAAGACCCAAGGTCATCAGCTTGATCAGCTGCTCGCCGGCAATTTTGCCGATGGCAGCTTCGTGGATCAGGCTGGCGTCCACATTGTTGGCGACCAAGCCGGGGTTGGCAATGACCGAGGCGCGATCCATAATGATGGCGTCGCACTCGCTGTGACCGGCGCAGGCGCAGTTGCCGTTGATGTGGCTGTTGAACTCCTGCACGCTGTTGTCCTTGGCAACGCTGCGGGACACCACGTTGGCAGAGCAGTTGTCGCCATTCAGGTCAACGTCAAAGTTGGTCACGGCGCGCTGGTCGCCGGTGGTCATAATTTTTTCGTGGATGACAAGGCTGGCATCCTGCGCCAAATCGCCGCTGGTGTTGCGGATGGTATCGTCAATGCCGGCGATCTGCACGGTTTCCATCTCCATCTGGGCGCCCTCCGCCAGATGCACGACGGTGGTGGGGTTCATCACTTGCTTGCCGCGCCCGTCGCCCTCGCCGTAATGCTTTTCAACATAGCGCAGCTTGGCGTTTTTGGCAAGGTAGAAGGTGTGGATGCCGTCGTGCTGGGCATCGCCGCCGCCGCAGTTGTGGATGCCGCAGCCGGCAATGATGGTGACGTCGGCGCCTTCCCCGATGTGAAAGTCGTTGTAGACCAGATCCTTCAGCCCGGTCTGGCTGAGGATGACGGGAATGTGTACGCTCTCATTCTTGGTGAACGGGCGGATAAAGATATCAATGCCGGGCTTGTCCTGCTTGGTTACGATATCAATGTTGGCGGTGGTATTGCGCCCTGCCAGCTTGCCGTTGGCGCGGATGTTGTAAGCGCCGACCGGCAGGCTGTCGAGGTCGGCAACCTCCCGCAGCAGGTTTTGTTCAATCGTGTCGATCATTTGCGCACCCCTTCCACTTTGTCTGCCAGCACGCTGCAGGCAGGATTGGTCGCATCGGCGCTGCCCAGCAGGGCGGGCAGGATATCGGCGCGGGCGCCGACCTTTTCAACGTGACCGTTTTTGATGACGACGATCTTGTCGGCAATGTTCAAAATACGCTCCTGATGGCTGATGATCAGGATGCTGCCGCGGGTCTGCTCGTACATTTTTTCAAATACACGGATCAGATTCTGGAAGCTCCACAAATCAATGCCCGCCTCCGGCTCATCAAAAATGGACAGCTTGGTGCCGCGCGCCAGAACCATGGCAATTTCGATGCGCTTTAACTCGCCGCCGGACAGGCTGTCGTTCAGCTCACGGTCCACATAGTCGCGCGCGCAAAGACCGACCTCGCTCAGATAGCTGCACGCTTGGTTGACATCGGTATCCTTGCCGGCGGCAAGGCTGAGCAGATCCTTGACGCGCAGCCCCTTGAAGCGCACAGGCTGCTGAAAGGCATAGCTTAAGCCAAGGTTGGCACGCTCGGTGATGGACATATGGGTGATATCCACGCCGTCCAGCAAAATCTGACCGGAGGTGGGCTGATAAATACCGGCAATGACCTTGGCTAGCGTGGATTTGCCACCGCCGTTGGGTCCGGTGACAGCGACAAAGCGCTCCTGCACAGTCAGGTTGACATCGTGCAGGATCTCTTTATTGTCGGCGGTTTCAAAGCCGACATGACGTAATTCCAGCATAAAGATGCTCCTTACAAAAATACTAACAAATTATACTATACCACGTTGCGCCCGAAAGTACAAGAACAAATTCCCACCAATGTACAGGAATTACCAAAGCCGCCGGGCAATCTGCACGGCCAGCTTTTCCAATGTGGGCTTGTCGAACTCGGCGGCAAAGCGTGCCAACTCCTGCCGCACGCGCGGGCATTTGCGCGCGGGGATGCCCAAACGCGCAAAATCGGCGGCAGAAAGCGGACACTCCCCCTCCGGCTGGTGGATGCGGCTGGCTGCCAACGGGTCGATGCCCCAGATGATTTTTGCCATTTTACCCTCCTGTTTATCGGACTTTGACGCCGGACGGCGGACAGAAAGTCATACATTCGCCCATCCGAATGTGCAAACTGTCAAGAAATACCGTCCCTTTTCTGTCATTATACCAAAAATTCAGAGAAAGTGTTTATTTTATCGAAAAAAAATATTATAATGATATAAATCTACTGTGAAAAATTATAACTGCGCCCATGCCCGGGCGCGGATTTTTGAGGTGACGTCCCAATGATGTATCCTATGTTTGATTCCGCCCTGCTGGACGGCGTAAAAACCGTGCATTTTATCGGCTGCGGCGGCTCCGGTACCTATCCCCTGATCCAGATGCTGCACAGCCGCGGTATCGCCATCACCGGCTCGGATGTGGAGGAAACCCACAACACCGAGGCGGAGCGCGCCTTGGGCGTGACGGTGCATATCGGTCACGATGCCGCCAACTTGGGTAACCCCGATTTGGTCGTGTACAGCGCCGCCATCCACGACGAAAACCCCGAGCTGAAGTCCGCCCGTGAGCGCGGCATCAAAACGGTGGAGCGCAGCGTGCTGCTGGGCTATGTCAGCCGCGCCTACAACCAGACCGTCAGCGTGGCAGGCACGCACGGCAAGACGACTACCAGCGGTATGATCACCACCATGCTGGAGCTGGCGGGCAAGGACCCGGCTGCCGTCATCGGTGGCAAGCTGCCGTTGATCGGCGGCTACGGCAAGACCGGCAGCGGCAGCACCGCGGTAATTGAGGCGTGCGAGTACCACGAAACCTTCCTGCATCTGACCAGCGCCGTCGGTGTGATTTTGAACATTGACAACGACCATCTGGAATACTACGGCACGATGGGGCAGCTGAAGCTGGCGTTCCAGAAGTTTGCCCTGCTGTCCCGCACGGTGGTCTTTAATATGGACGACCACAACACGCTGGACGTGGTCAACACCATTGACCGCCCGGTGCTGAGCTTCGGCATCCGCGAGGAGGCACGCTTCCGCGCTGTCAATATTGTGGAGTATAAGCCCGGTTTTTATGCCTTTGACGTGACCGAGCTGGGCGAATTTTTTGCTCACATCGAGCTGGGCGTACCCGGCTACCATAACATTTATAACGCCTTGGCTATGTGCTGCTGCGTGCGCCCGCTGGGCTTAAAGTCTGAGGACGCCGTGCGCGCCGCCAAGGAGTTTCACGGCACCGGACGCCGCTTTGAAATCAAGGGCGAGTGCAACGGCGCGGTAATTGTGGACGATTACGCCCACCACCCCACCGAGATGGCTGCCACCCTTGCCACCGCCAAGGAATTGGGCTATGACCGCGTTGTGGCGGTGCATCAGCCGTTTACCTACAGCCGCACCAGGATGCTGAAAAACGACTTTGTCAAGGTGCTGAAGGAAGCCGACCAGGTCGTGCTGCTGCCTGTGATGGGCGGGCGCGAGCGCGACGACGGCAGCATCAAGAGCGAGGATCTGGCAGCTGAGCTGCCGGGCAGCGTGGTTGTGGACGGCTTGCAGGGTGCCGCCGACTGGGTCAAGCAGAATGCCCGCAAGGGGGATCTTGTGGTCTGCATGAGCTGCGGCGACCTGTACAAGGCTGCCGATATGATGGTGCAGTAAGTTTGAAATCAAACAGCGCAGTGTTCACGCGAACACTGCGCTGTTTTTGTGCGGCAGCTTACCCAAACGGGTGAAAATTTTTGGTGATGCGGGATACCAGCGGCAGCGGGGTTTTATACCCGCGCAGCGCCTGCACCAGCCCCACCAGCGACAGGGCGTCTGCCAGCAGGGTCAGCGTAAGACCCAACTCCCCGCAATAGGGCAGCTGCGAGATTGCCCCGCAGACGGTGGCAAGCGCCAGCAGCAGCAAGCCTTGATTTAAATAAAACTTTACAAAGTCATCCTTGCGTGCCTGTACACAGGCGGGCAGCAAAATCAAAACGCTGACATAGCACAGCCCGCCCCAAAACCGGGTGCGGGGCAGAACAGAACGGTTATCCATAGGAACTCCTTTATACTATGTACAAAATGACTATATTATCTTAACGCATCCGCGGGCTTTTTTCAATGCCCTTGGCTTGTCTTTTCTGCGGCTCCGTGTTACAATTACAGGCAATGGACCCGTCAAAAGGGTTCGGAAAGAGGAAAAATGTATGGAAGATCTGAAAGGTTTCTTACAACGCAAGGACGTTGTGGTTTCCGCACACCGCTATGGCATTGATGCCATGGGTGCCATGGCGCAGGGTCTGTTTGCCAGCCTGCTGATCGGCACCATTATCAAGACGCTGGGTCAGCAGCTGGGGCTTGCGTTTCTGGTCACCGCCGGCACTTACGCCGCCGCCGTGGCAGGTCCCGCGATGGCTGCCAGCATCGGCTATGCGCTGCACGCACCGCAGCTGGTGCTGTTCAGCCTGATTGCCGTGGGCGGCGCCGCCAATGAGCTGGGCGGTGCAGGCGGTCCTTTGGCTGTGTACCTGATTGCCATTGTCGCCGCCGAGGCAGGCAAGCTGGTCAGCAAGGAGACGAAGGTCGATATCCTGGTCACCCCTGCCGTTACTATTTTGGTCGGCACCGGCCTGAGTGTACTGTTTGCCCCCGCCATCGGCAAGGCAGCCAGCGCTGTGGGCAGCGTGATTATGTGGGCTACCGAGCTGCAGCCCCTGCTGATGGGCATTGTGGTTTCGGTTCTGGTGGGCGTTGCGCTGACGCTGCCCATCTCCAGCGCTGCCATCTGCGCCGCGCTGGGCTTGACCGGCTTGGCGGGCGGCGCTGCCGTGGCAGGCTGCTGCGCCCAGATGATCGGCTTTGCCGTGATGAGCAACCGTGAAAACGGCGTCGGCGGTCTGGTCAGCCAGGGTTTGGGTACCAGTATGCTGCAGATGCCCAACATCATCCGCAACCCCCGCATCTGGATCCCCCCGACGCTGGCGGCTGCCGTGACCGGACCCATTGCGACCTGCCTGTTCCGCTTGGAGATGAACGGTCCTGCTGTGTCCAGCGGTATGGGTACCTGCGGTCTGGTGGGTCAGATCGGCGTGTACACCGGCTGGGTCGAGTCCGGCAAGGTCGTGACCGCCTTTGACTGGCTGGGTCTTGTGCTGATCTGCTTTGTTCTGCCCGCCGTGCTGAGTGTGATCTTCTGCGAGTTTATGCGCAAAAAGGGTTACATCAAGGACGGCGATTTGAAATTGGATTGATGGTTTAGGAGGCTTGCTATGGCAAAAGTGTTGGTATTTTTTGCTCCCGGTCTGGAGGAGTGCGAGGGTCTGTTGTGCGTGGACATTCTGCGCCGCGCCGGGGTGGAAGTGACCATTGCGGCAGTGGGCGGCAGTAAAACCGTGACCAGTGCCCGCGGCATTACCGTGATGGCGGACACCCTGACAGAGGAGGTGTTGACGGACGCCTATGACGCCTGTGTGCTGCCGGGCGGCATCCCCGGTGTGGACAACCTGAAAGCCGACACCGTTGTGCGCCGCATTGTGCAGGACTTTGCCGCCAAGGGCAAGTGCATTGCCGCCATCTGCGCCGCCCCCACCGTGTTGGCGGATTTCGGCGTGCTGAAAGGCAAGCGCGCCACCGTCTACCCCGGTATGGACGCGCCGTTGACTGCCGCCGGGGCAACCTACACCGGCGAGCAGGTCACCGAGGACGGCAACGTCATTACCGGTGAGGCGCTGGGCGCGGCGATCCCCTTTGCACTGGCGCTGGCCGCCCGCCTGAACGGGCAGGACGCCGCCGACCGTGTTGCCAAAGCCATTGTGGTGCGGTAAATTTTTTGTCAGTCTGTTCCCCGCTTTTTTGAAAAAGCGGGGATTTTTTATTGACAAAATAGAGATATCGTAATACAATATCATTAGACGATATCGTTGTATGAGGTGAACCAAGATGCCCAAGCAAGCACTGGAAAATCTGACCGAGGCTATGTTCTATACCCTGATGGCATTGACCCGCGGCGACGCCTGCGGCACCGAGATCACCGCCTTTGCGGCGGAAATTTCGGGCGGGGCGGTGCGGCTGGGACCTGCCACCCTGTATACCCTGCTGGCGAAATTTGAAAAGGAAGGCTTTTTGACACAGGCAGGCACGGTGGGCTGCAAGCGCTACTACCGCCTGACCGCCGCCGGAAAAGCCGCCTACCAAGGGGAGCGCAGCCGCCTGCTGCGGTGCCTGCAAAACGCAGACGCGGCAGAGGTGGTTTCCCCTGCGGAGCTGACAACCAAAGGAGTGAACAAAGATGCGTGACAACGTTGTATGGCGTCCCCTACCCTGCCATTTTTATGATGTGGAGCGTATGGAAAGCTGGCTGCAGGAGCAGGCAGCCAAGGGGTTGTTTCTGACCCGGTGGGGCAGCGTGTTTGCCCATTTCCGCCGCGCAGAGCCTGCCAAGGTGCGCTACCGCATTACGGCGGCGCGGCTGGAGGGAAGTTTGTTGGAAAACCCGCCCGAAGCGCCCGACCCGGAGCAGCGGGAATTATTTTCCGGCGAGGGGTGGCAGTTTGTTGCCGGACGCGGCGAGCTGTTTGTCTACCTTTGCAGCGACCCAACCGCGCCCGAGCTGGACACCGACCCTGCCGTACAGGCGCTGAGTTTAAAAATGGCGCGGCGGGATGCGGGTACCACCGCTGTGGTGGTGCTGCTGAATGCTGCCGTGCTGGCGCTGAATATGGGGATGCGGGGCGGCTTTTGCTGGTTGCGCGCACTGGTCGAGGCACCGGGTACGGTGCTGCTTTCCGCCCTGCTTTTTGTTGACTGCCTGCTGTACGGCGTCAGCGGCTGGCTGAAGCTGCGCAGAATGACCCGGCAGCTGAAGCAGGGGATCCCCCTTGACCACAATAAGCCGTGGCGCGCCGAGGCAGTGCGCTACCGTGCAAGTGTGCTGGGCGTGCTGGTTTTGCTTGTCGGTATAGCGGCGGTGGCGGCAGGCTGGGGCGAGCCAGTGCAGATTTCGGCGGATGAGTACGGTGCTTTGCCCTTTGCCACGCTGACCGACCTGACAGGCAGCGACACGGTACAGGAAAAAACCACCCTGACCGTGCAAGACAACGTGCTGGCACCCTGCATCCTGCACTATGACGAGGACGCTTACATCGGCACCGCACCCTGCCACCTGTATGTGGATTATTACCAAACGGCTGCCCCGTGGATGGCGCAGCGCCTTGCGGCAGAGCTGCACGACCTTAAAAAGGATTTGACGCCCGACCCGGTGGCAATTCCCTGCCCCGCGGGGGTCGATGCTGCCTACGCCTACGACAACGAGGGTGTGTTTGAGCAGGTGATTCTGGTTAAGGGCGACACCGTGATGAGTGCGCTGTGGTTTGGCGAGATGCCGAACCGCACCGAGGACTTTTTGCCGATACTGGCGGAGAAAATGCAGGGATAGCCCTGACAAAATCGACAAAAACGGCGGCGAAAATTTGGCAAAACCGCGCGGCGGAAACGTGCTATAATAAGAAAAACGGAACGGCAGACTGCAAAGCGGAACGGCAGGCTGCCGATTCCGCAAAGGAGGAACCTGTTATGAAAAAATCCGCCCAGACTGTTATCCGCCCGGAGGCATTCTATACCATCGCCGCCGCCAATGGTCGCGTGCTGGAAGTGGCAGATTTCAATACCGAGAACGGCGCATCCGTACAGCTGTGGAGCTATGAGGGTCAGCCTTGGCAGCAGTGGAGCTTTGAGGAAGCCGGTGAGGGCGAATACCGCATCCGCAACCGCTTTACCGGCAAGGTCATGGACCTTGCTATGTCCGGCGTAGTCAACGGCACTTGGGTACATCAGTGGAGCAGCACCACCGGGGCCGGGCAGCGCTGGCAGGTCGTGGATGTCGGCGGCGGCAAGGTCAAGCTGCGCAACGTGCTGGCAGACAAGGTCATCGACCTGGTGGGTATGCGTGTGGAAAACGGCACACAGGCGCAGATCTGGCAGGACGTCTTTGGCGAAAACCAGCAGTGGCGGCTGGAGCCTGTACCCGAACGCCTGCTGAAAGAAATTGACCCCGCCCCGAAAGCCCCCCGCAAAGCCCCGGTAAAATCCACCCGCACACAGACCGCCAAAAAGACCGGCGGCAAATCGGCACGCCGTGCCACCAAAAAATAAACCGCTTTGTCCCCGCCCGCCACAGGGCGGGGATTTTTGCGTCTTGCAGAAAGCAAAAAATGCTGATATAATGACTGTAAATGTACAAATTTGACGGAAAGGCAGTTACACCTATGCAGTTTACCCAGCTTACCGGCGTCGCGCCGGAAATTATCCGCGCCACCCAGACCATGGGCTTTACCGAAATGACGGAAATTCAGGAAAAGGCGATCCCGCTGATGCTGGCGGGGCATGATATGATCGCCAAGGCTCCCACCGGCACCGGCAAGACGGTGGCGTTCGGCATCCCCATTTTGTCCAAGGTGGACCCGACCGTCTGCAAGCCGCAGGCTGTGGTGCTTAGCCCCACCCGCGAGCTGGCGCAGCAGATCGCGCAGGACCTGCAAAATCTGGCGCAGTATCGCCCGGAAATTAAAATCGTCTGCGTGTACGGCGGCGCCGGGCTGGAAAAGCAGCAGCGCCAGCTGAAGGCGGGCTGCCATATTGTGGTTGCCACGCCGGGGCGGTTGATGGACCACTACCGCCACCACGCCATTGATGTTTCCGATGTGGAAACCGTTGTGCTGGACGAGGCGGACGAGATGCTGAATATGGGCTTTTACAAGGATGTGCGCCACATCATTGATTTGATGAAGCACCGCAAGAGCCTGTCGATGTTCTCTGCCACCATCAGCCGCGAGGTGCTGGATATCGGCTGGCTGTACCAGCACAACGCCGCCGAGGTCAGCGTGCAGCCCGTGGAGGATTCCAGCCCCAAGATTACCCAGTACAAGCTGCTGACCACCGGGCGCGACAAGCTGGCGGATGCCGCGCAGATCATTATCAGCAAAGGGTACAAGCGGGTGATGATCTTCTGCAACACCAAGTACAACACCGGGATGCTTGCCAACCAGCTGGCACGGCTGAATTTTAATGTGGACTGCCTGCACGGCGATTTGTCGCAGGCAGAGCGCAACCGCATTATGACCCGCTTTAAGGCGGGTGAAATCGATGTGCTGGTTGCCACCGACGTGGCGGCACGCGGCATTGATGTTTCAGATGTGGACGCGGTGATCAACTACGATGTACCTGACGAAAACGAGCATTACACCCACCGCATCGGGCGCACGGGGCGCGCCCGCAGACAGGGCGCCAGCTACCTGTTTTACACCAAGAACGAGGAAAAGCGGGTGGATCAGCTGCTGCGGCTGACCCGCAATCTGGAGGATTGCCAGGCGGTGAAGTTTGATTTTAACCACGAAAAGCTGGTTGTGCAGGAAAACAAGCAGGAAGACCGCTTCCAGATCAAATGCTATTTCTGAAAGAGGCAGAAACAGAGCAGCCGTGTCGGCTTTGCCGACACGGCTGCTTTTTGCGTTGTCGAAAAACTTTTGTAGGGACGAACATTGCTCGCCCGTGCGGTTTACCCGTTGGGCTGCTTTGTCCGGATGGCTACGGCGGGCGGCATATATGCCGCCCCTACAAGCCAAACCATTTTATATTCATTATAAAATACGGTCGCGGGCGGGGCGTGCCCCGCCCCTACACATTCCATAAATTGGGAATATGGTTTTTGACACGGCTGCTTTTTGTTCTGTCAGGAGGCTTTATCCAGAACCTCCTCCAAGGTGTGCCATGCCAACACGGCGCATTTTACGCGGGCAGGTACATGGGCGATGCCCTGCAAGGCGGCGGCATCCTCCAATTCGTCAAGCTCCTGCGGAGTGATTTTGCCTTTGATCATTTGGAAATACAGCCCGATCAGCCGCTTGGCGTCGGTCACCTTGCGCCCCTTGACAAGGTCGATCATCAGCGATGCCGATGCCTGCGAGATGGCGCAGCCGCTGCCGATAAACCCTGCGTCCTGAATGACGCCGTCGGCAATGCGCAATTGCAGGGTGATGTCATCGCCGCAGCTGGGGTTGACCCCCTCCAGGCTGTGGGTCGCCCCCGCCACGGGGTGGCGGTTGGCGGTGCTTCGGCTGTTTTCGGTTATAATTTGGGTGTACAGTTCGTTCAGGTTCACAAGCCCATCACCTTTCTGACGTTTTCCAGATTTTGCAGCAGGGCGTCAATGTCCTGCGGGGTATTGTACAGGGCAACGCTGGCGCGACAGCAGCTGCCGATGCCAAGATATTCCATAAGCGGTTGGGCGCAGTGATGCCCCGCACGCACCGCCACGCCGCCCGCATCCAGAATGGTGGCAACATCGTGGGGGTGTACGTCCTGCACATTGAAGCTGACCACGCCGCAGCGGGCATCGGCGGTCGGCTCGCCGTAGACGGTCAGCCACGGCATAGCACGCATACCATCCAGCATTTGCTTGAGCAGGGCGTGTTCGTGCTGCTGCAGGGTCTGCCAGCCGATGGCGGTCATATAATCCAGCGCGGCGGCAAAGCCGACCTCGCCGCCCACGTTGCGGGTGCCGGCCTCAAATTTGCGCGGTCCCTCGGCGTAGGTGGCGGTCTGCTCGTGTACGGCGGCAATCATATCGCCGCCGCTTAAAAACGGGGGCATTTTGTCCAAAAGCGCCCGCTTGGCGTACAGCGCGCCCACGCCCATGGGCGCGTACAGCTTGTGGGCGGAGCAGGCGGCAAAATCCACGTCCAGCGCCTTGACGTCCACGGGAACGTGCGGAGCGCTCTGGGCGCAGTCCAGTACGACCACCGCCCCCACGGCGTGGGCGTGCCGCACGATGCTTTCCACGGGGGCGCGCAGCCCCAGCACGTTGGAAACCATCGCCACAGCGACAAGCCTTGTGCGGTCGGTGATTTTTTTATCCAGCTCCTGCTCGGTCAGGTGTCCGCCCTCGTCGGGATACAGATACACAAGCTTTGCCCCGGTGGCGGCGGCAACACGCTGCCACGGCACCAGATTGGAGTGATGCTCTGCCACAGAGAGGGCAATTTCATCCCCCGCGTGCAGAAAATGCAGCCCGTAGCTGTAGGCAACCAGATTGAGCGATTCGGTGGTGTTTTGGGTAAAGACGATCTCGTCATCCTGCGCGTTAAAGAATTTTGCCACGGTATGGCGTGCATTTTCGTGCGCATCGGTGGCACGCATCGCCAGCTCATACACGCCGCGGTGGGGGTTGGCGTTGTCGCGCCGGTAGTAGTCTGCCACGGCATCCAGCACTTGGGTGGGGTGCTGGGTGGTGGCGGCGCTGTCCAGATAGACAAGGCGGTTGCCGTTTTCGTCCGCCGCCAAAATCGGAAAATCAGCGATCCAAGGGTTCATACGCATCCAGCCTTTCTGCCACAAAGTGGCGTACCTCCTGCCGCAGCGCCTCGCCGGGCAGCTTTTCGATGGCGGGGGCAAAGCGGGCGTCCACCATCAGGCGGCGTGCCTGCGCAGCGCTCAGCCCGCGCGAGCGCAGGTAGTACAGCTTGGCTTCGTCCAGACGCCCCACGCTGGCGGCGTGCTGCCCCTCGACCCGCTCCTCCCTGCAGAGGATCAGCGGTGCGGTGCGGTTGCGCACGCGCGGGTCAAACAGCAGCACATCCTCGCTCTCGTGACCGATGCCGTTCACGGCACCACGCTGAAAATCTACGGTGCCGCGCAGGATTTTGTCTGCTTCGTCCGTCAGCACACCGGCGGTGTGCATCTCGCACACGGTGTCCTTGGCAGTGTGTACGCTGACATCGTTAAAATCCAGCAGCTGCTTGCCGCTGCCGTAGTAGGCGGCGGTCAGCTCATACGCAGCGTGGCGGCTGTGCAAAAAGGCGCGTGTGCCGCACACGGTCAGCGCACCGCCCAGCTCCAGCCGCACCTGCTCGACCTTGCCGCCTTGGGCGGTTTCGGCGGCGACGGCGTTCCAGCGGCGGACACGGCTGCCCAGCAGCTGCACCTGCACCAGCGTTACCACGGCACCCTGCCCAGCCCGGATGCGGGTCAACTGGGCGGCTGCGCCGTTTTCGGCATCGCCGCGCAGCACCTGCACAACGGTCAGGCGGGTGTGGGCGGCGGCATCCACGGTCAGGTATTCAACAGCTGCCGGGTGGGCAGCGTCCAACGTGGTTTCATACAAAAGCGGCGCGGACACGGCTTCGTTTACTGCGATATGACGCACAAAATTTGCGTTTTGGCGCACCCACGCATCGGCGTCGGCACCCACGCCGCTCGCCGAAAAATCAGCAAAATCCGGGGCAGCGGCGCAGACCCCGGCAGGCAGCGGGCTTTCAGCGACCTGTGCTGCGCCCCAGCCGCCGTCCGGTACAGCGGGCAGCGCGGCAGCCGCCGGGGCAAAATTCACGCCAAGCCGGTTCCAAGTGGGTACCGGCAGGCGGTTGAGTGTTGTGTTCATAAAAATCACCTATATAATCCTATGTTAGCCAATACTGCCCTTCATTTCCAGATGAATCAGGTTGTTCATCTCGACGGCGTATTCCAGCGGAAGCTCCTTGGCGATCGGCTCGGCAAAGCCGCCCACGATCAGCGCGCGGGCGTCCTCCTCCGAGATGCCGCGGCTCATCAGATACAGGACGGCATCCTCGCTGATGCGCCCGATCTTTGCCTCGTGCCCGACATCGACCTTGTCGCAGCGGATGTCCATCTCGGGGATGGTGTCGGAGCGCGAGCGGTCGTCCAGCATCAGCGATTCGCAGCTGACGCTCGATTTGCTGCCCTCGGCGTTCGGCAGCACGACCACGCTGGAGCGGAAGTTCGAGATGCCGCCGTCACGCGCCAGACTCTTGGTGGAAATGTGGCTGGTGGTGTGCGGCGCGGCGTGTACCACCTTGGCGCCCGTGTCCAGCTCCTGCCCGGCCCCGGCAAAGGTGATGCCGGTAAATTCCATCCGCGCGCCCTCGCCCTGCAGGATGCTCATGGGGTACAGGCAGGAGGTGTGCGAGCCGAAGGAGCCGGATACCCACTCGATGGTGCCGCCCGCCGCGACCTTGGCGCGTTTGGTGTTGAGGTTGTACATATTTTTGGACCAGTTTTCAATGGTCGAATACCGCACACGGGCATTCTCACCGACGTAGATTTCCACGCAGCCGGCGTGCAGGTTGGCAACGTTGTATTTGGGGGCAGAGCAGCCCTCGATAAAATGCAGGTAGGCGTCCTTTTCCACGATGATCAGCGTATGCTCAAACTGCCCGGCGCCGGGCGCGTTGAGCCGGAAATACGATTGCAGCGGAATTTCCACATGCACACCCGCCGGAACATACACAAAGCTGCCGCCGCTCCACACGGCGCCGTGCAGTGCCGCAAACTTGTGGTCTGTGGGGGGAACCAGCTTCATAAAATGGGTACGAACCAGCTCGGCATATTCGCCCTGCAGGGCGCTTTCCATATCGGTGTAGACGACGCCCTGCGCAGCGACCTCGGCGCGGACGTTGTGGTAGACGACCTCGGAATCATACTGTGCGCCCACGCCCGCCAGCCCCGAGCGCTCTGCCTGCGGGATGCCGAGGCGCTCAAAGGTGTTTTTGATGTCGGCGGGCACATCGCTCCATTTGCCCTGCATGGCGGTGTTGGGGCGCACATATGTCACGATGTTGCGCATATCCAGCCCGCTGATGTCCGGTCCCCAGTTTTGCACGGGGGTGCGGTCGTAGATTTGCAGGGACTGCAGGCGGAAGTCCCGCATCCAGGCGGGGTCGTGCTTTTCGGCAGAAATCTGCGCTACGATCTCCGGCGTCAGACCGGAGCCGACCTCAAACGCGGCGTTGGCGGCGTCCTTGATGTCGTAGATGCTGCGGTCCACGGCAGCAACGTTGGTTTTTTCGGTTTCGTAAGCCCTCATTTTGCGGCATCCCCCTTTACCGAGGCAAAGCCCTCCTGCAAAATTTCGGTGACCAGTGCGCCGCTGCCGGTGCGCACAATGCGGGCATTGTCCAGAACGTGGACATAATCCACAGTCAGCCCCTCCAGAATTTTGGCGTTGTGGGTGATGATCAGCAGCGCGTTGTCATCGTTGTGGTAGGCGCGCACCCCGGCGGCAACGGTCTTGACGGCATCCACATCCAAGCCGGAATCGGTTTCGTCCAGCAGGGCGAGCTTGGGCTTGAGCATCAACAGCTGCAGCATCTCGGACTTTTTCTTTTCGCCGCCGGAAAACCCGACGTTCAGGTAGCGGTCGGCGTAGGCGGGGTCGATCTGCAGCGCCTGCATCTGCCGCGCCAGCTCATGCCGGAACGCCATCACCTTGACGGGCTGCCCGGTCACGGCGCCTTGGGCGGTGCGCAGGAAATTTTCCAGCGTGATGCCGGGGATCTCCTCCGGCGTTTGGAAGGATAGGAACATCCCCAGCCGTGCGCGGACATCGGCAGGCTCGTGGGTGACGTCCTGCCCGCGGAACAAAATCTGCCCGCGGGTCACGGTGTAGCGCGGGTCGCCCATCAGGGCGCTCATCAGGGTGGACTTGCCCGCCCCGTTATGCCCCATAAGGACGTGAACCTCCCCGGGGTTTACCGTAAGGTTGACGCCGTCCAGAAGGACCTTGCGCTCCTCCCCCACCGTGACCTGTAAATCCTTGACCTGCAGCAATGCGCTGTTCATAGAAAAAACCTCCCTATTGTGAACGGGGTTTATAACCCAGTAAATCTCTATGAATTATACTATACCAATTCGATAGGAATTGCAACCCCCAAAATGAAATTTTGGCAAATTCATACCGTTTTATAGGGAATTTACCCCCAAAACTGCCAAATTTGTGCATAAGGCTTTTATTTTGCGGGCAGTTGTGGTAATATAAAAATGTATAACTGTGTTACTTGCATAGAGAGGATAAAAACTATGTGTGGATTTGTAGGCTTTACCGGGCTGCGTGCCGAGCGCGAGGCGATCTTGCATAAAATGGCGGATCGCATCATCCACCGCGGTCCGGATATGGAGGGGTACCACCTCAGCGGTGACACCCCGCAGACGGCTGTGGCACTGGGGTTCCGCCGCCTGAGCATCATCGACCTTGCCGCCGGAAAGCAGCCGATGTATAACGAGGACGGCACCGTGGTGGTGGTGTTCAACGGCGAAATTTACAACTTTATGCAGCTGCGCACCGAGCTGCAGGCCAAGGGGCATATCTTTACCACCCACTGCGATACCGAGGTCATCCTGCACGGGTACGAGGAATACGGCACCGCGCTGGCAGCCAAGCTGCGCGGGATGTTCGCCTTTGTTGTGTGGGACACCAAGACCAACAAAATGTACGGCGCAAGAGATATTTTTGGCATTAAGCCGTTCTATTATACCAAGACCGACGCGGGCGAGCTTTTGTTTGGCAGCGAGATCAAGAGCCTGCTGGAGCATCCGGGTTTCCGCCGTGAGGTCAACCCCGAAGCCCTGCGCCCCTACCTGACCTTCCAGTACAGCGCCATGAACGAAACCTTTTTTAAAGGCACCTACAAGCTGCCCCCGGCGCACTGGTTCACCTTTGAAAACGGTGAGATGCACATCGAGCGCTACTGGGACGCCGATTTCCGCCACAAGACGTCGCTGACCTACGAGCAGGCTGCCGACGAGATCGACGCCCGCGTGCGCGAGAGCGTGGCTGCCCACCGCATCAGCGATGTCAAGGTGGGGTCGTTTTTGTCCGGCGGCGTGGATTCGAGCTATATCACCGCCTGCCTGATGCCCAACGAAACCTTCTCCGTCGGCTTTGAAAGCCCCGACGGCACCCATAAATTTGACGAAACCACCGAGGCTGCCGAGCTGAGCCAGAA
Organism: Subdoligranulum variabile; assembly: GCA_004552305.1. Classification (GTDB taxonomy): domain Bacteria; phylum Bacillota; class Clostridia; order Oscillospirales; family Ruminococcaceae; genus Gemmiger; species Gemmiger variabilis_A. The sequence continues at coordinate 123,855 of SFOX01000003.1, read as the reverse complement.
GCTGGGCATCCGCAACTACCGCAGTATGCTGACCAAGGAGCAGTGTCTGGAGGCGTTTGCCGACATCCAGTACCATATGGATGAGCCGCAGTCCAACCCGTCCAGCGTGCCGCTGTATTTCCTGTGCCAGCTTGCCAAGCAGCACGTCACGGTGGTGCTTTCGGGCGAGGGCGCGGACGAAATTTACGCCGGGTACGAATGGTACGCCGACACCGATCTGATGAAAAAATACAAGCGTCTGCCCGCCGGGCTGCGCCACGTTGCCAGCGATATCAGCCAGCAGCTGCCCTATTTTAAGGGACACGACTTTATCATCAAGGGCAGCGGCAGACCGGAGGATTGGTTTATCGGTCAGGCGCTGGTCTTTGACGAAAAAGAAGCGTATGACATCTTAAAGCCCAAATACCGCGTGGGGCCCACCGCGCGCGAGGTGGCGGCGCCCATCTATGACCGCGTCAAGGATCTGAGCGAGCTGGAAAAAAAGCAGTATCTGGATCTGAACCTGTGGCTGCCCGGCGATATCCTGCTGAAGGCGGACAAGATGAGTATGGCGCATTCCTTGGAGCTGCGCGTGCCGTATCTGGACCGCGAGGTGCTGCGCGAGGCAGAAACCTACCCCGTAAGCTACAAGCTGCGCGGTGATACCAAGGCGGTACTGCGCACCGCCGCCAACAAGACCCTGCCCGATGCGTGGGCAAACCGCACCAAGAAGGGCTTCCCGGTGCCGATCGCCAAATGGCTGGAGGACCCGGAATTTTCCGCCAAGGTGCGTGCAAAATTTGAGAGTGACGTCGCCGCCGAATACTTTGATCAGGATAAGCTGCTGGCGCTTTTGGCAGACCCCAAGCACAACCGCCGCAAGGTCTGGACGGCGCTGACCTTCCTGACATGGCACGAACAGTTTTTTGAGAAGTTCGATGCGTAAGCTTGCGCCGTGGCTGGATAAGAGAGTAAATTTGAATTTTTGATGGGGAGATGTTTCCGCAAATGTCCGAGATCGTACCTGTATTTCTGGGCGCTGATTTAAACTGCTATAACTTTGCCCGCGCCTTTCACGAGGCTTACGGCGTAGAAAGCTACGCCTTTGGTCGCTACCCCATGGCACCGACCAAGTATTCCCGCATTGTCCACTTTACCACTGTGCCGGATATGGACAACGAAACCACGATGATGCGCATATTAAAGGACTTTGCCGCACAGCATACCGGTAAGCGGCTGTACCTGTTCGGCTGCACCGACGATTACGCCGCCATGATCATCCGCCGCAAGGCAGAACTGCCGGAGTACATCGCCCCCGGTCCCGCCGCCGACCTGTACACCACCGTGCAGAAAAAGGCGGAGTTCTACGAGGTCTGCGACAAGTTCGGCATCCCCTACCCCGCCACCAAGGTGCTGACCGCGCCCGTGGACGCCGCCGAGCTGAGCGAGGAAAAGCTGGGCTTTGGCTACCCCCTGATCGTCAAGCCCAGCTCCAGCGTGGATTACTGGAAATTCCCCTTCGACAGTATGAAAAAGGTCTACACCGCCCATTCCGCTGACGAAGCTGCCGAGATCGTGCGCACCGTCTACGCCAGCGGCTACCCCGACAAGATGCTGGTGCAAAAGATGGTGCCGGGCGGCGACGACCACATGCGCGTGCTGACCGCCTTCTCCGACAAAAACGGCAAGGTTCGCGCCATGTGCTTGGGACACACGATGATCGAGGAACACACCCCCCACGGCTTGGGCAACCATGCTGCCATCGTGACCGAGGACACCACCGCCCTGCCGCTGGTGGAGAATATCCGCCAAATGCTGGAAGCCTGCCACTACACGGGCTTTTCCAACTTTGACATCAAGTGCAGCGACGAGCCGGGCGATTTCCGCGTATTTGAAATCAACCTGCGCCAAGGCCGCAGCAACTATTACGTCACCGCCGGCGGTATGAACCTTGCCCGTCTGGTCGTAGAAAAGTGGGACGACAACGGCGACGACTGCGTTTTGAACCGCAATGAGGTGTTCTGGCACCATGTCCCCGCGCAGGTGGCGTTTACCTACACCGAGGACCCTGCCCTTGTCCGCAAGGCGAAGGCACTGAAGGCAGCCGGAAAAGAAAAATGCTCGCTGCTGTACGCCCCTGACCTGCGCTGGAACCCCGTGCGCTATGCCTGCGTGTTGGAGCAGCTGCGCCGCCAGTTCAAGAAGTTCAAGACCTATTACCCCAAGCCGGGCAAAAACTAACCGGGCGGCACGGGCTGTCTGTATCGGAAAAAGGGATGTTGTATGAAACTGAATGACTTGGTTGCCCGCATCCCCCACACGGGGGGATCTGCGGCGGAGATCGCGGGCATTGTGTATGATTCCCGCAAGGCGAAGGCAGGCACGCTGTTTGTCTGCCTTGTCGGGGCATGGGCGGACGGTCACACCTACGCCCAAAGCGCCTATGATAACGGCTGCCGCGCCTTTTTGTGCGAGCATACAGTAAATTTGCCCGCCGATGCCGTGCAGATTCTGACCCCCGACACCCGCGCCGCGCTGGCGGTGATCGGTGCCGATTTTTACGGCAACCCCGCCGAGCAGCTGCATTTGATCGGCATTACCGGCACCAAGGGCAAGACGACCACGGCGCTGCTGACGGCTGCGATTTTGTCGGAATCGGGGCTGCCCTGCGCCTATATCGGCTCCAACGGCGTGAACATTGCCGGGGAACACGAAGCAACCGCCAACACCACGCCGGAAAGTCTGGAGCTGCACCGGCTATTCCGCAAAATGCTGGATGCCGGGGTACACCACTGCGTGCTGGAGGTCAGCAGCCAAGCGCTGCGCCACAACCGCGTGGACGGCGTACCCTTTGAAGCGGTGGCGTTCACCAATTTGTCCGAGGATCACATCGGTCCCGGCGAACACCCGGATTTTGCCGACTACAAGGCTGCTAAGCGCCGCCTGTTTGCCGAGTACAACGCCCGCGTGATGGTCTACAATGCCGACGACGATGCCTCCGACTTTATGCGGCAGGGCTTTGCGGGGCAGCAGGTCAGCTTCGGCATTGACCGCGCTGCCGACTACCGCGCTGAAGGCTTGGGGCAGTACCGCAGCGAAACCGCCTTGGGCGTGACCTTCACCTGCCGCCACGGCGGCACCGCGACCCCCGTGCAGGTGATGAGTCCCGGCGCATTCAGCGCATCGGACGCGCTGTGCGCCATTGCCCTGTGCGGTGCCTTTGGCGTGGCACCGGACCGCTGTGCTGCCGTGCTGGCGCACACAACGGTGCAGGGGCGCTTTGAGGTGGTCGAGGGGTTGCCCGGGCGCACCTTTATTGTCGATTACTCCCACAACGGGCTGTCGCTGACCAGCGCCCTAAAGACGCTGCGGGCGTATGCACCCCGCAAGCTGATTTGCGTGTTCGGCTCGGTGGGCGAGCGCACCCAGCTGCGCCGCCGTGAGCTGGCGGAGGCATCCTCTGCCTATGCGGATTTCAGCATTCTGACCAGCGACAACCCCGACCACGAGGACCCCGCTGCCATCACGGCGGAGATTGCGCAGCATATGGCACCGGGAGCGCCGTATAAAATTGTGGTGGATCGCACCGAAGCCATCCGCGAGGCGGTGACCATGACCCAGCCCGGCGACATTGTGCTGTTTGCCGGCAAGGGACACGAGGATTACCAGCTGATCAACGGCGTAAAAACGCCCTTTGTGGAGCGGGATATCATTCGTTCTGTCTGTAAGGAAATGCAATCATAAAGCAAAAATGCGCCCCGCATCGTTCGGATGCGGGGCGCGTTTTCAGACTGTAGATAAACTTACTAGGAAGGTTGCGAACTTTCGGTAGGTTTGTAGGGGACGCATAGTTGCGTCCCCTGCCGTTTACCCGTTGGGTCGATTTACCGGGATGGCTGCAACGGGCGGCATATATGCCGCCCCTACAGGCAATCCGGTATTTTCACGCAGCCATTTGACCGCGGGCGTGGTATACCCCGCCCCTACCGCGTGACGATTTTTTTATTGCCCCGTAGGGCGGGGTGACCTCACCCCGCCGCAGACTGTCGATAAACTTACTGGGAATATTGCGAACTTTCGGCTGGTTTGTAGGGAACGGTCTTGACCGTTCCGTGCAGCTTCGCCGATAGCACGATGTGTCGGGAAAACGCGCGCCATTCGGCGCGATTTTATGCGCTGCGCGCAGCCAGCGGTGCGGATGGGTCACTGCTTGTACTGCTCGGCAAAGGCAATCATTTTGCGGTAGGTTTCCTCGCTTAAATCATGCTCGATCTTGCAGGCATCGTGGGCGGCAATATCCGGGTCAACGCCAAGCGCCACAAAAAAAGCAGTCAGCTTGCGGTGACGGTCATAGATGCGGCGGGCAATCTCCAGACCCGGTTCCTCCAGCGTGATAAAGCCGTCGGCGTCCACCGAAATATAGCCGTTCTCGCGCAGGTTTTTCATGGCAATGCTGACGCTCGGCTTGGAAAAGCCCATGGCAACGGCAATGTCGATGGAGCGCACGGAGCCTTTCTGCTCGCGGAGCATCAGGATCTTTTCCAGATAATCCTCGGCAGATTCGTGTATCTTCAAGGCGGCATCCCCCTTTACTTATAGTAGTTCTATCATACCACGGCGGGGCTGTTTTTGCAAGCAGAGCTGTACCAAAATACAAAAGGCGCGAGGCATTTGCCCCGCGCCTATGCGTTTATTTGTCGCCGTGGCAGCAGTGTCTGTCACAGCCGTGGCAGCTACCGCTGCAGCCCCCGCAGGAGCCGCCGGACTTGCGCGTGCGGTACAACAACCAGCCCGCGCCGCCGAACACGATGCCCGCCACGATCACGGTAGGCAGGTTGAAATTGGCAGCCAGAAATGCCATCATAGAAGCTCATCCCTTCGCGTTTTCATACTTGTTGGGGCGGAACAAAAGGTACAGAACCAGCGCCACCAAGGCAGCCGCAACGACGGTAAAGACATTGAAGCCGATCTCGCCGTTGATAAGCCCGCCGATCTGGTAGACGACCAGCGCCGCGCAGTACGCCAGCAGGCACATATAGCCGATGGCGATCGCCGTCCACTTGCCGTTGTTCATCTCGCGCTTGATGGCACCCATAGCGGCAAAGCAGGGCGCGCACAGCAGGTTGAAGATCATAAAGCTGTAAGCGGAGATGGCGGTGAAGTTGGCGGCAACCTCGGGCCAGATCTCATCGCCGTTATCGGACAGCTCGCCCGCGTAGTGGTACAGAACACCGAAGGTGCCGACCACGTTCTCCTTGGCGATCAGACCGGAGATGGACGCAACGGTGGCGCGCCAATCGCCGAAGCCCAAGGGGATAAAGAGCCAGGAGATGCAGCCCGCAATGGCGGCCAGCACCGAGTTGTCCTGATCCTCGACCATACCGAAGGCGCCGTTCTCAAAGCCGAAGCCCTGCAGAAACCACAGAACGATGGTGGAAGCCAGAATCACCGTGCCGGCGCGCTTGATGAAGGACCAGCCGCGCTCCCAGGTGGCGCGCAGCACGTTGCCCCACGCGGGGATATGGTAGGCAGGCAGCTCCATAACAAAGGGGGCGGGGTCACCGGCAAACAGCTTGGTCTTTTTCAGGATAATGCCGGAAATTACAATGGCGGCAAAGCCGATAAAGTACGCCGAGGTGGCAACCCAGGTGCTGCCGCCGAACAACGCACCGGCAAACAAGCCGATGATGGGCATCTTGGCACCGCAGGGAATGAAGCAGGTGGTCATAATGGTCATACGGCGGTCACGCTCGTTCTCGATGGTACGGGACGCCATAACACCGGGAACGCCGCAGCCGGTACCCACCAGCATGGGGATAAAGCTCTTGCCGGACAGCCCGAATTTGCGGAAGATGCGGTCCATAATAAAGGCGACACGCGCCATATAACCGATATCCTCCAGAATGGACAGCAGGAAGAACAGCACCAGCATCTGCGGCACAAAGCCCAGAACCGCGCCGACACCGGCGACAATGCCATCCATAATCAGCCCGTACAGCCAGTCGGCAATGCCAAGGCTCTCCAAAAGACCGCCCAGCGCGTTGGGAACGATCTCGCCAAACAGGGTATCGTTGATCCAGTCGGTGGCAAAGGTGCCGATCGACCAGCCACCGTCGGCAATCGAGGTACCCATCGACAGCGAGTACATCAGGAACATAACCAGCGCAAAGATGGGCAGCGCAAAAATGCGGTTGGTGACAATGCGGTCCACTTTGTCGGACACGGTCAGGTTTTCGGTGCGGGGCTTCTTTTTGACCGACTTGCTGACCACGGTGCTGATGTAGGCGTAGCGCTGGTTGGTGATGATGCTCTCGGCATCGTCGTCCATCTCGGCTTCGCAGTCGGCGATGTGCTGCTCAATGTGGGCGAGCAGCTCCTTGTCCAGTGCAAGCTCCTCCTGCACTTTTTCGTCGCGCTCAAACAGCTTTACGGCGTACCAGCGCAGAAAACGTGCATCGATCTTGCCTTGGATGGATTCCTCGATATGGGCGATGGCGTGTTCCACACTGCCGGTGAAAACATGGGGCAGCTCGCCGCTGCGGGCAGCCTTGGCGGCGGCAACCGCTTGCTCGGCGGCCTGGCGGCAGCCCTCGCCCTTCAGGGCGCTGATTTCCACGGCGGCGCAGCCCAGTTCCCGGCTGAGCTTATGCAGGTCGATCTTGTCGCCGTTTTTGCGCACCAGATCGATCATATTGACTGCCATAACCACCGGGATGCCCAGCTCGATCAGCTGGGTGGTCAGGTAGAGGTTGCGCTCGATGTTGGTGCCGTCGATGATGTTCAGGATGGCGTCGGGCTTTTCGCTGACAAGGTAGCCGCGGGCGACGACCTCCTCCAGCGTGTAGGGCGACAGCGAGTAGATGCCGGGCAGGTCCTGAATGATGACATCCTCGTGTCCCTTCAGCTTGCCCTCCTTCTTTTCCACGGTGACGCCGGGCCAGTTGCCGACGTACTGGTTCGAGCCGGTCAGGCTGTTGAACAGGGTAGTTTTGCCGCAGTTCGGGTTGCCTGCCAGTGCTATTTTGATGGACATGCCTTCGTTCCCCTTTCGTTTACTCCTCTACTTCTACCATTTCGGCGTCCGCCTTGCGGATGCTGAGTTCATAGTTGCGCACGGTCAGTTCCATCGGGTCGCCCAAAGGGGCAACCTTGCGCAGATGCACGGCAACGCCCTTGGTCAGCCCCATATCCATAATGCGGCGCTTGACGGGACCCTCGCCGTGCAGGCGCTTGACAACGGCAGTTTCGCTAACCTTGAGATCCTTGAGTGTTTTCATACAAATACCTCCTCGTTGCGTTCACTGTACGATAATGCGGGTCGCCATCGTGCGGTCCAGTGCGATGCGGGCTTCCTTGACCTGCAAAATCAGGCTGCCGCCGATTTCACTGATGACGGTGATGACCTCCCCCACCACAAAGCCCAGCTCTGCCAGATGAAGGCGAACCTCGTCCTTGCCGGTGATCCGGACGATGGTGACGGTTTCGCCGGATTTTGCCATTGTTAAAGGCATAGGCACACTCCCCTCTGCCGTGCGTTAGTATTGCCTAACAAACGGCGCAAAGCATTGCGGTTAGGAGCTTCTAACCGCTTGACGATGACAGTTTAGCACGACTAACTTATAACGTCAAGCGGTTAGCGTAAAATAACCGAAATTCAGAATTCTGCACAGTTATTTTTGACTAACCGCTTGTCAAATTGACGTGCTTCTTGCCTAGAACACGCGGGAAACCGTAAAGCCGGCTGCCAAAATCAGAAGCGCCGCCCAAAAGGCAGGCTTGGCAAGCAAACGGCGCCACAGGTTGAGATACGGTATGCGCATAAAGGTATTGCCCTAAATCAGGCTGCCACGGTCAGCCGCCGGATGGGCGTGCCGCGCCGGTAGCAGCGGGTGTAAATGGTTTCGCATTTTTTGTAGCATGCGAACTGCTGCTGCGCAGCGGCAGGGTCTGTGTAGACCTTCCAGTGACCGCAGGCGGTGAAATTTTGCCCGTGGTTTTGGATAAACCCGACCACGTCCGCCAGCGGGTAGCCCAAGAAGATGCCGACCTCGTGGGGGAAATCCCCCTCGCAGCAAAGCCGCTGCGAAAGCTGCGCCAGCAGCGCGTCCGCCGTGCCGGGGCGGTAGCCCTCGCTTTGCAAAAAATGCAGTACATCGCAGTTTTTCAACAGGGTGTCCATCTGCGCGGGGCGGTAGACGTACACTAAGACCGCCCCCGTGCGCGGGCAACTTTTTAACACCCGCACCGCCACGCCTCGGTCGCACAGGGCGGCGTGCCACGCCGCTGCCATGGCGCTGCCGCTCTGCCCTGCCCCGGGCCGATACCGGAACAGGCTGGCGGGTTTCAGCCCCGCCAAGGTGGGGGCGCACAGGAAGGCAAGGTCAAAGGCAAAGCTGCGTCGGCTTACAGACATAGGACATCTCCTTATTGTATGATTAAAGGTTAGTGATGCCTAACCTATGATGCATAAAATCCGCACACCACAGGGAGCAAAACTATGGTGTGCGGCAGAGCAAATCAGTAGTTAGTTATACCTAACAATAAGAATATACCATACGAGGCAAGGCTTGTCAAGTGGTTTTTGCAGTTTCTTTTGCTCCCATTGCTCTGCCGCAGCTTTTTTTACAATTTCTGCCGCGCAGGTCTTGACAAGACAACAAGATTTCGCTACACTAGTTTTTAGGAAAGATTCTTATTTACAAGGAGAACGCTATGACCCGTCAACGGACATTGATTTTGGATATTATGCGGCAGGAATGCCCCAACCACCTGACCGCCGATGAAATTTTTGCCCGCGCCCGGGAGCAGATGCCCCGCATTGCCCGCGGCACGGTGTATCGCAATCTTAAATTGATGGAACTGGACAACCAGATCGGGCATTTGGAAATGCCCGACGGTCCCGATCGGTACGACTTTAACCCCGTACCCCACGGGCATCTTTTGTGCAACGGCTGCGGTGACCTTGCCGATTTGCCGGTGGTGGGGCTTTTGCGGGAAATTGAGAACGCTATCGGCACCGAGGTGCACAGCTACGCGCTGACGATACACTACCTTTGCCCCAAATGCCGCCAAAAGGGCGAGGGATAAGCCCCTTTTTGCGCCCCATACAAACCAAACACCCCTGCACCGTTTTGTCGGCGCAGGGGTGTTTTTATGGCTTATCAGCCCTTATTCTTCTTGCTGGCGGCCTTCATGCGCAGGTCGTGGTCCAGGATGCGCTTGCGGATGCGCAGGTTTTCGGGGGTGACTTCCAGCAGCTCGTCGGGGGCGAGGAACTCCAGGCAGCCCTCCAGGCTAAACTTGCTGATGGGCACCAGACGCAGTGCGTCGTCGGAGCCGGAAGCACGGGTATTGGTCAGGTGCTTGGTCTTGCAGACGTTGACGGTGATGTCCTCGCCGGTTGGGGTATAGCCGACGACCTCGCCCGCGTAAACCTTCTCGCCTGCGTTGACGATCAGAGTGCCGCGCTGCTGCGCGTTGAACAGACCGTAGGTCACGGCGTCGCCGGTGTCAAAGCTGATCAGAGAGCCGGTAGAGCGGGTCTGGATATCGCCACACCATTCCTCGTAACCGTCAAAGATGGTGTTCATAATGCCTTCACCGTGGGTGTCGGTCAGGAACTGGCTGCGATAGCCGAACAGACCGCGGCTGGGCATGCGGAACTCGATGCGGGAACGGCTGTTCATCATCTGCATATTCATCAGGATCGCCTTGCGGGCGCCGAGGGCCGTCATGACATTGCCCTGGTAGACCTCGGGTACGTCGATGACAACGCGCTCCATAGGCTCCATGACCTTGCCGTCCTCCTCGTGGGTCAGAACGTGCGGGGGGCTGACCTGCAGCTCATAGCCTTCGCGGCGCATGGTCTCGATCAGGATGGACAGGTGCATTTCGCCGCGACCCATGACACGGAAAGAATCGTTGGTGGCAGAGTCCTCGACCTTCAGGGCGACGTCCTTCAGCAGTTCGCGCATCAGACGGTCACGGATCTGGCGGGAGGTAACATACTTGCCTTCTTTGCCAGCGAACGGAGAATCGTTGACCGAGAAGGTCATTTCGACCGTAGGATCATTGATTTTAACAAACGGCAGCGGCTGTACCTTGCTGGGGTCGCAGATGGTGTTGCCGATGGAGATGTCGGGCAGACCGGCAAAGGCAACGATATCGCCTGCCTGGGCGCTCTCGATGGGCTCACGACCGTTCGCCTTAAAGTCAAACAGCTTGGTGATGCGCCCGGTCATATGCACATCGGGGTTGTGCCAGTCGCACACCTGGATGGCAGAGCCGACCTTGATGACACCGTTCTGCACACGGCCCACGCCCATACGACCGACGAAGTCGTTGTAGTCGACACTGGAAACCAACATCTGGAGCGGATCTTCAGGCTCGCCCTCCGGCGGCTGAACGTACTTGAGGATGGTATCGAACAGGGGCTTGAGGTCGGTGCCGGAGGAAGGATCAGTCCAGTCGTAGCTGGCGGTGCCGTTACGGCCGGAGCAGAACACCATGGGGCTGTCCAGCTGTTCGTCGGTAGCGCCCAGGTCCATCAGCAGTTCAAGGATCTCGTCGATGACCTCAGCAATGCGGGCGTCGGGGCGGTCGATCTTGTTGACGGCGATGACCAGAGACAGGTTCTGCTGCAGAGCCTTCTGCAAAACAAAACGGGTCTGGGGCATACAGCCCTCGGCGGCGTCAACCAGCAGCAGAACGCCGTTGACCATCTTCAGCACGCGCTCGACCTCGCCGCCGAAGTCAGCGTGTCCCGGGGTGTCAACGATGTTGATCTTGACGCCCTCATAGGTGCAAGAGCAGTTCTTGGCGAGAATGGTAATGCCGCGCTCGCGCTCGATATCGCCGGAGTCCATAACACGCTCGGCAACCTGCTGGTTGGCGCGGAAAGCGCCGGACTGCTTCAGCATCTGGTCGACCAGCGTAGTCTTGCCGTGGTCAACGTGCGCAATGATGGCGACGTTACGAAGATTTTCCTGAATCATATACGTTCCCTTCTTGTGAAAAAGCCATATCCAAAGGGGCATTGCCCCTGTATTCACATACTCTTTTATTTTACGATATAAAATTGTATTTGTCAAGAATCGCAAATTGAAAAAATGTGTGCTATAATAAAAAAGGTAAAATATATTCTGTTTTTAGGAGTTGGAAAGTTATGCCCAAGACCGCACCGCGCCACATCAACATCATCGGGCACCAGAATCCGGATACGGACTCCATCTGCTCGGCGCTGGCCTACGCTTGGCTGAAAAACGGCGGCAGCTTTACCGGGCTGTATGAGGCACGCCGTGCCGGACACGTCAACCGCGAAACCAAGTACGTTTTGCAGCATTTCGGCGTGGACGTCCCGCGCCTTTGCACCGATATCAGCCCGCAGATCAAAGACATTGACATCCGCACGCAGCCCGGCATCCAAGCCGAGATGAGCGTGCGCGCGGCATGGAACCTGATGCGCGAGGTGGAGATCGACACCCTTTGCATCACCAACGAAAGCGATGAGCTGCAGGGGCTTATCACCATCAAGGACATTGCCGATGCCAATATGGAGCTGTTAGACACCGATGTGCTGGCGGAGGCAAACACCCCGCTGAGCAATTTGCTGGAAACGCTGGACGCCGAGCTGCTGGTGGGCGATAAGAACGCCCGCATCACGAAAGGCAATATCTGCATCGGCACCAGCCCCGAAATTATGGAGGAGCTGGTCAAGCCCGGCGATCTGGTGCTGGTATCCAACCGATACGAAACCCAGATGTGCGCCATTGACTGCGGCGCGGCGGCGCTGGTTGTCTGCTGCGGCTCCGCCGTACCCCGCACCATCGTGGCACGCGCCAAGGAAAAGGGCTGCTACATCCTGACCACGCCTTACGACACCTACGCCGCCAGCCGTCTGGTGACGACTGCCGCACCCGTGCGCCACTTTATGCGCACCAACCGCCTGCTGAAGTTCAGCGTAAACACGCCCGTGGAGGACGCGCAGAAGGTTATGGCAAGCGTGCGTCACCGCTACTTCCCCATTCTGGACGAAAACGGCAAGTACTGCGGTGTGATCAGCCGCCGTAACCTGCTGAACGTACACCGCAAACAGGTCATTCTGGTGGATCACAACGAGCGCACCCAAGCCGTGGACGGGCTGGATCAGGCGGAAATTCTGGAAATCATCGACCACCACCGCATTGGCAGCCTGGAAACGGTGGGACCGGTGTATTTCCGCAATGTGCCGGTGGGCTGCACCGCCACGATTTTGTACCAGATGTACAAGGAGCAGGGCGTCACGCCCACCAAGCAGGTCGCCGGGCTTTTGCTGAGCGCGATTTTGAGCGACACGCTGATGTTCCGCTCCCCTACCTCGACCCTTTTGGACGAGGCGACCGCCAAGGCGTTGGCAGAGCTGGCGGGCGAGGATATCCCCGCCTACGCCGAGCAGATGTTTGAAGCGGGCGCGGATCTGACGGGACGCGATGCCGAGGATGTTTTCCGCTCGGACTTTAAGGCGTTCAGCCGCGGCGATGTAAAATTCGGCGTAGGACAGTCGATTTATATGACCGACAATTCTCGCGCCGCCGCCGAAGCGCTGGTGCGCCCCTTCCTGCCGGAGGCAAGCCGCCGCGAGAGTCTGCCGCTGATTTTCTATATGTTTACCGATATGAAAACCCAAAGCACCGATTTGATGGTGTATGGTTATGACGCCGAGGAGATCGTCCGGGATGCCTTTCATGTGGAGGTCAAGGACGGTCTGGCGGTGCTGCCGGGGGTCGTCAGCCGCAAGAAGCAGCTGATCCCGCCGCTGCTCGCCGCCCTGCAGGCGCACCAAGAATAAACACGCAGATACGACAAAAGCCACCCGAAAGGGTGGCTTTTGTGTCGGAACAGCCCTTTTTGGGGGCAGGTATCTATGGCTTCCCCCTTTGGGGGAAGCTGTCACCGTAGGTGACGGATGAGGGGGAGTCTGCCGGACAGTTGCCCCTCATCCGGCGCGCAAGCGCGCCACCTTCTCCCCAAGGGAGAAGGCTTTTCCCCGGCAGGCTTAGCCGTTGCGGGTCAGTTCGCTGGCGGCGATGTCCTCGGTGGTGGGTTCCTCGGCGGTGGGTTCCTCGGTGACGGGTTCCTCGGCTGCGGGGGTGCTTTCCGGCGCTGCTTCGGAGGCATACTCGTCACTTGCGATTTCGCCTGTATCCGCGCGCTCGGCGGCAAGGCGGTCCTCCAGCGTGTTGTAGATGTCGCCGTTATAGTAATAGCTTTCGCCGACACTCTTTGCCAGATCGGCAGCGGTCAGACCCTCGGCGTAGCTGGCAAGGAAACCCAACCTATAGCCGTGCGCCGTGTTGCTGCGGTCGGTATCGGTGTAAAAGCTGTAGTCGTGCACGGGTATATCCGCCTTTTTCGCGGCCTGACAGATGCGCAGGCAGTCGGCGGCAAACTCCTCGGAGGTTTCGTAATAGGTGTTGCCGAAGCAGACATCGACGAGCACAACGTCGCCATCCTGCAGGGTGTCATCGCCGTAGTGGTTCAGCGATACCGCCACATATAGGTTGCTGATGCGGCTTTTCAGGGCGGGGTCATCGCGCAGGGCGGTGTACAGCGCATCGGTAAAGCGGGTCGAGTAGGACCTCTCGGCGGCTGCGTTGGCAGGTCCCAGATACTGCCAGACATACGGCGCCAGCGTGGCGGCGCCCACAATGCAAAGGGTCACGGCGCTGCCGGTAATGGCAAGCCAGTCAAATTTCATCTGTACCTTGGGGTTGGTGCCGTAAATCAGCACCTCGATGCCCAGCAAAATCAGCAAAGCGGGCGCAAAGCGGAACACATACAGCAGGTCAAAGTTCGGCAGGAACTGATGGGCAATCAGCAAAAAGCCGGACGCGATCAGCAACAGGGCAAAGGCAACGGTGCCGACACGGCGCACTTTTTTAGGCGGTTCCTGTGCGGGAGCCGCAGTCTTGATTTCTTCCATTGTGCAAAGTCCTCCTTATTCGTGGTCGTCCTCGCCGGGGAACGGCGGCAGGTCGTTTTTGGCGGCAGGTGCTGCCGGGTGCAGCCCCAGCAGCTTGAAGCCTGCGGCAATCAGAAGCACGGCAATAAACACATTGGGAATGCCGTGGATGATGCTGTACGCCATACCGTAGTCGCCGAACAGACGGTCCAGAACGTTCAGCAGCCAGTTGGAAACGACCGTGTCATACATGGCCCAGCCGCCGACGATGATCAGCGCCCAGCCCAGCAGCTTATTGTGTTGCGGGATCAGCTCCTTGCAGTCCTGCCATTTGCCGAGCAGCAGCAGGCTGTCCTCCTTCGGCTCCCCGGCGGCAAGGTGGCGGATCAGGTCGTAGGTGTCAAAAAAGCTGTACATCCAGAGGATCGGCAGCGTAATGATAAAGGGGTCAAAGATGGTACTTACCATAAAACCGACGCCAAACAAGGAAACAATCGCCAGCCCGCGCTGCATATAGCCGTAGTACATCTGCCCCGCGCCGGGGATGCAGGCGAAAATAAAGGTCAGTAATGCGTTCTTTTTCATAGAATCAGTCCCCCTGGGCAGTCGTGCTGCCGTTCTGTGTTTTTAATTGGTCAATGCCGCTTTGCGCGACAAGGGTAAAATCTCGGTAAGCGTTGTCAAGGCTTTTGTAAAAGCCCCCCACCACGGTGCTGACGGTCTGCCCAAAGCTGGGGCGCGGCTCGGTTGCCTGGTTCAGCTGCGGCACGGTGATGTCCACCGCGCCGATGGAAATGCAGCGCCACATCATAAAGGCCAGCGCCACGGCGGCGGCAGTGGAAACATAGCGGTTTGTCATAATGCGGAAACGGCGCAGACGCATCAGGTTTTGCACCTGCGGGATCAGGTCGCGCATGGGGGTTTTTAAGCACTCCGGTGCAGCGTCGATCAGCGCCGTGTAACGCAGTAAGCAATAATCGCAGAAGGTCAGATGCTCGGCAGCTTCCAAAGCGCCAAGGTCATCCAGTGTGCCGTCCTTTAAGGCGTACAAGCCGTCATCGGTCAGATGCCCTTCGGCATCAAAGAGTTTATTGTTGTCAAAAAACAGGCTCATTCCCTCTGTCTCCTTTCCAAAATTTGCTGCCGCAAAAGATTTTTGGCGC
The DNA here is from genome assembly GCA_004552305.1 of Subdoligranulum variabile. Lineage (GTDB taxonomy): Bacteria > Bacillota > Clostridia > Oscillospirales > Ruminococcaceae > Gemmiger > Gemmiger variabilis_A. The sequence goes on along the minus strand of SFOX01000003.1, from coordinate 108,774 downwards.
GCCATAGCTGGCTGTTTACCGTGGCGGGCGGGCGTCCCACCAGCGCGGCGATCTCGGCGATTTCTTTATGCTCCAAAAAATACAGCACGGCGATGCGCCCGTAAGGCTCGCGCAGGGCGCGTACCAGCTCTGCCAGCTCCTCGGCACCCGCGCGGTTGGCGAGCTGCTCGGCGGGGTCGCCGTTGTCGCTGCCGGGGGATGTAGATGGTTCCGGCATGGCATCGTCACCCGGTGCCTCGACCCGGCGCACCCACGCGCTTTTGAGGTGATCCTTGCATTTGTTGGCCGCCACGCGCACCAGCCACTGCTTGTAATACTGCGGCTCGCAGCGGTCAATGGCGGAAAACGCAGATAAGAAGGTATCCTGCGTCAGATCCTCGGCGGTGTGGGGGTTATGTACAAATTGCAGGCAAACGGTGTAGACAAGCCGTTGATACTGCTGCATCAGCCCGGTAAAATCTTCGTTTGTCAGTCCCCACACCTCCTTTGTTTGTTGCCTTCTGTATATGAATACGAATCCCCCGCGCCGTTTTTTGCAACGCGGGGGATATTTTTTAAGAGAAAAGGTGGGAAATAAACGTAGTGGGGCGGTTGTAAACCGCCGAGGAAGCCTTCCCCCCGCGGGGGAAGGTGGCGCGCTTGCGCGCCGGATGAGGGGCAAATGTCCGGCAGACACCCCCTCATCAGTCACCTGCGGTGACAGCTTCCCCCAAAGGGGGAAGCCATAGCTGAATACCGCACGCCCGGCAAATAACGTTACAGCGGCATTTCCAGCAGCACAGGGCAATGGTCGCTGCCCAAGATCGGCATCAGGATATCCGCCTTTTCAATTCTGTCGGCAAGGCGGTCGCTGACAAGGAAATAGTCAATGCGCCAACCCGCGTTGCGCTCTCTGGCGCGAAAGCGCATACTCCACCAGCTGTACATCCCGGTATCGGTGGGGTGCAGATGGCGGAAGCTGTCGGTAAAGCCGGCAGCCAGCAGCTCGTTCAGCTTGCCGCGCTCCTGATCGCTGAAGCCCGCCGCGCCGCGGTTGGGACCGGGGTTTTTCAGGTCGATATCCTCGTGCGCGACGTTCAAATCCCCGCAGACGATGACCGGCTTTTCGGCATCCAGCTTTTGCAGGTAGGCGCGCAGGTCGTCCTCCCACTGCATACGGTAGTCGATGCGTGCCAACTCGTTCTGGGCGTTGGGGACATAGAGGTTGACAAGGTAAAAACCGGGGTATTCCAGCGTGATGGCGCGCCCCTCGTGGTTGTGCAGATCCTGCTCCAGCCCGTAGCGCACCGACAGAGCGGGCGTTTTTGCCCAGATCGCCGTGCCGGAATAACCCTTTTTGTCGGCGCTGTAAATGTACTCGGTGTAGCCCGCCGGGGCAAAGTCTGCCTGACCGGGCTGCATCTTGGTTTCCTGTATGCAGAAAAAGTCGGCGTCCAAGGCGTTGAACTGCTCCTCAAAGCCCTTTTTTAGGCAGGCACGCAGTCCGTTGACATTCCAGCTGATAAATTTCATAGGTTCCTCCCATAGTCAGGCAGCCAGCTTACGGGCAGCCTGTTTTTTCCACGCGCCGCTGGCAAAGCGGGCGATAAAGCAAATCGAACGGCAGACCCAGTCCACGATCATCGCCCACCATACGCCAAGGGCGCCCCAGCCCAGTTGCACGCACAGCACCCAGCTGAAGCCCATACGCCAGACCAGCATCGAGATGATGGAAACCAGCATCGTAAAGCGCACATCGTTGGCGGCGCGCAGGGCGTTGGGCAGCACAAAGCCGATGGGCCAGAGCAAAATGCCCATACCGCAGTGGATGAACACCAGCGTGGCGGACAGGGCGCGGGTTTCTGCACTTAACGTGTATAGATTCAAAATGGGGTTCAGCGCCAGCAGAATGGCGGCGTTGCTGAGCCCCTGCGCGACATAATCCCACAGGATCAGCTTTTTGGTGTAGTGGACGCACTGCTCAAAATCCTGTGCGCCGACACAGCGCCCTACAACGGTGATCATGGCAAGGCACATGGCATTGCCGATGATACACCCCGCGCTGTCCAGATTGTTTGCCACGGCGTTGGCGGAAATATGCACCGTGCCGAACAGCGAAATCATCGACACGACCAGCACGCGCCCGAGCTGGAACAGGCTGTTTTCAAATGCCGAGGGTACCCCGATGCGCAGGATGTTTTCGGCGGTGGAACGCTGCAAATGGGTGACGGAATAGGGTGTGATCTGCAAAATATAGTCCGGACGTGCCGCCAGCAGCAAAATGACGACGGCACCCACAGCGCGGGAAATCAGCGTCGGCACCGCCACGCCCGCCACGCCCATTTTCAGCACAAACACGCAGAAGGCGTTGCCACAGAAGTTGATGGCGTTGACAAGGAAGGAAACCTTCATCGACACGGCACTGTTGCCGGTGGAGCGAAAAATCGCCGCGCCCGCATTGTACAGCGCCAAAAATGGGAAAGACAGCGCCGTGATGGTAAAGTACAATAGCGCCGCCTGCATCACGTCGTCGGCAATGGTGCCGAACAGCAGCCGCAGCATAGCGGCGCGGGTCAGCAGGCAGAACACCGCCATGCCGCTGCCCAGCAGGGCGCTTAACCCCACCAGCTGCCCGGCGCTGCGGGCGGCTTCCTCCGGCTTTTTGGCACCCAGATACTGGCTGGTGACCACAGCACCGCCGGTTGCCAGTGCGCCGAACACCGTAATGATCAGCATATTGATCATATCCACCAGCGATACACCGGAGATAGCGGCCTCCCCTGCCGAGGAAACCATCATTGTGTCCGCCATACCGACCAGCACATTCAGCCCCTGCTCGATGATCAGCGGCCAGAGCAGTGTCAGCAGCTGGCGGTTAGAAAAGATCCTGTCCTTTTGTAACGGCTGCATAGCAGCGATCCCCTCTTTGCTTATAAAAATACCACATACTCTCCCGCTATGCATCCAGTATAGCACCATCCTGTGCGCGGCGCAACAAAAAAATGCCTGCGGAGAGCCGCAGGCATAGGTTTTGGGGAAATCAGCGTTCCTCGCGGAAGTAGGCAAGACCCAGATGGGCGGGAGGCTGGTTCTCTTTCTTCTTGCGCATGGATACCACGATCAGCACCACGATGGTGACCACATAGGGCAGCATCTGCACAAGGTCGGTCATATAAATTGCCATCTTGATGCCCAACAGGCTGGGCAGGAACTGGTACAGCCAGTACAGCATACCGAACAGGTAGGCACCCCAGATGGCGTTGAGGGGCTTCCATGTGGTAAAGATGACCAGCGCCACCGCCAGCCAGCCCAGCGCTTCGATCTGCCCGGTGGTTGCCCAGATGCCCTGGTTGTAATCCAACACATAGTACAGACCGCCGATGCCGCAGATGCCCGCGCCGATGCAGGTCGCCAGATACTTGTACAGGGTGACGTTGATGCCCGCTGCGTCAGCGGTGGCGGGGTTTTCGCCCACGGCACGCAGGTTCAGACCCGCGCGGGTGCGCGTCAGGAACCAGTGCAGTACGATCGCCAGCACAATGGCGGCGTAGGCAAGAAAGCCATAGCTGAACATCGTGCGGCCCAAATCGCCCAGACCCGACAAAACAGGGATCTTGGCGGCAAACGCCTTGTTGGCAACGGGGGCGGCGGAGTAGCTGGCACCGTTCAGAATGAACACGCCGAAGAAGTTCGCCACACCCATACCGAAGGTGGTCAACGCCAGACCGGTGACGTTCTGGTTGGCGCGCAGCGAGATGGTCAGAAAGGCGTAGATCAAGCCGCCCAGCATTGACGCCACAATGGCAAAGAACAGGGCAATCAGCACGCTGACCGCGCCGTTGGGATTGGGTACGCTGTTTTCATACGCCCAGGCGCTGGCAAACCCGGCAAAGCCGCCCAGATACATAATACCGGGTACGCCAAGGTTCAGGTTGCCGGATTTCTCGGTCAGAATTTCGCCCAAGGCGCCGTACATAATAATGGTGCCGAAAGGAATGGCACGCATGATCCATGCAACTAAGCTGCTGTGCATAATTACTTGCCCTCCTTATGTGCGCCGCGGGGAATGACGCGGTAGTTGATAAAGAACTCGCTGCCCAGAATAAAGAACAGGATGATGCCGGTGATGATATCGGCGGCATACTCGTTCAGCGAGTAGGCAGAGGCGATCTCGGAGGCACCGCGCTCCAGAAACACGAGCAGGAAGGAGATCAGCGCCATAGAGAAGGTGTTGAACTTGGCAAGCCACGCCACGATGATGGCGGTAAAGCCGCGTCCGCCCGCCGAGGTGGTGGAGATGGTCTGATCTTTACCGGCAACGATCAAAAAGCCGCACAAGCCGCAAATCAGACCCGACAGCATCATGGTGCGGATGGTGACCTTGCGCACATTGATGCCTGCGTAGCGGGCGGTGTTTTCGCTTTCGCCCACAACGCTGATCTCATACCCCTGCTTGAGGTATTTCAGGTAGCCGTACATAGCGAACATCAGCACAAACACCACAATGATGTTGATGGTGTAGCGCTGCCCCAAAATAATGGGGAACCAGCCCGCCTTGGTGGCTTTGTTCAGCGTGCCGAGGCTGGACGCCTGACCGCGCATAATGTTGGTGGCGCACGCCACAATGCTGGTGGCAACGTAGTTCATCATCAGGGTGAACAGGGTTTCGTTGGTGTTCCAGCGCGCCTTGAACCACGCAGGCACAAACGCCCACAGCGCACCGGCTGCCATACTGCCGATGCCCATCGCGGCGAACAGCAGCGGGGCGGGCAGGTTGCTGCCCAGATACACCATAATCAAGGCGGAGACAAGACCGCCGACGAGGATCTGCCCCTCGCCGCCGCAGTTCCAGAAACGCATCTTGAAGGCGGGTGCCAAGGCAATGCCGACGCACAGCAGGATGGACAGGTCGCGCAGCATCCAGTTAAAGCGGGTGGTGTTGGCAAAGGTGCCGTTCCACATAACGCCGTAGACCGAAAGCGGGTTCAGCCCGGTAACAAAAAAGATAAACAGGGCGTCCACAACAAGCGCTAACAAAATAGCGATGGCACGTACCAGTATTTTTTGCGGCAGCGTGGTACCCTCGCGCTTGGCAATGCGCAGCAGCGGCTCGTGCGCCGCAGTTACGGTTTGGCTCATACTTGCTCCTCCTCTGCCAGCCGGGTCATACGCAGACCGACTTCTTCCTTGGTGGTTTTGCGTCCGTCCAGAATGCCGTTGACCTTGCCGCCGCAAAGCACCAGAATGCGGTCGCACAGCTCCAGCAGGACGTCGAGATCTTCACCGACATAAATAACCGCTACACCGTTCTTTTTCTGCTCATTCAGCAGACGGTAGATGGTGTAAGAGGTGTTGATGTCCAGCCCGCGCACGGCGTAGGCGGTCATCAGCACAATGGGGTTGGCTGCCAGCTCGCGCCCGACTAGCACCTTTTGCACGTTGCCGCCCGACAGGCGGGAAACGGGGGTGTTCAAGTCGGGGGTGACAACGCCCAGCTCACGCTGGATGGTTGCGGCAAGGTCGTGCGGGGTCTTGCGGTCCACCAGCGGCGAGTGACCGCTGCCGTAGCTTTTCAGCATCATATTGTCGGTCATACCCATGGAGCCGACCAACCCCATACCGAGGCGATCCTCCGGCACGAAGGACAGGTGGATGCCCGCCTCGCGGATGGCCTTGGGGGTCTTGCCCACCAGCTGGATGGGCGTGTCCTCTTTTTCGGGGGCATAGAACTCGATGGCGGTGGAGCTTTCTACCGGCTGCAGACCGGCGATGGCTTCCAGCAGCTCCTTCTGCCCGTTGCCGGAAATACCGGCAATGCCCAGAATTTCGCCGCCGTATACAGAAAAGCTGGCATCGTCCAGCACGGTGATGCCTTCGGCATTGCGCACGGTCAGGTTGCGGATGTCCAGACGCTTGACGCGGTTCACCGGCTCGGGGCGTTCGATGTTCAGCTCGACCTTTTCGCCGACCATCATCTCGGTCAGCTTTGCCTCGGTAGCGTCCCGGGTGTCAATGTCGCCCACATACTCGCCCTTGCGCAGAATGGCAACGCGGTCGCTGATGGCAAGCACCTCGTGCAGCTTGTGGGTGATGATGATGACCGCCTTGCCGTCCGCCTTCATATTGCGGATGACGGCAAACAGGCGCTCGGTTTCCTGCGGGGTCAAAACTGCCGTAGGCTCGTCCAGAATCAGGATATCCGCGCCGCGGTACAGCACCTTGACGATCTCCAGCGTCTGCTTTTGGCTGACGCTCATCTCGTAGACCTTTTGGTCAAGATCCAGCGCAAACTGGTATTTTTCGCAGATGGCGCGGGCTTTGTCGTGAACCTTTTTCAGGTCAAACTTTTCGTTGCCGCCCATCGACAGCGCAATATTTTCGGTGGCGGTAAAGACATCGACCAGCTTGAAGTGCTGGTGGATCATACCGATGCCCAGATCCAGCGCGTCACGGGGAGAACGGATGGTGAGCGGCTCGTCGTTGACGTAGATATCGCCCTCGTCGGGGAAATAGATACCCGCGATCATATTCATCAAAGTGGTTTTGCCGCTGCCGTTTTCGCCCAGCAGGGACAAAATTTCGCCGCGGCGCACCCCCAGCGAAACATCCTTGTTGGCAACAACGGAGCCAAAGGTCTTGGTGACGTGCTCCAAGCGTACAGCGTATTCGGTCTGCGCCATAGTTGCAGCTCCTCTCGTTTTTTATCGTTATATCGTAAGGAAAGAAAACATCGTATACAACCGCCAAAAGGGAAGGCTGCGAATTGGCGCAGCCTTCCCTTTTATTACGGCGTTAAGAACGGCGTTGGGAATCAAGCAACAGGCTCGGTGTCCTCAACAATACCGTCAATGCGCAGGGTGAAGTAGGGGGCGGCGCGCAGCTCGCTCTCGTGGAAGTAACCGTCAGAGATGGCTTCCTTGGTTTCGCCTGCGTAAACAGCCACGGCAGAACCGGTGCTGAAATCGTAGAAGGTCAGATCCACGGGGGCAGACTCAACAGTCTTGCCGTCCACGGTGAACTTGCTGGTGTCAAAGACGTGCAGGGTGCCATCCTTCAGGGCAGCCTCGACCTCGGCGACCTTCTCGGCAGTGCCTTCGGCAACCTCGGGACCCAGATCGGTGATGGCAACAGCGCCGTCCTCGTAGCCCTTAGCCCAATCCTGCGGGATGTTGCCGGCGGCAGCGCCCTCGAACAGAGCCTTGTAGTAAACGGACCAGACGTTGGTGGCGGAGGTCAGAGCGGCGGTGGGGGCGGTGGCCAGCATATCAATGTTGTAGCCGATGGAGTAGCAGATGGTGCCGGCGTCCTTCTTCTTCTGGGTGGCGGCGGGAGCACCGGTGGAGTCAGCGTGCTGACCGACGATAACAGCACCGTTGGAGATCAGAGCCTCAGCAGCAGCGCCCTCCTTGTCGATGTCGAACCAGGAGTTGGTGTACATAACTTCCATCTCGACGTCGGGGTAAACGCTCTGCACGCCGAGGAAGAAGGCGGTGTAGCCGGAAACGACCTCAGCATAGCCGAAGGCGCCGACGTAACCGATCTTGACCTTGCCGTCAGCGGTGAAGCTGTTGGGCTGGGTCTCGGGGGTCAGGGTGCCGGACTCGACCAGCTCCTTAACCTTCATACCGGCGACAACACCGGAAACGTAGCGGCTCTGGTAGACGGCGGTGAAGGCGTTGTAGAAGTTGTCCAAGTCGGAAATGGCAGCAAAGTCGCCGGTCATGGCAACAAAGTTGACATCGGGGTACTTCTCGGCTTCCTCAACCATGTAGGTCTGGTGACCGTAGGAGTTGGAGATGATCAGGTTGCAGCCCTGACCGACCAGGTCCTCGGCGGCATCGGTGGTTTCGCCGCCCTCGGGAACCTTGTATTTCCAGACGATCTGGTCATCGCTGATGCCCAACTCGGCAGCGGCTTCTTTAATGCCGTTGATGTGAGCGGCGCTGTAGCCCTCGGTTTCGTCGCCCAGAATGATGGCGCCGATCTTCAGACCGGAATAGGCGTTGTCAGCATTGTCAGCAGCGGCGGTACCGTTGCTGCTGACGGCAGCAGCGCTGCTGCTGGAAGCGGTAGAACCGCAGGCTGCCATGCTGAACACCATAGAGGCGGCCAGCAAAATGCCCATCAATTTCTTCATGTGTGTTTTCCTCCCAATAAAAGCGTAAAACGGTTGCGGTAAACAGCTTTCTTGTGTTTACCCTTGTGAGAAAAGAAAAAATGCGCCCTTACCTGCTGTGACATCGCCGCAACAGGACGCATTTTTGCCTTTGCCTCACGGTGTATATTGTAAACGTTTGCCCTTGGGTTTTCAATGGATTTTACAGAATTGGTAAATTTTTGGATAAAAACGGAAAATTCGTGAACATTTTGTGAAAACAATGGGCATTACTTACAATAAAAAAAGACAGAAGTATGACTTCTGCCCCGGTTTACGCGGGTAAAAGTATGACTTTTTACCCGCGTTTGTGCAAATATTTGCGGTCTAAGCCCATGCGATCGGCAGCAGTGAGCGCCGCCCACATCAAAAACACCTCAAGGGGGAGCATCGTGGTGTTTTTAATAAAACCGCTGGTGGCGTAATAGAGGTAGCCCTTGCCGTACAGCATGGATTTCCACACGCTGCCCAGCAGAACGTTGCTGCCGTAGTTGATAATCAGCCGCACAATGAGAATGCGCAGCAGCGTGGGGCGGCGCTTGTAGAGCAGCACGCCGTAAATCAGCCCCGACAAAACGGCGGTGATGAGATACCCCGGGAAATACGGCTCGCCGTAGCCTGCCAAAAGAAAGCCGACCGAGTCGATGATGGCGCCGGCGATCATACCGACCACGGGACCATAGTAGGCGCAGCCCAGCGAAACGACCACAAAGCTGAAATAAATTTTAAGGCTGGGTCCTAAAATGTAGACGGGAAAGCTCTCCAGCACGATGGCCATGGCGCACACCAAGCCGGAAAACGCCAGCACACGGACATTGCGCAGCTCCGCCCTGGCAGCTTGCCAGTAGGCGGCGGAAAAGACGGACAGATTTTGCTGCATAAAAAATACCTCCTGATTTTACGCGGTTTGCCGCATAAAACAGGAGGCAAAAGGGCGTGCAAGGGCACACCCCCGTTGCACTACATCATGCAGCAGTGGGATGCGAAAACCGTACCGCAGGCGCGTTTTGCCTTTCGTCCTGCCACAACTCCCCGTTGGTCAGGCACTTTACGCACAGTTTTCTACTCTGCGAAAATTTGCTTCGGCAGCGTTTGGCTGCCTGTTTCATTATTATACATAAGATTCAAAAAAATTGCAAGTGTTTTTTACACGCCGCTGGCGCCGTAGTTTGCCAGCACGCGGGCGCTGGGGTCAGCGACATCGCAGTGCGGCCACGCTTTGTTGGGCATCCAGTAGCCGGTGATCATCTGTGCCTGACCGGGGTAGTATTTTTCAAACAGCTCGCGGTACAAAAGGCTTTCCTTGGTAAAGGGTGCGCACCAGTGGTAGCGGTCGGCTTTTTCGGCAAAATCTGCGTCGGAGTACAGATCCTCGGCGTACTCCTTGATGTCATCGACCATCGAGTGTCCCACTGCATCGCTGAACGCCGCTTTCTCGCGCCAGAGAATGCTTTCGGGCAGCCAGTCCCCTTCAAACGCCTTGCGCAGCAGATACTTGCCCTTGCCGTAGGTGTTCAGCTTTTTGGCGGGGTCAATCGCCATAACATAGCGCACAAAATCCAAGTCGCCGAAGGGTACGCGCGCTTCCAGACTGTTAACGCTGATGCAGCGGTCGGCGCGCAGCACATCGTACATATACAGCTCGCGCAGACGCTTTTGGCTTTCTGCCTGAAATTCTGCGGCGGACGGGGCAAAATCGGTGTATTTGTAGCCGAACAGTTCGTCGGAAATTTCGCCCGTCAGCAGCACGCGGATGTCGGTATGCTCGTGGATATACTTGCATACCAGATACATACCCACCGACGCGCGGATGGTCGTGATATCCCAGGTCCCCAACAGGGCGACGACTTCTTCCAGTGCCTGCAGCACGATCTCCCGGTTGATGATGACCTCGGTGTGGTCGGCGTGCAGGTAGTCAGCGACCTGCTTGGCGTATTTCAGGTCGATGGCATCCTCGCTCATACCGATGGCAAAGGTGCGGATGGGCTTGCCCAGCTTTTTGGCGGCGATGGCGCACACCAGGCTGGAATCCAGCCCGCCGGACAAAAGAAAGCCCACAGGGGTGTCGGCGTCCAGCCGCTTATCGACACCGGCGACCAGTTTTTCGCGGATGTTCGTCAAAATCTGCGGCAGCTCGTCGTGGCTGTACACGGGGGTGTCGGCAATGTCGCAGTAGCGCACAAACTGACCGTTGCAGTAGTAGCAGCCGACGGGGAATGGGTAAATCTGGCGGCACAGCCCCACAAGGTTTTTGGCCTCGGACGCAAAGGCAATGCAGCCGCTGTCGCTGTAGCCGTAGAACAACGGGCGGATGCCGATGGGATCGCGCGCGGCAATGACCATTTTTTTGCGGCTGTCGTACAGAATCAGAGCAAACTCGGCGTCAAGATGGCGGAACATATCCAGCCCATATTTGTAGTACAGCGGCAGAAGAAGTTCGCAGTCCGAATCCGAGGAGAAGGTGTAGCCCTCTTTTTCCAGCTCTTCCTTGACGGGACGGAAACCGTACAGTTCACCGTTGCAGACTACGCAATCCTTGCCGCGGAAAAACGGCTGCATCCCCGCCGGCGTAAGCCCCATAATGGCAAGGCGACCAAAGCCCAGCCAGCCGAATTCGGTCTTTTCGACCCGCTGGTCGTCGGGACCGCGGCTTGTGGTGCGCAGCAGATACTCCGTAAATTTTTCTTTGGGCAGATCCTGCCCGACATACCCCAGAACACAGCACATAGATGACACTCCTTTGCATTAGGACGAATCGCTGTCTTGGATCCGCGGTGCCACCTAAATTACCGCAGCCGAAATAACGGCATACGGTCACTTTTTCCGTACACGTTCACCTTTGAAACGCTGCCGTTGTAACGCACGGCACTGCGGCGCCCCTACTGCCTTTGGCGGGTTCAGTTTGCAGCTGACAGGTGTTCTTTCGCGTGTCATTTCCGTCCGGGCTTACACCAGATGCCCGGCTCTCTGCGCGGCATGGACACGGTACTTTTCCTGCTCATCGCTTTTGATGGGTAAAGAATAGCACCATTTTGCCGCCGTGTCAATAGGAAATCCCAAAAAATCAAGGAAGAATTGCGAGATTGTTTGCAGGGGCGGGGTATGCCCCGCCCGCGGTTTTATGGTTGCAACAACATAACGGGTAACCCGTAGGGGCGGCATATATGCCGCCCGTTGCAGCCGTCCCGGCAAGGCAGCCTAAACACGGGACGCATATATGCGTCCCCTACAAACCTGCCGAAACGATTGCATCAACCGCAAATTTGCATGGCGGGGTGGGGTCACCCCGCCCTACGGGGCAATAGAATAAAAATGTGTCCGCATAGCGGACACTCCAAATCTAAACTCTAAACTCCGAACTCTGCACTCTTAACTCTGCGTAGCCCAGCTCTGCCCGTAGCCTGACGGTAACGTGAAAATTGCGGGGCGGTTCTGGCATAAATGAAGCCAGGCTCTCCCCTTTCGGGAAGAGCCTGGCATTTCTGTGTTTTATCCTACATTACTATCGGATGTGGCATCCTCGGAGGTCGCACTCTCGGCGGATTCTGCCGCAGAGGCTGCGCTCTCAGGGGCTTCCTCTGCGGCTGCGTCGGTGTCCGCCGGGGCGGTGCCTTCCTCCTCCGCAGGGGCGGACGAGGCGTTCATCTGGTTTTCCAGCATGACCTGCACATCGGGTGCGGTCGTGGGGGTCGGGGTCGGGGTCGGCGTGGCGGCGACCTTCATTTCACTTTCCTGCAGCGCGGTCAGGCACCACTGTCGCTTGGCGTTGCGGGTGAACACATAGTCCATATACTTGGTCGGTTCGGTGGGGGCGGTCAGCGACAGCTCGCCGTTATCGTTGTTGAACGCCGTAGGTACATAGCCGACGGTGACAATACGCTGGCGACCGGAGGTCTTGATTTTTTCCACCAACGGGGTGTACTGTGCCACCGAGCCGGTGACAGGCACCAGATAGCACTGTTTTTCCTCGTTGTATTGGTAGATAAATTCCGGCGTTTCAAAGGAACCTGCGGGAACGGTCTGGGCGTAGTCGGCGCCCAGGAGGTTCGCAATATAGGTGTCGATCTCCAGCTTGGGCAGCATAACGGAGCCGGTATCGGCGTCACGCTCGTACTGCTCCAGCCCCAGACCGTCCTTTTGTGCCTGATACACGGTACCCCAAATGGCAGCCTGCTTAAACACGCTGGGGTCCACGGTGCCGACATCGTCAAAGGTCACGGGGTCCAGCATGACCATACCGTACAAATCGTCTGCGTATTCGTTGCGCAGCTCGGTGTCGTCCAGCAGCGTGCGCACGCCGGAAACACCCCAGCCCACCACCGTAAGCAGACCGATAAACGCCAGCAGCAAGGCCACGGCGCCTAAAATCTGCCGTGCCAAGCGGCGGCTGTTGCGGGTTTGTTCTTCTTTAAAATTTGCCATAGTTTGTTAGCTGCTCCTTTGGGGAAGTTGCGTATTGCGCGGTGTTGCCTCACTTATTTTTGTACATCTGCTCGTAGTATTTCTGGTAGTCGCCGCTGGTGACGTGCGCCATCCAGTCGGGATGTGCCAGATACCAGTCAATGGTCAGCACAATGCCCTTTTCAAACGGAGTTTCGGGGTACCAGCCCAGATCCTCCTTGATTTTGGTGGGGTCGATGCCGTAGCGGCGGTCGTGACCCAGACGGTCGGCAACGTGGGTGATCAGCTCCTCGCTGATGCCCTCGTCCTTCAGGCGGTCATGCAGCTGGGCAATGACGGTCTTGACAATAAAGATGTTGGGGCGCTCGTTGTGACCGCCGACGTTGTAGACCTCGCCGTCCTTGCCGCCCGCAGCGACCATATCAATGGCCTTGCAGTGGTCCATAACATACAGCCAGTCACGGATCTGCATACCGTCGCCGTAGACGGGCAGGTTCTTGTGCTGCTGGGCGTTGTGGATGAGCAGCGGGATCAGCTTTTCGGGGAACTGGTAGGGACCGTAGTTGTTGGAGCAGCGGGTGATGTTCATCGGCATACCGTAGGTGTCGTGGAACGCCTTGACAAACATATCCGCGCTTGCCTTGGAGGCAGAGTACGGGCTGTGCGGACACAGCGGCGTGGTTTCCATAAAATAGCCCTCGGCACCCAGCGCGCCGTAGACCTCATCGGTGGAAACCTGCAGGTACTTTTTGCCGTCCTTCCAGGTTTTGGCGTCGGCATCGTACCATGCGTCCTTGCAGCACTGCAGCAGGTTGACGGTACCCAGAACGTTGCTTTCGACAAAAATTTCGGGGTTTTTGATGCTGCGGTCCACATGGCTTTCAGCAGCAAAGTTGATGACGTAGTCGGGGTCATACTTGGCAATCAGCTCGGTGACCAGCGCCTTGTCGCAGATGTCGCCCTGCACAAAGATGTGGCGGGCGTCACCCTCCACGTCCTTGAGGTTCTCCAGGTTGCCGGCATAGGTCAGCTTATCGAGGTTGACAAGGCGGATATCCTCGTACTTGTCCAGCATATAGTGGACAAAATTCGAGCCGATAAAACCGGCACAGCCGGTAATCAGATAGGTTTTCATAGCTTTATTCTCCGTTCCAGTTGGCAAAAAAGTCCTTCAGTGCGTCGCGCCAGTCGCGGGTGCTGTCCCCTACCGTGCAGCGCAGCATACGGTTTTCCAGCGCACTCCACGCGGGGCGGCGGGCGCTTTCGGGGTGGGCAGCGGCGTATTCGTCGCTGGTGCAGGGCAGCACACGGCAGGAAAGCCCTGCTTCCTGCATGATGGCGGCGGCAAAGTCGTACCAGCTGCACACGCCGGAACCCGTGCAGTGGTAGATGCCGTAATCGTGGCTGACCGCCAGCAGCAAAATGTGGTAGGCAAGATCCACCGCGTTGGTGGGGTTGCCCAGCTGGTCATTGACAACGGTGATCTCGTCGTGGGTCTTGCCCAGACGCACCATGGTCTTGACAAAGTTCTTGCCGTAGTAACTGTACAGCCATGCCGTGCGTACAATGAAGTGGCGGCGGCAGAAGCGCTGCACATACTGCTCGCCCAGAAGCTTGGTCTGCCCGTAGGCAGAAATGGGCGCAGGTACGCAGCATTCATCCAGCGGAATACCGCCGTTGGCGGTGCCGGGGAAAACATAGTCGGTCGAAACGTGGATCAGCCGTGCGCCGATTTTTTCGCACGCCAGCGCCAGATTGCGCGGACCCAGGGCGTTGACCTTGAACGCAGCATCGCGGGCGGTTTCGCAGCCGTCCACGTTGGTGAACGCCGCGCAGTTGATGACGGTGTCCGGCTTGTGGCGGCTGATGTAGTTGATGGTAGCCTCACGGTCGGTGATGTCCAGATCCTCGACATCCACGGCGATGACAGTGGCCTTTTGCAGGCGCATCGGCAGGGGTCCCAGGGCGCAATGCTCGGCGGCAAGCTGGCTCTGCAGCTCGGTACCCAATTGCCCATGGCAGCCGGTAATCAAAATTTTCATACAAATGCCTCGTTATCAGTATTGCAGCTTATCCTCGGCGACGTTCTTCAGGTGCTGACCGTAGGGGGATTTGCCATAGCGGGCGGCGCTTTCGAGCAGCTTTTCCTTGGTGATCCAGCCGTACTTGTAGGCAATTTCCTCCGGGGCGGAAATTTTGATGCCCTGACGTTTTTCGACCGTCTGCACAAAGCCGGCAGCCTCGACAAGAGAGTCCATCGTGCCGGTGTCCAGCCATGCGTAGCCGCGTCCCAGCAGCTGTACGTCCAGCTTGCCGGCGTCCAGATACATCTGGTTCAGCGTGGTGATCTCCAGCTCACCGCGGGCGCTGGGCTTGACCTGCTTTGCCATCTTGACGACGTCGTTGTTGTAGAAGTACAGACCCGTCACAGCGTAGTTGCTCTTGGGCTGGGCGGGCTTTTCCTCAATGGAGGTGGCGCGTCCGTCCTTATCAAAGGCGACAACGCCGAAACGCTCGGGGTCGTTGACAAAATAGCCGAACACGGTGCTGCGCCCGGCAGCGGCGTTGGCGGCGGCGGTTTTCAGCCGCTTGGAGAAGCCTGCGCCGTAGAAGATATTGTCGCCCAAAACCATCGCGCAGCAATCATCGCCGATGAATTCCTCACCCAACAGGAACGCCTGTGCCAAGCCGTCGGGGCTGGGCTGCACCTTATACTGCAGATGCACGCCGTACTGGCTGCCGTCCCCCAGAAGCGCCTCAAAGCGGGGCGTGTCGGTGGGGGTGGATATGATCAGAATATCCTGAATGCCCGCCAACATCAGGGTGGACAGCGGATAGTAGATCATGGGTTTGTCGTACACGGGCAGCAGCTGCTTGGATGTGACCATCGTCAGCGGGTAAAGTCTTGTGCCGGCACCGCCGGCAAGGATAATACCTTTCATCTTTACATCTCCTTATTCATAATCCGTGCGCGCCGCCCATCCCATGGGGCATAATCTCACACAATAATAAATGTATTATACCGCATTTGCCGCCTTTGTGCAAGGGGAAATCTGTGCGCGCTGCGGTGGAAATGGCAATTTTCGGCAGGTTGGGGCAATCCGCTTGACGGATGCGGCAGGATGTGATACAATACCCTTAATGTAAATTGCGATGGTGTGTGATTCCGTCGTTTCCGATAAATATTTTGGGCATTTTTGCCCTTTTCGTTTGAGAATCTGAAGTAAGGAGGCGTTTTTCGGTTGAAGCGCTTTTTGTGCGCCGCGGTGCTGATCATAGCCGTGGTGCTGTTTGCAGCGTGCGGTATGATGCGCGGCGAATCTGCCCCCATACAGACCGCCACCCCCACCAGCTTGACCTCCCGCAGTGAGAAAAACGACAGTGTAAAGGTCAACGAAACCGCCGCCAAGGTCGAGATCGTGACCGCCAACGGCAGCCAGACCCCGCAGGCAACCGCCGCGCCGGAGGAGGTTTCCACCCCCGAAACCGGGGATTTCCCGGTGTTCTATCTGTTGGGTACTGCAGGGCTGATCTGCATCTGCTCTGCCGGACTTTTGATGCTGCGCCGAATCTGATTTTTCAAACGCCCAAGCGGGCGTTTTTTTGTTTTTACCGAAAGGAGTCTGCCATGCCGAAGCGTTACCGCAAGTTGCGGGGCGACAGTGCGTACTATCCCTTTGCGGCGCGCACGGCGCTGCGCAGCAAACAGCGCCGCCGTGCCGGGTTGTTGCAGGTGGTGGGTATCGCCGCCTTGGCGGCAGCCGCCGTGCTGGCGGTGCGCCAGACCCTGCTCAACGACGGTATGCCCACCCCGCCCCCTGCTGCGGCATCCCCCTCTGCCCTGCCCGCGCCGGGTGCCGTGGCAGTGGCACCGCTGGCGGCTACCCGCGATGCGCTGGCGGACACGGGAAAAGCCGACGCCGCCGCGCATACTGCGCCCGAGGCAGCGCAGGACGTGACCGCCGGCAGTGATATCCTGCTCGCCTACCGCGATCTGTACGAGCAAAACCCCGACCTGATCGGCTGGCTGCGTATGGAGGGCGCGGGCATTGACCTGCCGGTGATGCAGACCCCCGGCGACAACGAATACTATCTGCGGCGCGGCTTTGACCGCTACTACGCCGTGGGCGGCACGCCGTTTCTGGATGCGAGCTGCAGCGTCACGCCGGGCTATGCCACCGCCAACTGGCTGATTTACGGGCATAATATGGCGGACGGTGCGCGCTTTGCGCCGTTGCTGCAGTACCGGGACGAGGCATTTTACCAAGCCCACCCGACCTTTACCTTTGACACGATCTACGAGCCGGGGACATGGCAGGTGGTTGCCGCGCTGGACACCGCGCTGGGCAGCGATACCCTGCCCTACTACACCTTTTTTGATGCCGCCAACCAGCTGGAATGGAAGCAGCGCGTGCAGGCAATTCTGGCGCTGCGCCTGTACGATACCGGCGTGCAGCCGCAGTACGGCGACCAGCTGCTGGTGCTTTCGACCTGCGGGGACACCGCCCTTGGCACCGACAAGCGGTTTGCCCTGCTGGCGGTGCGGGTAAAATCTTAGGCAACACCGCATAATGCCCGCCTGACGGCTTAAGCACGGCTCCGGCGGCTGCGGCACTTAGAATTTATGCGGTATTGCCCTTGATTATCTCTTGCATTTTGCCGTAAAATCGGCTATGATGATGCAGTACACATTTTATGGAAAGTGAGTTTTGAACTATGGCAGAATTTACCTATGAAATTACCGAACGCATCGCCGTACTCAGCACCAACGCCCGCGGCTGGGAGCGCCAGCTGAATATGATCAGCTGGAACGGCGCTGCCCCCAAATATGACATCCGCGACTGGTCCCCCGACGGCAGCCGTATGGCAAAAGGCATCAGCATGACCGCCGAGGAACTAAAGACTTTGAAGGATATCCTGAACGAAATTGAACTGTGAGGTTCTCTATGCCGGACTATCATGCCCAATTTGTGGAAATTTACTCCAAAAACATCACCCGCCCCGGCGCTGACCGCCTGCTGAGCTGGCTGGAAACCACCGACTTTTTTTCGGCACCGGCATCCACCCGCTTTCACGGTGCGTGCGAGCAGGGGCTTGTGATGCACAGCATCAACGTGTACAACGCGATGATGCAGCATTTTTACACCGAGGGTGAAAACGCCGAAAGCTATGCCATCTGCGGCTTGCTGCACGATTTGTGCAAGGCGAATTTCTACAAGGTGGGTACCCGCAACGTCAAAAACGAGGAAACCGGGCAATGGGAAAAGGTGCCGTTTTATCAGGTGGCTGACCAGCTGCCTTACGGACACGGCGAAAAGAGCGTGTATCTGATCGAGCATTTTATGCGCCTGAAAACCGCCGAAGCAATTGCCATCCGCTGGCATATGGGCGGGTTTGATGACGCGGTGCGCGGCGGCAGCTTTGCCGTGAGCGACGCCTACAACACCTACCCGCTGGCGGTCAAGCTGCACATTGCGGACCTGACGGCAACCTACCTGCTTGAGCAGGGCACCAGCAATGTGGAAAACGGTCACGCCGGCAAAAAATAGCCATACAACGAAAAACCCCCGCAGCTTGCGCTGCGGGGGTTTTTATAGTTATGACTTATTCTGCTCGTCCAAGCGGTCGATCTGATCCTGCAAAAGCTGGGAAACCGGGCGGCGGTTGTTGCGCAGCCGATACGCGGGCTTGGGCTGCGGCTTTTGGCGCACGGGCTGTGCCTGCGCCTTGACGCGGAACTGCTTCGGCTCCGGCTTGTCCGGCTCGGCGTCGGGTGGCGCGGGCGTGTAGGCGACCTCGGTTTCGGGGCTGCCTTGGGCGTAATCCCGCATTTGGGTACCCAGCTCCTTCAGCTCGGACTCGGTTTCGTCCAGTGCCTGATAGATCGTCTGGGTCAAGCCGTCCAGATCCAGCGTGGCAGCCGCCAAGCGCTCGTCCACACGGGCAAGGCGCTCACGCACCAGCATAACACCGGCAGCGATGCCCCGGGCGTTTTCCGCCATACGGGTCTTGCGCTGCTCCGCCTGCTGCTGCAGTTCTTTTTCGGCGCTGTCGGCGTACAGCTTGGCGTCCTGCAAAATCTTGCGGGCTTCCAGCTGGGCGCTGCGCACGGCATCGGGTGTGGGGGTGTGGATCGCCGCATTCATCTGGCGGGATGCCGCCAACTGCTGCTGCAGGGTTTCTGCCTGCTGCTGCAGATCGTGGCATTTCAGCTGCCACATATTGGCGGATTTCTGGCTTTCCTTCTGCGCATCGCGGTATGTATCCACCTGCTTCTGCACGTCCTCCAAGGTCTGCGTCAGCTCACGCTGCTTTGCCTCGGCAGCTTCGGCGCGCTGCTCGGCAGCCGTTAAGCGCTCCTGCAGGGAGGCAGTCTGGGCGTCGGCACCGCTGTGTTCGCTGCCCAAGGCATCAATACGCGCCTGCAACGCCTGCAGCTTTTGCTGGTATTCCAGCTCCTGCTGCTGCGCCTCGTTGACCAGCGTGTTCATATAAGCCAAGACGTCATTTTTGTCAAAGCCGAACAGACTGGAACGGAAACCCTGTTCCTGTATATTCTTCGGTTCAGACGCCATGGCTTTTCACATCCTCTCGGGGCAGAATTTGCGTGTCAGATCAGGAACGCTTGTTCAAGATGCTGAGCAGATCGTTGAAGTAATCGCCGTCGTCCTCCTCCTCAACGGGGGCAGCGCTCTGACCGGAAACCGGGGTGTCCAGACCGGCACCAAAGCTCTGGGTGAAGATGGGGTTGGGCATAACGGGGTTGATGGTGGGCTTGGCGGCAGCAGGCTGTGCAGGGGCAGCGGGCTTGACCGGTGCGGCGGGCTGCTGCACGGGGGCAGCGGGCTGGGCAGTCGCCTTGGCGTCCATATGTGCCTGAATGGGGGCGTCCACCTCGGGGGTGCTTTCAAAGCCGGTGGCAACCACGGTGATGCTCATCTCGTCGTTCAGGCGCTCGTCAAAGGCAGTACCCCAAATGATGTTGGCATCGGGGTGGGCAGACTGGGTGACCATGGAGGCAGCGGTTTCGACATCGTCCAAGCCGATATCGGGGCTGGAGGTGATGTTGATGATGACACCGCGCGCACCGGCGATGCTGGTTTCCAGCAGGGGGCTGGAAATGGCAGCCTTGGCGGCGTTTTCTGCCTTGCCGGCGCCCTTGGCAACGCCGACACCCATATGGGCAAAGCCGGCGTCCTTCATGATGGAACGCACATCGGCAAAGTCCAGGTTGATGAAGGCGGGGATGTTGATCAGGCTGGAGATACTCTCAACGCCCTGACGCAGGACGTTGTCGGCAGCCTCGAAGGCGTTCATCAGGGTGATGCGCTCCTGGCTGATGAGCTTCAGACGCTCGTTGGGGATGACGATCAGAGAGTCGACGTGCATCATCAGGCTGGCGATGCCCTGCTCGGCAAGGCTCATCTTGCGCTTGCCCTCAAAGGCGAAGGGCTTGGTGACGATGCCGACGGTCAGGATGCCGAGGTCGTGGGCGGTTTCTGCCACAACGGGGGCTGCGCCGGTGCCGGTGCCGCCGCCCATACCGGCGGTGATAAAGACCATCTGGGCGCCCTTCAGGGCGTTGGCGATCTCGTCCTTGCTTTCCTCAGCGGAGCGCTGACCCACCTCGGGGTCAGCACCGGCGCCGCGACCCTTGGTGAGCTTGGCGCCGAGCTGAACCTTCTGCGTGGCCTTGGAGTTGAGCAGAGCCTGCTGGTCGGTGTTCATAGCAACAAACTCGACCCCGGACAGTCCGGACTCCACCATGCGGTTTACAGCGTTGCCGCCGCCGCCGCCAACACCGATAACCTTAATGTTTGTGACGTTTTGCATTTCTTCGTCGAGTACGAATGCCATGAGTATGTCCCCCTAAAAGTATTTATTGTTTCATGGGAAAGCAGCACAAGCGCCACAAATGGGCACACTGCTCCGTATATTTTGCATATAACTGATTATTAGAATACCAAATTTTTATGTCAATTTCAATAGCTGAGCGAAATTTTCATAAAAATTTGCCTGTTTATTTTCTGCGGGGCGCTGTTTTTGCGGCAAATGCGCCAAAATTTTGTATCCTATCGCACATCTGCCCCCAAGGCTGCCAGCTGCCCGGGCAGGTCGACATAGCCGCGTGCAAGATGCCCGGCATCGTGCAGAAGGGTCGTACCCTCGGCGGCAAGGGCTGCCAGCAGCAGCGCCGCCCCGCCGCGCAGATCGGGGGCAGAAACCTCGGCACCGTGCAGCTGTGCGCCGCCCTGCATTTGCAGCCGTCTGCCCTGCTCACTGCAAGCCGCGCCCATGGCGGCAAAGCCGGCGGCACAGGCAAAGCGACGGGCAAACAGGGCGTCGTAAATTTCGCTGGGCGCATCCGCACACAGCAGCACGGCAGCCGCCAGCGGGGCGGTGTCGGTGGCAAAGGCGGGCCAGGCGTTGGCACACAGGGACTGTGCGCCGCGCAGCGGCACGGCGGGGTCGCGGCGCAGGGTCACGGAATCAGTGCCGAAGAAAATCTCAACGCCGCAGCGCTGCAAAAACGACAAAAAGGCGGCGTAGTACGCCGGGCGGCAGCGGGCAATACTTATCTCGCCCCCGGCGCAGGCAAGGGCGGCTGCGTAGGTGGCGGCGGCAATGCGGTCGGGCATGGGGGTGTAGGCGGTGCCGTGCAGCACCTCTGCCCCCTGTATGACCAGTGTGGGGGTTCCTGCGCCCTGTATCTGCGCCCCGCACTGTGACAAAAAGCGCGCGGTGTCGGCAACCTCCGGCTCACAGGCGGCCCCGCGCAGGACGGTGGTACCCACGGCGCAGCACGCCGCCATCATCAGCGTCAGCGTAGCCCCCACGCTGGGCAGCCGCAGCGCAAAATCTACCCCGTGCAGCCCGCCGGGAGCGCGCAGGGTCACGGCGTCGCCCTCCAGCTCCACCGCCGCGCCGAGCGCTGCCAGCCCCGCCAGATGGATATCCACCGGGCGCGGTCCCAGCCGACAGCCGCCGGGCAGCGGCAGACGCACCGAGCCGACCCTGCACAGCAGCGGCGCCAGATAAAACACCGAGCTGCGCATCGCCCCGGACAGCGGCGCGGGGATCTGCCCGCACAGCGGTGCTTCGGCGCACAGCAGAAGCTCCGACCCGCAGCGCTGTACCCCTGCCCCGACGGCGCGCAGCAAAGCAATGCTGGTTTCGACATCCGCCAAGCGCGGCACGGCGCGCAGCCTTACGGTGCCTTGGCACAACAGGGAGGCTGCCAGCAGCGGCAGCACGCTGTTTTTGGCGGTTTCCGGGCAAATCGCCCCCTGCAGGGTGCGCCCGCCGGTAATGATGATCGTCTGCATATGCTGCCCCCGTTACCCACAGATTTACTACCTATATATATGCCTGACGGCGGGCGGCTATTACAAAAGCAGCGGCTGCATCTGCACACCGCGGCGGGCTGCTTCCACGGTGTCCGGCAGCAGGGTAAAATCGCTTTTCAGGCTGGCGGGCTTGCGCAGGGCATCGTCCTGCCCAAAGGGTACAAAATAGTAGTGGCGGCGCTGCAAAAGCTGTGCCAGCGCCGGGGCGGTGCCTGTTAAGGCATCGTTGCTGGAGGGGGCGACCACCACCGGCTTGCCGCCGCGCAGCAGGCTTTTGGCTGCCAGTGTGACCGGGGTTGCGCTGATGCCCGCCGCCAGCATCGCCAGCGTGGTACCGGTGGCAGGGGCAATGATCAGCATCTCCGCCATACGCTTGGGTCCCAGCGGCTCGACCTGCTGCAGGGTGGTCAGCGGCTCGTGTCCGGTCAGCTGCTGCAGGGTCTTGCGCAGCGCTGCCGCTGTGCCGAAGCGGGTATCCTGCCCGGCTGCGCTGTAGCTTAAAATCGGCAAAAGCGTCCAGCCGCGCTGCACAAGGGCGGCGATCTGCGGCAGCACGGCGTCAAAGCTGCAAAAGCTGCCGCACAGGGCAAAGGCGGCGGTGCGCGGGGTTTGGGGGTTGGTCATAGCGGGTCGCTCCTTTCCTGCAAAAGTGCCAGTACCGTCTGCCCGATGAGCAATCCGGCGGTTTTGGGTGCGCATTTGCCGGGCAGCGCCAGCGCCTGTTCGGCTTGCAGACCCAGCTCCCGCGCGGCGGTAAAGTCGGTGCCGCCGGGCAGGCTGGCAAGGTCCAGAATCAGCGCCCCGGGCGGCAGCAATGTCAGACGGCTGCGGGGCAGAACCGGCGCGGGGATCGTGTTGATCACCGCCGTGTGTCGGGGCAGAACCTCCTCCAAGCGGGAGAGCGGCACCGTTCGGCAGCCCGCACAGCGGGCATACGCCAGCGGCTCGGCACGGCGTGCCGCCACCGTGACCCGACCGCCCAGCGCCGTAAGCCGCTGCGCCACAGCGGCACCGATGCGCCCGTAGCCCAGGACCAGAAAGTCGCTTTCCCACACGGTGTACTGCCGCAGACGAAACAGCAGCTGCAGGCAGCCTTCGGCGGTGGGCACGGCGTTCAGGCATTCCAGCTCCGGGCGCTCGAAGTAGTCGATCAGCGGCAAATTGGCTTGCCGCACCGCCGCCCGCACCGGCGCACCGGGACGCCCTGCCAGCACAACGGTGCCGGGTCGCACGGTTTGCAGACAGCGCGCCAGCTCGTCACCGACGCGGCTTTGGGACATCGGCAGCAGCAGATAATGCGCATCGGCTGCCGCAGACGGGTCGGTCAGACGATATCCGGCGCGGCGCAGCACCTGCCCTGCCGCGCACTGGCGGGCATCCTGCCCAAGGATACAAATACATTTTGCCACAGCCGCCACCCCCTTGCGTTTGCGCCATACTATGCCGGATGCGGGGCGGGCGTGAAAAAGCGGAGGCACCCCATAGTAAGGGTGCCTCCGCTTAGGGCAATACCGCACAATTCTAAGTGCCGCAGCCGCCGGAGCGGTGCTTAAGCCGTCAGGCGGGAATTGTGCGGTGTTGCCTTAGATTCCTATTGCTGCTTGAGGGCGTCGCTGCGGTTCTGCCAGACCGGCTCGGGGTCGATGGGTATCCCCATCAGGCGCATCTCCGCAATGGTGATGCGGTACGCCTTGGCAAGCTCCTGCCCCGGCTCGACCTCGTCGCCGTGCTTGACCTCCAGCTCCTGCAGCCCGTAGAAAATGCTCAAAAGTCCGCTGCCGTGGTCAATGACCAGCGTGTTGCCGTAGGGGTCGGGCAGCTCGTCCGCCAGCAGGATACGCCCGGCGGCGGGTGCAGTCAGAACGCCGCGCCTGGCGGTGTTGAGGACTACATTTACACTGGTACGTCCCCCGGTGCCGGGGTTGGTATCGCGCTCGGTCTTGGGACGCCCGACGTACTCGGTCATACCGAAGCTGAGCTGGGTCTTATAGTCCGCAATCGGTTCGGCAAAGCCGGTACCCAGCCACTGCGGCAGCACCGTGGCACCGGGCAGGCACGCCTTTACGGCGGCGGGCATATCGTCCTCGCCGATATAATAGGCGCAGCGCTGGCTGTTGTTGTAATAATCGGCGTAGGGGCGCTCGGCGGCTGCCACGGTCAGCATCAAGGGCTTGGTAAAGCCGTCCGCCGTGACAACGACCTCATAGTTGCCGGGCTGGGTATCCCACGCAAGGGGCAGGTAGCAGACCCAGCCGTTGGCGGTTTGCATAAACTCCGTGTGCGGCAGCGAGGTCTGCAGCTGCGGCTGCCTGCCGTCCAGCGTTTTGCCCGCACAGACGGCTGCCACCGTGCCGGGCAGCGAGCGCGCGGGGCTGATGCGCAGCGACGGGCTGCGTGCCACGGTAAAGCTGAACAGCCGGGTTTCGGAGCCGATGACCTCGGTTTCGTCGGCGTATGCCTTCTCGCGGGTAACGACCAGCTTGGCGGTGTAATCGCCGTTGGCGGTGAACCGGAAGGAAGAGAAGCCCTCTGCCGTGCCGTTGTAAACCTCCTGCCCGGCCGCATCGGTGACGGTAAAGCTGGTGGTGTAATCCACCGGGGCAACACGCAGCCGGGGGGTCAGTTCCTCGACATTCAGCGGCAGCGCAACCGGCTTGGCGCTGACGGTCTGCTTGTAGGTGCGGCGGAAAATATGCCCCACCACGGGGATTTTCCAGTTGTAGGCGCTGACGGGCGGCTCCTGCCCGGCAAAGCTGACCTCGATCTGCGGGATCATATCCGGCGTGGCAGAGCGGTACAGCCACGCCACACCGCTGCCCGCAATGACCGCCACAAACAGCACGACCAGCAGCAGCCATTTGCTGACGCCCTTGGCGATGCTGTGCAGAATCTCCACGGCGGTCGAACCGGCTTCGTCCTCCGGCTCATCGGCGGGTTCCTCCGGCAGCAGCTCCGGCGCGGCGGGCATCGGGGCAGCCTGCGCCTGTTCGTGCTCTTCGGATTCCTGTAGGATCTGCTCGATGGTGATCTGCAGCGTGCGGGTCATATCGGCGGCGCGTTTTTCCTTCAGCGCCGCTTCATCGGGCGGGGTCTGCGGTGCGGCAGCGGCGGCTTCGGGGTTTGTATCGACCTTGGCGGGGGCAGCCGCATCGGGCGCTGCCTTGGCAGCGTCTGCGGGCTTTGCTTTGGCTGCAGAGGGTCTTTTCTTCGGCGCAGCGGTGGTTTTCTTTGTCGTTGTCCCGGTGGTCTTTTTTGCCGCTGTAGTGCCGGATTTGGTTTTGCGCGTACCGGCAGGCTTTTTCTTGGCTGCCGCGGGCTTTTCGGCTGCTGCATCCGCCGCCGTTTCGGGCGTCGGCGTTGCGGGCTGCGGCGCAATTTTCGCCGTCTTGTCCGGCGGGGGTGCCGCCTGTGCAGCGGGCTGCCCGGTCAGTTTTTTCTCGTCATCCATATCCAATCTTCCCCAAAATCCCCTGCGGGAAATCACTCATACTCACGGAATTGCAGACCTCCGCGCCCGGTCATAGCCGCTTCGGGGTCCACGGTTTTGCTGCCGATGCGCAGCTCGTAATCCACGCCCAAGGCATCGGCGGTACCCAAGGCGTCTCCGGTCTGGACGCTCTGCCCTGCCTGCACGGCAAGGGTTTTCAGCCCGTATAGATAGCTTTTTACGCCGCAGCCGTGGTCAATGACCACCGTGCCGCCGGTCAGCTGCAAAGTGCCTGCAAACAGCACCTTGCCGGTCTGCGGGGCGGTGACGGCTTCGTCCGGTGCGGGGCGGTAGGCAACGCCGGTTGCCTGCCCGGCGCGGGCGCCGTTGACCATCTGCACATCGCCGTAATGCAGCTGCACCGCCGCGGCGCTGGGCGCACGGAAGGCACCCTGCCACTGTTTTTCAGCGCTGCCGGTGGTGAACAGCGGCCAGATGTTGTTGCGGTATTCCTCGGCACCCGTGCGGGTGTCCTCCTCCACTGTGACGGTGGAGGTCTGGGCGGATGTAACCGTCAGCTCCAGCTGCTGCGAAAAGCTGCCGCAGCTGAGCGCCAGCGTGTGTACGCCGCTTTCGGCATTGTAGGTCACAGGGATATACCCCATATAGCCGGACTGCGTTTTGCGGAACCACACCGTGCCAAGGTCGGTTTGCAGGGCAGGCTCGCCCTCCAGATAGCCGGACAGGGACAGCGCCACTACGCTGCCCTGCACCGCGCGGTCTGCGCTGAGCACGATCTTCGGCTGTTGCTGCAGGGTGAAATCGGCACAGTAGGCGTACCAGCCCTCGGGTTCGGCGGTTTCCTCGGCGATATGCCACGCGGTCAGAGTCAGGCGGTAGCTGCCGTTCTGGTCGTAGGTATACCCGGCAAACTCATCGGCAGAGCCGCTCCATTGCACACCCGAGGGTGCGGTGACGGTGACCTTGGCGCGGCTGACCCAAGCGGGCAGCGCCAGCGCGGGAATGTCCTCGCTAAAAGTCCCCAGATGCTGCACCGACAGGTTGGTGGGGCTTTGCACCTGCTTGGTGAGCTTGCCGCCCAGAACCGGCACCGACCAGTCCCAGCCGTTGGGTTCCAGCTCTGCCCCGCCAAAAACCACCGGCTGCTGCGGCAGGTCGGAAGAACCGGCTTGGGTATAGAAAAACGCCGCAGAGCCGCCCAAAATCAGCGCCAGCGTGGCGGCAACCATAACCAGCCATAATAAGAATCTGCGCATAGTGGGATTCTCCTGTTAAAATATGCCGGGCGCAGATACAGCTGCGCCCGGCACAGGTACACAAATATCAGAATTTGATGGCGTCCGGGTCAGCATCCTCGGCAGGCGCGGCGGGGGTGTCGTCGTCCTCGATATGCTCGTAGACGGTGTCTTCATCCTCGATATCATCCATATCATCGCTGAAAAGCAGACGCTCGTACTCGTCCAGCTCCTTCTCGCGGTGGTACAGATACAAAGCGGCGGCGGTCAAAGCACCGGCGGCGGCAAACATAAATGCCAGCACGGCGCCAAAGGTAGATTTCTTCATCATAGGGGGGGTTCTCCCTTCGCAATAATAATACAAGGTAATTATACCCGACTTTGCCAAAATTTACAACACCGCAGATGTAAAATTTTGCTGTCAATTTGCCGATTTATGGCAAGGGCATCACCGCATAATTCTAAGTGCCGCAGCCGCCGGAGCGGTGCTTAAGCCGTCAGGCGGGCATTATGCGGTGTTGCCCAAAGATATTACGGCTTTGGCGTGTCGGCGTCCGGTTTTACATACGCCGCAAAGGCGTTGGGTACGGGGTAAATTTCGGCAAGCTGGCTTTTGGCAGCCCAGACGTAGCCGTCGGGCAGCGGCACGGCGGGGGCTGTCCCCTGCCAGCCGCCCAGCTGCCAGATGCGGTGGGTAAAAACGTGCTTGGCGGGGGGCAGGCTTTCGCCCAAAACGGCGGGGATGCCCAGCTTTTGCAGGGCGTCCTGCAGCTGTTCGCGCGTCAAGGCGCTTTCCCACGCGGCGGGCTGCCACAGCCCTGCCAGCAGCCCCTTGGCGGGGCGGCGCTGCAACAGCAGCCCCTGTTCGCTCGAAATCAGCGCCACCGTCACGGGGACGGTGCGTTTTTCCTTGGGCGCGGGCTTGACAGGCAGCTTGTCGGCACGACCTGCCGCGCAGCCCCGGCAAAGCGCCCGCAGGGGGCAATCCCCGCAGTGCGGCGTGCCGGGGATGCAGACTAACGCGCCCAGTTCCATCAGGGCTTCGTTGTAGGCGCCGGGGGTATCCTTGGGCATCTGGTCAAGCACGCGCTGCGTGAACAGCCGCTTGGCGGCGGGGGTCATAATGTCGGCATCATCGTTGTACAGCCGCGCAAAGACGCGCAGGACGTTGCCGTCCACAGCGGGTACGGGCAGCCCAAAGGCGATGCTGGCAATGGCGCCGGCGGTGTAGTCCCCGATGCCGGGCAAAGCGCGCAGGGCGGCGTAGTCGGCAGGAAGTTCGCCGCCGTACTGCTCGCAAACGATGCGTGCTGCCTTTTGCATATTGTTGACGCGGTTGTAGTACCCCAGCCCCTGCCACAGCTTGCGCAGGGCGTCGGTGGGGCAGGCTGCCAGCGCCGCCGGGTCGGGCAGGGCGGCAATAAAGCGGTTGTAATAGGGTACGGCGGCGGTCATACGGGTCTGCTGCAGCATAATTTCACTGACCCAGATATGGTACGCAGAAGGCTCCTGCCGGAAGGGCAGGAGCCTTTTATTTGCGTAAAACCATTGCAGCAGCGGTGCGGCAATGGGCTGCATCAGAAGCCTCCGCAGGTGCGCGGGAAGGGGATGACATCGCGGATGTTGGGGATACCGGTGACGTACATCAGCAGGCGCTCAAAGCCCAAGCCGTAACCGGCGTGCTTGACGCTGCCGAAGCGGCGCAGGTCAAGGTACCAGCTGTAATCCTCGGTGTTCAGACCCAATTCCTTCATACGGGCTTCCAGCACGTCCAGGCGCTCCTCACGCTGGGAGCCACCGATCAGCTCGCCGATGCCGGGTACCAGCATATCGGCGGCGGCAACGGTCTTGCCATCGTCGTTCTGGCGCATATAGAACGCCTTGATCTCCTTGGGGTAGTCGGTGACAAAGACCGGCTTTTTGAAGATCTGCTCGGTCAGGTAGCGCTCGTGCTCAGTCTGCAGATCGGTACCCCACTCGACCTTGTACTGGAAGTTGTCGTTGTTTTTCTTCAGCAGCTCGATGGCGTCGGTGTAGCTGACGCGGGCAAAGTCGCTGTCGGCAACCAAGGTCAGGCGCTCGATCAGACCCTTGTCAAAGAACTGGTTGAAGAACGCCAGCTCGTCGGCGCAGTGATCCAGCAGGTAGCGGATGACGTAGCGGGTCATAGCCTCGGCGGTTTCCAGATAGGTGTTCAGGTCGGCAAATGCCATTTCCGGCTCGATCATCCAGAACTCGGCGGCGTGGCGGGTGTCGTAGCTCTTTTCGGCGCGGAAGGTCGGACCGAAGGTGTAGACATTGCCCAGCGCCATCGCCATGGCCTCGGCCTCCAGCTGACCGGAAACCGTCAGGTTGACGGCGCGCTTGAAGAAGTCCTTGGAGTAATCGACGGTGCCGTCCTCGGTGCGGGGCAGGTCGTTGAGGTCCAGCGTGGTGACCTGGAACATCTCGCCCGCGCCCTCGCAGTCAGAGCCGGTAAAGATGGGGGTGTGTACATAGGTAAAGCCGCGGTCGTGGAAGAACTGGTGCAGGGCAAACGCAGCCTGACCGCGCACGCGGAACGCAGCGTTGAAGGTGTTGGTGCGGGGCCGCAGGTGGGTCATGGTGCGCAGGTAGTCCATGCCCATCTTGTTTTTCTGCAGCGGGTAGTCGCAGCCGCAGCAGCCCAGCACGGTGATGGCATCGGCGTTGATCTCAAACGGCTGCTTGGCGCCGGGGGTCAGGACGAGCGTACCGGTGACCTCAAAGCTGGTGTACAGACCCGCTTTGGCGATTTCGGCATAGTTGGACAGCTTGTCCGCCTGAAAAACGACCTGCACGGGCTTGTAGCAGCTGCCGTCAGACAGGGAGATAAAGCCGATATTTTTAGAATCGCGCACGGTTTTTGCCCAGCCGCAGACCGTCACCTTAGTGCCGTCAGCGGGGGTGGATTTGTACAGCGATGCCAGTTCGGTTCTTTGCATAGGTAGTCCACTCCTCATTTTTCAACTTATGAATACACCCTATTATATATGGTTATTGCAAAAAAGTAAAGGGGCTGGCGCAGGTTGGCGGCAGAAATTAAGGGCAATACCGCATAATTCTAAGTGCCGATACGGCGAGCGAGGTACGGCAGATGCTAAGCCAAAAGCGCAGGTAATACTTTGTGTATTGGCGAGCATTTTGGCAACGCAGATGCCGTGCCGCAGCCGCCGGAGCGGTGCTTAAGCCGTCAGGCGAGAATTGTGCGGTATTGCCTAAAAATTCGTCAGCGCCGTTACCAGCGCCTTGGCAGCCAGCTCCCCCGCCCGCTTTGCTTCCGCCAGCGTGTTGGCGTGACCGCCGATCTCCAGCAGCAGGCACCCGGCGGCAAGGTCCTGATTATAAAAGCGGTAGCCGCACAGCACGGGGCGCGCCAGCCCCGGATACTGCGCACTCATCGCCTGCTGCCACGCGGCGGCAAAGCGCAGGTTCAGCTTCCAGTTGGGCAGCTTGGCGGTGGTGCCGTTGTCGCATCCGGCAATCAGCATCACCTGGGCGGTGTCCTGCCCGTCGATTTGGCACAGCGGCTTGACGCGGGTGCCGTCAGAATCCTCGATGGCATCGCGATGCACGTCCAGAACAATTTGGATGCTGGGGTATTTTTGCAGGTAGCTTTGCGCGGTGGCGCGGCTGCGGGCGTAGCTTTCGGTGTAGCTGGGCGAATCGTGCAGGGTGGTGTCGTGCAGGGTGGTGATGCCGGCGGCGTTCAGCACGTCTGCCATCACCTGCCCCACCGCGCACATATTCAGCGCGGTATTGCGGGTGCGTGCGGTGAAATCCGGGTCATAGTACAGCTCCGGATGGGTCTGGTAGGTTTCGGTGGCGTGGGTGTGCAAAATTAAAATCTGCGGCTCGGCGCTGCCGACCTTTACGGAAAACGGCAGGTTGACGGTATCTACGGCAGCGATCAAATCCGCGTCGGGATGCTCGGTCATATTGCGGATGGTGCCTGCCGCCAGCCGGACACTACCTGCATCGGGCGAAAGATATACGCTGCGTATGGCACCGGCATCGGGCGGCGGGGTGGCTGACGGGGCGGATGTCGGTGTCGGGGCAGGGGTTGGCACAGGGGTGGGCGTGGGTGCGGGGGTTGGTGTGGGAGAGGGTGCCGCCTCGGGCTGCGGTGCCTTGGCGGCGACCGGCGCTGCCGCCGCCAGCCAGACCTGCTGCGCAATTTTTCGCTGGGGAAGCTGCACAAACGCCGCCAGACCTGCCGCTGCGCACAGCAAAAACGCGACCACCTGCCCTGCTGCCACCCCGATTTGCTGTCTTTTGGGCATAGCTGCACCCCCTTTGACCACAATTTTATGAATTTGCAGCGAAAATTAGAATTATTTTTCAAAAAACCCTTGCAAGTCGCCGCAAAACGTGGTAAGATAGCTTGTACTGTTATGGGGAACCAAGGAGGTGGAACGAATGCCTAATATCAAATCTCAGAAGGACCGCGTTGTTCAGGCTAAGAAAGAGGCTATGCACAACAAGGCCATCAAGTCCAACCTGAAAACAGTGATCAAGAAGGCTGACGCTGCCATCGAAAGCAACGCTGCTGACAAAGAGACCGCCATCAAGGCTGCTGCCTCTGCACTGAACTCTGCCAAGAGCAAGGGTGTCATCCATAAAAACACCGCTGCCCGCAAGATCAGCCGCATGGCTAAGCGCGCTAACAAAGCCGCTGCTCAGTAAAATCACTTGAACAATGCCCGCCGTGAAAACGGCGGGCATTTTCATTTTTATGGCGGAAACGCCGCATTTTATCGCATAGGTACGTCAATTTCCTGCTGCATGGTAAAGCTGTAAATGGTCAGCTTGGTCACCGGCACGCGCAGGCGCTGGGCAAAGGCGCGGCGGTACAGGCGCAACTGGTCGGCATACTCCCGCAGGTAGAAATCCGCATCGGTGCTGCGGTCCGTTTTGTAGTCCAGAATTTCGGCGTGGTCATCAAACACCAGCACCAGGTCGGCGATGCCCTGCACCAGCACCTCGGCACCGGGTACGCCGCTGTCGGGTACGACCTCATCGGCGGGCAGCGCGGTGATGAACGGCTCCTCGCGCAGAATCTGCGCAGCCTGCCGGATACGCCGCCAGACGGCACTGGCAAAAAACGGCTGTACATCGCTTAAACGCAGCTTTTCGGACAGGTTCTTATCCAGCAGCTCGGCGTCGATCTGGCGCTGCACCTCGGCGGCAAGGTCGGGAGTGGGGCTGTCAAACGGCACGCTTTGCATAAAGGCGTGGATGGCGGTGCCGCGTTCCGCCCCGGTCAGACCGGATTTTTGCATAAACGCCGGGCGTTCCAGCGCCACCGGCTTGGCGGCGTGGGTCACAGCGCTGACGCTGACCTTGGCGGGTATCG
Organism: Subdoligranulum variabile; assembly: GCA_004552305.1. Lineage (GTDB taxonomy): Bacteria > Bacillota > Clostridia > Oscillospirales > Ruminococcaceae > Gemmiger > Gemmiger variabilis_A. The sequence continues at coordinate 76,835 of SFOX01000003.1, read as the reverse complement.
TTTCCAGCGCGGCGCGGGGGCTGCGCCACGCAAAGCTTTGCCGCAGCACGCGCGCAAACTCGGCATCGGGCACGGCAGGTTCGACCTGCGGCTGTTCTGTTTCGGCATCTTGCCCGGTATACACCCGGATCGTCAGCGGCACGCGGGTGGGCAGGGTGTGCGGCAGCATCCCTGTGATATCCCACAGCGCGTGGCTGTCGGGGTGCAGCAGTGCCGCCGTCATCAGCCACGCGCCCCAGCTGCTCATACTCTGCAGCATTTCGGGGGTCGCTGCCTCGGTCTGGGCGCAAAGCGCGGGCAGCTTGGTGCCCGATGCCGCGGCGATGGGCGCGGTGATGATCAGCGCATCCTGCGCGCGGGTCAGCGCCACATACAAAATGCGCATTTCCTCGCTGACAGTTTCGGCGCGGATGGTCTGGGTCAGTGCGGCGTAGGGCAGCGTTTTGTAGCGCTTGGCGGTATGACCTGCCCGCAGCATAACGCCCACGCCCAAGGTGCTGTGGCTCAGCACCGGGCGCACGGCGTCCGACTGATTGAACTTGTGAGTGGTGTTTGCCACGAACACAACAGGAAATTCCAGACCTTTTGAGCGATGCACCGTCATAATGGAAACACAGCCCGGGCGGGTCTGCCCGGCAGGGCTTAACACCAGCCCCTTGCCGCGCTTGGCGGATTCCATAGCGCGGCACAGCGCTGACAGCCCGCTGCGCCCTGCCCCGGCTGCCCAGCCGGTGAATGCCAGCAGATCCTCACGGCAGCGCGGACCTTCGGACATAGTACCCACGGCGGCCAGATATCCCGTGCGCGCCAGCAGTTCCTCCAGCAGGCGATCCATGGGCAGTGTGCGCGCCAGACGGCGGTACTCCTGCAGGGCTTCCGCAAAGGGGGCAAAGCGCTCTCCCCCGCTGTACAAAACGGCGGCATACAGGCTGCCCTTGGGGCAGCGGGCGCGCAGCGCGACAAGGTCATCGGGCGTATAGGGGAACATCGGGCTGAGCAGCACCGATGCCAGCGGGATATCCTGCGCGGGGTTATCCAGCACCTGCAAGAGCGATGCAAAGGGGCGGATGGCAGGCGTGTCCAGAATATCGGACGATGTATCGGCAAACACGGGGATGCCGTGCTTGCGCAGCGCCGCCTCGTAGGCGGTAAAATCCTTGCGTCCGCGCAAAAGGATGCAAAAATCCTCGTAGGTGCAGGGGCGCGTACCCTGTTTGCAGCGCACGGCAAAACCCGTGTCCACCATCTTGGCAATGCGGCGGGCGATCTGCTCGGCGTCCTGCTCCACAGTGCCAAGGGTCACGTCCATCTCGCAGAAGCCGGGGTAGTCGGGGTTGGGCAGCCCCACCACAAGGCGTTGCCCTTCACCGTATTCGACACCGCCGACCTGCTCGGAAAACAGCACCGAGAAAAAGTAGTTGATACCGTCAATGACGCCGGGCGCGGAGCGGAAGTTGCGATCCAGACTCAGCGACGATGCCAGCGGCGCGGGCTGCGGGTACGGCAGCCAGACCTGCTGCTTTTCAATAAACACCTCGGGCGCTGCCTGCCGGAAGCGGTAGATGCTCTGCTTGATATCGCCCACAAAAAACAGGTTGTCCGCGTTGGTGTGCGCCAAGGCAAAGTAGATGGCATCCTGCAGGGCGTTGGTGTCCTGATATTCGTCCACCAGAACGGCGGCGTAGCGCCCGCTGACGACCCGGCACAGCGCGGTGCGGCGGTTTTCGCCGTCCACCAGCAAATCCAGCGTCAGATGCTCAAAATCGGCGTAATCCAGCTTTTTTTCGGCGCATTTGGCGGCAAAGCATTTTTCGGAAAACAGCTGCGTCACCCGCACAAGGGCTGCCACCAGCGGGGCGGCGGTCGCGCGGTCCTGCTGCCATTGCAGGGTGGTACACAGGATGCAATCGGTGCGCAGCGCCGCCAGCTGCTTTTTGGCGCGGTCGCGCAATTCGGACACCGCCAGCGCCGTGGGGTTGGAATCCTTGCCGCCCTTGATGCGCCCGGCTTTGCGGTTGGCACCGGCGGTGTCGTCCAGCTCGGCTACAATCGCGTCCCAGTCCCCTGTTTCCAGCCTTTTGCAGATGCGCCCCGCGCGGTCGGCATCGTCCTGCAAAACGCCGCTGTAGGCGGTCTGGGTCTCATCGTCGCGGGTGGCAAGGGTGGCGGCGGTCAAAAGAATGCGGCGGGCATCCTTTGCGCGTTGGTATGCAATTTTCAGCAGCTCGCGTCCCCACGGGGTATCCTGCGGGGCGGCGTCGGTCTGCCAGCTTTCGGCAAAGTGCTGCAGGGCTTTGTCCGGGTGGGGCAGCGCGCGCACAAAGCGGTACAGCTCCAGCACGGTTTCACCGGCGGTGGCATCGCTGCGTCCGCGGTCAAACAAATCGGCGTAGGCACGAAAATCCGCATCCTGATAGGCGGTTTCCAGCACCTCTGCCAGCGTTTCCTGCTCGATGCGGGCAAGGTCGGCTTCCTCGGCGGTTTCAAAGTCCGGCGGGATGTCGAGCGCGGCAAAGTTTTGCTGCACAAAATGCAGACAGAAGGCGTCCACTGTGCCGATGGATGCCCGCTGCAGCAGCATTTGCTGGCGGCGCAGGCGGGCGTTTTCGGGGTGGGCGCGCACCTCCTCGCCCAGACGGGCGGCGATGTCGCCGCGCAGCTTGGCGGCGGCTGCGTTGGTAAAGGTCACGATCAGCAGCTGGTCGGCGTCCACGGGGTGGTCGGGGTCGGTGATCAGCCCCACCACGCGCTCGACCAGAACGCGGGTCTTGCCGGAGCCTGCCGCGGCGGACACCAGCAGGCTGCCGCCCCGGGCGCTGACCGCCGCCTGCTGGGCGGGGGTAAATTGGATGTCAGGCATAGAGAAACCTCTTATTCAAACGGATCGGCGGGGATGTCGGGCGTGCGCTCGTTCTCGCCATCGGTATGCCCGCAGACGGCGCGGAAATCGCAGTACAGGCAGGGGGATTTTGCCCCGCCCAGCGGCAGGGCGTCCACCTTGCCGCCGTACAGATTATCCGCCATGGCGGTCAGCAGTGTGTCGAGATGCGCACGGATCCTGTCCAGTTTTTCGCGATCTGCCAATGAATTTTTGGCGTTCAGGGGTTTGCCGGTCTTGGCGCTGAAGCTGATGGGCGCAAACTCGCCGGTGGCGCGGGTGTCCATGGCGCGGTAGACGCTTTCGTTGTCCAGCAAAAGCCCGTTCATCGGGTAGGTGGGCAGCGGGCTGCCGTCCTGCGCGTCCGCCTCGGCGCGGGTGATGCTCTCCGGCGCGGGGTCCGCCAGCAGGTATTCAATGCCCGCCGCCTGTGCGCCGGGGAACAGCCCGCCGGCGTTGCGCTCCAGCGTAAAGAGATAGATCAGCATCTGGCAGTCCAGCCCGCAGTAAACTTCTTTTAAGGCAAAATTTTTGCCGCCGGTCTTATAATCCACCACGCGCAGATAGGTCGTTTCGCCCAGTGTCATGGCGTCCACGCGGTCCACGGTGCCTACCACGCGCACGGTATGCCCGCCCTTGGCTTCCAGCTCCACGGGGGGTACGGTGGGGGTGCCGTCATCGCGGTCATTGATGCGCAGCTCAAACGCCACCGGCTTGAAGCCGGACTGGCGGAAATCCCGCTGCAAAAAGCCCAGAAGTCCCACAAGGTTGCGCCGGATGCGCTGCACCAGATACTGCATACGCACCGTCATACCCGGCAGGTTGGTGTCGGTATATTCCTGCACCAGCGCGTCCACCAGCGTTTCCAGCTCCTCGGCAGAAAGTTCGGTAAAGCCCTCGCCTTGGCGGCGCAGGGCGTTTTCCAGCACCCAGTGGGTCAGCGTGCCGCTGATATTGGGGGCAAGCTCGGCTTTTTTGCGCGGTGCAGCGCCCAAAACATACTGCATAAAATAGCTGAAGGGGCAAAGCTGGTACCGTTCAAATTTGGTGGGGCTGACCCGCAGGCTTTTGCCCAGCACGGTTTCCAGCGCGGCGGTGTCCGCCACCGCAAAGCTGCCCGCGTCCGCAGCGCGGTGTACGGCAGCAAAGCCGTGGGCGGCATCGGGCGTTTCGCCCAGCACCTGCAGGATGGCGGCGCATACCCCGCCCTGCTCCGGCTGCCGGCAAAGCGTGCTGTACAGATCCAGCGCAGCGGTGGGCGCGGCGGCCATAGCGGCTGCCGACGGCGTGTAGGGCGGCACCTGCAAAAGGGTAAGTACCGGGGTCAGGGCGGCGCTGGCGGGCGAAGTATCCTGCGCGTGGGCGGCGCCGGGCCAGCTCAGCCAGAGGTAGCGGCGTGCCACGGTCAGCGCCTTGTAAAAGCAGATGCCCTCCCGCAGGAGCTTGTTTTCAAAGCAGTCGGGCAGCTCGGCACCCAGCCGCATCATAGCATCGCGGTCAGCGTGGTTCAAAAGCCCCTGGTCGCCGGGCGTCTGGGGGAACTCCCCTTCTGTCAGACCGACCACAAAGACCGCGTCGGTTTCCGGCAGGCGCATACGCCCGGCAGAGGTCACGATGACGCTGTCCAGACTTTGCGGGATATGCCCCAAATCGGTGGTGCGCAGCAACAGGGTGAACAGCTCGGCGTAGTCAGCCGGGGCAAGGGGTTCGTCCCCCAGCAGCAGCGCCAGCTGGTTTAAAAGGCGCATCACAACGTTCCATTCCCGCAGGGCTTCGTCCGCCTCAGGCAGACGTCCGGCAGCGCGCAACTGGCTTGCCAGCGCATTGAGCGAATCCTCCGCCCCCAGCGCCTGCAGGAAGATAAAGATTTGTCTGGTCAGCTCGGCAGCGGATGCCCCGCGCGCCTTGGCGGCAAACGTCTGCGCCAGCGGAACAATGGCGGCGCGAGCGGTTTCGGCATCCGCCAACACCTGCTGCTCCTGCTCGGTTTCGCCGCCGTTGTAGCCCGCCGCGCTGCGGGTAAAGGGGCTGCGCCAATCCTCGGCGGTAAGGTTCCATGTATAGGTGTAGTTTTCCAGTGCGCAAAGCACCCGCTCCGGCAGGTGGACCAGCCCGGTTTTGACAAGGCGCTGCACGGTGCGGCTGCCCAGCCCCATACGCAGGATGTCCAGCGCGGCAAATACCGCCGCAGCGGGGGCGGTGTTTTCAGGCGTGGTGGCATCATCGCAGAACAATGGGATGTTTTGCAGCCGGAACTCATACCGCAGCGCCGCCAAATACCGCCCGGTGTCGCGGCAGATGACCGCCATACGGTGGTAGGGCGTACCCTGCCGTGCGCGGGCGGCGATCTCTGCCGCCACGGCTTTGGCCTCGGCTTGGCGGGTGGCGGCGGCGCAGTAGGTGATCTGCGCGGGCGCATCGGGGTCTTGCGGCTCGGGGGTGTAGGCGGGGTCGGCAAGCAGCAGGTTCAGTTCAGTCAGCGCGGGGGCGTCGGCATGACGCAGGTCGTCGCGCAGTACCTCGGTGTGAACCGGCACGGCGGCGTCCCCCGCCATACGGCGCAGCGTTGCCGCGACCTTTTTGGCACCGCTGAACAGCCCCAGCCCGTGGTCGGGGTCGGCTTCGCCGTCACAGCAAAGGCAGACGGTCACGTCTGCGGCGGGCAGCATCGCCGCCAGCAGGGCGCGCTTGGGCGCGTTGAAGGTGTCAAACTCGTCCACATACACCGCCCGCCCGGCAAAAAATTCCGGCTGCAGGCGCTGCGCCGCCAACTGCTGGCGGTCGGTGGGGTCCATCATGCTTTGCCCCAAAAGGGACTCATACGCGCCGTAAATCAGCGCCAGTTCGTCCAATTTTTCTTTGTCCATACCCGGCGCAGCGGCGTAGGACGCCAGCGTGTCCGGCGTGATGCCCGCGCTTTTCAGCTCACCAATGGTCTGGGCAGCCTTCTCGCAGAAGGCGGCGGACTTGCGCTGGCGGCTGTAATATACCACCTTGTCCAGCAGGCTGTCCACGGCGCGGCGCACCAGCAGGGCGCGTCCGGCTTCGTCCAGTGTCTGCACGGCGGCACCGCCGTAACGGCGCAGGATCGTTTCCGCCAACGAGGTAAAGGAGTAGCTTTCCACATAGGCGGACAGGCTGTCCCCCAGCGTGCGGTACAAAAGCCCCTCGGTGGAGGAGGTGAACTGTTCCGGCACGATCAGCAGGCTGTATTCGCCGCGCTCGGCGCGGGCGCGCAGCTCTGCCAGCATACGGCGGGATTTGCCGCTGCCGGAGGTGCCAAGCAATAAGGTAAGCATAGTGTGTACCTGTTCCTTTTTATTTAACGGTGCAGCGCCTTTTGTAAGGCGTCCCACGCCGCCAGACGCAGTTGATAGCGCCCAAAAACCAGCGCATTTTGTGCGCCGGTGGCATAGCGCGGCGTTGCCCCGGCAACACACAGCGCCGGGTACACCACGCAAAACCAGTTGTGTCCCGCCGCGCAGCCCAGCTCCACACGCAGGGCGGTGTACTGCCCCGCCGGCAGGGCAAAGGTGCCGTAATCCTTGGCGGAAAATCGGCAGCGCTCCAGCCGCAGCCGGGCGGTTTGCGTGCTGTGGGCTTGGCGCAGGGCTGCCTGCGCGGCGTATTGCAGCCGGGGCAGGTTGGCGCGCAGAACAGCAGCTGCCGCCTCGGCATCGGGCGCGTCTGCCAGCGCAGCGGGCAGGGCATCCAGCACGGCGTCCCGCACCTGCAATTTCAGCAGCTGGTCGGACATGGTATCGCTGTTTGCCAAAATATGCAGCCGCACGGTGTCGCGGCAGACCTGCTGCGCCGTAAACGCGCGCCCCAGCGCCGCCAAAACGGTAAGTACAAACGCCGCCGCCAGAATCCGGTTTGCCCATAATTTACGCTGTACAGTAAAAAACATCGCCAGCCCTCCCTTAACTACAAACAGTATGGGATAAGGGCGGGCGATGTATACAAATTCTTTAGCCCAAGGTGCGCATAGCGGTCACGCGCGGACCGCCCGTGGTGGGGCGGCAGACATAGACCTGCTTGTAGCCCTTGCGCAGCACAGCGGCGGCGGCGCGCGCCTGCGATTCGTCGGCAAAAATACCGAACACGGCGGCACCGCTGCCGGTCATCTGGGCGGTGATCGCGCCGTTGGCACGCAGAATTTCGCAGATAGCGGGCGTTTCTACCGCGCCGGAGCAATGCTCCAAGGCGTTGCCGGCGGCAGCGCAGACGGCAGCCAAATCGTTTTTGCGGATCGCCTGTTCCTGCGCCTCGCAGTCGGGGTGGACGGGGCTGCCCATCGTGTCATAGCGGGCAAAGGCTTCGGGGGTCGAAACGCCCACGCTGGGCATAACCACCACAAAGCGGCAGTCCGGGCAGGGCGGCAGGGCTTTCATCAAATCGCCCACACCCCGCACGCGGCAGGTGCCGCCCAGCAGGGCAAACGGCACATCGGCACCGATCCCCGCCCCGATGGCGCACAGCTCGCTCATCGAGAGCTTGGCACCGTACAGCTCGTTCAGCCCCACCAGCACACCGGCGGCATCGGCGCTGCCGCCCGCCATACCGGCGCGCACGGGTACCCGCTTGTAGACGTTGATATCCACGCCCGCCAGCAGCCCCGTGTAGTCAAAAAAGGCAAGGGCAGCCTTGACGGCGGTATTTTTGTCGTTGGCAGGCACAAAACTGCCGGGCAGCGACAGGCGCAGGTCGCGGCTGGTTTTCAGAATAATTTTCTCATACAGGTCGATGGTCTGCATGACCATATCCAAATCGTGGTAGCCGTTGGGCAGCGTACCCACCACATCCAGCGAAAGATTCAGCTTGGCGGGTGCCAGCACGGTCACGGAACGTTTTTGCATAGTTTACTCCTTCAGCCAGCCGTTTTCCTGCAAAAAGGCGCGGATGCGGTGCATGGCAGTCTGCAGGTGATCTACGCTGTACGCATAGCTGATGCGGGCGTAGCCGTCGCCGCAGGCACCGAAGGCGGAGCCGGGTATGATAGCGACTTCCTTTTCTTTTAACAGCCGCTCGCAAAATTCCTCGCTGCTCAAGCCGCTGATCTGGATGGATGGGAACACATAAAACGCCCCGCGCGGCTCAAAGCAGGTAAGCCCCATATCGTTGAGCGATTTCACCACATAGCGGCGGCGGCGGTTGTACTCGTCGCGCATCATCTCGATCTGGTCGTCACACTGACGCAGCGCCGTGATGGCGGCATACTGGCTGGTGGTCGGCGCGGACATAATGCAGCTTTGGTGGATCTTGGTCATCACCTTGATGACGGGTACGGGCCCCACTGCATAGCCCAGCCGCCAGCCGGTCATAGCGTAGGACTTGGAAAAGCCGTTGACCACGATGGTGCGCTCTGCCATACCGGGCAGCGACGCAAAGGACACATGGCGGTCCAGCCCGTAGGTCAGCTCGGAATAAATTTCGTCCGACAGCACCATGATGTTGGTATCCCGCAGCACCTCGGCGATAGCCTGCATATCGGCAGCGCTCATCACGGCGCCAGTGGGGTTGTTCGGGTAGGGGAAAATCAGCAGCTTGGTGCGCGGGGTGATGGCTGCCCGGAGCTGCTCGGCCGTCAGGCGGAATTCATCCTCGGCGCGGGTGGCAATATGCACCGGCACACCGCCCACCAGCTGGGTGATCGGCTCGTAGCAGACAAAGCAGGGTTCGGGGATGATGACCTCATCCCCCGGCTTGACAAGGGCGCGGATGGCAAGGTCGATCGCCTCGCTGCCGCCGACCGTGATCAGCACGTTTTGGGGTTCATAGCTCAGCTCAAAGCGGCGGGCAAGGTAGTTGCAGACCTCGGCGCGCAGCTCCTTCAGCCCGGCGTTGGCGGTGTACTTGGTACGCCCCTGCTCCAAACTGCGGATGCCGGCGTCGCGGACGCTCCACGGGGTCTTGAAATCCGGCTCGCCGACGCCCAACGAGATGCAGTGGGGCATATCGGCAGCCAGATCGAAGAACTTGCGAATGCCCGACGGACGCATCTCCTTGGCAGCCGGTGAAAGCAATTCGTCATAGTTCATCACAGTACGGTACACTCTCTTTCGTCGGGTTCTTCCTCCAGATACAAACGTCCGCTGCGCTTGTAAGGGCGCAGCACAAAGCTGGTGGCGGTGGAAATCACGTCATCCAGCGGGGACAGCCGCTTTGCCACAAAGATGGCAATTTCCTGGAAGCTGCGCCCCTTGATGATGACCTGCAAGTCGTAGCTGCCGCTCATCAGCAGCACGGTATCGACCTCGTCAAACTGGGCGATGGTCATACCGATATCATCAAAGCCGCGTGCCTTGTGGGGGGTCACACGCAGCTCAATGACCGCTTCGACCTGATTGATGCCGGCGCGTTCCCAGTCCACCAGCGTTTCAAAGCCGCGGATCAGACCTCTGGCGGCGGCGTCATCCATCATGGCGGCGACCTCGGCGGGGGTTTTATCCATCATAGCGGCGATATCTTCTATCGGCATACGGGCGTTTCTTTCCAAAATACGAAGCAATTCTTCCATAAAGCACACCTCTCTATGGGCGGGGGCATCGCAAGGGCGCGCCACCGCCGGATAACTATATGGTATAAGTATAGCATAGCTGCCGGAAAATGCAAAGGTTTTTTGATAAACTAAGCCCTCCCTTTACAGGGAGGACTTGACGTGTCAATAAACACATTCTTGGTCTATGGGATGTGTAGGGGCGACCATCGGTCGCCCGCCGACTTGGCGCAGCATCGCATTTTCCGGGGTGGTTTTCTTACAAGGCAAACGGGCACGGGCGAGCAATGCTCGCCCCTACTAGACCGTTAAAATGAAAGCCTCACCTTTTTCGGCAGGTTTGTAGGGGACGCATAGTTGCGTCCCGTGCGGTTTACCCGTTATACCGCTTTAACGGGACGGCTGCGGCGGGCGGCATAGTAGCCGTGCCTACGGACTAACCCGTGATTTCCGCGTTGCCGTTATGTCGCGGGCGGGGCTTGCCCCGCCCCTACCGTGCAATGATTGTTGTTTCCGCACTCCCCCGTGATGGTTCGGTGTTTCCGATTGGTTTGTAGGGAACGGTCTTGACCGTTCCGTGCAGTCCAGCCGACAGCACGATATATCAGGAAATAGTGCGCCCTGCATTACTACCCGGAAAAGGGCTTTTAGCCTGCCATTTCCCGCTTTTACGCCTTTTTCTTATTCTTCCGCTTGCGGTGTCGGCGCAAAAGCAGCAGCACCACCAGTACAGCGGCGGCAATACCCGCCGCCAGCAGCTTGCCGGTGCTGACGGGGTTTTCGGTCACCGCAAACGCCTGTGCATCGGCGGGGGCGGTAAACTTCAGGTAGCTGCCATCGGTCTGCGCGTCCCACGTCTGCCAGCTGTCGGCGGTTTTCAGCCACAGCTGCATCGTGTCGGGGTCGTGCGGGGTCAGGTAGCGCACTGTGTGTGCCAGCTCATCCTGCACGGGCAGCAGCCAGCTTTCCAGCGTGCCGGGCTGCGGGTTTTCCGGGCAGGGCTGCAATTCCAGCTTGTCGTTGGAGTCAAAGCTGCCCTCCACCAACAGCAGGGCGCGTCCGTCACGCTGCTGTTCGCTTTGCAGAACACTCGTCTTATCGTTGTATTCCGCCTCAACAACGGCGTCAAAGGTCAGGTTGGTCAAATCCGTATCCGCCCAGACGCCCCAGTTGCCGTCCTGCTGCGGAACTTCGGGGAATTGGTCGGGCGTCAGGCTGCCGCCGTAGTCCAGCGTGAACTCCGCCACGCAGTTCCCCTCGGCGGTGAAATGCACGGTAATTTTTTGAAACGCACCGGGCAGGTTTTCCTGCGCGGCAAACTCGTCAAAGGGCAGCGGGGCGGCAATGTCGGCATAGCTTACGCCGTCCAGACCTGCCACGCCCTCGTCCACAAAGGTGTTGCCCGTGATATCGCCGGAGCGCGGGTCATCCACGGTGCCGGCAATGGCGCCGAGCTGCTCGGTACCCTCGTCAATGACGACCATGGCGCGGCAGGTGTCAATGTCATAGCCGCTGCCCGCAATGCCGCCGACCTGCTTGGCACCGGCCAGACGGCACTTGGCGCCGCTCTCGCGGATGGTCGCCTTGCTGGTGCCTGCGATGCCGCCCACACCGGTGGCATCCGCCGCGGTGACGTTGCCGTAGTTCCAGCTGGAAAGTACGGAACCCATCTCCATATTGCCGACAATGCCGCCGAATCCCTGCTTTTTGCCGGTAACCTCACCGTAGTTGGCGCAGCCGCGAATGACCACGCGGGATTTCAGCTTGAAGTTCATCGAGTCGCTGCCCGTGGTGTGGTAATCATCCTCGGGGTCAAGGTCGTTTTCGCGTGCCATAGCACCCGTGATGCCGCCCGCATTGATGTCCGCATCCACGGTGCCGTGGTTGACGCAGTAGGAAACCTTGCCGGTGGTGTCGGACTCGGTGTCGGTGTCGGAAATATCGCTGTACAAATCGTCGGGGTCGGCGGTGTTGTCCCCTGCCCCTGCCAGCGTGTTGCCGATTTTGTTCATCTGCTTGGTGATGGCGCGCACATCGTTGATGAGCGTCTGCGAGTTGCTGCTGCCGCTGCTGTTGAGCGCGGCGATGGTGTCCGCCACCGAGTTCAGCGTGCCGCTCAAATCGCTTTTGCTGGCGTTGATGGCATCGCGGTCGGTCACCTCAACGGTGGGTACGGTGACCTTCATCGTGTCAGGCAGTGCCTCGCCCAGATCGCTCCAGATATTGTTGTCGCCCATAGTCGAGAAATCCGGGTCCACAACGCCCACGCTCGGCGTCGCCTCGCCGGAATCTGCCGGCTCGGGCTGCCCGTGTACGGCGCGCGTTTCCTCCTCTGAAGCAGGGGCTTCCTCTGCGGGGGACTCTGCCGACGCTTCCGCCGGGGCAGGCTCCGCCGGGGCAGGCTCTACCGGGGCTTCGGCAGCGGATTCCGCGGGGGCTTCAGACGCAGGGGCTTGCGCCGGGGTTTCCGGGGCGGGCGTTTCCTCCGTCGATTCCGACGGGGCGGATTCGCCCTTCAGGCTGTCCTTCAGTTCTCCCAAATCCACGGTGGTGTCGGTCTGCCCAATGGTCACGTTGTCCGCTGTGGTCTGCAAAAGGTGTTCCAGCGCCGCGCGGGCGTTGGTGACGTTGCTTTGCAGCACACTCAGCCGGGCGCTGGCATCGCTGGCAGCGGCGTTGGCATCGTCACAGGCGTGGTCCACCAGCGTCTGCAATTCTTCCAGCTGCTCGCCCAGAATTTGCAGCGTATCCTTTTGGTATTCCAGAATGCTGTTGGGTTCCATCTGCCCGACAATGCCGCCCGCTTCCTTGCGGGCGTAGACGGTGCCGTAGTTGGTGCAGGCGGTGACATAGCCGGTCTGGCTGCCCACAATGCCGCCCACGTTGTAGCCCATATGCTGGTAGCCCACGGTACCCAGATTCTGGCAGTTTTTGACCACACCGGCGCTGCTGCCTGCCACACCGCCGATATCGGTGATGTCGGCGACATTCTCGGTGCCGATCAGGTCCTTGAGCGTCAGCGAGGCAATGTCGATCTCATTTTGCCCGACCTTGGTGTTTACGCTGGCTTTGTTGACACAGTTGGCGATCACACCGTGGTTATCGCCCGCGATGCCGCCCACAAAGTGGGCGCCGTACACACTGCCGGTGGCGGTGCAGCCGTCCACCGCGCCGCCGGAAAGGTTCTGTCCCACGATGCCGCCCACCATGGACACACCGCTGGACACACCCACAAAGCTGCAATTTTTCACCGTGCCGGCATTGCTGCCCGCCACGCTGCCGACGGTGCGGCGGCTGCCCTCGGGCATGACACGCCCCTGCAGCGTCAGGTTCTGCACCACGGCGTCCGACTCCAGATAGCGGAAAAATCCCACCACCGAGCCGTCCTGCACAAGGTTCAGGTTGCTGATGGTATGCCCTTGCCCATCAAAGGTGCCGTTAAAAATCGGAATCCCGGCAAACCCCTGCCCCACCAGATCCAGATCGGCATCCAGCAAGACGGTGCGGTGGGTGCTGTAGGTGTCAAGGCTGCAATCCCTGGTAAGCTGCAAAAGCTCGTCCACCGTTGTGATATGCACGGCAGGTTTTTCCTCCGGCAAAGGCTCTGCGTCCTCGGCAAAAGCCGGCAGTGCCAAGCTGACCAGCAGGGTCATCGCGGTAAATCCCGCCGCCAAGCGGCGCATCCAAGAGTTTTTCATTGTTCGCCGCCTCCTTCGGTGGTGTCGTTGGTTTCGGCAGCTTCGGCTTCCGCCACGCTGCCCTCGGTCAGGTACATATCGGGCTGCGTCACATTCACCTCGGTGCCGGTGGAAATGGCAGCGTTGAACTGCCCGTGCAGTACGCCCTTGATGTCGGCATCCACCACGCCGTTGATGTAGCCGCGCACGCGACCGTTGATGTGCATCGTGCCGCTGACATTGCGGGTCGCCCCGGCAATGCCCTTCATCTCAAAGCTGGTGCGCTCGATGATGACATCGCCCAGCACCAGAATTTGCGGCAGCACGAACAGAACCAGAAGGATGGACACAATGGTGCCGCGCCCCAGACATTCACCGATGGCGGCAATGACGGGGTTGGTGGTCAGTACGCTGATCAGCACGCCCGCCGACGCCAGAATGGAACCGGAGGTGAAGATGGTCGGGAAGGATTCGTTCAGCGCAGTGACGATGGCGTCCTTATGGTGCATGACCTTTTTCAGGTCGGTGTAGTGGCTGGAAATGACGATGGCGTAGTCGATGTTGGCGCCCATCTGAATGGAGTTGACGATCAGATAGCCAAGGAAATACAGCGGCGAGTCCTGCAGATACGGCACCGAGAAGTTGATCCAGATACTGCCCTGAATAACGAAGATCAGCAGCACAGGCAGACCGGCGGATTTGAAGGTGAACAGCAGCACCAGAATGACGAACAGCGCACTCAGCACACTAATCAGCAGGTTGTCCTCGCCGAAGGAGCTGGACAGGTCCATCGCGCTGGTGGTGTTGCCCACGATGTAGGCATCCTCGGGGTAATATTTAGACACCATATCGTGCATTTTATCCAAAAAGGCAAAGGTTTCGCTGCTTTCCTCCGGCACGCTCAGGTAGGCGACCATACGGCTGTAGTTTTCCGCCTGCAGCTGTACCTGCGCCTTGTCCAGCTGGGCAAACAGGTCATCCAGCGTGTCCTGCACATCGCCGCTCAGCGTAACGTTGCCGTCGTGCATCTCCTGCTCCAAAAACCGGAACATATCATAGATGGGTACCTTGTAGTTGCCCAAGCCGTTGACAAACTCCCCGTACTGGTCGTGGTCAATGGCGTAGGCACCGTACAGCGCCTTGGCGACCTCATAGTCCAGCCCTGCCATCTCCGCCAGCTGGCGGGGGGTCACGGCGTCGGTCAGCATATAGCCGTCCATCGCCTCGATGTTGGCAAGACCCATGGTGGACTTGACCTCGGGGCAGTTTTCCAGCTCTGCCAGAATCTTGCCCTCGTTCTCATAGTTGCCGGACGGCACAATGACTGCCACCATATTGGAAGTGCCAAACTCGTTCTTGATTTTCTGGTAGGCGATCTGGCTTTCGCTCTGCTTGGCGGTGACCAGATCGGTAAAGGTGTAGCAGTAGGGGCATTTGTTGGCAAAGACGGCGGCGGCAATGACGATGACCGCAAAAATCGGCGGCACAATATACCGCGTTTTTACGTCAAATTTGCCGACAGCCGTGATTTTGGGGATCAGGTTTTTGTGGCGGGTCTTGTCGATCAGGCGGCTGAACAGCACCAGCAAGCCGGGCATCAGGGTGAACACCGCCAGCATACTGAACAAAATGGCCTTGATCAGCACCACGGCAAGGTCACGACCGATACCAAAGTGCATAAAGCCCAGCGCCGCCAGACCGCTGATGGTCGTCAGCGAGGAGGAGGATATCTCCGGAATTGCCTTGGAAAGGGCGGCAATGCAGGCTTCGCGGGTGTCCAGCGTTTCGTGTTCGTCGCTGAAGCGGTGGCACAGGATGATGGCGTAGTCGATGGCCAGCGCCAGCTGCAGAATTACCGTGACCGAGTTGGAAATAAAGCTGATGGTGCCGCACAGGAAGTTGGTACCCATATTCAGAAGGGCAGCCGTGCCGAAGGTCAGAATCAGAACCGGCACCTCGGCGTAGGAGCGGGAGGTCAGCGTCAGCACGACCACAATGATGATGGCGGCAATGACGATGATGACGCTCATCTCCGCCTGCAGATCGGCGGAGGTATCCACGCCCACCTGCGTGTCGACGTAGGTGTCGTAATCTGCCAGCGCGTCGCGGATGTCCTGCATGGCGGTCTTGGCGCGGTCATCGTCCGCCTCGGCGTCAAAGCTTACCGAGTAGAGCGCCGATGCATCGGCGTAGTGATCCTTGGTGGCATCAAATTCCACGGTATCCACGCCGTCAATGTCCTCAATGACCTCCTGCAGGTCCAGCGCGGTGTCGTAGCTGATGTTGGACACCATAACGCGCGCCGAGCCGTAGGTGATGAAGTTATCGTTCATCACGGTCAGACCCTGGCGGGTTTCGGTGGAGTCGGGCAGGTAGGTGGTGATGTCGTTTTCCACCTTGACCCAGCCGGTTGCCACGGCGCAGAAAATCAACGCAAATATGTACAATAAGAAAAACAGGTTGCGTTTATCGACAATAAACGACGCCAGCTTTTCCATGGCATTGCCTTTCGGCTTTTGGTTTTCCAAAGAAAGATGCCTCCCTTTTGGGTTCAGTCCCCTACTGTGTCAGTTTTATTATACAAGCCTTGCGCCGGTTGTACCAGATACAAAAAGGATTTTCTGTACAAATTTCACCCGTTAAACTTGTGCATATCGCGCAATAAAAAACACCGTGCGGTGTAGTACCACACGGTGCAGAAAGCGTAGATAAGCTAAAATTACTTCAGCTCGATCTTGGCGCCCAGCTCCTCGAGCTTCTTCTTGATGTCCTCAGCGTCAGCCTTGGAAGCCTGCTCCTTCAGCTTGGCGTTGGGGGTCTCAACGAGCTTCTTGGCCTCCATCAGGGAAGCGCCGGTCAGCTCCTTAACGGTCTTGATGACCTGCATCTTGTTGGCGCCAACGTCAGCCAGGATGACGTCGAACTCGGTCTTTTCTTCCTCAGCGGGAGCAGCAGCGCCGGCAGCAGCGGGAGCAGCAGCGGCAACAGCGGAAACGCCGAATTCCTCGCAGATGGTATCAACGAGCTCTTTCAGCTCCAGAACAGTCATAGTCTTGACAGACTCGACAATGGCAGTGATCTTCTCAGAAGCCATGGTAATTACCTCCATAAATTTTAATGTTATTATGCGGCGCGGTTTATTGATAAGCGCTGCGCCTGTGCGCTTATGCCGCGTGACCTAAAAAACTTAGGCAGCGGTTTCGTCCTGCTTGTCGACGATACCCTGCAGGGCAACGGCCAGACCACCAACGATACCGTTGAGGCTGCCAGCCAGCATGGAGAGCAGACCCTCGCGGTTGGGCATGGTGGACAGGCTCTTGACACCTGCAGCATCCATGACGACGCCGTCGCAGAAGCCGCCCTTGACAACAAAGCGCTTGGACTTGTCGGCGTCAGCAAACTTGCACAGGATGCGAGCAGCAGCGGCCGGATCCTCGGCGGACAGAGCAATGGCGGTGTCACCCTTGAAGTAGTCGGTCAGACCCTCGTACTGGGTGCCCTTGACAGCCAGACGCAGCATGGTGTTCTTGACTACCATGTAATGCACGCCAGCGTCGCGCAGCTCCTTACGCAGCTTGGTGTCGTCAGAAACGCTGATGCCGTTGTAAGCAACGACAACGCCGGCCAGAGAGGCTTCGATCTTAGCGTTCAGGTCGGCAACAAGAGCCTTCTTGGATTCCAGAATCTTTGCACTGGGCATTTGAATTTCACCTCGTTCCACTTACAGATTGGTTTCGGTAAGCGGCTTTTTTGTGATGATACAGAAAAAAGCCCCTTTCCCGTCGCCGGGAAAAGGGCTTGAAAGCATAGCAATCAAACGCACGTTTCTCGGCAGGTGGGTTTCCCCGTTATGCCTTGCGGCACCTGCTGTCTCAAAAACAGCTTAATTAGTATAGCACAAGAATGTGCGTTTGTCAAGCACTTTCAGGAAAAACCCCAAAATTATACGCCGTACTTGTTGGTAGCAACGCGAACGCCGGGACCCATGGTGGTGGCGATGGTAGCGCTCTTGAAGTACTGACCCTTGGCAGCGGCGGGCTTTGCCTTGGCGATGGCATCCAGAACGGTGTCCAGGTTGACCATCAGCTTCTCAGCACCGAAGGATGCCTTGCCGATGGGCACATGGATGATGTTCTGCTTGTCCAGACGGTACTCGATCTTACCGGCCTTGGCATCGGTAACAGCCTTGCCGACGTCGGGGGTAACAGTGCCGGCCTTGGGGTTGGGCATCAAGCCGCGGGGACCCAGGACCTTACCCAGACGACCAACCTTGCCCATCATATCGGGGGTGGTAACCAGGACGTCGAAGTCCAGGTAGCCGCCGGCGATCTTGGCGATCAGATCGTCATCACCGACCTCCTGCGCACCGGCAGCCTCGGCAGCCTTAGCGGCGTCGCCCTTGGCGATGGCGATAACGCGGACGTTCTTACCGGTGCCGTTGGGCAGAACAACAGCGCCGCGAACCTGCTGGTCAGCGTGGCGGCTGTCAACGCCCAGGCGGACGTGCAGCTCAACGGTCTCGTCGAACTTAGCGGTAGCGGTCTTGCAGCACAGCTCCAAGGCCTCGGTCGGATCATAGGTCTTGCTGGCCTCGATCAGCTTGACAGCGTCAATATATTTCTTGCCGTGTTTCATTGCTTATTCCCCTCCTATTCAGCCCTCAACGGTAACGCCCATGCTGCGGGCGGTGCCCTTGATCATGCTGACAGCAGCTTCCAGAGAAGCAGCGTTCAGGTCGGGCATCTTGGTCTTGGCGATCTCCTCGGCCTGAGCCAGCGTGATAGAGCCAACCTTGTTCTTGTTGGGCACGCCGGAAGCAGTGTCGATGCCGGCAGCCTTCTTGATCAGAACGGGCGCCGGAGGAGTCTTGGTGATGAAGGAGAAGGAACGGTCGGCGTAAACGGTGATGACGACGGGGATGATCATGCCCATCTGACCCTTAGTACGCTCGTTGAATTCCTTGGTGAACGCCATGATGTTGACGCCCTTCTGACCCAGAGCAGGACCAACAGGGGGAGCCGGAGTTGCCTTGCCGGCGGGGATTTGCAGCTTAATGTAGCCAGTGATTTTCTGTGCCATAATATTTGCACCTCCAAATTTTGTGGTGAGTTGCGGTCTGCGGTGCAGACCTCCCACGGGCGTGCGACCACCGCACACCCTATAAAAACCGTACCCCGGGGTGTGCCCCGTTCGCGGTTTCTACCGGAAATTCGTTGCTGTGTTAGAACAGCTTGACCTGATGCAGCTCGAGTTCTGCGGGCAGTTCTCGACCGAACATCGTGATCTTTACGCGCACCTTGCGCGCGGGGATATCGATCTCCTCCACCGTGCCGACAGAGCCTTCCATCGGACCTGCGGTGATCTCGACCGTGTCGCCGACCTTGTATTCGACGCTCAGATCGGTGACGACATTCTCGACACCCATCTTGGCGACTTCCGCCTCGGTCAGAGGCTCCGGCTTGGAGGCCGGACCGACAAAACCGGTGCAGCCGCGCGTGTTGCGCACAATGTACCAGGTGTTGTCGTTCATCACCATTTTTACGAACACATAGCCGGGGTACAGCTTGTGCTGCACCTCTTTTTCGCCGGTCTTGTTGCCGCGCTTGTCAAAGACTTCCTCGACAACCGTTTCCGTGGGAACCTTGACATCGCAGATCAGGTCCTGAATTCGGCGGTTTTCCACCATCGTCATCAGATCCTGTGCGACCTTGTTCTCATAGCCGGAATAGGTATGCACGACATACCAGTTTGCTTGTTCTGCCATAAGGGTCATTGCCTCCGCTCAAAGCGCTCAGGCGCCGATCATCAGGTGAATAGCGCCGCCAAAGATAAGATCCAGCACGATCAGCACAATGGCTGCCGCCGCCACCACGAGAATGACGGTGATGGTGTTGGTCTTAACATCCTTTTTGCTGGGCCATACAACTTTTTTCAGTTCACTTTTGGTATCCTTGAAATACTTGCCGATGCCCTTAAAAAAGTTTTTGACCTTACCAAAGAACGAAGTTTTTTTGGTTTTGTTGCTTTGAGTCTGGGCTGCAGCAGGAGCTGCTTTTTTGTCTGCCATCTCTAAGCTCCTATCCTCACTTGGTTTCGCGGTGAAGGGTATGCTTCTTGCAGAAACGGCAATACTTCTTCATCTCAAGACGATCGGGAGAATTCTTCTTGTTCTTCTCCTTGTTGTAGTTGCGCTGCTTGCACTCGGTGCAAGCCAGGGTGATCTTGACAGTCATGTTTCGGCACCTCCATTATCGGTTAATAAGCCTCCCTCGCGCTTGCGGGCTGCCCTTGAAAAAGGGCATAAAAAATAAACCCGCAAAAGAGGTACTATCATAATACCACACCCAAGGGGTTGTGTCAATATATTTTTGCAAGCGTATCGGCAATTTTTTGTAATTTTCGGCATCAAAAAAAGCGCCCGCAAAGCGGACGCCCTATCCGATAGTTTTAACTCTGCTCCCGGCTTTTGCCGACAGCGGCTGCCGCCACGGCAAAAATCAGGCTGGCTGCCACGCCGCCGGAGGCAGCGCTCAGCCCGCCGGTCAGCGCGCCCGGCAGTCCCACCTCGTCCACCGCCTGCTGCACGCCCTGCGCCAGCAGATGCCCAAACCCCAGCAGCGGCACGCTTGCCCCGGCACCCGCCAGCTCCACCAGCGGCGCATACCAGCCCACGGCGCTCAGCACCACGCCCGCCACCACATACCCGGTCAGAATACGCGCCGGGGTCAGCTTGGTATAGTCCATAAGCAGCTGCCCCACCACGCAGATGGCACCGCCCACCGCAAACGCCCAGACGTAGTTCATAACGCACCTCCCAGCTCGATGCAGTGGGCGATGCCGGGGATGCTCTCGCCCTGCAAAAAGGTCGTTTGGCTCATCAGCGCCCCGGTCGCCGCAAACAGCACGCGGCGGTACTGCCCTGCCTGCAAGCCGGGCAGGATATGGCTGCACAGTACGGCGGCGCTGCACCCTGCCCCGCTGCCGCCCGCCTGCACGTTCTGCTCCTCTACCTTATATAATAGGCAGCCGCAGTCGCGGTGGTTGGGCATCGGCAACCCCTCCTTGTCCATCTGCTCACGCAGAAGGTCGCCGCCCACCTGCCCCAGATCGCCGGTGAAGATCGCATCAAAATCCTGCGGGCTTGCCCCCGTAGCATCAAAATACCGCAGCAACGTGTCGGCGGCAGCGGGCATCATGGCAGCGCCCATATTGTTGATGTCGCGCACGGCGTAGTCCTGCACGCGCCCAAAGGTGACCGAAAGCACCGGCACCCCCGCTGCGCCCGGCGCGCGCACCAGACACGCCCCTGCCGCGGTGGCTGTCCACTGCGCTGTGGGGGTGCGCTTGGCACCGTAGGGCAGAGGCGTGCGGAATTGACGTTCTGCCGTGCAGAAGTGGCTGCTGGTCAGCGCCAGTGCCTGCTGTGCCAGCCCGCAGGCGGCAAAGCAGGCAGCAAGCGCCAAGGTTTCCGCCATGGTGGAACACGCCCCGTACACCCCGGCAAACGGCGTGCCGAGAGTGCGCATCGTGTAGTTGCTGGCGGTACACTGCGCCTGCAGATCCCCGGCAAAGGTCAACTGCACGTCCTTGCGGGCAACGCCCGCCTTGCGCAGGCAAAGCCCCGCCGCCTGCTGCTGTAAAAGGCTTTCCGCCTGCTCCCAATCGGTACAGCCCTGCGCGGAAAATCCGCCATCCTGCGTTAAAAAATCAAACTGCGAAGAAAGCGGTCCCTCGCTTTCTTTTTTGCCCCCGGCAGCCGCCCAAGCGGCAACGAGCGGCGGGCGGTCAAAAAACAGGGTATCCTTTTTTCTGGCGGGCATCGCTCACCCCACCTTTCCGATCAGCCAGTACAGCACGCCCCAAACAAAGGACGCCAGCGTCCCGTAGGCAATAACGGGTCCCGCAATGCTGAAAATTTTTGCCCCCACGCCGGTGATCCAGCCCTCAGGCTTGAACTCAATGGCCGGGCTGACCACCGAGTTGGCAAACCCCGTGATGGGTACCAGCGTACCCGCGCCCGCGTGTGCCGCCAGCTTTTGGTACCAGCCGGGCAGCGTCACCGCCGTCGAGAGGAAAATCAGGCTGACGCTGGTCAATGTCCCGGCAAGCGCGGCATCGTACCACAGCAAAAACAGCTGCCGCAGCGCCTCGCCCAGCGCACAGATGCCGCCCCCTACTCCGAACGCCCACGCGCAGTCCCGCCAAACCGGGGACGACGGCGAGGCGCGCTTGACCATTTCCGCATATTGTTTTGGATTTAGTTTCACGCACAATGCCCCCTTTTGGGGGTAGTATGCCCTCAGTTGCCGTAAAATATCACGTTGCCGCGTCCGTATTTTTGCGGACTCATACAGGCGTACAGGCGGCTCAGGGCGTCGGCTGCCGCAGCCTCCGGCAAAGCGCCCCGGCAGGGCAGCGCCAGCACCATATAGCGCACCCCGGCAACGCGGCTTTCAATGGCAGCGCTCTGCGCCCCGGCACGCAGGTAAAACCCGATGCGTCGCCTTGCCGTTTCGGGATCGGGCGCTTCTGCGGGATGCTCGCACTCGGTCAGCAGGGCGGACAGCCTGCCCGCGTAGTGCCGCCGCAGTGTGTGCAGGGCGTGGGTTCCCACACCGCCGCCCCGCAGGTCCGCACGCACGGCAAAATAGTCGATCAATGCGCAGGGAACGCCCGGCGCAACGACCTGTAGGGCGTAGGCAAGCGGCTCCCCTGCCGTGCCGGTAAGCAGCAGCGGTTCGTAAAAGCCGCGCCGCAGCAGGGCTTCCATGGCGGAAAAGGGCTTGCGCTCGGCAGGCGGAAAGTCCTGCGCCATCGCTGTATCGTACAAATTTCGGAGTTCGGGCAAGGTGAGCGGCGTAACCTGCATAGAGATTCCCCTTTCTGATTGAAAAATGCAAAAGTTTCCTGTATAATAAAGGTACTATTATGGGGAGGTTCTATCGTATGGAATGGACAGATATCAGCATTACCGTGGCAAAACGGGATGCCGACACGGCGGAAGCCATTGCCACCATGGTCGCCAACGGTGGCATTTATATTGAGGATTACAGCGACTTGGAGCAGCAGGCTTGGGAGATCGCCCATGTGGATCTGATCGAGCAGGAGCTGCTGGACAAGCCGCGCGACGTGGTCATTGTACATATGTACCTTGCCCCCGATGAAAACCCCGCCGAGGTGCTGCCCCTGTTTGAGGAGCGCCTGAAAGCCAGCGGCATTGCCTACCAGCTGAACACCACCGGTGTGGAGCAGGAGGACTGGCAGAACGCTTGGAAAAAATACTACCACGCGATGGATATCGGCAGCCGCCTTGCCATTGTGCCGGGCTGGGAGCAGCACGACACCGACCGTATCAAGATCGTGATGGACCCCGGTATGGCGTTCGGCACCGGCACCCACGAAACCACCAGCCTGTGTCTGGAAACGCTGGACGAGCTGGTGCAGGGCGGCGAGCGCATGCTGGATATCGGCACCGGCTCCGGCATTTTGGCAATTGCCGCGCTGAAGCTGGGTGCCAAGGTCGCCGAGGGCGTGGACATTGACCCGATGTGCGTGCGCACCGCCGGGGAAAACGCCGAGCGCAACGGCGTGAATGACCGCTTTACCGTGTTGGTGGGCGATTTGTCCGACAAGGCAAGCGGCGAGTACAACATCATTACCGCCAACATTGTCGCCGCCGCCATTTTGTCGCTGGCGCCCCATGTGCCGGTGCTGATGGCGCCCGGCGCCCGCTTTATTGCCAGCGGCATTATTGACGAGCGCAAGGAGGAAGTGCTGACCGGGCTGCGTGCCGCCGGGCTGGAGCCTGTGCAGGTCAAGGAAAAGCGCGGCTGGGTGTGCATTATCTGCGAAAAGAAAGAGGCGTAAGCTATGCCGCATCGCTATTTTACCAAGGAATTGGCGAACGGACGCGCCGCTCTGACCGGCAGCGACGCCCACCATCTGGCGGACGTTATGCGCGCCAAATTGGGCGAGGAGGTCGTGCTGTGCGGTCCCGACGGGCTGGAGTACATCGGCACGGTGACCCGCCTTGCCTCTGACCGGGTGGAGTTCACCGTCACCGACGGCGCGCCCAGCAAGGCAGAGCCGGACGTGCAGGTCACGCTGTTTGCTGCCTACCCCAAGCAGGGCAAGCTGGAGGAGGTCATCCGCCACTGTGTCGAGCTGGGAATTCACGAGGTCGTGCCGTTTTTCAGCCGCTATTGCATCGCCGCGCCCAAAAAAGAGGATGCCAAGTGCGAGCGCTACAACCGCATCGCCGCCGAAGCCTCCAAGCAGGCAGGGCGTGCCATGCTGCCCACCGTGCGTATGCCGCTGCCGGATTTTAACGCCGTCTGCGATTGTATGAAAGACTACGATCTGGTGTTGTTTTTCTACGAGGGCGGCGGTGTCCCGCTGCGCGAGGTGCTGAAACCGGGCTGCGCCCGAAAAATTGCCATCATCACGGGCAGCGAGGGTGGCTTTTCCACCGAGGAGGCTGCCGCCGCCAAGGCTGCGGGCGCTGTGACCGTGGGGCTGGGTCCGCGCATTTTGCGCTGCGAAACCGCCCCTTTGACCGCCTTGACCGCCGTGATGCTGCTGACCGGCAATCTGGAATAACCGCTGTTCTATCCTATGCCCGCCGCCCCCAAAGGGTGACGGGCATTTTTTGTGTCAAAAACAAAAAACCGCAGATACCTAAGTATCTGCGGTCTTGTATCGAGGTGACAGGACTCGAACCTGCGGCCTCGTGGTCCCAAACCACGCGCGCTACCAACTGCGCAACACCTCGTTACAGCCGGGCGATTGCCCGACTGGTTTATTATAGTACAAAACAAGGGGGCGCGTCAAGCCCTTTGCGAAAACTGTCGATGCGGCTTAGTACAGCTTGGCACCGGCGGGAATGTGGTTGTCCACCATGAGCAGGTTCAATCCCTCGTGACCGTCCTCCTCATGCACAGCGGAAATCAGCATACCCTCGGAGGCGATGCCCATCATCTTGCGCGGGGGCAGGTTGACGATAGCAATGGCGGTCTTGCCGACCAGCTGCTCCGGCTCGTAATACTCGTGGATGCCGCTCAGAATCACGCGGTCCTTGCGCACGCCGTCATCCAAGGTGAACTTCAGCAGCTTCTTGGACTTGGGCACAGCCTCGCACGCCAGAATCTTGACGGCGCGGAAATCGGACTTGGCGAAGGTTTCAAAGTCCACCATTTCCTCAAAAATCGGCTCAATCTTCACATGGGAGAAGTCAATCGGCTCGTCCTTAATCTCGATCTCGACTGCGCCTTTAGATCCGCCGATGATACCGACTTCCTCAGGCTTTTTCTCCGACTTGGGAGTGTCCAACGGCTTCATCGTGGGGAACAGGATGACGTCGCGGATAGAGTCGGAGTTGGTCAGCATCATAACGCAGCGGTCGATGCCGATGCCCATGCCGCCCGTCGGGGGCATACCGTACTCCATGGCGGTGAGGAAATCCTCATCGATCATCTCTGCCTCGTCGTCACCGCGGTCGCGCTGCTCTGCCTGCTTGACAAAGCGGTCGCGCTGATCCAGCGGGTCGTTCAGCTCGCTGTAGGCGTTGCCCATCTCACTGTGGTTGATAAAGAATTCAAAGCGCTCGGTCAGGCGCGGGTCCTCGGGGCTGCGCTTGGTCAGCGGGCTGACCTCGACGGGGTACATCGTAATAAAGGTGGGCTGGATCAGATGCTCCTCGACTTTCTGGTCAAAGCAGGCATACAGGGCGTTGCCCCAAGTCGGCTCGGCGGCGGGGTTCAGCTCAACGCCCTTGGCGTTGGCGGCTGCCACAGCCTCGGCGTCATCGGTGATGGCGTCAAAGTCGATGCCCACATATTCGCGCACGGCTTCGATCATCGTCATACGGCGCCAGCCGGGGGTCAGGTCGATCTTGTTGCCCAGCCACTCGATCTCATAGGTGCCCAGAATCTCCTTGGCGGCGCTGGACAGCACGCCCTCGGCAATGTCCATCATATCGTGGAAGTCGGCGTATGCCTGATACAGCTCCACGGTGGTGAACTCGGGGTTGTGCTTGGGGTCCATACCCTCGTTGCGGAAGATACGTCCCACCTCGTACACGCGGTCGATGCCGCCGACGATCAGACGCTTCAGCGGCAGCTCGGTGGCGATGCGCAGGTACATATCAATGTCCAGCGTGTTGTGGTGGGTGATGAACGGGCGGGCGGCTGCACCGCCGGCGATGGTGTTCAGCACGGGGGTTTCGACTTCCATATAGCCGCGCTCGTCCAGATAGTTGCGGAGATGCTTGATGAACTTGCTGCGCACCTCAAAGGCGCGGCGCACATCGGGGTTGACGATCAGGTCAACGTAGCGCTGGCGGTAGCGGGCCTCGCGGTCGGTCAGCCCGTGGAATTTTTCGGGCAGGGGCAGCAGGCTCTTGGACAGCAGGGTCAGCTCGCAGATGCGCACCGAAATCTCGCCCATCTTGGTGCGGAACACTTCGCCCTTGACGCCGATGATATCACCGATATCCAGCTTTTTGAAGGCGGCATAGGCTTCCTCGCCCAGCAGGTCGCGCTTGACGAAGATCTGGATATCCCCCTTCTGATCGCGCAGGTGGGCAAAGCTCGCCTTGCCCATAATGCGCTTGGACATCATACGACCCGCCAAAGAAACGATCTTGCCGGTTTCAGCCTCGGCGGGCAGGTCGGCAAATTCCTGTTTCAGGTCGGCAGAGTAGGCGTCCTGGTGATACTTGGTGATGACAAAGGGGTTCCGACCGGCTTCGCACAAATCGGCAAGCTTCTGGCGGCGCACGGCGGCCTGCTGGCTGATATCCTGCTCGGTCTGGGGCTTATTCTGCTCCATTTTGATCGTCCTTTCGTGTTTTATTAGTTGGAACGGGAAACGTTCAGCACCTTGTAGGTGATGATGCTGCCGTTGGGCAGGGTGACATCGACCTCATCGCCGGCCTTGTGACCGATCAGTGCGCCGCCCACGGGGCTTTCGTCGCTGATGCGGTTCAAATTCATATCCGCCTCGGTAGAGCCGGTGATGTCATATTCCTCGGCGTCCTCGCCCTCCTCCTGGATGGTAACATGCATACCGATGGAGATGGTGTCGGCGCTCAGCTCGCTCTCGTCCATAATGCGGGCGAGCTTGAGGGTGGCTTCCAGATCGGCGATGCGTGCCTCCACGGAAGCCTGCTCCTCCTTGGCGGCGTCATACTCGGCGTTCTCGCTCAAGTCGCCGTAGCCGCGTGCCACCTTGATTTTGTCCGCGACCTCTTTACGTTTGACAGTACGCAGATCCTCGAGTTCCTTAACCAGCTTATCATAACCCGCACGGGTAACAACGACTTCTTTCGCCATAGCAGATTCTCCTAACAAAGTAATAGTAAAGGCAACACCGCACCTCGCCCGCCGTATCGGCACTTAGAATTATGCGGTATCGCCTAAAAGATGTGCGGCCCGTATGGAGCCGCACTAACTGAATTATTATAACGGTTCAGCGCCGTTTTGTCAAGTAAAATTTTGGCAGTTCTGCTTACTTGTCCAGCTGCAGAAGCCCCACCTTGCGGTACACCTTGCTGACCGTGCGGTCGGCAAGGTGGGCGGCGCGCTCGGCACCGGATTTCAGCACCGCATCGACATACGTCTTGTCTGCCAGAATGCGCCCGTACTCTGCCTGCACGGGGGTCAGCGCATCGGCGGTGACCTCTGCCACAGCCAGCTTGAAGTCGCCGTAGCCCTTGCCCTCAAACTCGGCGGCGATCTCGTCCATGGACTTGCCGGTAAAGGTGCCGTAGATCGTCATCAGGTTGGATACACCGGGCTTCTGCTCGCGGTCAAAGCGCACGCAGCCGTCCGAGTCGGTGACGGCGCGCTTGCACTTGCGGATGATGGTGTCCTTGTCATCGGTCATCAGGATGAAGGAGTTGACGTTGGTGTCGGACTTGCTCATCTTCTTGGCAGGCTCCGCCAGCGACATAATTTTGGCACCGCTGGCAGGGACATAGCCCTCCGGCAGGGTGAAGGTGTCACCGTAGATGTTGTTGAAGCGTCCGGCGATGTCGCGGGCGATCTCCAGATGCTGGGTCTGATCCTGCCCCACGGGTACGAGGTCGGCGTTGTAGATCAGAATGTCGGCAGCCATCAGGACGGGGTAGGTAAACAGACCGCCGTTGACGTTGTCGGGGTGCTTGGCGCTTTTGTCCTTGAACTGGGTCATACGGGACAACTCGCCGAACTGGGTGTTGCACGCCAGCACCCAAGACAGCTGGGTGTGGGCGGGTACATGGCTTTGCACAAACAGGACGTGTTCCTTGGGGTCAATGCCCACCGCCAGCAGCAGGGCGGACAGCTCGCGGGTGCGGCGGCGCAGCTCGGCGGGGTTCTGGCGCACAGTCAGTGAGTGCAGATCCGCCACCATATACAGGCAGTCGTAGTCCGATTGCAGCAGCGCCCAATTGCGCACGGCACCGATATAGTTGCCCAAGGTGGGCGTGCCGGTGGGCTGAATGCCCGAGAGAATGCGTTTGCGTTTTTCGTCTGCCATAGTAGACCTCCCTATTCTAAGAACCGCCCGGCGCGAAGGGGAAATTCGCGCCGGGCGGTGGGTGTTTTTCTTCATTCGCGTATAGTGTAATTTAAGCACAAAACGCGGATTTTGTCAATGCTTACAGGTGCAGCACGCGGTCCTTGATTTCGGCGGTGCGCCCCTGATTCCAGAACTGGGTGCCGATGTAACCGCAGGTGCGGCGGGCAACATTGAGCTTGTTCTGGTCACGGTTGTGGCACTTGGGGCATTCCCAGATCAGCTTGCCGTCCTCCTGCACAATGCTGATCTCGCCGTCATAGCCGCAGACCTGGCAGTAGTCGCTCTTGGTGTTCAGCTCGGCATACATAATGTTGTCGTAGATGAACTGCATGACCTTGATGACCGCTTCGAGGTTGTCCTGCATATTGGGGACCTCGACATAGCTGATGGCACCGCCCGGAGAAAGCTTCTGGAACTCGCTCTCAAACTTGAGCTTGGTGAAGGCGTCGATCTTCTCGGAAACATGGACGTGGTAGGAGTTGGTGATATAATTGCGGTCGGTGATGCCGGGTACCACGCCAAAGCGCTTTTGCAGGCACTTGGCAAACTTGTAGGTGGTGGATTCCAGCGGGGTGCCGTACAGGCTGAAATCAATGTTGTGCTGCTGCTTCCAGCGCGCGCAGGCATCGTTCATATGCTGCATCACGTTCAGCGCAAAGGGCTTGGCGGCGGGGTCGGTGTGGCTCTTGCCGGTCATATACTTGCAGCACTCGTACAGGCCCGCATAGCCAAGGCTGATGGTGGAGTAGCCGCCGTACAGCAGTTTGTCGATGGTTTCGCCCTTGCCAAGGCGCGCCAGCGCACCGTACTGCCACAGGATGGGCGCGGCATCGCTCAGCGTACCCTTCAGGCGGTTGTGGCGGCACATCAGCGCCTTGTGGCACAGCTCCAGACGCTCGTCAAAGATTTTCCAGAATTTATCAAAGTCGCCGCCGCTGGACAGCGCCACGTCCACCAGGTTGATGGTCACAACGCCCTGATTGAAGCGCCCGTAATACTTCGGCTTGCCGTTTTCGTCCACATAGGGGGTCAGGAAGCTGCGGCAGCCCATGCAGGTGTAGCAGTGACCCTCGCCGTTTTTGTCAACCTTGTACTCCTTCATCTTCTTTTCGCTGATGTAGTCCGGCACCATGCGCTTGGCGGTGCATTTGGCTGCCAGCTTGGTCAGATAGAAGTAGGGCTGCCCCTCGTAGACGTTGTCATCCTCCAGCACATAAATCAGCTTGGGGAACGCAGGGGTGATCCAGACGCCCGCCTCGTTCTTGACGCCCTGATAGCGCTGGCGCAGCATTTCCTCAATGATGATGGCAAGGTCGGATTTCAGGCGCAGGTTGTCCCCTGCCTCGTTCAGATACATAAAGACCGTGATGAACGGTGCCTGACCGTTGGTGGTCATCAGCGTGACGACCTGATACTGGATGGTCTGCACACCGCGCTTGATCTCCTCGCGCAGGCGCTTTTCCACAATTTCGGAAACCTTTTCCTCACCGGGGTTGATGCCGAGGTCTGCCAGCTCCGCTTCGACATCGCGGCGGATCTTTTTGCGGCTGACATCCACAAAGGGTGCCAGATGGGTCAGGCTGATGCTCTGACCGCCGTACTGGCTGGAGGCGACCTGTGCAATGATCTGGGTGGCAATGTTGCAGGCGGTGGAGAAGGAATGCGGCTTCTCGATCAAAGTGCCGGAAATTACCGTGCCGTTTTGCAGCATATCCTCCAGGTTGACAAGATCGCAGTTGTGCATATGCTGGGCGTAGTAGTCGGCATCGTGGAAGTGGATGATGCCCTCCTCGTGCGCCTTGACGACCTCCTGCGGCAGCAGCATACGCATGGTCAGGTCCTTGCTGACCTCACCCGCCATATAGTCGCGCTGGACGCTGTTGACGGTGGGGTTTTTGTTGGAGTTTTCCTGCTTGACTTCCTCGTTGTTGCACTCGATCAGCGAGAGAATTTTGTCGTCCGTGGTGTTGTGGGTGCGCTTGAGGCTTTGCACATAGCGGTAGGTGATGTACTTGCGCGCTACCTCGTGGGCGCCGGTTTCCATAATGGCGTTTTCGACAAGGTCCTGAATTTCCTCAACGTTCATCGCGTGACCGCGCTTCAGGCAGATTTTCTGCACCTTGTCCGAGATATCAATGACCTGCTCCTTGGTCAAGCGCTGGTTTTCTGCTACAACGTTGTTGGCCTTGGTGATCGCCGCAATAATTTTGGTAATGTCGAATACGGCTTCGCTGCCGTTGCGCTTGATGATTTTCATACCGAATCCCCTTAAAAAATGATGATAGCAGGTTGTTTAATACATATCGTATAACAATTTGCAATGTATAACGCCGCATTTGCGAGCATCCTTATCATACCGCACCGCCAAGGGAAAGTCAATAGGCAAAACCACAATATCTTGTGGTCAAAATGCGTAAATCCGCAAAATATTGCATTTTCATCGCAGTATCGTGCAAAAAGACGGGTGCCGAAAAATGCCGCGTTTTTTTGTGTATTTTGAGCAGTTTTATGCAAAAATGCGATGCAGCGTGTAAAATCGCAACATCCCTGCCGTGCCGGGGCTTGCATAACCGCGGCGACCCTGCTATACTATGTACAGAGTTTGGGGGTTTTGCCGCTTTTTATACAAGATATAGTGGCTGCCGCCCCCGTTAAGGAGAACCTGCTGTTATGAATTACGCTACCATTAAATATTGTGATATTGCCAACGGGGAGGGAGTGCGCACCAGCCTGTTTGTTTCAGGCTGCCGCCGCCACTGCCCCAACTGCTTCAACGCCGTGGCGTGGGATTTCAACTACGGTGCGCCCTTTACCAAGGAGGTGCGCAACGAAATTCTGCAAAGTCTGGAGCCGAATTACATCAACGGTCTGTCCCTGCTGGGGGGCGAGCCGCTGGAGCCGGAAAACCAGCGCGCCCTGCTGCCCTTTGTAAAAAGCGTAAAGGCGCTGTACCCCCACAAGACCATCTGGTGCTACACCGGCAATACCTATGAGCGCGATATTTTGCAGCCCGGCCCAGGGCGGTGCGAGGTGACCGACGAGCTTTTGCAGTATATTGACGTGCTGGTGGACGGCGATTTTGTGCAGGATCAGCACGATATCAGCCTGCGGTTCCGCGGCAGCAGCAACCAGCGCATCATTGATATGAACGCCACCCGCGCCGCCGGACACGTTGTGCCGTGGCAGGACGACCCCCTGTTTGCCGACCACAAAATGTAACAAAAAGCGCATTCTTGGTTTGTTGAATGTGTAGGGGCGACCATGGGTCGCCCGCCAACTTGGCGCAGCATCGCGCTTTCCGGGACGGTTTTCTTATAAGGCAAACGGGCACGGGCGAGCAATGCTCGCCCCCTACTAGTCCATTAAAACGAAAAGTAAAGTTTTGGAATTACCACGATACTACAAGAACTTTTCAACAGCCTGAAGCCGCCCGGTTTGGCGGCTTTTGCCGTATTCCCTATCGTTTTTCACACAAAAACAGCCACGGAAAATTCCGTGGCTGTTGCATTTTTTAGATATCAGCCCTTGACGGCGATGTTGACCAGCTTGCCCTTGACGTAAATTTCCTTGGCAACGGTCTTGCCCGCCATAGCCTCGGCAACGGCAGGCTCCTGCTTGGCGCGGGCGATGGCGTCGGCACTCTCGATGGCGGCAGGCACCATAATGCGCGCCTTGACCTTACCGTTGACCTGCACGGCGATCTCAATGGTCTGCTCGACACATTTGGCTTCGTCGTAGACCGGCCACGGATAGTACGCCAGCTGCTCGGTGTGACCCAGCTGCTGCCACAACTCCTCGGTCATATGCGGGGCAAAGGGGTTCAGCAGCTGCAGCAAAATCTCGTACTCTGCCTTGGTGGCGCCGCCCTTATCGCTCAGGGCGTTGACGTAGATCATCAGCTGGGCAATGGCGGTGTTCGCCTTCAGCGCGTCGATGTCCTCCCCTACCTTCTTGATGGTACGGTTGGCAACGGCTTCCAGCTCGGGGCGCACGCCCTCGCCGTCGATCAGCTTTTCGCTCATCGACCAGATCTTATCCAAGAAGCGCTTGCAGCCCTTGATGGAGGAGGTGTTCCACGGGGCGGCCTTTTCAAAGTCGCCGATGAACATCTCATACATACGCAGGGTGTCGGCGCCGTACTCTGCCACAACATCGTCGGGGTTGACCACGTTGCCCAAAGACTTGGACATCTTGACAATGGGATGCTCTGCCATTTCGCCGTATTTGTTGACCAGCGCGGCGCGGGCAGCCTTTTCATCGCCGTACTCTGCCAGCAGGCGCTTGCGCTCCGCCTCGGGCTGGTTTTCGTAGGCGTGGGGGTTCAGACCCAAGATCATACCGTGGGAGGTACGCTTCTGGTACGGCTCCTTGGTAGGCACTACGCCGAGGTCGTACAGGAATTTATGCCAGAAACGGCTGTACAGCAGGTGCAGGGTGGTATGCTCCATACCGCCGTTGTACCAGTCCACGGGGCTCCAGTATTCCAGCGCCTCCTTGCTGGCAAGGGCGTCGTGGTTGTGGGGATCGCAGTAGCGCAGGAAATACCAGCTGGAACCAGCCCACTGGGGCATGGTGTCGGTTTCGCGCTTTGCTTCGCCGCCGCAGCACGGGCAGGTGGTGTTGACCCACTCGGTGTGGCGTGCCAGCGGGCTTTCGCCGTTTTCGCCCGGCTCAAAGTCCTTGATTTCCGGCAGGCGCAGGGGCAGCTCGCTTTCGGGCAGGGGTACCCAGCCGCACTTGGGGCAGTTGACCATGGGGATCGGCTCGCCCCAGTAGCGCTGACGGCTGAACACCCAGTCGCGCAGCTTGAAGTTGACCTGCTTGTGACCCTTGCCGTTTTCCTCCAGCCAGGCGTACATCTTGGCTTTGGCGTCCTCCACGGAAAGGCCGTTCAGGAAGTCGGAGTTGACCAGCGTGCCGGTGGCAACGTCGGTAAAGGCTTCTTTGTCCAAGTCGCTGGGTACGGTACCCTTGACGACCTCGACAATGGGCATACCGAACTTTTTGGCAAACGCCCAGTCGCGGGTGTCGTGGGCAGGCACCGCCATAATGGCACCGGTGCCGTAGGTTGCCAGAACGTAGTCGGAAACAAAGATCGGCACCTGCTTGCCGTTGGCGGGGTTGATTGCCTGCACGCCCTTGATGACGACGCCGGTCTTGTCCTTGTTCAGCTCGGTGCGCTCGAAGTCGGACTTGCGGGCGGCTTCCTCCTGATAGGCGGCGACCTCGGCGGCGTTTTCGATCAGACCGGCCTCGGTCCACTTCCGGATAAAGGCGTGTTCGGGGCTGATGACCATATAGGTGCAGCCGAACAGCGTGTCGGCGCGGGTGGTGTAGACGGTCAGCACATCGCCGCAGGTGGTGTCAAAGTTGATCTCGGCACCGTGGCTGCGCCCGATCCAGTTGCGCTGCTGGGTCTTGACGCGGTCAATGTAGTCCACCTCGTCCAGATCGTCGATCAGGCGGTCGGCGTAGGCGGTGATTTTCAGCATCCACTGGCTCTTGTTCTTCTGCACAACGGGGCTGCCGCAGCGCTCGCACACGCCGTTGACGACTTCCTCGTTCGCCAGAACGACCTTGCAGCCGGTGCAGTAGTTGACGGTGGTTTCCTTTTTGTAGGCAAGTCCTTTTTTGAACAGCTGTATAAAAATCCACTGCGTCCACTTGTAGTATTCGGGGTCGGTGGTGTTGACCTCGCGGTCCCAGTCAAAGCTCAGACCCAGTGCCTGCAGCTGGCTTTTGAAGCGGGCTACGTTCTTGGCGGTCACGATTTCCGGGTTGATGTGGTTTTTCAGGGCAAAGTTCTCGGTCGGCAGACCGAAGGCATCCCACCCCATGGGGTACAGCACGTTGTAGCCGCACTGGCGCTTTTTGCGCGCCACGATGTCCAGCGCGGTGTAGCTGCGGGGGTGACCGACGTGCAGACCGGCGGCGGAAGGATACGGGAACTCGACCAGCGCATAGAATTTTGGCTTGGTGTGGTCGATTTCGGCATGGAAGGTGTTTTCGTCCTTCCAGACCTTTTGCCATTTGGCTTCAACTTGTTGAAAATCGTACTTCATAACTTCTCTTTTCTCCCCGAATGTTTGGAATGTTTGATTTTTGCCGTCAGCCCTGCTGTGCGGCTTTTTCCTCCGGCAGCCACTCCGATGCCGGAATTGCCTTGGCGTCCGCCCACAGATGCTCCAAGTCGTAGTAATCGTGGGCTTCCTGCGTAAAGACATGGACAATGACGCAGCCGTAATCCAGCAGCACCCAGCGCTTGCCGTCATGTCCCTCGGTGCGCAGGGCGGGTACGCCCTGCTGCCCCAGCTGGAACTCCGCTTCGTCCGCCAACGCGCCCACATGGGTGGTGGAGGTGCCGGTGGCAATGACAAAATACTCGGTCACGGTGGTCAGCGCCTCAACCGCCAGAATGCGGACGTTCAGCGCCTTTTTCGAGTCCAGCGCACGCGCCAGACGGATGGCAATTTCCTTGCTTTGCATAGATGCTCTCCTTATGCGGCGGGTTCAGCGGTGCTGTCGCCGTCGGTGGTTTCGGATGCGGGTTCGCTGTCCGGCACGACCTCGTAGATATCGGTGCCGGTGTCCCCTTCCGAAATATGGTTGTTGTTCTGCTGTGCGTCAAGGACCTCCTTGTTCAGGTCGTTCATCACCTTGACAGCAGCGTCCTGCGGTGCCATACCGCTGGTGTCCAGCGCCTGGCAGACGTTCAGCTCCGACGCATCGACCTGACGGTCTGCCGCGCGGAAATACTGGTTCAGCACGTCGGCGGTTTCCTGCTTGGCGACCACAACAACGCTGTTGGGCTTCTCCACATTCAGCGGCCACTTAAGCGTATCACCCATATACACAGGCACACGCGCCAGACAGATTTTGTCGCTATGGATCTTCAGCATACTGACCGCCACGCTGACCAGCTCGGAAACACTGAGGTCGGTTTCCACATAGGTCAGCATAAAGGGCAGCATACGGGCGATGTCGACCACCGTCATACTGCGCAGGCGGGCGAACAGCGCCGAGTAGAAATACCGCTGCACCTCCAGGCGCTTGAGGTCGCTGGTGTTGTAGGTTTTGCGCGCGCGCAGGAAAAACTCGGCCTGGGCACCGGTCAGGCGCTGATAGCCGGCGGGCAGGTAGCTGTTGCCGCCGCCCTCCACATTGCGGTAGTCGATTTCTTCGGGTACGTTGACGTCAATGCCGCCTAAGATGTCGATCAGCTCGCTGAGGGCTTCCAGACGGATGCTGATATAGCCGTCGCATTCCAGCTTGAACTGGTCATACAAAAGCTGCGCCAGTGCGTCAATATTGTTGTAGCCGCTGTTGCCCTGGGTTTTGGCAACGGCGTTGATCTGGTAGTTGCTGGAAACGCTGCGGTCGGTCGTGACCATAATGTTGCGGGGGATCTGCAGCATACTGACACTTTGGTTTTCGTTGTCAAAGTGCAGCCACATGATCATATCGGTCATACCGTCGTTGACGCCGTCGGAGGAACCCGAATTTTCCTCGGACGAGCGGTCAATGCCCACGACCAGCAGGTTGAACTCCTTGCCTTGGTACGCCTTGGGCGTGTTGACGATGGAACTGATGATCGTGCCGTTGATGCCGCCGTTGGGCTTCAGCGCACTGCTGATGATGGCAAATGCGCCGCCGAAGATGATTGCCAGCACCAGCACAACGATGAGCAGGGTCTTCCACCAGCTGCCCTTTTTCTTTTTCTTGGGCTTTTTGCCCTTGCCGCTGCCCTGCGGGCTGCTGCCGGGCTTGCGCGGCGGCTTGCCGCCCGCGCCGGTGCGCCGGGGGGCGTCCTGCTCCAGCTCAATGCTCTTGTGCGGCTTATGGGGAGCACTGCTCACCACGGCGTCATAGTCAAACATCGCATTCTGGGCGGGACGGGGCGCAGCCTTTGCGGGCTGCGCGGGCTGCGTGGGCTGTGCTGCAGCGGGGCGCGGGGTGCGGTTGATGGTGCGGGTGCCTGCCTGCCCCTGTGCCGGGCGCGCTGGCTGCGCGGCGGCTGTCCCGGGGCGGACAATGCGGCGGTGTTCCTGCCCGGCGGGCTGTGCCGCAGCGGGGCGTGCCGCCGGTTGGGCGGCTGCGGGCTGCGACGCGACAGGGCGCACCGGGCGCGGGGCGGGCTGCGGTTCAATGCGCTGGGTATTGGTAACTGCGTTGGCACCGTACTTGCGCTCGTAATCGGCGCGCAATGCCATAGCCTGGCGCTGGGCGCGGGTCAGGGGCTTAGGCTCCTGCGGTTCCTCGATGGGCTGGGGGGTCGGCTCCTGCACAACGGGCTGCGGCACAGGCTGCGCGGCAGCGGGCTGGGGGGTGTGTCCCTCCGGCTGGGGTGCGGCAGGCTGCGCGGCGGGGTGCTGGTTGATCTGCCGCCCCTGTACCGGCTGCACGGGGCGCTGGATACGGCGGCGGGCATTCTGGGCAGCCTGCTGCTGCGCAAGGCGGCGAGCTTTTTCGTACTGATCCTGTGAGGCACCGTATGCGCTCTCGGTATGAAGCTTGCGCGGTTCGCTCATGGCGTTATCCTCCCTATTTTGACGTTGGGGGTTGCTGATGTTGTCTGGCATATTCATAGGCAGCCACACTTTCGGGATCCAGCGTGCCGCCCTTTTTGTTTACAAAGTCGATGCTCTGCTTCAGGGCAAGGCAAAGTGCCGCGTCAAGATCCTGCATTTGCAGGCTGCGCAGTGCATCTACCCCGGGCCAGTCGCGCTCGGCGCTGGTCATATCCGCCAAATACAGGATTTTATCCAGCAGGCTCATACCGGGCTTACCGGTAGTATGGCAGCGAATGGCAGACAAAATTTCCTCGTCCTGCACGCCCCAGCGTGTCTGTGCCAGAATGGCGGCGGCCATGCCGTGCCACACCGGTGCGGGGCGTTTGGGTGCATCTAATGCTATTATAGCATTGTCTGCAAAAATCTGCAACAACTGCTCTTTGGGCAATTCCTTGGCGCTGTCGTGCAAAATTGCCGCTACAGCGGCTTTTTCTTCGTCGCAGCCCCAGCGCCGCGCCAATTGCACCGCCATTTTTTTTACATTTTTGGTGTGTGTCCAGCGTTTTTCGCCCAAAAGCGGCTTCACGATCTTTTTTGCTTGCTCAACTGTCATAGTGTTTTGTTGACCTTCTTTCAAGGAAAACTTTCCTTAAAACGGGCACTCTTACCCGTTTTTGTCGGCGTCACAGGTATACAAACCGTTATCCTTTACAATCTGTATAACATTGGGCGGCAATACCTCCTCCCAACGGCTGCGGGGTACGCGCCCGCTGCGGATGTCGCTGGATGCGCAGGGGAACGCCTGCGCCTGTGCCAGCAGCACCGTAGCGCCCTGACGGCGCAGCTCCTCGGCAGCGGCGTGCAGGGCGGCAGCATCGCCTTCTTCGCGGCTTTCGACCACGAGCGCGGTCATACGCAGGATATCCTGCCAGCGGTACCAGCGGGTAAAGCTCAGCAGCATATCGCTGCCCACGCACATAAACAGGCTGTCGGCGGGGTAGCGGCTGTGGAGCATCTCGACCGTGTTGATCGAGTAATTGCGTCCCCCCTGCCGAACCTCCCAATCCGACACCTCGACCTTGGGCGAAAGTGCCGTAAAGCACGCGCACATAGCAAGGCGCAGCGCGGCGTCGGTGGTGCTGGCTTTTTTGTGGGGCGGGATGCCGGCGGGCATCACAATGACCTTGTCAGGCTGCACGCAGTCCATCGCCGCCTGAAGGTTGTTCATATGCCCCTTATGCGGCGGGTCAAAGGTGCCGCCGAACAGTAAAATTTTCATTTTGCCAGCAGCGCGGTGTAGGCGCTCTCTTTCTTTTTCTGCTGGAACAGCACGAACTTGCGCCCGATGACCTGCACGCACTCGCAGCCGATCTTCTCGCACAGGATGTCGGCAGCCTCGCGGGCGGAATACTCGCTGTTGTCCAGAACCTTGACCTTAATCAACTCGCGGGCGGCGAGGCAATCGGCAATGCCCTTGACGAGGGTTTCGTCAATTTCGCCCTTGCCGATCTGGTAAACGGGTTCCATCGTGTTGGCGGCGCCGCGCAGGGCAGCGCGCTGTTTGCTGGTAAGTGCCATAAATACTCTCCTTATCGTTCGTTCTGACGCAAAAATTCCGGCAGGCGGCGTTCCAGCTCCTCTAAAGCGCGTCCGCGGTGGCTGATGGCGTCCTTTTCGTCGGGGGTCAGCTGGGCATAGCTGCGGTTTTCGGTGTTGGGGCGGGTTGCGCCGTTTGCCAAGCCGCAGGCATCGGGAATAAACAGCGGGTCGTAGCCAAAGCCGTAATCGCCGTTTTGCAGCCCGGCGGCAATATGACCGGGGCAGCTGCCCATACAGGTCAGCGCCTGCCCGTTGGGCAGCATAAAGCATACTGCCGAAACAAACTGCCCGGTGCGTTTTTCGGCGGGGATGTCCCGCATTTCGCCCAGCAGCTTTTGGTTGTTGGCGTCATCGTCGCCGTGGTGTCCGGCGTAGCGGGCGCTGTACACGCCGGGCGCTCCCTGCAGCGCATCCACGCACAAGCCCGAATCGTCCGCCACCGTGGGCAGACCGCTTGCCTTGCAGAAGGCTTCCGCTTTGATGCGGGCGTTTTCGGCAAAGGTGGTGCCGGTTTCCTCGGGGTCGATGTCAATGCCCAGCTCACGCAGGCTCTTGACAGTATGCCCCATACGCTCCAGAATACGGCGCAGTTCCTTGAGTTTTCCTTGGTTGTTGCTGGCAGCACAGATAATCACAGGGTTTCCTCCTTGGTTTGGGGGTCGCGCTCGGGCAGACCCGGCAGCAGGGACTGCACAAAGCTTTCGGCATCAAATTCCATCAAATCGTCGATCTGCTCGCCCACGCCGATAAACCGGATGGGCAGACCCAGATTTTCCCACACGCTGATCACACAGCCGCCCTTGGGGGTGCCGTCCAGCTTGGTCAGCACCACGCCGGTGGCACCGGCAGCCTTGACAAATTCCTCGGCCTGGCTGATGGCGTTCTGCCCGGTGATGGCATCCAGCACCAGCAGCACCTCCAGGCTGGCTTCGGGGCTTGCCTTTTTGACACTGCGGGAAATTTTGGCAAGCTCGTCCATCAAGCCCTTTTTGTTGTGCAGGCGTCCCGCCGTGTCGGCAATGACCATATCATAGCCCTTGGCAGTGGCGCTTTTGACGGCGTCAAAGATGACGGCGGCGGGGTCCGCCCCCTGCCCTGCCTGCACCAGCGGCACTTCGGCGCGGTTTGCCCACAGCTCCAGCTGCTCACTGGCGGCGGCGCGGAAGGTATCGCCCGCAGCCAGCATGACCCGGCGCCCCCGGTTTTTGTACAGAGCTGCCAGCTTGGCGATGGTGGTGGTTTTGCCCACGCCGTTTACGCCGATGACCAGAATCACGGCGGGCTTGCCGTCCAGCTCCAGCGGGTAGCGGGGGGTGATCTCGCGGCAAATCAGTGCGCGCAGGGCGTCCAGCGCCTCCTGCCCGGTTTTGAGGTGGTTTTCCTGCACCTCGTCACGCAGCTCGTCCACCAGACGCACGGCGCAGGCGGGACCGACGTCCGCCAGAATCAGCTGTTCCTCCAACTCATTGTACAGATCATCGTCAATTTCCGCATGGGTCAGGGTGTTGACGATGTTCTGAAAAAAGCCCGTGCGGGTTTTTTCCAGACCGCGCTGCATTTTTTGCTGTCTTTGAAATTCCTCCTCGGAAATATCATGCTTCAAAAAATCAAAAAAGCCCACAAAAAAGCCTCCTCATTTTACGAAATCAAATCCGCGCTGACGTTTTCGAGGTCAAGGCGCAAGATCTTGGAAACGCCGTCCTCCTGCATGGTGACGCCGTACAGCACGTCGGCAGCTTCCATGGTGCCGCGGCGGTGGGTGATGACGATGAACTGCGTGTTCTCGGTCATACGGCGCAGGTACTGGGCATAGCGGTTGACGTTTACATCGTCCAGTGCCGCTTCAATTTCGTCCAGAATACAAAACGGCGCCGGGTTTACGTTGAGAATGGCAAAATAAATCGATATAGCGACCAATGCCTGTTCGCCGCCGGAGAGGGCGCTCAGATTTTTAATGACCTTGCCGGGCGGCGAAACCTCGATTTCAATGCCGGATTCCAGCACGTTTTCCTCGTCTGAAAGATACAATTTGGCGTGACCGCCGCCGAACAGCTCGCGGAAAATCAGCCCGAAATGGCGGTTGATCTCCTTAAAGCTGGTGGTGAACAGCTCCTGCATTTCGCTGCAAAGCTCGGCGATCATCTTGGTCAATTCGCTCTTTGCCTTTTCGACATCGGTGACCTGCGCTTTCAGGAAGTCGTAACGTTCCTTGACCTCCTTGTATTCGTCGATGGCGCCGACGTTGACATTGCCCAAGGCACGGATTTTTCCACGTACCTCCGTCACTTGGCGGCGCAGCTCGGTCAGTGTGTCAAACTCCACACAAAGGGCGCGCGCCTCGGATTCGGTCAGCTGGTACTCGTCCCACAGGCGGGCGTTGGTATCGTTCAGCTCGGTTTCGGCGGCAGTGCGGCGCTCGGCAAGGCGTGCCATTTCGCCGCTCATACGCTCGCGCTCATCGGTCAGGCTGCGGTTTTCCTGCGCAAGGCGGGCAGACTCGGCTTCCTTTTCCATACGGGTGGCGTTGGCGGTGCGGATCAGCTGCTCTGCCGCTGCGATTTTTTGCAGATTTTCGCCGCGCAGGCGCTCGATCTCGGCAATCTTGTACTCGTTTGCCTCGATTTTTGCCTTGGCGGCTTCGATGGCGGCGTTCAGCTCGCGGGCGCGGGCTTCCGCTTCGCCGGTACGGCTTTGCAGCCCTTCCAGCGCAGCCTCGTGCAGACCGACGTCTTTTTCGTCGGCAAGGCGCTGCATCTGCTTTTCTGCCAGTTCGTCGCTGATGCGCTGGCGCTCGGCGGTCAGGCTGCCGGCGCTCTCGCCCAATTCCGCCAGTTCGGCAGCGTAGGCAGCCAGCTC
The DNA here is from genome assembly GCA_004552305.1 of Subdoligranulum variabile. Taxonomy (GTDB): domain Bacteria; phylum Bacillota; class Clostridia; order Oscillospirales; family Ruminococcaceae; genus Gemmiger; species Gemmiger variabilis_A. The sequence goes on along the minus strand of SFOX01000003.1, from coordinate 36,257 downwards.
GGTTTCCGCCTGCAGCCGGGCGCTCTGCGCTTCGGCTTCAGTGGCGGCGCTTGCCGTTTGGGCGGCGGTCTGGGCGGCGATTTCCTCCTCCAGTGCGCGGGCGTTTTCGGCAAGCTGGGCGGCGGCAGCGGTCAGGCGGTCAAGGTCCAGCCCGGCGCGCAGACGCTCGGACGCGGCGGTCATCCCCTCCGCTTCGGCGCCGTTCAGCTGGGCAGCCAGATTGTCGGCTTCCGCCTTGCGGGCAGCCAGCTCCTTTTCGGCGGCGGCGTGGGCTTCATCCAGCTTGGTCAGCCGCTTGCGCAGCTCGTCCAGCTCCTGCTTGCGGCTGAAAACGCCGACGCTGCGGGCGGTCGAGCCGCCGGTGAAGGAGCCGCCCGCGTTGATGACCTGCCCGTCCAGCGTGACGATGCGGTTGCGGTAGCCGAGGTCGCGCGCCACGGCGGACGCTTCGGTCAAGTCCTCGACCACGATGATGCGTCCCAGTAAATTGTCGATAATATGTTGGTATTTTGCTTCTGTCTTGACCAGATCGGCGGCAACCTCCGCCGTGCCGGAAAGGCGTCCCGTAAAGCGGGAACCCTGCACGGTGTCCAGCGGCAGGAAGGTTGCGCGTCCGGCGCGCTCGTCCTTCAAAAAGGCGATGGCAGCGCGGGCGCAGCCCTGATCCTCGACCACGATGTTCTGCAAAGCAAAGCCGAGGGCGGTTTCAATGGCGATCTCATAGCCCTTTTGCACGGTCAGGATGCCCGCCACGGGACCCACCACGCCGCGCAGACGGCGACCGGCGGCGGCACGCATAACTGCCTTGACGCTCTGCTGGTAGCCGTCCATATTGCGCTCCAAATCCTCCAGGATATGGATGCGCTGGGCGGCGTTGGAGCGCTCTTTGTCCGCTTTTTGCAGCGCTTCGGCAGCCTCTGCCTGTTGGCGGCGGCGGCTGTCCAGCTTGAGCTTTAAGCCCGCCTTGATGTTGTCGTTGCGGGTCACTGCCTCCTCGGCGTCCTTGACGCGGCGGGCGGCGCGGGCTTTTTGTTCCTCGGTCTGCGCCATTTCGGCGTCCAGTTCTCCGCGCCGGGTCCGGGCATCGGTCAGGCGCTCGGCGGCGGCAGCCCCGGCAGACTGCGCGGCGGCAGCCTTGACCTTGGCGGCGGTGGCGGCGTCCTGCAAACGCGCCATAGCCGCGTCCACAACGTCGCGGCGCTGCCCGCTTTGCAGCGCCTTTTCTTCCAGCGCGTGCAGCTCGTCCCGCAGGGCGGCAACGCCCTTGTCCAGCTCGTCCATAGCGGTGCGCAGGGTGTCGATGGCAGCGCGGTGGGCGGCGGTTTCCTGCTCGATGGCTTGTCTGCCCTGCCCGGCACGCTGCAGCTCCGCCGACGCTTCGTCAATGCGGAAGCGGCTGTGTTCGCTCTCGTTTTTCAAGACGGCGATCTCACTTTCGCTGCCCGCGTTCTGCTCGGTCACGGTGCGGATATCGGCGTTCGCCTGCTCGATATCCAGCATCAGGCGCTGTGTTTCCTCGCGCAGGGACGCGCTTTTTTCGTCAAACGCATCCAGCTGGCGGCTCAGGCGGTCATAGTCTGCCTGGGCTGCCTCGTACTTGCGCTGCTGGTCGCGCAGCGTTTCGTTGGCGCGGCGGATGGCATCGACCCACAAAGTAATTTCCAGCGTTTTGCGCTTTTCGGAAAGCTGCAGAAACTGCTGGGCTTTTTCGCTGTCGCGCTTTAAGGGACCGACGCGCTTTTCCAGCTCGCCCAGAATGTCGCGCAACCGTTCCAGATTGCCCTCGGCAGCCGCCAGACGGCGCTCGGCCTCGTTTTTGCGGTAGCGGTATTTGGCAATGCCGGAGGCTTCCTCAAAAATTTCGCGCCGCTCCGAGGATTTTGCGCCGACAATTTCGGCAATGCGACCTTGGCTGACGATGGCGTAGCCGTCGCGTCCTAAACCCGTATCCAGCAGCAATTCATAGACGTCCTTCAAACGGACGCTCTGCCCGTTGATGGAATATTCGCTCTCGCCGCTGCGGTAATAGCGGCGCCCGATGGTGACCTCGTCGGCGTCCATATCCAGCCCGTGGTCGCTGTTGTCAATGGTCAGCGCCACGCTGGCATAGCCCATAGCGCCGCGGGTCTGGGTGCCGCCGAAGATGACGTCCTCCATCTTGCCGCTGCCGCGCAGCTGCTTGGAGCTGGTTTCGCCCAGCACCCAGCGGATGGAGTCAGATATATTGGACTTGCCCGAACCGTTGGGACCCACCACGCCGGTGATGCCGGTGCCGATGGTGATTTTGGTGCGATCCGGGAAAGATTTAAAGCCTTGTATTTCCAGTTCTTTAAGGCGCATTCAGTAAACCTTTCTGATTGAGTGGGGCGGGCGCTGCCTTACCCCTGCTTGAGCTTTTCCAGCGCTTTTTTGGCGGCGTTCTGCTCGGCCGCCTTTTTGCTGCGACCGATGCCGTCCGCCAGATGCGTGCCGTTGCGCCACACGCTGACGGTAAACTTTTTGTCGTGGTCGGGACCGGTTTCGTCCACGACCTCATAGCGCAGCGCGGCATCGGGGCTTTGCTGCACGACCTCCTGCAGGCGGGTCTTGTAGTCCTCCTCGGCGGTCTTGCCCTCGGTGATAAAGGGCATAATGAAATTGCGCGCCACCTCAAAGCCGCCGTCCAGATACAAGGCGGCAATGACCGCCTCAAACGCATCGGATACCACGCTGGGGCGGGTGCGTCCGCCGCCCAATTCCTCGCCGTGACCCAGACGCAGGTACTCGCCCAGTTGGATCTCCTCGGCAAACTGGAACAGCGCCTCCTCGCTGACAAGGCTGGCGCGCATACGGCTCAGCTCGCCCTCGGGGCGTTTGGATTGGTGGAACAGATGGTCAGCAACCACCACGCTCAGCACGCTGTCGCCCAAAAACTCCAACCGCTCGTTGTGGGTGGTGGGCACCTTGCTCTCGTTGGCAAAGCTGGTGTGGGTCAGCGCAATGCGCAGCAGCGCGGGATTTTTAAAGGTATAGTGCAGCACCTGCTGCAGATCTTCGGGTTTGTGGGACATCGGTATTCACACTTTCTATTATTGTTGCGTCGATTTGGCGACCTCTGCCAGTGCGGACTGCATCGTGCCGCACAAATCGTTTTCTACACAGAGCTTGGCTTGGCGGATGGCGTTTTTGATGCCCTTGGCATGGCTGGAGCCGTGCGCCTTGATGACCGGCTTGGCAGCGCCCAGCAGCGGTGCGCCGCCGACTTCCTCGGAGTCCAGCATACGCTTCAGTTCGCCCAAGCCGCCCTTGATACCCAGATAGCTGAGCTTGGTCAGCAGGTTCTTGAGGAAAATTTTCTTGAGCATACCCAGCAGCGTTTTTGCGACGCCCTCGGTCAGCTTCAGCACCACATTGCCCACAAAGCCGTCGCAGACCACAACGTCCACGTCGCCGTCCATAATGTAGCGCGGCTCGATGTTGCCGACAAACCGGATGCTGGGGTTGACCTTCAGCAGCATATGTGCGTCGCGGTAGGTGGGCGTACCCTTGGTTTCCTCGGCGCCGTTGTTGACCAGCGCCACCTTGGGCTGGGTGCGTCCCATCACCTTTTCGGCGTAGACGCTGCCCATGGTGCCGAAGGCGTTCAGCATCTCGGGGCGGCACTCGACGTTGGCGCCGCAGTCCAGCAGCAGGAAATTTTGCTTGGCGCCGGGCATCGGGGTTGCCAGCGCAGGGCGCTTTACGCCCTTGACGGTGCGCACGATCAAGCTGGTGCCGACGTGCAGCGCACCCGTGGAACCGGCGGACACAAAGGCGTCCGCCTCGCCGTTTTTGAGCATCGTCAGCGCCTTGACCATACCGGAGTCGGTCTTGTGGCGCACTGCCTTGACGGGGTCGTCCTCCATGGTGATGTTCTCGGTACAAGGGATGACGGTAAACTGCGATAAATCGATGTTATTTTTGGCAGCGCAGCTTTCCATGGCAGTCTGGTCGCCCAAAAGGACCAGCTCCATACCGTCACCGAATTCTGCCTTCGCCTGCGCAGCGCCCTGCAAAACACACAAAGGGGCGTTGTCGCCGCCCATGGCATCTACGAGAATCTTCATACGTCTAACTCCTTTACCCATTCGTTCATGGCATCCTGCGCCGCCCGCGAAAGTGCGGCATAGCGCTCGCGCTTGTCGCGGATGGCGTCAATTTCGGCGGTGCGGGGCAGAATGCCCATATTCGCACCCATCGGCTGGAAATCCTTGTTGGGGGTGGTGATGTACTCCAGCAGCGCACCGCACATGGTAGTGGGCGGGGGCGGCGGCAGTTTGCGCCCGTTCAGGCGGGCAAAAATCTGCCGTGCTGCCAAAAGACCGCTGGCGGCACTTTCCATATAGCCCTCAAAGCCGGTGATCTGCCCGGCAAAAAACACGTTGGGATGTTCGTTTAGGTATTGCCCGGCGTTCAGCACGCGCGGGCTTTCCAAAAAGGTGTTGCGGTGCATAACGCCGTAGCGCACAAATTCGGCATTCTCCAAGCCCGGGATCATCCGGAACACCCGCTTTTGCTCGCCCCATTTGAGGTTGGTCTGGAAACCGACCAGATTATACAGCGTGCGGGCGGTGTTTTCGGCGCGCAGCTGCACGGCTGCCCACGGGCGATGCCCGGTGTTGGGGTCGCGCAGACCCACGGGGCGCAAGGGACCGAAGCGGATGGTATCCGCCCCGCGCGCCGCCATAACCTCGATGGGCATACAGCCCTCGTACACCGTCAGGTCGCCGTCAAAGTCGTGCAGCGGGGCGCGCTCGGCGGCAATCAGGGCAGCGTGGAATGCCTCATACTCCGCCTTATTGAAGGGACAGTTGAGGTAGTCCGCCTCGCCGCGCCCATAGCGTGAGGCGGCAAACACCTTGTTGTAATCCAGACTTTCGGCGGTAACGATCGGCGCTACCGCGTCAAAAAAGCTCAGGCGGTGGTTGCCCGTAAGCGCGGCGATCGCCTGTGCCAGCGCACCCTCGGTCAAGGGACCGCTGGCGACCAGCACGGGGGCGGACTCGTCCAGTGCGGTGACCTCCTCGCGCCGGACGGTGATATTCGGGTGGCGCTCCACCATCTCGGTGACAGCGGCGCTGAACACATCGCGATCCACCGCCAGCGCCCCGCCTGCCGCCACGCGGGCGGTTTCGGCGGCGGTGAGCAGGTGGCTGCCCATCGCCTTCATCTCCAATTTCAGCAGACCGGAGGCGGAATCCGGGCGCTCCGCCTTCAGCGAGTTGGAGCAGATCAGCTCGGCAAAGCCGGCACTTTTGTGCGCGGGGGAAAATTTTTGCGGCTTCTGGTCATACAGCGTGACCTGCACGCCGCGGTCAGCCAGCCACAGGGCGGCCTCGGAGCCGGCAAGCCCGGCACCAATTACAGTTACTTGCATAAAAACTCCCGTGTGGTGTTGCCTCAGATAATACTTTGTGTATTATCGAGCATTTTGGCAACGCAGATGCCGTGCCGCAGCCGCCGGAGCGGTGCTTAAGCCGTAAGGCGGGAATTGTGCGGTAGTGCCTTTATTTCTTCTCAAGCGGCTTTTCAAATCCGCAGCCTTCTTTGGCGCAGTACAGCTGCCCCTTTTTCTTGTACAGGGTGTTGCCGCACTGGGGGCATTTTTCGGGTACAGGCTCGTCCCACGTCATAAAGTTGCAGGTCGGGTACTTGCTGCAGCCGTAATAAATGCGTCCCTTCGCGCTTTTTCGCAGCAGCATATGGCCACCGCACAGCGGGCAGATGCCCCCGGTATCCTTGACGATGGGGTGGGCGTTGCGGCACTCGGGGAAGCCGGAGCAGGCAACGAACTTGCCGTACCGTCCGGACTTGATGACCATCGGCTTGCCGCATTTCTCGCAGATCTCGTCGGTGGGGATATCCTCGACCTTGACGCGCTTGCCCTCCATATTTTTTTCGGCGTCCTCCAGGCTCTTGGCAAAGCCCTGATAGAACTCGTCCACCGCCTTGACCCAATCTTCCTTGCCGGCTTCGACAACGTCGAGCTTTTTCTCCATATCTGCGCTGAATTTTACGTCCACAATATTGGGGAACTGCTCCAGCATCACAGTGTTGACCGCCTGCCCCAAGGGGGTGGTTTTCAGTTTTTTCTGGTCCTTCTCAACATAGCCGCGATCCACAATGGTGGTAATGATGGGCGCATAGGTCGAGGGGCGTCCGATGCCGTTTTCCTCCAGCGCGTGGATGAGCGTGGCTTCGGTGTACAGCGGCGGCGGCTGGGTGAATTTCTGGTCAGCATTCAGCGAGCGCAGCTGCAGAACCTGACCTTCCTCCAGCGGGGGCAGGGCGGTTTCCTTCTTTTGCTTTTCGTCGGTGGATTCCTCGTACAGGGCGGTAAAGCCGTCAAACGCCACGCGGAAGCCCGAAGCGCGGAACAGGTAGTCCCCCGCCGTGATGGACGCCGACACGGTGTCCTGCACGCAGTCCGCCATCTGGCTTGCCATAAAGCGGCTCCAGATCAGGCGGTACAGCTTGGCGATGTCGCCGCTGATGCTCTGCTCGACCTCGTCGGGGGTCAGCTCCGGCATAGAGGGGCGAATGGCTTCGTGGGCGTCCTGCGCTGCCGTGGCAGAGCGGGACTTCCACTTGCGCTGGGTCTTGCAGACGTAGTCCTCGCCCCAGCGGTTGGCAATAAAGCCCTTGGCGGCGGCGGCAGCCTCGTCGGCAATGCGCAGGCTGTCGGTACGCATATAGGTGATCAAGCCCACGGTGCCGTGTCCGGCAATGTCCACGCCTTCGTACAGGGTCTGGGCGGCGCGCATCGTGCGGGTGGCAGAAAAGCCGTAGGCACGGCTGGCGTCCTGCTGCAGCGTTGAGGTGATAAACGGCGGCGCGGGCTGGCGGCGGCGCTTGCCCTTTTCCAGCTTGGTGATGACATATTCCTTGCCGTCCAGCGCGGCGGTGATGGCATCCGCCTGCTGCTTGTCGGTCACGGTCAGCTTGGTGCCGTCCGCCGCAGCGGCAAGGCGCGCGGTAAAGGCGTTTTTGCTGGCGCCCTTGGGGTAGACCACGGCGTCAATGTTCCAGTATTCATCCGGCACAAAGCGCTCGATTTCCAGCTCGCGGTCCCGGATCAGCCGCACGGCAACACTCTGCACGCGCCCGGCAGACAAGCCGCGGCGCACCTTGCGCCACAAAAACGGGCTGAGCTTATAGCCCACCAGACGATCCAGCTCGCGCCGCGCCTGCTGGGCGTTGAACAAGTCCATATTGATGGCGCGGGGATGCGCCATACCCTCCTGCACACCCTTTTTTGTGATCTCGTCAAAGGTCACGCGGTTGGGGGCAGCGGGGTCCAGACCCAGAATATTGGCAAGATGCCAGCTGATGGCTTCGCCCTCGCGGTCCGGGTCAGTTGCCAGCAGAACGCCGTCGCACCGCTTGGCTTCTGCTTTTAATTCTTTGACCAGCTTCTGCTTGCCCTTGATGGTGATGTATTTGGGTTCGTAGTTATTTTCTACGTCAATGCCCAGCTTGCTGGCGGGCAGGTCGCGGACGTGTCCCATACTGGCGGTCACCTTGTAGCCGCGACCCAGATATTTGCCGATGGTCTTGGCCTTGGCGGGGGATTCCACAATGACAAGTTTTGGTTTTTTAGGCATATTGAAAAACCTCTTTATGTTGTACCGTCGGGCAGCCGAGGCCGCCTGCGGGGATTCACTTGGCTATATATCGCTCGCCCTGCTGTTTTTCGGCACCGCCGAAAATTTCCAGCTCCACCAAGGCGGCAGCCGTTTGCGGCACGCTCAGCCCGGCGGCGGTGCAAAGCTCCTCAACGCTTTGCGGGGTCTGGCTGAGGCAATCATAGATGCGCTTGGCATCGGCGCTGACCGCCGCGGCATCAAAGGTGCTTTTCGGCCGGGGCGGCTGCGCGTGCCCCTGTATGCCCAGCGCTTCCAGCACGTTGGCGGCGCTGCAAAGCGGCTCGGCACGGTGGGTGCGCAGCAGCTCGTTGGTGCCTTCGCTCAACGGGCTGTAGATGCTGCCGGGTACGGCAAACACCGGGCGGGCGTAGCGATGGGCGTGTCCCACGGTGTTCAGCGTGCCGCTGCGTGTGCGCGCCTCCGCCACGCAGAGTGCCTCGCTCATACCGGCGATCAGGCGGTTGCGCTCCAAAAACGTTCCCTTCATCTTGGTGGGGTAGCCGGGCGGGTACTCGCTGCACACCGCACCGCCGCACGCCTGCAGCTTTTGCCGCAGCGCGCCATTGGCGGCGGGGTAGGTTTTGTCGATGGCGGTGCCCAGAAACGCCACGGTGGGTACGCCCGCCTGCACGGCGGCGCGGTGACCCTCGCTGTCCAGCCCGTCTGCCAGACCGCTTACAATGACCACGCCCTGCTTTGCCATTTCCAGCGAAAGCTCAAACGCCGCCTGCCGTCCGTAGGCACCGGGGCGGCGGGTGCCGACCATACCTACATAGCGCTGCCCGTTCAGGCAGGTGATGTCGCCGGTGGCGTACAGCACCAGCGGCAGATCGGGCAAGTCAAGCAGCCGCGCGGGGTACATCGGGTCATCGGGGGTCAGGATTTCCACGCCCGAAAGCAGGCAGTGGTCATAGCGTTCCTCATAGTCAAAGGGGGTAGTGTCGCACAGCTTGTCGGCGGCGGCATCACTCAGGCAAAGGGGCGGTGCCTCCTTGCCCAGACGCAGCCCCTCGTAGAGCTGTTCGGGGTCAGGGTATAGCTCCAGCAGCTCCTTGGCTGCCGGAAACGCCGTACCCACGGCTTCGGCGAGCCAGAGCCACGCCAATGTTTTGTCCATCGCTTACACCCCGCGGAACTGCCACAGCAGCACGCTGCCCGCCACGCCGGCGTTCAGGCTTTCGACCCGGTCGGTCATGGGGATGCGCACGGCCAGATCGCAGGCATCGATCGTTTCCTGCGTAAGCCCCTGCCCCTCGCTGCCGATAACCACGCAAAGCCCCTGCGGAAAATCGCTGCCCGCCTCGTCCAGCGCGATAGAACGGTACAGCGCCGCTGCCAGGCAGGTCACGCCGCGGCTGCGCAGCATTTGCAGGGCGGCGGGCAGATTTTCGGTCTGCACCACGGGCAGACGCCCCGCTGCCCCCATGGAGGAGCGCAGCGTCTTGGGCGAAAACGGTGCCGCGCACCCTGCGCCCAGCAGCACGGCATCAAAGCCGAACGCCGCCGCGCTGCGCAAAAGGGTTCCCACATTGCCGGGGTCCTGCACGCCCTCCAGCGCCAGAATGCGCCGCGCCGTCTGCAAAACCGACGCCGCCGGGGCGGGGGTTTCAAACAGCACAAAGACATCCTGGCTGGACTTGGTCCCCGCCAGCTTTTCCGCCACATGGGGCGCAATTTCGGCGGGGTTCAGGGCGCTTAACGCGGGGGTCTTTGCCATAGCCGCCGCGGTGGCAAACGCCATGCGGGGGGTGCAGCTTTTGGCAAGCTCCAGGCAGAGCTTGGGACCCTCGGCAAAGAAAAGCCCCTCCTGCGCGCGGCGCTTTTCGCTGTCGCGCACGGCGCAGGCAAATTTAATTTTGGCATTGTCGCGGCTGGTGATGGCTGCTTCCATTGTAGCGCCCCTTTCCGGTAAAATCAATCTTTTTGTGCGGGAAATTCATTTGCCCCTTAAACACAAAAGGACTCACGCGGGCGCGTGAGTCTTTTTTGCGGTTATTACAGAGCCTTCTTGGCGGTCTCGACCAAAGCAGTGAAGCTGGCGGGATCGTGGATAGCCATCTCGCTGAGCATCTTGCGGTTCAGCTCGATGCCGGACTTCTTCAGACCGTTCATGAAGGTGGAGTAGTTCATACCCTGCGCACGAACAGCGTTGTTGATGCGGGTAATCCACAGGTTGCGGAACTCACGCTTCTTCTGCTTACGACCGACGAAAGCGTAGTTACCGCTCTTCATAACGGCCTGCTTGGCCATTAGCACCGTAGTAGCCCTTTGCGAGTTTGAGAGTCTTAGCACGACGCTTGTGCGTCATGGTAGCGCCTTTAATACGAGCCATGGTTTATATCTCCTTTTATTACTCTGGTAATTGTTCTGACCTAAGTGTTTACAGATTAGCCGCCGTAGGGCATCATCTTTTTAACGGCTGCCTCGTTGGTCTTATCGACGTACTTGGGCATACGCAGACCACGGGTCAACTTGGTGGTCTTCTTGGTCAGGATGTGACGGCGCTTGGATGCATTGCGCTTGATCTTGCCGGAAGCAGTCATCTTGAAACGCTTTTTGGCGCCGGAAAGGGTCTTGAGCTTCATTTTAGCCATTGTTGTTTTCCTCCTAAAGAGTTGCTTTTTACTTGTTGGGTGCGGGAGACATGAACATCATCATGCTGCGGCCCTCAAGCTTGGGCTGCTTGTCGATGACGGCCTTGCCTGCCAACGCCTCGGCAAAGCGATTGTGCATCTCCAGACCCAAGCTGGTGTGTGCCATCTCGCGGCCGCGGAACCGGATGCTAACCTTGAGTTTGTGACCCTGCTGCAAGAACTTGGCAGCCTGATTCACCTTGGTGTTAAAGTCGTTGGTATCAATGTTCAAAGACAGGCGGATCTCCTTGACTTCAACCACTTTCTGGTTTTTCTTGGCTTCCTTTTCCTTCTTCTGCTGTTCAAAACGGTATTTGCCGTAGTCAAGGATCTTGCACACGGGCGGCTTAGCCGTCGGGGCGATCTTGACCAGGTCCAAATCCTTTTCGATAGCCATACGCAGGGCATCGCGCGGGCTCATAATACCGAGCTGTGCGCCGTCTGCGCCGATCACGCGGACTTCCTTGTCGCGGATCTGTTCATTGATTTCCAGTTCCTTGGAATTGCTGTTGCTGGCGATTGGAATACACCTCCCACAAGTGTCTGATAAATGATAAAAGCGGCTGCCATAAAAGCAGCCGCCGAACATACGAAATAACGCACTTTGTGCGTACTGGGTATGACCCGGAGTTTTGAGAACTCTCAAGGTGAGCCGACGGCCTACTGCCGGTTGCTGCTTTTTTTACAAGCAATAGTTTACCACAGGTGCAAGCCGTTGTCAAGGGGCAAAGCAGAGGTTTTTCCCACAAAATTTACCCCTGTTGCCTGTTTGTTGGCACACCCCGCCAAGGGGCGTGCCAGCACCACCTTATTTTTTATCTTTTATCTTTTATCTATTATCTTTGTCCGCTCCCGCATCCCCGATGCCCAGAATTTCTCTTGCCGTATCGTCCTCCAGCTGCTGCACCGATTCCAGCTTGCGGGTGATGGCGCGGCTGCGCGTGCCGATCAGTTCCTCCAGATCGGAGCCGGTCTGGTTCAGGTGCCGCTGCATCTGCGCCAGCCCTGTGCCGAACTTTTCAAACTCGGTCTTTACCGCGCCCAGCACCGTCCAGACCTCGCCGCTGCGCTTTTGGATCGCCAGCGTGCGGAAGCCCATCTGCAGCGCGTTCAGTAGCGCCGCCATGGTGGAGGGACCTGCCACGGTAATTTGGTAATCCCGCTGCAGGGTTTCGGTCACGCCGCCGGACACCACCTCGGCATACAGCCCCTCAAACGGCAAAAACAGGATGCCGAAATTCGTTGTATAGGGCACCTCGATGTATTTGTCGTGGATATCCTTTGCCTCCTGCCGCAGCACATTGTACAGTGCCTTGCGCATGGCAGCAGCCGCCGCGGCATCACCCTGCTGCAACGCCGCCTGCAGATGCTGGTAGGTATCGCCGGGGAATTTTGCGTCAATGGGCAGCCAGACCGCACCCTCCTGCCCCGGCAGCTTGATGGCGTACTCCACACGGTTGGCGCTGCCGGGTACCGTGGCAACGTTTTCCTCGTACTGACCGGGCGCAAGGATCTGCTCCAGAATTGCGCCCAGCTGCACCTCGCCCAGAATACCGCGCGTTTTCACGCCCGAAAGCACCTGCTTCAGGCTGCCCACATCGGCGGCCAGGCTCTGCATCTCGCCAAGACCCTTGTACACCTGCTCCAGCTGGGTGCTGACGGCGCGGAAGGAATCGGTGATGCGCTTTTGCAGCGCATCCTGCAATTTTTCCTCCACCGTGCCGCGGATTTCCTCCAATTTCTGGTTGTTGTCGGCGCGGATGGTGTTCAGCCCCTGCACCACCGCCCCGCGCACGCCCTCCAGCCGGACGGCGTTGGAATCCTCCAGATTTTTTAGGCGGGTTTCCATCATCGTCAGCTGCGCCAGCATAGCGTCATTGGCAGCCTTCTGCCGCGCCGCCCCGGCACGGTCGATGGATTCCAGCCGGGCGGTATTCGCCGCTGCCGCCTGACGCTGGTTTTCGCTCAGCACAGCGGAAAAATCCCGCAGCGACGACGAGGTCGTGCGCAGGCTTTCGCCCTGCATGGCGCGCAGCTGCTCCGACAAAAGATCGGTTTCACCCTGCAAAACAGGGGTCATCGCGTCCACATAGTCCTGCGCCGTGGGGGCGTCCGCCGTTTTTTTGCCGCTGCGCCGCAGCAGCACCGCCAAAAGCACATCCCCCGCCAGTGCCAGCACCAGCAGGACGAATAACAAAATTTCCGTAATTCCCATAGTTTCCTGTCCGCCTTTGTTTCCTGTCTACATTTGTAGAATAGATCCATTTTACACTTTTTCGGGATATTGCGCAACCCGTTTTATCGTACTTTTACGGTTTAAACTATTGACTATGTTGGGCAAATTTGCTAAAATACAGATAAACTATGCCCCTGCTGCAAACGAAATTCACAAGACAAGGAGGCGCCCTTCTATGCGCCCTGCACCCTTTGACCCCAATGACCGCAATCTTGCCATGTACGAAGCCATTTTGCGTCTGGACAATCTGGAGGATTGCCTGCGATTTTTCGATGATCTTTGCGCCGTGACCGAGCTGCACACCATGGAACAGCGCTACGCCGTGGCAGGCTGCCTTTTGCAAGGCAAGGTCTACAGCGAGATCCGCCGCGAAACCGGCGCATCCAGCGCCACGGTCAGCCGCGTAAACCGTATGCTGAACTACGGCACCGGCAAGCTTGCTGACAGCGTAAAGGAAGATTTGGCAACACAAGAACCAAAAGAGCCGTAAGGCCGGGAGGTATGTTCAATGTCTGTTCTGATCCGCGATTTCGGCAAAACCGCCGACGGCAAGCCCGTCAAGGTCGCCGTGCTGAAAAACGACTTTATCGAGGTACATATCCTGAACTACGGTGCCATCATCCACCGCATTGTGGTGCCTGACCGCAGCGGCAGCCCCGTGGACGTGGCACTGGGCTATGACTCCGCCACCGATTACGAGCTGAACGGCGACAGCATGGGTGCCGCCGTGGGGCGCTTTGCCAACCGCATCGGCGGGGCGCAGTTCCCCCTGTACGAAAAAATCGTACACGTCACCCCCAATGAGAACGGCAACTGCCTGCACAGCGGGCTGCACGGGTTCCGCAGCAGCCTGTTTACAATGGAACCCACCCCCGATACCGCCGACAGTGTGACGCTGACCGCCCTGAGTGCCGACGGAACCGACGGGTTCCCCGGCAATCTGGAGTTGGAGATCCAGTACAGCCTTGCCAAGAGCGGATTGGTCATCCGCTACGCCGCCACCACCGATGCGCCGACCGTCTGCAATATGACGAACCACAGCTATTTCAACCTGAACGGTCACAGCAGCGGCACCGCGCTGGGGCATCGGCTGACCATCGACGCCGACCAGTATCTGGAATGCGACGCCCACAACATCCCCACCGGGCGCAAGCTGCCTGTGGCAGGTACGCCGCTGGACTTCAACGAAGAAAAGACCATCGGGCGCGACATCGAGGCAGACTGCACTGCCCTGAAAAACTGCCTGGGCTACGACCAGTGCTTCATCATCCGCGACAGCGGGCTGCGCCACGCCGCATGGGTCACCGGTCCGCTGACCGGCATCCGTATGGAGGTACTGACCACCCTGCCCGGTATGCACCTGTACAGTGCTAACTTCTTGGAACCGCAGACCCCCGGCAAGGACGGCGCGGCGTACCACAAGCGGGATGCCGTCTGCTTTGAAACCGAGGATTTCCCCGATGCACCGAACCACCCGGATTTCCCCGACACCACCGTGCTGCCCGACCAGCCGTACAGCAGCACGACCATCTACCGCTTTGACCTTGCTCCCCTGTAACCCACAAAAAAGTCCCGCGCCGCCCGGAAACCTTCGGGCGGCGCGGTTTTTTCTACCTTATTATATAAGCGCGTACAGTACCCCGCTGAAGGGCGGCAGGTTCAGCGTCAGCTTGTCGGCGGCGGGCAGGGCTTTGCCCTTGGCGGGCTTGGTTGTGCTGCCGCCGAAGATCGTCCAGTCGGTGTCCAGCAGCAGGGTCAGCTTGCCCTTTTGGGGCAGCGTCAGCTCGTAGTCGGTCAGTTCGGTGTCGCCGAAGTTGAACGCCGCCAGCACGCCGCCCTCGCTCCCCTGCCGCCAGATGGCGCAGGCGTTCTTTTCGGGGTGGGCGCAGTCCAGCCAGCGGAAGGCGGCGGGGTCGTACTCCCGCAGCCAGAAGCCATCGTTTTGCAGGTACGCCTCGTTCAGCGCCTTGCGGAACACCCGGAAGCTGTCGTGGTTGGGGTATTTCAGCACCGACCAGTCCTGCTCGCGGCTTTCGTCCCATTCGCGCAGCTGGGCAAACTCGTTGCCCATAAAGTCCAGTTTTTTGCCGGGGTGGATCGCCATATACAGGTACAGCGCGCGCGCCTGCGGGAATTTGCCCTCATACTCACCGTACATTTTTTGCACGATGGTTGCCTTGCCGTGAACGTTTTCGTCGTGGCTGAAGGGCAAAATGTAATGCTCATTCCACGCATACATCATCGAGAAGGTCAGCTTGCTCAGGTTGTGCTTGCGTTCCTCCGGCGTTTTTTTGAAGTAGTCCAGCGTGTCGTTCATCCAGCCAAGGTCCCACTTGTAGTCAAAGCCCAGACCGCCGTACTCGACGGGCGCGGTGACCTTGGGAAAGTTGGTGGAATCCTCGGCAATCAGTATGGCGGTGGGGTGGCGCTGCTGCAAGCCGGCGTTCATCCCCTTTAAAAATTCCAGCGTGCTGCCGTTGACCCCGCGGTTGGGGTCGCCCTGCCAATAAATCAGGCGGCTGACGGCATCCATACGCAGACCGTCGGCGTGGAACACCCGCAGCCAGTAGTCGGCGCAGGACTGGATAAAGCAGCGGATCTCCCCGCGCGAGTGCATAAAGTTGCAGCTGCCCCACTCGCTCTGCCCCACGCTGGCGGCGGGGTACTCGTACAGGGGGGTGCCGTCAAACTCCTTTAAGCCGTATTCGTCCACGGCAAAGTGTACCGGCACAAAGTCCAGAATTACGCCGATGCCCTGCTTGTGGCAGGCATTGATGAACTTTGCCAGCTCGTCCGGCGTGCCGTAGCGGCTGGTGGGGGCAAAAAAGCCAGTGGTCTGGTAGCCCCAGCTGCCGTCAAAGGGATACTCTGCCAGCGGCATCAGCTCCAGATGGGTGTAGCCGTATTTTTTGCAGTAGGCGGGCAAAAGCTCGGCAAGCTCGGCGTAGGTGTACCAGCTGCCGTCCTCCTTCTGCTGCCAGCTGCCCATATGGACTTCATAAATATTTAACGGTTTATCATAGTTTTTGCTGCATGCAGCCAGCCACGCCTCGTCGGCAAAGCCGGTGGGGCGCTCGGCAATGATGCTGCGTCCGTCGGGGCGCAGCTTCATGGCAAAGCCGTAAGGGTCGCAGTGATCCACGCAGCGTCCGTTCGCGCCGGTAACGCGGTACTGGTACGCCATACCGGCATCGGCGCCGTTGACATCTGCCTCCCACACACCGGCGTAGGTGCGGTGCATACCGTACTCTCCGAATTCGCCCACGATCTGCACATACTGCGCGGCGGGCGCCCAGACGGCAAAATGCGTGCCGCCGAAATAGCTGTGCGCACCGAAAAACTCATACGCATCAAAGGCATGACCGGTATAAAATGCCTGCATATCCATTGGCTGAAACGCTCCTTATTTGTGTATTCCTTGACAGTCCTGCACAATTTCCGCCTGCCGCAGCAGCACTTGGAAAAATGCGGTATTTTCCTATAAAAAAATTGTACCACATCGGGCGATGCGGTACAATTTACATTATTATACACCGTGTTCAAATATTGAGCAGAACCTTGGCAATGTTAAAGTAGATCAGCAGCGTGGTGGTATCCACGATGGTGGTGATCAGAGGTGACGCCATAACGGCGGGGTCAAGGCGGAATTTTTCCGCTACAACGGGCAAAAAACCGCCGATAATCTGGGACAGCAGCACCGTGCAGATCAGCGTCAGGCAGACGACCGCCGCCACAGGCGCGGCGATGCCGTCCAGCAGAATGAGCTTGGCAAAGTTCAGGATCGCCAGCGTGCCGCCGCACAGGATGGCAGCGCGGCACTCACGCCAGAGAATGCGGGGCAGGTCCTTCGGCTCGATATCGCCCAGCGCCATACCGCGGATGATGGTGGAGGTACTCTGGCTGCCCGCGTTGCCGCCGGTGTCGGTCAGCAGCGGGATATAGGCGGTCAGCACGGTGACCGCCGCCAGCGCGTCCTCGTACCCGCGGATGACCATACTGGAGAAGGAGGACGAAACCATCAGGAACAGCAGCCACGGGGCGCGGCTTTTGTACAGATCCCACATAGACTGTTTAAAGTACGGCTTATCGGTGGGACCGATAGCGTTCATCTTGGCGATATCCTCGCTCGCCTCGTCCTGCAGAATGGAGATAGCATCATCGATGGTCACGATGCCGACCAGACGTTTTTCGTTGTCCACAACAGGGATCGCCAGAAAGCCGTATTTTTCAAACAGCTGGGAAACATCCTCCTGGTCGGTGGTGGTGTTGACGCTGATGACGTTTTCGTCCATCATGTCAGCGATATGCTCGTTGTCCGGCTCGCGGCAAAGCACCAGCGCGCGCAGCGAAACCACGCCGATCAGCGTGCGGTCACGGTCGGTGACATAGCAGTTGTTGATGGTTTCCTTGTCAAAGCCGTTCTTGCGGATGGCGTCGATGGCCTGCGCCACCGTCATACCGGCGCGCAGCTCCATAAACTCAGTGGTCATCACGCCGCCGGCGGAGTCCTCGGGGTATTTGAGCAGTTCGTTGATCATGCGGCGGGTCGCCGGGTCAGCCTGCGCCAAAATACGCTTAACGACATTGGCGGGCATTTCCTCCACCAGATCCGTCGCATCATCAACAAACAGATCATTGACCACGACCTTCAGTTCCTTATCGGTCAGGCAGTCGATCAGGGTCTGCTGGGTTTCGGGGGTAAGCTCGGCAAAAATTTCCGCTGCCAGGTCCTTGGGACAAAGGCGAAACAGCACCGGGAGCTTTTCGGGCGGGAGATCCTCAAACACCGCCGCCAAATCGGGCGCGGGCAGGTTCTCCATAACGTCCCGCAGGCTCTGGTACTTTTTGGCATCGTCCAAGTTGGCCAGCATGGTTTTCAGGGTCAGAATTGCAGCATCGGACATAAAAAAGCCGCCTCCTTTTCAGGCGGCAGCCGAACACATGATTTTTGGGGAAATGCAACGCACAGCGGACCCATACGCTTAGCTTAGCGCATAGTCTGCTTCTTCCCACCAAAATATGACGGCTGCCTTATTCAAGATACATCGGTACACAGGACTGGGACTACTGGGTGTATCCAAGACAACCACCACACTTTTCTTATAAACTTGGGCAGGGGCATACCCTACCGATATTACTTTAGCACGCCCGGCAGGATTCGTCAAGCATTTTTTGGCAAAGCAAGCAGCCCCCTCCCGGCGGGAGGGGGCTGTGGCATTTGGTTGGTTTATACGGTGACGGTTTCCTTGCGGCGGGGCAGCGCCAAGGTGGCATCGCACAGGCTTACCGCCAAAAACAGGACCAGCGGCGGGCAAAGCAGCCCGTAAAAAAGGTCCTTGCCGCCAAAGCGGAACAGGCGGTCCCACCCGGCGGGGTTCACCGTGATTTTGGCAAAATCAAAGCGCACACTGGGGAAAATGCCCAGATCCAGCCGCACCTGACGGGTGGAATCCGGAAAGACAAAGCGATAGCCATCGCCGCATTTTTGCGCATAGACCATACGGTTTGTGCCAAAGGCATAGTTTTCCTTGGGGGTGTAAAACGCCACCAGCTCACCGGGGTCGTGGGAATACGCACATTCTATGTACAGCTCGCGCACCGCGCCGGTGTAGATCAGCTGCCCGTCGTCGGTGGTAGTTTCGGCGCTTTGTTCGCCCACCAGCTCCACGCCGACCGGCTCAAAGTCCGAAAGGCTCAGCTCCTTGGCGGCAAATTTACCGCTCAGGGCAATGCCCGCCCCATACACAAGGTGCAGCAGCACCAGCGCCGCCGCCGTGGCTGCATACGCCGCCGCCAGCAGACGGGCAAAATGGGCGTGGGCGTACCCGCTGAAATGTTGCAGGCGTTCAGGCATAGGGACTCACCTCCTGCATGGGAACGGCATTGTCGGTGATTCGGTACAGCACACCTCTGCGCACGCCGCCCGAAAACAGGTTGTTGTAGGACGCAACAAATTCCGGGTCCGGATCCACGATCAGAACATAGTCAAAATAGGTGTGCATCACTTGGGTAAAGGTTGCCGCATCCGCTACATTATAATAGTACCGCCCGCCTGCGGGGTCGATGTGATCCCGGAACGAGATGGTAAAATCCACACCGGAATGCAGGGTGTCCACATCCGCCAGCGCCGGCAGCAGCCGCTGCTTGTACAAAAAGTAGCCCCATGTATCCTGATCGGGCAGCACCGCATAGACGCGGGTATCCTTGGTCAGATAGCTGCGGTAGGCTTCGGCGGTTTCCTCCGCCTGCATGACGGCGGCATAGGCGTTTTGCGGGGCGGCAAACACCGTGTAGGAAAGCCCCGGCTGCAGCACCGTTGCCATACCAAAGCACGCCAGTGCCGCCACCGCCAGCTGCCCCACGGCAGGCTTGACGGCGTGCAGGATCGGCACCGCCACCAAGAACACCGTGTAGATCCACAGCCAGTAGTAGCTGGTCATATAGCGGGCATATTCCACCATACCATCGTGAAAATCCGCAATAAAATAGCTGATGGTCAGGTTGTACACCACCGCGCCGAGGGCAAGCCCCAGCGACAAAACCGCCAGCGGCAGCCGATACCCGCGGCAAAGCGCCGCACATCCCAGCCCCAGCGCCAGCAGCAACACGACCAGAAACCGATCCGGCACAAACGCCGTGATTTTTTCGGACAGAAATTCCTGCCGCATGGTAGCCAGCACCTGTCGGTGGCGCTCTGTGCGGCGGGCATCCACAAAGACGGAAAGGAACCCGCCGTCTGGCTGTTCCTCCTCCGTCGGTTCGGCAGGCACTGCATCGGCACCCGCCTCCGGCGCTTGCTCCTGCTCCGCCCCGGCGGTTTCCTGCACAGCAGGCTGCGCATACAGGGCTGCGTAGTCGATTTCGGGATCCGTCAGGGTAAACGGACACTCGCTGGTGCGCGGGGTTGTTTTCTGCAAGCCCCAGAACCACGATTGGTACGCACCTGCCACGACTCCCACCGTAAGTACAAGAGTCAGCGCAACAGACAGGGTCTTTTTCAGCGGTTTTTGCCCCGGCGCACACAGCGCAAAAAAGGTCAGCAGCGCGGCCGCCTGCAGGGCAAAAAAGACGCTGGTGTTTTTCATCAGCGCAAGGTAGATAAGCGGCGGCAGGGCGACCCATGCGCGCCCGCTTTCCAGGTAGGACACCGCGCACCCCAAAAACACCACCGCAATGAGAAAATCCACCATAGTGGTGCCGTAGGCATACACCAGCGAGGTGTAATCCTTGGCGGGGGCATGGTAATTTTCCCAAAACGGTGAAAGCACCAGCACCACAAACGCGCCCACCGCCAGCGGCAGGTTCTGCGTTTTTTTGTGCAGCCACGCCGCCGTCATGGCAAAGATGGCAAGCATCAAAAATGCATACGACAAAAGCAGCTTATAGTCGGCAAAGCTGCGGCTGAAATACATAAAAAAGTAGCCCAGCACGCTGTTCATGGGCGGCAGCGACGGAAAGGTAAGATCCGCCTGTTGGTTATAAAACTGCCCGTAATATTTGACATATTTGGCGGATACACTCCAGAACGAATACTCGTCCCAGTAATAACACAGCGGTTTTTGCAGCGCAAAAATCACGGTAAACACAGCTGCTGCGCCGTTGTACAGCAGCACAAAGGGGTCTGCGTAGTCGCGCAGACGCGCGGCAAGGTCCTTTTGGCGCAGATGCCTTGCCAGATACCACACCGTACCCGCCGCCAGCAAAAGCAGCATAACGGTCATAGCACCCGACATGGCCCCTGTAAAGCCGGCGGCATACAGTACCGCCAGCGCCGCACACAGCACCGTGAAATAGCAGTGCATCGAGCTGGTATGCAGTTTTTCCTGCAGCAGCAGCGCCGCAAGGTTCAAAAGCAGAACCGGGAGTAAGACCGTCATGGAAAGAATCCTTTCTGAATGCCTTTGGGCTGCACCTTATAAAGGTATCGCCTTAGTTTTTCAGTGCCTGCATCGGGGCAGGGATGCGCCCGCCGCGGTGGATCATAATCGCCGGGCTGTACTTGCTGATGGGCATAATGGGCGCGTGACCCAAAAGGCCGCCGAAGTCCAGCACGTCGCCTGCCTTGTGACCGATAGCGGGAATTACACGCACCGCCGTGGTTTTGCTGTTGACCATACCGATGGCGGCCTCGTCCGCAATCAGGGCGCTGATAACCTCTGCCGGGGTGTCGCCGGGGATAACGACCATATCAATGCCCACCGAGCAGACGGCGGTCATAGCCTCCAGCTTTTCCAGCGTCAGGCTGCCGCAGTTGGCGGCGTTGATCATACCGTCATCCTCCGACACGGGGATAAACGCGCCGGACAATCCGCCCACATGGTTGGACGCCATCACGCCGCCCTTCTTGACGGCATCGTTCAAAAGGGCAAGGCAGGCGGTGGTGCCGCAGCAGCCGCAGCTTTCCAGCCCCATTTCCTCCAGAATATTGGCAACGCTGTCGCCGATGGCAGGGGTGGGCGCCAGGGACAGGTCAATGATGCCTGCCGGCACGCCCAAGCGCTCGCTTGCCAGGTTGGCAACCAGCTGACCCAGACGGGTGATTTTGAACGCGGTGCGCTTGACCAGCTCTGCCACCTCGTCCATGGGGGCATCCTTGGGCAGCTTTGCCAGCGCGGCGCGCACGGCACCGGGACCGGAAACACCGACGTGGATCTCACAGTCCGGCTCGCCCGCGCCGTGGAAGGCACCCGCCATAAAGGGGTTATCCTCGGGCGCGTTGCAGAACACGACCAGCTTGGCATCGCCCATGCACATATTGTCCTTGGTCAGCTCGGCGGTTTCGCGCACGACCTCACCCATCAGCTTGACGGCGTCCATATTGATGCCCGACTTGGTCGAGCCGATGTTGACGCTGGAGCAGACGATATCGGTTTCCGCCAGTGCGCGGGGAATGGCTTCAATCAGGCGGCGGTCACCGGCGGAGAAGCCCTTGTGTACCAGTGCGCCGAAGCCGCCCACAAAGTTGACGCCCACCGCCTTGGCGGCGCGATCCAGCGTTTTGGCATACTGCACGGGGTCTGCCTCGGGCGCAGCGCCCAGCAGCATGGCAATGGGCGTTACGCTGATGCGCTTGTTGACGATGGGAATGCCGTACTCGGCGCTGATGCCGTCCACAACAGGCACCAGATTGCCCGCCAGACGCACGATCTTGTTGTAAATTTTTTCGCAGGCTTTGTCGGCATCGGGGTCGATGCAATCCAACAGGCTGATGCCCATGGTCACGGTGCGAACATCGAGGTTTTCCTCGGTCAGCATCTCAATGGTTTCCATTATATCGCCGCTGTTGATGATTCTCATACCTTGCCTCCCCTGTTATACCGTGTGCATGGCATCAAAGACTTCCTGACGGGTCACGGTCACCTGCATCTGCATTTCCTTGCCCAAGGCGGAAAAACGCTCGCGCATAGCGGCGCTGTCCACGGTGCAGCCGTTCAGGTTGACCAGCATGATCATACAGAACATATCCTGCATAATGGATTGGGACACGTCCTCAATGTTGATATTCAGCTCGGCGCAGACAGCGCTGACCTTGGCGACAACACCCACCGTGTCGCGTCCGATAACAGTAATAACAGCTTTCATACAAAACCCTCCCTATACTTGCCCGGCGGGAAATGCCGCGCGGTACTTTTATTATAGCAAAGTGTGCGGCGCTGCGCAAGAAAAAGGCAACATCTTTTGCTGTAAAATAGCGGAAAATGTCGGTTTTGGCGCAAAAAGCGGTTGCAAATGTCTTGGCATCGCGGTACAATAGGTGCGGAAGGTGATTTTTTATGACCATTATCTGGATTCTACTTGTGTTGGCTGCCCTTGTGCTGTTCTGCGTCTGGCCCGGCGCCAAGCGCGCGGAGCTGCGCGTTCCCTTCAGCGGGCATAACTGCGCCCACCGCGGTTATTTCGGCAAGGATCAGCGCCCGCCCGAAAACAGCCTGCCCGCCTTTGCCGCCGCCGCCCAAAACGGCTACGGTATTGAACTGGACGTGCAGTTTACCAGCGACAAAAAACTGGTGGTTTTTCACGATGATACGCTGGATCGTATGACCCCCGCCAAAGGCTTTGTCCACGATATGCCGTGGGCGGAATTTTCTGCCCTGCCGCTGGCGGGCAGCGAGGAGCATCCCCCGCTGTTTGCCGATATGCTGAAAACCGTGGCAAACGCAAACCCCGCCACCCCGCTGATTGTGGAGATCAAAAGCCGCACCGAGTATTCCAAGGCGTATTTGACCGAGCTGGTGCAGGCAACGCTGGACACGCTGCAAAGCTACCCCGGTCCCTATTGTCTGGAAAGCTTTGACCCCCGCGTGGTGGCGCTGGTGCGCCGTATGGCACCCGGCGTTTTGCGCGGGCAGCTGGCGGACAGCTACCAAGCCAACCGCAAGAGCGGTGTCAACCCGGTGGCGGCCTACGGGCTTTCGCATCTGTTCGGCAACTTTATGGCACGCCCGGATTTCATCGCATGGTGTCCCGACCCCCGCAACTGGGCGGTGTCGCTGTGCTATAAGCTGGGCGCCATGTCGGTGATGTGGACGGCGCTGCCCGAACACGACACCCAAAAGCTGGAGTCCGACAATGACGCGGTGATTTTCCAGTGGTACGCCCCCAAGCAGCAGTATAAATAACGCATACGCGCAGACTTTTTGCATACGATGTACAAGGACATCGTTGGAAAGGGGCTGCGCGTATGTTTTTGTTTACGGTCACCAAGCCCGGCTTGCGGCAGACGGGGGCGCTGGCGCTGTGTGCGGCGTGCCTGTGCGGCACCGTGGCGGCAGCAGTGCGCTTTGCGGGGCAGAGCCTTCCTGCGTCTGCCGCCGTGCAAACGGTCATTGAAACGACGCAGGATATTGCCGACTATTTTACCGGGCGGGGCTTTGACACCGACCTGTCCTCCGCCGCTGTGGACAAGGTCAAAATCCCCCGCAAATGGGACGACAGCTTTGCCGCCTTTGACGGCATCGTGCAGGAAAGCGGGCTGTCGCTGGCAGACTGCAAGGGCAAGACGGTAGAAAAATGGACGCTGCTGTGTCCGGAACTTTCAACCGAAACGAACGACACCTACTGCGTGCTGCTGGTGTACAAGGCAAGACCCGTGGGCGCGTACCTGCTGCAAAAGCCGGGCGGCGAGGTTTCGGGGCTGGTCACGACTGCCGAAACGATGGCGGACGCCGCGCGCGAGGAAGCCGTGCAGGAAACTGCCGCCGCGCCCGAGGCTGCGGATTTTCCCACCGATTGACGGGCGCAAATTGACTTTCTTACCCAAAAATGATACTATAAAACCAATTCATTTATAATTTATTCGGAAATTATAAGGAGCTTGTATGTCCGAGCAAAATTACCGCGCGATGCTGCGCTGGTTCCGCAGCCACGGCACCGCAAAAAATGTGCTGTTTTGGGTAAGCAAGGCTGCCGTGTGGGCGGTGTACGGGGTGTATCTGGGGCTGCTGGTCTGGATGGCGTACCACACTATGTGGGCACAGCTGCTGCCCGCCGCCCTTGTGCCTGCCGCCGCCTTTTTGGTGGGTACCGCCCTGCGCAAAGGTATCAACCGCCCGCGTCCCTACACAAAATACGGCGAAGAACCGTTGTTTCCCAAAGATCAGCCGGGCTGCAGTATGCCCAGCCGCCACTGTTTTTCGGTGGCTGCCATCGCGGTGGCAGCCTGGTATGTGCTGCCCCCCGCCGCCCTGCTGCTGGCGGTGCTGGCGGTTCTGATTGCGGTATCCCGCGTTTTGTGCGGGGTACACTACATAAGCGATGTGCTGGCAGGGCTTGCCTTTGGCACCATTTTTGCGCTGCTGGGCAACGAGCTGTTTGTTTTGTTTGTATCCATGCTGGGCTTCTACCCCGTGATGCTGTAAAGGAAATCGGACTATGAAACGTAAATTTTTATCCCTTTTGCTCATCGGGGCGCTCAGTCTGCTGCCGGCTGGCTGCACCTTCAAGGACAGCATTCGGCACTTAGAATTATGCGGTATTGCCTAAAAAACGGCAGGGAGCGTTTGCTCCCTGCCGTTTCAGCGGATAAAATTGGTGCGCTTGCCGGTTTCCGCGGCGGGCGGTTGGATGCCCGCGGCTTTGCCTGCCTCAATGCAGCGCAGCAACCACGCCATATTGCGTCCCAGATTGCGCATGGTCTGGCAGCCTTCCTCATCCAAAAGGACCTGCCCGGCGTCAGAGCCGTGAACCATCGGCCAGTAGGTGGAGCTGACCAGCGGCATTTCCAAAAATTGGGGTACCTTTTCCATGGCGTTCAGGGCATCGGTCGTACCTGCGCGGCGCGCGCTGGTCACCACCGCAGCCGGCTTGTGGCGCAGATACCGCCCGCCGCTATACGCCAGCCGGTGCATAAAGCCCAGCATACTGCCCGCTGCCGTGGCGTAATGCACCGGTGCGCCGAACACAACGGCATCGGCGCGTTCTGCCAGCGGCAAAACCTCCGCCACCGGTCCGCCGAACACGCACTTCCCCGCCTTGGCGCAGCCACCGCAGCCCACACAGCCGCCCACCGGGGCAGCGCCGATGTGAAAAATCGTCGTTTCTACGCCGCATTCATTCAGCGCAGCGGCAACCTCGCGGAGTGCGGTATAGGTACAGCCCTGCTTATGCGGGCTGCCGTTGATGAGCAAAACATTCATGGCAAACACCTCCGTTTGTACCCTGATTATAGCACACATTCCATTTCTATGACAAGGAGAATCGCATATGCCCAACACCTGCGAAAACTACGAAAAAAAGTGCGGCGGCTGTCCCATGCTGACTCTGCCCTACCCCGAACAGGTCGCCAAAAAGCAGGCGCGTGTCAGCACACTGCTGGGGCATTACGCCCCGGTGGAGCCGCTGCGCGCCATGCAGGAGCCGTGGCATTACCGCAACAAGGCCATTGCCACCTTTGCGATGCAGCGCGGAAAATTGGTGCTTGGCTTGTATGCCGAGGGCAGCCACCGCGTGCTGCCGGGCTGCCAGTGCCTTTTGCAGAGCGAGGTGCTGAACCGCACCCTGTCCGCTGTGTTGGACGCAGCCCGCGCCTGCCGCTGGGTCGCCTACGATGAGGATCGCGGCACCGGGCTGGTGCGCCACGCCGTGCTGCGCACCTCGCGTGAGGGCAAGGTGCTGGTGACCCTTGTGACCGCCCGCCCCGAGCTGCCGGGCAGCCGCAATTTCTGCACCGCCCTGCGCAAGGCAGCGCCTTGGGTCGTGGGCATTGTGCAGAATATCAACCCCACGCAGACCAGCGCCGTGCTGGGCAACCGCGAAAAAACGTTGTTCGGACGTGATTTTGTCACAGACACGCTGTGCGGGCTGCAATTTGCGATTTCCTCCCGCAGCTTTTATCAGGTCAACCCCGTCCAGACCGAAGTGCTGTACCGCACCGCGCTGGAGCTGGCAGCGCTGACCGGCAAGGAAACTGTCATCGATGCCTACTGCGGCATCGGCACCATCGGGCTGTGCGCCGCCGCCCGCGCCGGACGCGTGATCGGCGTGGAGCGCAACCCCGCCGCTGCCCGGGATGCCGCCGCCAACGCCCGCCGCAACCGCATTGCAAACGCCGAGTTTGTCTGTGCCGACGCCACCGAGTGGATGATGCAGCAAGCCGACAAATTGCGCCCGGACGTTATTTTCTTGGATCCGCCGCGCGCAGGCAGCACACCGGAATGCATCGCCGCCGTGGCAAAAATGAGCCCCCGCCGCATCGTCTACGTCAGCTGCGACCCCGAAACCCTCGCCCGCGATATTGTGCTGTTTGGGCGCAACGGCTACCGCGCCCGCCGCTGCCTGCCGGTGGATCTTTTCCCGCATACAAAACATGTGGAGACGGTCGTATTGCTGACAAAGGTACAAAAGTAACTCCTGTAAAAGGCTCCCGTAAAACGCTTGAAAATGGGCATTGAATTTTCCCGGCAAAGAAGCTATAATAATCCTCGTATTTTGCTTTTTTCGGGAGGGTTCCCTATGACTATGAAAAAAATCAAGCGTCATCTGCGCAGTTCCGTGGGGTATCTGCTGGTTTGTTTAAAGTGGCTGGTGCTGTCAGCGCTGGTCGGCTGTGTTGTGGGACCGCTGGGGGCGGCGTTTGGGCTGGCGCTGAACTGGGCCAACGCTACCCGCGCCGCGCAGCCGTGGCTGCTGTATCTGCTGCCCGTGTCAGGTCTGGTCATCGTATTTTTGTATGAGCATTTCGACCCGGACGGCGGCTCGGTCAATCAGGTCTTTACGTCGGTGCGGGAGCGCAAGCCCGTAAGGCTGCGTTCTGCGCCGCTGATTTTTGTGTCCACCGTCATAACGCATCTGTTCGGCGGTTCCAGCGGTCGTGAGGGCGCTGCCCTGCTGCTGGGCGGCTCGGTGTCCGGCAACCTCGGCAAGGTGCTGCGGCTGGAACACCGCGACTGCCGCTTGATGACCATGTGCGGTATGGCGGGCGCGTTCTCTGCTATTTTTGGCACGCCGCTGGCTGCCACCATCTTTACCCTGGAGGTCGTGGATGTCGGCTCCATGCAGTACGCCGCGCTGCTGCCCTGCCTGCTTTCGTCGCTGGTAGGTGTTTTTATCAGCGGTCGGATGGGTCTTGCCCCCGAAGCCTTTTCCCTGCAGGCAGAGGCTGCCGCCACACCGCTGAACCTTGCGCGGGTCATCGTGCTGGGGGCGCTGCTGGCTGCGCTGAGCATCTTTTTTTGCGAGCTGCTGCACATCGCACCCAAGCTGTACAAAAAATATCTGCCCAACCCCTATCTGCGCATTATGGCAGGCGGTGTGCTGATTCTGGCTTTGACAAAACTGCTCGGCACGACCGATTACAACGGTGCCGGTGCCGCCGTTATCGAGGCTGCCATCGACGGTCAGGCGCTGCCCTACGCCTTCCTTTTAAAAATGCTGTTCACCGCCCTCACGCTGGGCGCAGGCTTTAAGGGCGGCGAGATCGTTCCCATCTTTTTTACCGGAGCCACCTTTGGCTGCGTGGTCGCGCCGCTGTTGGGGCTGCCGCCGCAGCTGGGCGCGGCGCTGGGTATGATTGCCCTGTTCTGCGGCTGCACCAACAGCCCGCTGGCATCCATCTGCCTTGCCATTGAGGTGTTCGGCGGCAGGTGCATCTCACTGTTTGCGCTGGCGTGTGCTGTTTCGTATATGCTGTCCAGCTATTTCAGCCTGTACCGCGAACAGCATTTTATGCACTCCAAGCTGCGCATCGTCGGCGTGCGGCGCATCCACGGCATCTGGGCAGAGTCGGACTCGGACACGGCGCACAGCGGTGCGCATACGGAAAGCAAATAATTGCAACCTGCGGCGTACATTCGCAGCTATTTTGCTGATTTTTAAAATTTCTTTTGCTTTAGCATTGTAAAGTGCCGGCATCTATGGTATGATGTAGGCAAGAACAAAGACGTTCCCACAAGGGGCTTGTGCGCCCTGTGGGAGCGTCTTTTTTGTTCACGTCGAGGGTTGCAGCGTATTGTGCGTAGCTGCGATGTTTTCGGCATTTGGAAGGGAGAGATTATAGGGAATGGTGAATTTTACCGAGTGCAAGTCGCCCGCCGGGCTGTACAGCCCCCAATTTGAGCATGACAACTGCGGTATTGGTGCCGTGGTGGACATCAAGGGGCGCAAAAGTCACCGCACGCTGGATGATGCGCTGCAGATCGTTGAGCATCTGGAGCATCGCGCCGGCAAGGACGCCGAGGGCAAGACCGGCGACGGCGTGGGTATTCTGACGCAAATCAGCGACAAGTTTTTTCAAAAAATCGCGCAGGAGTTGGGCATTCCTTTGGGAAAAGAGCGCGAATACGGCATTGGTATGTTCTTTTTTCCGCAGGACGAGCTGAAGCGCAACCAGGCCAAAAAGCTGTTTGAGATCGTCTGCCAAAAGGAAGGTCTGCCCTTCCTCGGCTGGCGCGAGGTTCCCACCTGCCCTGCTGTGCTGGGACACAAGGCGGTTGCCTGTATGCCCAGCATCTGGCAGGGCTTTGTGGGCAAGCCGCCGCGTCTGGACACCGGCATCGCCTTTGACCGCCGCCTGTATGTGGTGCGCCGCGTGTTTGAGCAGTCCAGCCCGGACACCTACGTTTGCAGCCTGTCCAGCCGCACCATCGTGTACAAGGGGATGTTCCTTGTCAAGGAGCTGCGCCTGTTCTATCCCGATTTGCAGGACACCGACTATGAATCCGCCATCGGTATGGTACACAGCCGCTTTTCCACCAACACCGCACCCAGCTGGAACCGCGCCCACCCCAACCGCTTTATTTTGCACAACGGCGAAATCAACACCATCCGCGGCAACGTGGACACCATGCTTGCGCGTGAGGAGACCATCGGCTCCCGCTATTTAAAGGACGATATGACGAAGGTTTTGCCCATCGTCAACCAAGGCGGCTCCGACTCTGCCCAGCTGGACAACACGCTGGAATTTATGGTAATGAACGGTATGGATCTGCCGCTGGCGGTTATGGTGACCATACCCGAGCCGTGGGACAACAACAAGGCAATGGACCCCAAGCGCCGCGATTTCTACCAGTATTACGCCACCATGCTGGAGCCGTGGGACGGTCCCGCCAGCATCCTGTTCAGTGACGGCGACGTGATGGGCGCGGTGCTGGACCGCAACGGTCTGCGCCCCAGCCGCTACTATATCACAAAGGACGGGCGGCTGATCCTTTCCAGTGAGGTCGGCGTGCTGGATCTGCCCGCCGAGGATATCCTGCGC
Source organism: Subdoligranulum variabile (assembly GCA_004552305.1). Classification (GTDB taxonomy): domain Bacteria; phylum Bacillota; class Clostridia; order Oscillospirales; family Ruminococcaceae; genus Gemmiger; species Gemmiger variabilis_A. The sequence continues at coordinate 7,031 of SFOX01000003.1, read as the reverse complement.
AAAGATCGCCTGCGCCCCGGCAAGATGCTGCTGGTCGATACCGTCAAGGGCGAGCTGGTGGACGACGAAAAGCTGAAATCCGACTACGCAAGCCGCCAGCCCTACGGCGAGTGGCTGGATCGCAACCTGGTGTCGCTATCCTCCCTGCGCGTGCCGAACCAAAAGGTACCCAGCTACACAAAGGAACAGCTTGTCCAGCTGCAAAAGGCGTTCGGTTACCGGTACGAGGATGTTTCGACAATTCTTCTGCCGATGGCGAAAAACGGCAGCGAACCCGCCGGGGCAATGGGCAGCGACACCCCGCTGGCGGTGCTGAGCCACACCCGCCCCGCCCTGAGCGAATACTTTAAGCAGATGTTTGCGCAGGTGACCAACCCGCCCATTGATGCCCTGCGGGAGAAAATCGTCACCTCCACCACCGTCTACGTCGGCGCACAGGGCAACCTGCTGGAGGAAAACGCCGAAAACTGCAAGGTGCTGAAGATCGACAACCCGATTTTGACCGAAACCGACCTGCTGAAAATCAAGGCGATGGAGGTACCCGGCTTTAAGGTCGTGACGCTGTCCATCTGCTACTACAAAAACACCGATCTGGAAAACGCCATTGACCGGCTGTTTGTCGATGTGGACCGCGCCTACCGCGACGGTGCCAACATCCTGATTTTGTCCGACCGCGACATTGACGAGTACCACGTTGCCATCCCCAGCCTGCTGGCTGTAGGCGCAGTCAGCAAATATCTGGTGCGCACCCGCAAGCGCACCGCCATGGCGCTGATTCTGGAAAGCGGCGAGCCGCGCCTTGTGCATGACTTTGCGACCCTGCTGGGCTACGGCGCTGCCGCCATCAACCCCTATCTGGCACAGGAAACCATCGGTTCGCTGATTGCGGACGGGCTGCTGGACAAGGATTACTACGCCGCTGTGCAGGACTACAACCGCGCCGTGCTGGCGGGCATTGTGAAGATTGCCTCCAAAATGGGCATTTCCACCATTCAATCCTACGCAGGCAGCCAGATTTTTGAGGCGCTGGGCATCAGCAAGGAGGTCGTGGACAAGTATTTCACGAACACCGTTTCCCGCGTGGGCGGCATTACCATCCAAGACATTCAAAACGACTTGGAGGCGCGCCATCAGGAGGCGTTTGACCCGCTGGGTCTGGATATCAACCGCGAGCTGCCCAGCTTGGGCGCCCACAAATACCGCGGCGGTCCCGCGGCGGAGCAGCACCTGTACAACCCGCAGACCATCCACCTGCTGCAGCAGGCGTGCTGGACGGGCAGCTACGAAACCTTTCAGCAGTACACGGCGGCTGCCGCCAACGAGGGCGGCGATGCCATGCATCTGCGCAGCCTGCTTGACTTCAACTACCCCGAAACCGGCATCCCGCTGGAGGAAGTCGAGAGCGTGGATTCCATCGTAAAGCGCTTTAAGACCGCCGCCATGAGCTACGGCGCACTGTCCGAGGAGGCGCACGAGTGTATGGCTATCGCCATGAACCGGCTGGGCGGCAAGTCCAACACCGGCGAGGGCGGCGAGGCGGAGGATCGCTTCGGAACCGAGCGCAACTCTGCCATCAAGCAGGTGGCGTCCGCCCGTTTTGGCGTGACCAGCAAGTATCTGGTATCCGCCAGCGAGATTCAAATCAAGATGGCGCAGGGTGCCAAGCCCGGCGAGGGCGGTCAGCTGCCCGGCGGCAAGGTGTACCCGTGGGTCGCCAAGACCCGCCACTCCACAACCGGCGTGGGGCTGATCTCTCCCCCGCCGCACCACGATATCTACTCCATTGAGGATCTGGCGCAGCTGATTTACGACTTGAAATGCGCCAACCGCAAGGCGGCCATCAATGTCAAGCTGGTCAGCGAAGCGGGCGTCGGCACGATTGCTGCCGGTGTTGCCAAGGCGGGCGCGGAGGTCATTTTGATTTCCGGCTTTGACGGCGGCACCGGTGCTGCACCGCGCAACTCCATCCACAATGCCGGTCTGCCGTGGGAGCTGGGTCTTGCCGAGGCGCACCAGTGCCTGATTCTGAACGGGCTGCGCAGCCGCGTGCGCATTGAGGCGGACAGCAAGCTGATGAGCGGGCGCGATGTCGCCATTGCCGCGCTGCTGGGTGCCGAGGAATTCGGCTTCGGCACCGGTCCGCTGGTCGCCATGGGCTGCGTTATGATGCGCGTCTGCAACCTCGACACCTGCCCGATGGGTATCTGCACCCAAAACCCGGAGCTGCGCAAGCGGTTCAAGGGCAAGCCCGAGTATGTTATGAACTTTATGCGCTTTATGGCGCAGGATCTGCGCGCCTATATGGCAAGGCTGGGCGTGCGCACCGTGGACGAGCTGGTCGGACGCACCGATCTTTTAAAGGTCAAGCCCGCGCCCGCAGGCTCCCGCGCCGGGGAGATGGACCTTTCGGCTTTGCTGCAGAACCCGCTGATCGAGAATTCCAACGTCCACTTTGACCCCAAGACCGTCTACGACTTCCAGCTGGAAAAGACACCCGACCTGCGTGTTCTGCTGAAAAAATTCAAGAAGAACCTCGATGCCGCCGAGCCGAAGCCGATGACCATCACGCTGGACGTCGGCAACACCGACCGCGCGTTCGGCACGATTTTCGGCAGCGAGATCACCGCCAGATTCGGCAACACGCTGCCGGACGACACCTTCCATGTGGTCTGCCGCGGCTACGGCGGGCAAAGCTTCGGCGCGTTCCTGCCCAAGGGGCTGACACTGGAGCTGGTCGGCGATGCAAACGACTACATCGGCAAGGGACTCTCCGGCGGCAAAATCATCGTTTACCCGCCGAAAAATGCCGCCTTTGACCGCAGCGAAAACATCGTGATCGGCAACGTGGCGCTTTACGGTGCCACAGGCGGCAAGGCGTTCATCAACGGCGTGGCGGGTGAGCGGTTCTGCGTGCGCAACTCGGGTGCCGTTGCCGTTGTCGAGGGCGTGGGCGACCACGGCTGCGAGTATATGACCGGCGGCACGGTGGTGGTGCTGGGCAAGACCGGCAAAAACTTTGCTGCCGGTATGAGCGGCGGCATCGCCTATGTGCTGGACGAGGACTGGGATTTCTACCAGCGCGTCAACAAGGATATGGTCAGCTTGGAGCCTGTCGAGCATAAGTACGATGTATCGCTGTTAAAAGACCTGATCCGTGAACACGTCGAGCTGACTGGCTCGCCGCGCGGCAAGCAGATTCTTGACAATTTCAGCGAGTATCTTCCCAAGTTCAAGAAGGTGCTTCCGCACGATTACGACAAGATGCTGCGGCTCATCGCCCAGATGGAAGAAAAGGGCGAGGACAGCGAACAGGCGCAGATGGAAGCATTTTACGCTATGAAAAACGCAAAGTAAGGGAGGCAGACGACCATGGGAAAACCGACAGGATTTATCGAGATTGCGCGGCAGACCAGCCTGGAGCTGCCGCCCGAGGAACGCATCCGCAATTTTAACGAGTTTCACGTCCCGTTGCACACCGACGAGCAGCAAAACCAAGGCGCACGCTGCATGGATTGCGGCGTACCCTTTTGCCAAAGCGGCGTGCAGCTGGGCGGGATGTTCAGCGGCTGCCCGCTGAATAACCTCATCCCCGAGTGGAACGATTTGGTCTATCAGGGCAAGTGGGACTTGGCGGTACACCGTTTGATTGCCACAAACCGCTACCCCGAGTTTACCAGCCGGGTCTGCCCCGCCCTGTGCGAGGCCGCCTGCACCTGCGGTCATGTGACCGGCAACGCGGTGACGGTCAAAGAAAACGAGCGTGCCATCGTGGAATACGGCTATGAGAGTGGTGCCATCCACGCGGTGCCGCCCCCGGCACGCACCGGCAAGACGGTGGCAGTCATCGGCGCAGGTCCCGCGGGACTTTCGGTTGCCGACCTGCTCAACAAGCGCGGTCACAAGGTCACGATTTACGAGCGGGAAGATCGCCCCGGCGGGCTGCTGATGTACGGCATCCCCAATATGAAGCTGGAAAAATGGGTCATTGACCGCCGGATCCGGATTTTGCAGGACGAGGGCATCGAGTTTGTTTTTAACGCCGACGTCGGTCACACCGTCAGCGCCGACGAGCTGAAAGCCCGCTATGACGCAGTCGTGCTTTGCTGCGGCGCCAAGCAGCCGCGCGATATCTGCGTCCCCGGGCGCGATGCGCAGGGCATCTACTTTGCGGTGGATTACCTGACCGGCGTCACCCGCAGCCTGCTGGATTCCGGCTTTGCGGACGGACACGCGGTTTCCGCCGCCGGCAAGCGGGTGCTGGTCATCGGCGGCGGCGACACCGGCAACGACTGTGTGGGTACGGCGATCCGCCAAGGCTGCGAAAGCGTCACCCAGCTGGAGATGATGCCCTGCCCGCCTGCCGCCCGCGCCCCCGGCAATGACTGGCCGGAGTGGCCGCGTGTGCTGAAAACCGACTACGGTCAGCAGGAGGCAATCGCCCTGTTCGGTGCCGACCCCCGCGTTTACCAGACCACCGTGAAGGAGTTCTGCAAGAATGAGTCCGGGCAGGTCTGCGGCGTGGTGGTTGCCAAGCTGAAAAGCGAGGTTGTGGACGGTCGTCGCCAGATGGTCCCCACCGGCGAAGAAACCACGCAGGAATGTGATTTGGTGCTGATTGCAGCAGGCTTTACCGGCTGCGAAGCCTATGTGGCTGACGCCTTCGGCGTGGAGTTGACGCCGCGCGGCACGGTGGCAGATGTAAAATATGCCACCTCCGACCCGAAGGTATTCGCCTGCGGCGATATGCGCCGCGGACAAAGTCTTGTCGTCTGGGCGCTGCGCGAAGGGCGCGACACCGCCGCCGTTGTGGATCAGGCACTGATGGGCTACACGAACCTGTAATTTTGCAGGCGGATCGGCAAAAGCGATACCCAAAGGTCTTGCCTTGTTCATCATTTTACCTTGGATATAAAAATGCTCCCCCCGGAGCAGACGCAAATTTATGGCATTTCGCGTCTGCTCCAGGGGGAGTTTACTACTTTGACCCGGATCTTATGGAACTGAAGGAAACCAGCATGTATATGAATGATTTAGGATCGTTGTCACCAAGATGAAACTTGATATCATTGATGTATGTTTCTATTCTATTTGATTGCTCACTATTTAGTGATACCAGCGGACTTCTTCTTGGAGTTCAGATAGAACACAACGCCCACAACGATGACAACTAGTGCGATCACCAGCGCAATCATGCCGCCGTTGCCAGACTTGGTCTGTTCAGACACAACAGCCTCGGCAGTAGGGGCCGGGGTAGCCTCCTCCGCAGGCTGCTCCTCCACGGTGGGTTCGATGTTCAGCGCTAAAATGATGAAGGGTGAGCACTTGCCAGCAGTAACCTCAAAATCCACAGTAGAGCCGTCCTCGGAGGTTTTTGCGTCGATAAACTCGGCCTCGGTGTCGGAAAGCATGTGTATGACCAGAGCCGGTTCGTTGGGTTCAAAGCCCATATCGTTCTCGACTTTCATGGGGATCTTAGCGTCCTCACCGTACTCGTCCACAAAAGCCTGGCTGACGTTGATGTCGAGAACTTTCCTCCCCTGAAGGGTATCCACAGACGCGTTCTGGATAGCATCCTGCTTGGCGGCCAGGCTCTGCTTCTTTGCTTCCTTCTGCTCCTCGGTCAGCGTAGTATCCGCTTCAACAGCCGCGATCTCCTCATCGATCTTGGTGGAAAGCTTCGTCTTCAGATCGTTCACGCTGGTTGCAGCCGCAGCCTGCGAGTCAGCGCTCTTGGTAGAGAGGAAGCCCGTCATGCTGCTGCTGGTCTTGAGTTCTTCCTCGGTTTCGAGCAGGCGGTCGTTCTGTTCACGGGTATTACCGTTGCTGGTGAAGGCAGCATCCGGCGCAGCTTCCTCGTTGGCGGCACGGGCTTCCGAAGGGGTAACGATGTTAATGATCTTCTCCGCCTTGTTTTCGGAGACCGCCTGCGTGGCAGTCGTAACGTCAGCGGAACCGGAGATCGTTTTCTTGTTGATTACGACGGACACATCTTCGACCACAGACTCGGTACCATCCTCCTTTACAATGGTATCTGCCTTGACGTTGCCGACCACATTCAACTTCTCCTCAGCCACGATGGGCGCGTTGGGCGCGGGCGTTACCGCCGGCGTGGGCGCGACCGTGGGCGTCGCCGTAGGGGCTGGCGTTGCCGTGGGAACCCGAGTTGCGACAGGTCTGGGCGTCGCGGTCGGAGCCGCAGTCGGCGCAGCGGTGGGAACGGGGGTAATGCTGGGGCTCCCCACAAAAGCGAACGCCGGTACAGCCAGGCTGACAGCGATCAGCAAGGTCAGAACTGCACTTATGAATTTCTTTTTCATATTGATTCCTCCATCACTTTTTTAGCTTTTTCGCCATAGCCATAATATTTATGGTAATTACCATACCGGTAATATCTATCATAGTAGAGACTGGATTTTTTGCCTACATCTATCCGGTTCAGGGCGATCCCAAGCAGCGGCGTCTCGGTACGCTTGAGAAGCTGAACGGAATTCTCCACCAGCTTGCGGGGCACCGCATTGCTGCGCACCACCAACAGCGTGCCATCACAGCGTGTCGAAATGTTCAGTGCGTCCGCCACACTGCCCAAAGGTGGTGTATCCACGATCACAATATCAAAAACGTCCCGACAGTTTTGAATCATCGTGTCAAAGCGCTTTCCCTCCAACAGGATGGTGGGATTTGCAATAGCGGTCGTCAGCGGCAGGAGAAAGCCATTGGAAATGTTGGTCTGGTACAGAACATCCTGTAACTCCGCCTGACCAGACAGGTAATGGGCAATTCCGATCATCTTCTCTCCAGAATTGGTCGACACGCCGTATTTGGTGCGAATCACAGAATTTCGCAAATCACAGTCGATGAACAATGTACGCATTCCCACATTCGCCATCATCTTCCAGAGATTCATGGCGAGGAAGGTCTTTCCCTCATCGGGCGTACTGCTGGTGACCATGATGGTCTTGATGTTATCACCGCAAAAACCCAAATTCACGCGAAGCTGGTTGAGTGCCTCGCTGACCTCAAAGGGGAGCGTT
>SFOX01000002.1 GCA_004552305.1 Subdoligranulum variabile | reverse complement strand
ATCGTCAAGACACATTTTTTGACGCCCCGCCCACCCGCTCCCGTCTTACGGCTCCGCCGATAACATTTGCGGAAGTTGGTTTTTTACCCGTTTGTTTCTCTTATATGGGTGGTTTGTAGGGAACGGTCTTGACCGTTCCGGAAGTTTTGCGGTTACCGCTCATTTCCCCGGCGGGGTGGGTCACCCCGCCCTACGGGGCAATAAAAATTATTGCGCGGTAGGGGCGGGGCATGCCCCGCCCGAGGTATAACGATTACGCAAAAATCACGGGTTAGTCCGTAGGGGCGGCATATATGCCGCCCGTTGCAGCTATCCCGGTATATCAATTTATCGGGCAAACCGCACGGGACGCATATATGCGTCCCCTACAAACCTGCCGGAAATTTGCATTTTCCCCAATTATACCTTACTTTCCGGTTATTCGTAGGGGGGCTTGACCCCTCCTTGCCGTTTTGATGGCTGCCGCCCATTTCCCCGGCGGGGTGGGTCACCCCGCCCGCGACCGAATGGGAACGAAGAACTTACGGGTTAGTCCGTAGGGGCGGCATATATGCCGCCCGTTGCAGCCAACCCGGTATATCAATCTATCGGGCAAACCGCACGGGACGCATATATGCGTCCCCTACAAACCTGCCGGAAACTTGCATTTTCCCCAATTATATCTTACTTTCCGGTTATTCGTAGGGAGGGGTCTTGACCCCTCCTTGCCGTTTTGGTGGCTGCCGCCCATTTCCCCGGCGAGGTGAGACCCCGCCCTATATCCAACCCAAATAAAACCGTGTCCGCGTGGCGGACACACCAAATCTCAACTTTAAACTCTCCACTCTTAACTCTAAATTCTCCACTCTAGGCTGCGGCTTTTTGCGCAGATTTTTTACATTTCCCTGTATTGACACACTAAATAAAAAACGATACAATGTTGACAAGAAATCTGAATTCGTCCCGCAAAGGAGGCGCTTGTCTATGTGGTGGGATACAATTTTGTGGCTGGTTGCCATCGTGCTGTTTGTCGCGGTCGAGGCATCAACCACCGCGCTGGTGTCCGTGTGGTTTGCCGTCGGCGCAGCGGCGGCTATGGTGGTCAGCTTTTTCTCGGTTTCGTTGGGGCTGCAGCTGCTGGTGTTCGCCATCGTTTCGGCGGTGGCGCTGGGGGTTATGGTGCCTTCCTTGGCAAAGCACCGCAAGCAGCATCAGCCGCCCGTCACCAACGGCTCTCCGCTGACCATCGGCAAGCAGGGCGTTGTGCTTACCGCCATTGAGCCGGGTCTGCCCGGGCGCGTGCGCGTCGATGGGCTGGACTGGCAGGCAAAAGCCGGTGTCACCCTTGCCCCCGATACGCGCATTGTGGTAAACGCTGTGGACGGCGCGATACTTATTGTCAGCCCAGTCACTGAAAAAACAACGGTATAACGAAAATAGGAGGGACTATTATGCTGCTGGTCATTGCCATTCTCTTGGTCATTATCCTGATTCTTCTGGTGCGGTGCATCGTCATTGTGCCGCAGGCGAACGCCTACGTCACCGAGTGGCTGGGCGTCTACAAGGACACTTGGGGCGCGGGTCTGCATCTGCGCACCCCCTTTGTCGAGCGCGTTTCCCGCCGCGTTTCCTTAAAAGAGGAAGCCGCCGACTTTCCCCCGCAGCCTGTCATCACCCGCGACAACGTCACGATGATGATCGACACCGTCGTGTTTTTCCAGGTGTTTGACGCCAAAATGTACACCTACGGCGTCAACCGCCCCATTCAGGCGATTGAAAACCTGTCCGCCACCACGCTGCGCGACATCATCGGCTCGATGACGCTGGACGAAACGCTGACCAGCCGTGACCTCATCAACACCAAAATCACCGCCAGCCTTGACGAAGCCACCGACCGCTGGGGCATCAAGGTCAACCGCGTGGAGCTGAAAAACATCGAACCCCCCGTGGAGATCCGCCAGGCAATGGAAAAACAGATGAAGGCTGACCGCGAAAAGCGCGCCTCCATCCTGCTGGCAGAGGGCGAAAAGCAGGCAGCCATCACCCGCGCCGAGGGCGAAAAGGAATCCGCCATCCTGCGCGCCGAGGCTGTCAAGCAGCAGCGCATCCGCGAGGCAGAGGGCGAAGCCGAAGCCCTGCTGACCGTGCAGAAAGCCAAAGCCGATGCGATCCGTATGATCAACGAGGCAAACCCCAACCACAACTATCTGGCACTGCGCAGCATGGAGGCAATAGAAAAGGTTGCCGACGGCAAGGCCACCAAGCTGATCGTACCCAGCGATATGCAGAACCTCGCCGCCACGGTTTCCGCCATCAAGGAAATTTCCGGCGAAACGAACTAAGTTTTCATCAGCAGCCGCCCCGCAAAAATGCGGGGCGGCTTTTTGCGTTTTGCAGACCCTGTTATTGTACGGTAAAACTTTGCGGGATAAAATTATGAAAAATGCACATTGACAACCATAGGTTGTTAATGTAATATAAAAAAGAACCAACAAATCCCCGGGTACTTTACGAACGATACCCGCCGAATTCCGGCGGGGCAAGGCAACAGGAGGAGAAGATGACCGATAAAGAAAAAAGCCGGTGGCTGATGCAGTACCGCACCGCCCTGGATCAGGAACGCTTTTTGGAGGAGGAGGTGCAAAGCCTGAGCAGCGACGCCCAGCGTATGACCACCCGCCTGACCGGTATGCCCGGCGCGGGTCCCAACCCCGACCGCTTATCCCGCGCGGTAGAGCGGCTGGATGCCGCCCGCGCCCAGCTGGACAGCCAAATTGAAGCCTGTATGGGCATCCGCTGCAAGGTGGCGCGTGCCATTTCTGCCGTGCCGAACCTGACCGCGCGTGAGGTGCTGCGCCGCCGCTATGTGGACGGGCAGAGCTACGCCGAGATCGCAGACGAGATGGGGCTGGTCGAGCGCCGCGTCTACCAGCTGCACCGCATGGGGCTGCAGAAGCTGGAACCGGAAAATATACACTAGATTTCAGTTAGATTTCAGCTTTTCTTCAGTAGAATTTCAGCAAAATTTCAGGGTTTCTTCATTGTAAAATACAACCTAAAGTAGTAAAATGATACCATCGAAAACCGCGAGGGAGATACAAAACTCCCCCGCGGTTTTTGATTGCCAACCCAAAAGGAGAGTGATGCCTTTGTGTGTGACCTGACGCCGGAACACGTTCTGGCAGAGCTGGCTGAGATCGCCTTTGCCGACCCGGCAGCGGAAGCGGCGCCCCCGGTGAAAACCGCGGACAAGCTGCGCGCACTGGAAATGCTGTACAAGCATCTGGGTCTGGGCGAAAAAGCCTGTGACGAGGGGGTGATCATTGTGGACGAGGAATAAGGCAATACCGCACAATTCTAAGTGCCGATACGGCGGGAATTGTGCGGTGGTGCGATAAGGGGGAACGCCGAAATGCAGGTACGCTTAAAACAAATCATACCCGCCGTGTTCTGGCCGGTACACCGCGCCATCAGCGCCGGCACCGTGCAGGAGGTCGTTGCCAAGGGCGGGCGCGGCTCCGGCAAAAGCAGCTATGTTTCGCTGGAGCTGGTCTACCGGCTGCTGCGCACGCCGGATTGCCACGCCGTGGTGCTGCGCAAGGTGGCAGGCACGCTGCGCAACAGCGTGTACAACCAGATTTTGTGGGCAATCCAGACGCTGGGCTGCGCGGCGTATTTCCGCTGCACCGTCAGCCCGATGGAATGCACCTACCTGCCCACCGGGCAGAAAATTTTGTTCTTCGGTCTGGACGACGCGGGCAAGCTCAAAAGCTTAAAGCTGCCCTTTGGGGCGGTGGGGCTTTGTTGGTTCGAGGAGCTTGACCAGTTCGATGGTGCCGAGGAGGTGCGCAATGTCGAGCAAAGCCTGCTGCGCGGCGGGGGATACAGCCTGACCTTTAAGAGCTTTAACCCGCCCGCTATGGCGCGCAGCTGGGCAAACCGCTACGCCCTGCAGCCGCGCGACGGCAAGCTGGTGCATCATTCGACCTACCGCGACCTGCCCCGCGCCTGGCTGGGCGAGCGCTTTTGGGCGGATGCCGAGCATCTGAAAGCCGTCAACCCCGACGCCTACCGCCACGAATACGGCGGCGAGGTGGTGGGCAGCGGCGCGGCGGTGTTTGCCAACCTGACGCTGCGCACGGTGACGGACGCCGAGCTGGAAGCCTTTGACCGGCTCTACCACGGGGTGGACTGGGGCTGGTACCCCGACCCGTGGGCGTACAACGCCGTATACTACGATGCAGCGCGCCGCACGCTGGTGATTTTTGACGAGCTGACCCGCACGCGCACCCCCAACCGCGACACCGCCCGCCTGCTTTTGGAGCGCGGTGTGGGCGGGGACGAGGGCGGACCCCTGACCGCCGATGCCGCCGAGCCGAAATCCTGCGCCGACTACCGCGCCGCCGGGCTGCCCTGCCGCGCCGCCCAAAAGGGACCCGGCAGCGTGCGCGAAAGTATGAAGTGGCTGCAGGGGCTGGCGAGCATCGTCATTGACCCGGCGCGCTGCCCCGCCACCGCCGCCGAATTTGCCGAGTACGAGTACGAGCGCGACCCCCGCACCGGCGAGGTGCTGCCCGGCTACCCCGACGTGAACAACCACCACATTGACGCCGTGCGCTATGCGGTGGAGTGCATCTGGCGGCGCCGGGGCAGCTGACAACTGTGAGAGGAGATTCTGTGGAAAACTTTTTAGAGCAAGCCTTCGGCAAAAATGATGTCACAACGCCAAAAATGCGCGCGGCGGTGCGGGAGTGGTTCGATTTGTACTACGGCGCACCCCGCCCGCAGGAGGACACCGCCCTGCGCCCGGCGGCGCTGATCGTGGGCAAATTGTGCCGCACCGTTTTTGCCGAGTACGAGGCGCGTCTGCCCGCCGACACCGCGCCCGCCCGCAAGGCAAGCCTTGCCGCGCTGGACCGCGTTGCCAAGACCGCGCTGCAATATGCGATGATCGGCGGCGAGTGCCTGCTGAAGCCGGTACCCCAAAAGACCGGCTTTGCCTTTGCGGCGCTGCGGCGCGACTGCTATGTGCCGCTGGCGCGCGATGCCCACGGGCAGCTGCTGGCGGTGGGTACCATGGAAATTTTGTCGGTGGAAAGCCGCCGCTACGCGCTGCTGGAGCGCCGCACCGCCGGCGCGGACGGGCTGACCATCGAAACCCGGCTGTTCGAGCTGAACGGGCAGACGCTGGGGCGCTGCGTGCCGCTGAACACCCTGCCCGCCTGCGCCGATTTGGTGCCGCAGCTGGTACTGCCCGGCGTGCCGGGCGTGGGGCTGGCGGTGCTGCGTATGCCGCTGGTCAACTGTGTGGACGGCAGCACCGATGCCGTAAGCCTGTACGCCCCGGCAACGGGACTGCTGCACGCGCTGGCGCGGCTGGAAGCCCAGCTGAACACCGAGTTCGCCAACGGTGCATCCCGCGTATTTGCATCGGAGGATCTGTTGCGCCCCGATGCCGCCGGGCAGCGCACCCTGCGTGATGATCTGTTTGTCGGCTTGCCCGACGACCCCGCCAACGTGGGGGTGACTGTGTACAGCCCCGCCCTGCGCGAGCAGAGCTTTTTGAACCGCAAGCAGGACCTTTTGCGCGGCTGCGAAAGCCTGCTGGGGCTGCGGCGCGGCATTTTGAGCGAGCAGGAGTGCAGCGGCGAGGCCCGCACCGCCACCGAAATCGCCGCCGCTGCCGCCGACTACGACGTGACCGTGCGGGAATTGCAGGGCGCATGGGCGGCTGCCGCCGACGAAGCGATGCAGCTGTGCGCCGTGCTGGGCAGCCTGTACGGCAACGACCCCCACCCCGCCGCGCCGCTGACCGTGGATTGGGGCGACGGCGTGCTGTATGACCGCGCCCGCGTCTGGCAGGAGCAGCAGACCATGGTCGAAAAGGGGATGCTGCGCCCCGAGCTGGCGCTGGCGTGGTACTATGACCTGCCGCACGAAACCGAGGCGGAGCTGGAGGAAATCCGCCGCCGCTATCTGCCGAAAGGAGGAAACCTGAATGGAACCGACGAAAGCTGAAACCCCCGCACCCTACGCCGCAGGCACCGGCACCGCGCCGCTGAACCCCGACCGCACCGCGTGGGACCGCATGGGCTACCGCGAGCGCCTTGCCTTAAAGCGCGAAAACCCCGAAGCCTACCGTGAAATGAAAAAATATTGAACCAACGAAAGGAATTGTACTATGGCTGATATCAACACCAAGCTGTCCGACCTGATCGACCCCGAGGTTATGGCTGATATGGTCAGCGCCCGCATCCCCAAAAAGCTGCGCGTTGCCCCCTTTGCCAAAATTGACGACACGCTGGCGGGCGTGCCGGGCGACACCATCACCGTACCCGCCTACACCTACATCGGCGATGCCGCCGACGTTGCCGAGGGCGGCGAGGTCGCCATTGAAAAGATGACCACCTCCACCCGCAAGGCGACCATCAAAAAGGCGATGAAGGGCATCGGTCTGACCGATGAAGCCGTACTGTCCGGCTACGGCAACCCCGTGGGCGAGGCGAACACCCAGCTGGCACTGGCGATTGCCGCCAAAATCGACAACGACTGTATGGAAGCCCTGCAGACCGCCAGCCTTGTGTATGACGGCAGCGCGGCACCCATCGGCTACAACGCCATTGTGGACGCTGTGGACCTGTTTGAGGAGGAGATGGGCTGCAGCGACAAGGTGATGTTCATCCACCCCAAGCAGGTCACCCAGCTGCGCAAGAACGCCGACTTCCTCAGCGCCGACAAGTACAACCCCGGCGTGGCGCTGACCGGGGAAATCGGTATGATCGCGGGCTGCCGCCTGGTACCCAGCAAAAAAGTGCCGCTGAAGGGCGGCGTCTACGCCTGCCCCATCGTCAAGCTGGAGGCGGACCCCGAAACCGAGGACGAGATCCCCGCCCTGACCATCTACCGCAAGCGTGAGGTCAACATCGAAACCGAGCGCAAGCCCAAGACCCGCACCACCGAAATTACCGCCGACGAGTTCTATGTGGCGGTGCTTTCCAACGAGGCAAAGGTGGTGCTGGCAAAGTTTAAGGAATAAGGGGGCGCCTATGCCGGATTACGCATACTATTGCGACCACTATCTGGGTGAGGATATCCCCGAGGCGGAGTTTGCCGCCTGTATGCGCCGCGCCGAGGGCAAGCTTGCCTACATCAAGGAGGTTTACGCTGTGCAGCCCCGCAGGGGGCTGACCGCCGAGGAAGCCGAAAATATGGCGCTGTGCGCCATCGCTGATGCGGTGTATGAGTTTAAGCAGGAGGACGAGGCGCGCGGGTTTTCCAAGGTGACGGTGGGCAGCGTTAGCGAAAGCTACGCCGAGCCGCCCGAACTGTGCGCCGCCACGCTGAGCAACCGCGCCGCCCATTACCGCCACGAGGCGGGCTACTACCTGCGGATCGGACGGTGGCTGAATGGCTGAAAACCCGCTGTTTGCCGACACCGTGACGCTGTACCACGCCGACCCCGCCGCCCACACGGTGACCCGGCGGGTGCTGCGCGGCGTCTACCTGCAAACCGGCACGCGCCAAAAACCCGATGTCAAGGGCGATAAGCTGGGGACTTCGTTTTTGCTGGTGATCCCCGCCGCCGTGTGGGACGGCGCCGCGCTGAACCCCGGTGACCGTCTTTGCCGCGGCGAGGGCGCCGCGCTGAGCTGGCAGCAGTTTGCTGCCTTTGTGCCGGGCAAGGCGCAGACGGCGGTGGTCGAGTACATTTTGCCGCTGATGCACCGCGGCAGGCTGCACCATGTCGAGGTGGGCGCTTGGTGGCAGGGAACCGGCACCGGGGCGCACAGCCTGACCCGATAAGGCAGGGAACGTTACCAAACGGTGTGCCGCTGCGGCGGCACGGCTGCAAAAGCTGCGGCACACCGTGATTTATATGGGAAAGGCAGTATCGTGAACACAAATATTCTTCAAACCCTGTGCGCGTTTCTGCGCACCGCACCCGCTATGCAGGGCATCGCCCTTACGGCAGAGCAGCTGCCGCCCGCCCCCTTTACGGCGGGGCTTTGGGGCAAGGGGACCGCCGTAAAAGAAACACGGCAAAACCTGTGGGGCGAAACCCGCCAAAGCCGGCGCAGCGAATTTGTTTTGCGGCTGTGCCTGCCGCTGCCCCCGGGCGATGACGACGCCGCGCTGCAAAATGCGCAGCGGCTGGAAGCCCTGCAGGCTTGGCTGGCAGCGCAAAGCGCCGCGCACACCGCGCCGACCTTCGGCAATTACGAAACTGAAACCGAAGCCCTGCGCACCGCCGACGCCTGTATGGAGCGCGCCGACGTGGGCGGCACCGCCTGCTACACCCTCCGCTTTTGGGCGGACTACACCGTGGCTTACACGGAAAAAGGAGAACTTGTATGAAGATCCAACGCAAATATATGGCGCATTACCTGAACGCCGGTTTTGGCGGCGAAGCTGCCTACACCCGTTTGGGCGACGATCTGGAGGAGTTTTCCCCCGAAATGAGCGCCAATGTGGAAAAGAAATCCAACATTCTGGGCGAAACCAGCGTGACCATCAACAGCTACCAGAAGCAGGGCGAGGTCAAGCCCTACTACGCGCAGGAGGGCGATGCCCTGTTTGAAAAGCTGCAGGCGATCATTGACGGCGACCTTGTGCTGGATGAGCTGAAAACCGACATCGTCGAGGTCAAGCTCTGGGGCGAGGTCAGCGGCACTGCCTACCCCGCCGTGCGCGAGGAATGCTACATCGAGGTGACCAGCTACGGCGGCGACACCACCGGCTACCAGATCCCGTTTGTGGTGCATTACACGGGCGTCAAGACCAGGGGCAGCTTTGATGTAAAGACCAAAACCTTCACCGCAGCGTAATTTTTTGAGAGGAGGAGAGGGACGATGCAGAACCTTACCATTGATACCGGTATGCAGGAATTTTGTGTCAACGGGCGGGGCGTTTTGCGCTTTAACCCGGCGGACCCCAACCTGTACCACCGCTTTTTTGCGCTGGGTGCGCAGCTGGACACACTGGATGCCGAGCTGACCGCCCGCACCCCCGCCGATGATGCCGAGGGGCTGGCGCTGCTGGCGGAGTATGACGGCAAGATCAAAGCCCTGCTGACGGAAATTTTCGGCGCGCACAACGACTTTGACACCCTGCTGGAGGGAGTCAGTCTGGCGGCGGTGGGGCAAAACGGCAAGCGCGTTGTGCAAAACCTGCTGGAAGCGCTGACGCCCGTGCTGCAAGCCGGGGCAGAACAGCACCTGCAGGCTGTGGCGGAGGCTGCCGCCGCCGAAGCCGATGCCGCGCGTGCGCAGCGGCAAAGCCGTTGACCGGCGCGTGGACGCTGCCCCGCTGCGCCGTGCTGGACGGGCAGGAGTATGAAATCCACACGGATTACCGCGATATTTTGGAGGTGCTGCGCTGGCTTTCGGGCGGGGCAGACCCGCAGCTGAAGCCGGAGGAGCGCTGGTACATTGCGATGCGGCTGTTTTACCCGGGTTTTGCCGCTATGCCCGCCGCCCTGTGGGGCGCAGCAACGACCTTTTTGCAGGAATTTTTGCTGGCGGGGCGTCCCGAGCCGCAGCCCGGCACCCCGCAGCTGATGGACTGGCAGCAGGACGCGCCGCTGATCGCGGCGGGCATCCGGCAGGCGGCGGGGTGCGATGTGCGCAGCCTGCCCTACCTGCACTGGTGGAGCTTTCTGGCGTGTTTTGACGCCATCGGGCAGGGAAGCTTTGCCACGGTGGTAGCCATCCGCGACAAGCTGCGGCGGGGCAAACGGCTGGAGGCGTGGGAGCTGGAATTTTACCGCACCCACCGCGCCGCCGTGGAGCTGCGCCGCCCGGACACCGCCGAAGCGGACGCCGAAAAACAACGCCTGCTCGCACTTTTAAAAGGAGAAACGGAGGGTGTATGCCAAAAAACCTGACCTTGGAAAAAACGCTGAACGCCGCTGCCCCCACCGCCAAAATGCACGCAGCCCTGCAGGGTCTGACCGCGGCGCTGCAGGGCGTGGGTACGGCGGGCAGCCAGACAAAGCGCGTGCTGGCGGACCTGCGCACGGGGCTGCAAAAAACGGCGCGGCAGGCGCAGAAAAGTCTGGCAGCCTTTGATGAGATCAATCGCCTGCAAAGCGCGGGCAGCGCCAAAACGAGCGGCAGCCGGGCAAAAGCCGCCAAGACCGACCCCGCCGAAGCACTCAGCCCGTGGCAGCTGGCGCTGCAGCAGCTGCGCGCACAGTGGGATGGATTTATCGCCCATATCCGCAGCCTGCTTGCCCCGCTTGGCACCGCGTGGGACACACTGTGCCGCACCTTTGCCGAAGGCTGGCAGGTGTACGCGCCCGCCATCACGGCGGGGCTGCAAACCGCGGTGCAGGGCATCGGGGCGCTGCTGCAGACCCTGTGGGATGAAACGCTGCAGCCCTTTTTGCAGAACTGCGGCGGGCTGCTTGCCGCGCTGTGGCAGCAGCATTTGCAGCCGCTCTGGCAGCAGCTGGCGCTGACGCTGGGCGCGGTGGCAAACCTTTTGCTGAACCTGTGGAACACCGTGCTGGCACCGCTGCTGCAATGGGCGGCGGCGACCTTCGGACCCGGGCTGGGGCTGGTGTTTACCGGGCTTGCCACGGCGGCTGCCGGGTTTGTGGGCGCGGTGGCGGACTGCGTGAACATCGCCCTGACGGTGCTGCAGGGGCTGGAGGATTTTGTCAGCGGTGTGCTGACGGGGCAGTGGAATGCCGCGTGGAACGCGATGGCAACGATGGTCGGCACTGTCTGGCAAAAGATCGTAGCTATGGTACAAAATGCCGCATCCGCGGCTGTGGCTGCCGTGCAGGCAATGTTTGCGGGGCTGCGCAGCATTGTGCAGAATATCGTTTCGACCATCGGCGGCATCGGCAGCCGGGTGGGGGCGGCGTTCAGCGGCGGCAGGGCGTCTGTGCAGCCCTTTGCCGCCGTACCCGCCCTGCCGGTGCCTGCCTTGGCGGGCGGGGCGGTGATACCGGCGAACCGCCGCTTTTTGGCGATGCTGGGCGACCAGACCAGCGGCACCAACATCGAAGCCCCGCTGGACACCATCAAGCAGGCGGTGGCGGAGGTGCTGAACGGCTTTGCAAGCGGCGGCGAGCAGCCCATCAACATTTACATCGGCGAGGAGCTGCTGGACACCGTCATTGCGGGCAGCCAGCGCCGCCGTGCCGTGCGCAGCGGCGGGAGGTAAGCGATGGAAATTTTAACCGTAAACGGCACGGCTCTGCCCGCGCCGAACAGCTACCGCGTGCAGCTTTCGGACTTGGACAGCGAGGACACCGCCCGCACCGAGGATGGACTTTTGGTGCGCCAGCGGGTACGCGCCGGGGTGGCGAAGCTGAGTGTTTCGTGGGCGGCGCTATCCACCGAGCAGTGCGCGCAGGTGCTGACCGCTACCGCCGCCGACAAGTTCGAGGTGCGCTATTTTTTCGGCACGATGCGCACCGCGCAGATGTACGCAGGTGACCGCACCGCCGACCTGAAAGCCGCCCGCAACGGGCAGGGGGTGTGGGAGGTTACGATGAATTTGATTGAATACTAAAAACAGAGTGGAGAGTGGAGAGTTAAGAGTTAAGATAATGTGTGCGCCCGCAGGGCGCACCTTATCTAAACTCTCCACTCTAAACTCTTCACTCTAGCGAAAGGAGTTCCCGTGTATCCCACATCTACTGCTTACCAAACGGCGGTCTGCGCGCCGGTGCGCACCGACCGGGTGACCGGCACGCTGACGCTGACCGACGGCACCGTGCTGCCGCTGACCGATGCCGACCTTGTGTCCGGCTCGCTCTGCTGGGACAACCAGTGCGTCAACGGCGAGGAACTGGCGTTCGGCTGTGCGTATCTGGGGCAGGTCAGCCTGCAGCTGCGCACCGAGCTGTCGCGCTATGCGCTGTACGGCGCCTGCCTGCGGCTGGACTACGCGCTGCTTTTGCCCGATGCAACGTGGGAAACCGTTCCCCTGGGCGTCTTTACCGTTGCCGAGGCGGAGCGCCGCGCAAGCTTTGTCAGCCTGAAAGCCTACGACAACCTTGTCAAGCTCGACGCCCGATACGACGGCACGGTGCTGGCAGGCACGGCGTATGAAATTTTGCAGCAGATCGCTGAAGCCCGCGGTCTTGTGCTGGGGCAGACCGCCGCCGAGGTGGCAGCGCTCAACCCCAATGCCGCGCTGTCGCGCCAACTGGATGCCACCTACAACGTCACCACTTGGCGGGACTGCGCCGCCGCCGTTGCCCAGCTTCTGGGCGGGTTTGCCGCGGCAGACCGCGCCGGGCGGCTGGTGGTGCGCTGCTTTGCCGCCGCGCCCTGCCGCACGCTGGGCAAGGCGGAGCGCATCAAGACCGCCGTTGCCGACTACCTGTGCCGCTGCACAGCTTTGCAGTTGGAGCTGCAAAGCGGGCGCTTTACCCGCACCGCCGAGCCGGACAACGGGCTGACGATGACCGTTACGGACTTTCCACTGGCAGAAAGCGGGCTGGCTGCCACCCGGCAAAGCATCTGCGACAACCTGTTTGCCGCGCTGCAGCCCCTTGCCTACACCCCCGCCGAGGTTCGCCTGCACGGCGACCCCGCGCTGGACTTGGGCGACCGGCTGGCGCTGCCCATGGCGGACGGCACCGCGCCGCAGATGCTCATCACCCACATGGTGTGGCGGTACCGCGCCGGGCAAACCGTAAAAGCCGTGGGCAAAAACCCGTATCTGGCAAACGGAACCGACCGCACCGATGCCAAGCTGCGCAGCCTGGCAAGCACGGCAGCCGCCAACAAGACCGTGTATTACAGCTTTACCAACAGCACAAAAGTCCAGATCGCCGGGGAGGAAAAGCCCGTCGTCAACCTGAACTTTGTAACCACGCGGGACACCGGCGCGGTGTTTCTGGCGCAGATGATCCTGCACGCCGCACCCGCCGCGGACGCCGCCGTGACCGTGACCGTGCGGTATTATCTGGACAATGCGCCGGTGGACTACTCCCCCTGCCAGACGCTGGCGGCGGGCAGCCACACGCTGGCGCTGTTTTACCCCTTTGCCGCGCTGCTGGGCGCTGCCAACCGCCGGTGGAGCGTCCGCCTTGTCTGCGAGGGCGGCACCGTGACGCTGGAAAAGGGCGGGCTGAAAGCCATCATCAGCGGGCAGGGGCTGGCAGGCGGCAAGGCGTGGGATGGTACGCTGACCATGGAGGAAACGCTGCAGCCCTACGCCTTTGCGGCGCACCGCGCCGTGCAGGTCGCGCCCCTTCGTGAGGGGCTTTCGTTGGCACCGCAGCATCCCGCCCACCCGGCGTACACCGAGGCGCTGGCGGTGCTTGCCCTGCCCCGGCGCGCGCCCCTGCGGCTGGCGGCATTGTCAGAAAAGCCGCGGCGCGAGCTGGTGCAGAAGTTCTGGACCTTTACCACCGAAACACAAGCGGAGTATGACCCGGCGCTGGTGCTGACCGAAAACGACCGCTTTGCCCTGCGGCGCAGCTTTACCGCCCAAGGTGCGGCGCACCCCATCGACAGCGGCAGCTGCACCGCCCTGACGGTGGACACAACCGCCTATCTGCGGGTGGAAGGAATCGAGGTGAACTGGTAAATGGATGGCAATTACTCCCGCCTGCCCGCGCTGCTGGACACGGTGCAGGGGATGACAATTTTACGCGAAAACAGCAAAAACGACGACAGCACCGACCGCGTACCCGGGGTGGAGTGGTTCCGCTTCAACGGCGTTGCGGCAACAAATCTCTATGTAAACGGCAACCTGTGGGTGGGCTTCGGCACCTCCGCCGAGCAGCTGAAAATCTGGCGGCGCGATGCGGCGGTCTACAACGTCTGGCACCAGCAGGGTACCGTGGCAGGGCTGGCATTTTTTAAGCTGCGGGTGCAGGGCTACCTGCATTTCAGCACAACGGCGGCGGAACACAGCATCACCTACGAGCTGATTTTGCTGCAGGACGGGCGTATGGTGCTGAACCTCTGCCAGCCGCCCGCGTCCGCGAGCTACAGCGGCGAGCATCGGCTGCTTTGCGGCAGCGAAACGCTGGACTTGCCGCTCGCGGCAGGGCAGAAAACCGTGCTGACCTTCACCCCCGGCGACGCCGAAAACGGCAAATCGTGGGCAGTGACCGAGGGTGTACCCCGCGTGGGAAATTTCCGCTTTTTGACGGACAGCGGCGGCATTTTGTACACTGTGCAGGACGGCGCCTTTGCCCCGCTGGCGGAAACCGCCCTCTCCGAGGCGCTGTTTCTTGCGCAGGGGACGGAGGACCCGCCCCCGCCCGCGCTGCTGGCAAGCCTGCCCAGCCCCACGGTCTACCTGTGGACGGATGCGCCCGACCCGGTGCCGATGCAGGCGGCAATCACTGCCGACCCGCCCGACCAGACGCTGGAAACCGTCTGCGATATGGCGCACCCCAGCATTGTGGGCATTGCCAAGCTGACCGCCGCAGGCAGCGACACCGTGACGGTGGCAGCCTCGACCGACGGCGGCGCACACTACACCGAGGGGCTGCCCCTGCCGCAGTTTTTGGCGCAGGACACGGCAGCGCTGTGGCAAAGCCTGCCGACGGATCACCGGCTGCAGCTGCGGTTTACCCTGCACGGCACCGACACACTTTCTTGGCTGAAATTCAGCTTTATCAACGAAGGAGATTAAGCTATGCCTTTGCACGGATACACCAAAATTGAGCTTACCGACGTCAAAACCGGCAAGGTGGAAACGCAGGAAAAGCACAACCTTGTGACGAATGCCGTCCAAAATATCCTGAGCGGCTTTGACCGCAGCCTGAACCTGCAGACGATGCTTGCCGACAAGCGGTACAGCAATGACAGCGGCAGCGACGGCGACATCACCAACCTGATCACGGCGTTTTACGGCGGGCTGTACCTGTATGATACGCCGCTGGGCAGCAACCCCGACACGCTGTTTGCCCCGGCTGGCGCGGCGCTGGTGGGTACGGCGCTGCAAAACACCGCCAACACCGGCACCAACCCCTACCGCGGCAGCTACAATCAGACGGAATCCAGCGTGGATATCGAAAACGGGGTGGTGACCTTTGTCTATGACTTTGCCACCAACCAAGCCAACGGCACCATTGCCTCGGTGTGCCTGACCTCGCCCCGCGGCGCGTATATGTGCGAAGCCGACACCGTGCCTGCCGCCCTGCAGCCATCCACCCATCCGTTTACGCAGATGGGACCCGACCAGCGTTTTTTGACAAAAATCAAAAACTTTGACTACTACAGCGGTCACATCGCACCCATTTGGGCGGACGAGGAAAAGCAGCTGCTGGTGATGGGGCGCATCATCGCGGACGGCGAGCAGCAGCTGCTGGAGCTGCGCTACCACGACCTGCAGCTGAACAGCCTGGACCTGTTTGACCCCGGCAGCGATGTCCCCAAGGAGACCAAGACCTTCTCGCTGCAGGGGCTGTCGCTGTGCCCCAAGGACGATTCCGGCAGCTACCACCGCATCTATGCCGATGTCGAGCGCGGCAAGCTGTATGTAAGCTCGGTCAAGACTACCCCGGTGAAGCCGGGCGAGGAAATGCGCGTGCGCGAGTTTGATATGAACACCTTCGCCTACACCGACTACCACCTGACCAACACCAGCGGCGAAAATCTGAGCGGGCGTATAAGCGGCATGAGAGGTCCGTGGCTTGCCGGTACGGTGTATGACGGCTGGCTGTATATGCAGGCATCGTCCAAAAAAAGCGGCACCAAGGAGAACGACTACTACCGTTTTCGCTTGACGGACAGCTCGCAGGTGGAGTATATCCCCGCCAACGATACGGGAATGTATATCATCACCGATGCCCACGACGGACGCATTTACAGCTTTGTGAGCAGCGACAGGGGGTCACCAGCGGGGGTGCTGAACACGGCTACCGGCAGGGTGTACAGCACCGAGCGGAGCGGCCTGTACTACAGCGATTCGAATTCTGACAACCTCAAATGGCTTGTGATCCCCACCGTGGGCGGCGGCGCTTCGCCCCTGGTGACGGGACCGGGCGGCACCAACTATGCCTATATACGGCGTATGGTGCGCCCGAACTATTTGGGAACCATCAACGATCTGGACGCGCCGGTGGAAAAAACACCCGATAAAACGATGAAAATCACCTATACACTGCGCAGGGAGGCATAAGATGCAGCAAGGCATTTTTACAGGGCGCACCGCCGTGCGCTACCCCTACGGCTGCTACGGCTACACCCGCGGCGGGGGCAAGCGCTGGCACGGCGGGCTGGATGTGGTGGGCGTGGATGACGAGACCATCCGGATGCCGTTTTACGGCGGCAAAACGATACGCGGCACCGTGACGCGCGCCCGCTGTGTGCAAAACAAGAACGATGCAACGTGGGAATGGGGCTGGTATGTCTGTGTGCGGCTGGACGCAGCGCAGACGCCCGACGCCGTGAATTATCTGTATTTCTGCCACTGCGCGCGCGTGTTGGTGCAGCCGGGGCAGCGTGTGCAAAGCGGCGATGCCTTAGGCGTGATGGGCAACACCGGCAACGCGGCGGGCGGCTACAAGCACTGCCATCTGGAGGTGCGCGCCGCCGCCACGGGCAAGGGGCTGGACCCCACGGCGTATGCGGGCGTACCCAACGCCGTGGGCGAGTACGGCGCCGCGCAGCCGAGCGTCTGGGACACCGACGGACCGTTTGTCATCACCGCCACGGGGCAGGACAAAGCCGCCCTGCGCGCATTGTGCGAACAAAAAAACCTGCCCGTTACGGCAGGGTGAAAGGAGCTTGTATGCAAAATCAAAACAGCAATGTGTTTTTGTTGGTCAAGGCGGCGGTGGCTGCCGTCTGCGGTGCGTTTACGGCGGCGTTCGGCTGGCTGGGCTGGCTGACGGCGGCGTGGGTGATGTGTATGGTGCTGGACTGGCTGTCCGGCACAGCGGCAGCCTGCAAGGGCGGCTGCTGGTCCAGCGCGGCGGCCAGGGGCGGTATCTGGCACAAGTTCGGTATGATCCTGGTGGTGTTGACCGCCGCTCTGACCGATGCAGTGCTGGGCATGGCGGTGCAAAACCTGCCGGGGCTGGGGCTTCGGTTTGATACGCTGCTGCTGCCGGTGGTGCTGGTGTGGTATATTTTTACCGAGCTTGGCTCGGTGGCAGAAAACGCCGCCGCCCTCGGCGCACCGGTACCCAAGGTGCTGCTGGACGCCTTGGCGGTGGGCAAACGGGAACCGTAAGGGAAAATAAAAAATCACCGCGCGGTAGGGGCGGGGCAAGCCCCGCCCGCGGTTTTACGGCAATAACAGTATTGCGGGTCAGTCCGTAGAGGCGGCATATATGCCGCCCGCTGCAATTACACAAATGTTGCGATACAACGGGAAAAACCGCACAGGCAAGCCATGCTCGCCCCTGCAAGCGAACCGGCAAATTTACGCAGCCGAATATCTGCCCGGCGGGGTGGGGTCACCCCGCCCTACGAGGCAATAAAAAATCACCGTGCGGCAGGGGCGGGGCAAGCCCCGCCCGCGGCATAACGGCAACGCGAAAATCACGGGTCATCCGTAGGGGCGGCATATATGCCGCCCGCGCAACCGTCCGGGCAATGCAACACAACGGGCAAACTGCACGGGACGCATATATGCGTCCCCTACAAACCTGCCGGTAATTCGCCGCCGTCGCAAAATTTGCGGCTGCTGCAAAACACTCCGGCGGGGTGGGGTCACCCCGCCCAACATCACACGGTATAAAATTGTGTCCGCATAGCGGACACACCTGATTTATTATCTATTATTTATTATCCAACAAAAAGCCCCGCCTGTTTTGCAGGCGGGGCTTGCATGGTTTACAGGTATTGCTCCAGATCGCGCTTGTCGGTGGCGCAGCGCAAGGCGGCATCGCGGGTGATGCGCCCCTCGGCGACAAGGCGGGCAAGGTCGGCGTTCAGGCTGTGCATCCCCAGCGCCGCGCCCGATTGCAGCAGCGTGGGCAGCTGGTAGCACTTATCCTCGCGGATCAGGTTGGACACGGCGTCGGTACCCACCAAAATCTCGGTGGCGGCGCAGCGCCCCTGCCCGCTTGCCAGCGGCAGCAGCTGCTGGGTCACGACACCCCGCAAAACCGATGCCAGCTGCCCGCGTATCTGGTTCTGCGCACCGGCGGGGCAGACGTCGATAATGCGGTCGATGGTCTGCGCGGCACCGATGGTGTGCAGCGTGCTAAGCACCAGATGCCCGGTTTCGGCGGCGGTCACGGCGGCGGAAATCGTTTCAAAATCGCGCATCTCACCGACCAGAATCACATCCGGGTCCTCGCGCAGGGCGCTGCGCAGCGCACCGGCAAAGCCGGGTACATCCACGCCCACCTCGCGCTGGTGGATCAGCGATTTTTTGCCCTGATAGACGTACTCGATGGGGTCCTCAATGGTCAGGATATGCTCGGCGCGGGACTCGTTGATATGCTCGATCATCGCCGCCAGCGTCGTGGATTTGCCGCTGCCGGTGGGACCCGTGACCAAAATCAGTCCGCGCGGCTCGTCCGCCATCTTTTGCAGCACGGGGGGCAGCCCCAGCTGCGCCAGCGTGGGGATATGGTCGTTGAGCAGGCGCAGGGTGGCAGCCAGCTTGTTCTGCTGCATAAACACGTTGGCGCGGCAGCGGGTGCCGTCCGGCGCGGTGATGGCAAAATCAGCGTCCAGACGTTCTTCCAGCAGGGCCTGGCGGTGGCTTTCGCCCATCATACTCAAAATCAGCGTGCGGGTGTCCTCATCGCTGAACTGGACGGGGGCGTGCTGCAAAACGCCGTGGATGCGGAACTGCAGCGGCAGCCCCTGCGAAATGTGAATGTCGCTGGCGTTCAGCTGACATGCCAGCGCCGTCAATTCAAAAATCTGCATAGACGTCAATCCTCATAGTAGGTGATCTTCAGCAGCTCCTCGGGGGTAGTCACGCCTTGGCGCACCAGCTCCATGGCGCTCTCACGCAGGCTGCGCATACCTTGGGTGCGGCGGGCGGTCTGGGTCAGCTCCTCCTGGGTCGCCCCGGCAGAGATCAGGCGGCGCATCTCCTTGTTGATGACCACCAGCTCGTGGATGGCAACGCGCCCCTTGTAGCCGGTGCCGTTGCAGCTGGGGCAGCCGGTGCCGCGGCGCACGGTGGTGATGTCGGCATCCAGCAGGTCGCGCTCCATCTCGGTGATGGGTACGGTCTTGGCACACTGCGGGCAGACGCGGCGCATCAGGCGCTGCGCCACAAGCCCCGCCACCGAGTTGGCGATCATATAGCGCTCGACACCCATATCCTCCAAGCGAACCACGCTGGAAAGCGCATCGTTGGTGTGCAGGGTCGAAAACACCATATGACCGGTGATGGCGGCGCGCACCGAGATGGACGCCGTTTCGGCATCGCGGGTTTCGCCCACCATGATGATATCGGGGTCCTGACGCAGCAGCGCGCGCAGACCCGCCTCAAAGGTAAGCCCCGCCAGCGGGTTGACCTGCGTCTGGTTGATGCGCGGCAGGTTGCGTTCCACGGGGTCCTCGACGGTCGAAATATTGACCTGCCGGTCTGCCATCGCCTGCAGGACCATATACAGCGTCGTCGTCTTGCCGCTGCCGGTGGGACCGGTCAGGTAGACGATGCCGTTGGGGCGGTCCAGCAGGGGCAAAAAGCGCTGGTAGGTTTCGTCGTCCATACCAAAATGGTCGGCGTGTTCAATGCGGGTGCTGCCGGACAAAATACGCAGCACCGCTTTTTCGCCAAAGACGGTGGGCAAAATGGACACACGGACGTTGATATCGCTGCCGGTATCCAGCCGCGCGCGGAAATGCCCGTCCTGCGGGACGCGATGCTCGGCAATGTCGAGGTTGGACATAATTTTGATGCGGGCGATCAGCGGCTGGTGCAGCGCGGGCTGCAGGGTGACGTAGTCGATGATGACGCCGTCGATGCGCATACGCACCTTGGTTTCCTTTTCAAACGGCTCGATGTGGATATCCGACGCGCCGGTGGTCACCGCGCGCTGCACAAGGCTGTTCAGCAGGCGGATGATGGGGGCTTCGGTGTCGCCGCCGGTGGCGCTGATGTCGATGGCAAGGTCCTCGGTGCGCATGGCGGCCATATCGCTGGAGTTGGCGCGGCTGGCGGCCTTGCGGGCGCTGACCTCGGCGTAGTAGTAGCGGATGGCGCGGCGCAGCGGCTCCAGCTCTGCCAGAACGATCTCCGGCTCCATGCCGGTCAGCTGGCGGATATCCTCAATGGCGTAGTAGTTCAGCGGGTCGTTGGCGGCCACGGTCAGCGTGCGTCCGCTCTGCGCAATGGGCAGCATATCGTACTTTTGCGCGATCTCATGCGGAATTTTTTCGACAGCGGAAACATCCACCGTCAACTCCGAAAAGTCCACGATGCGCAGGTTCAAACGGCGCCCCAGCGCCTCCAGCACCTGACGCTCGTTGACAAAGCCCAGCTTTTGCAGCGCCTGCCCCAAGCGCAGGTCGCGGTGTTCCTTCTGGTAAGCCAGTGCGGCGGTGATCTGCTCGGCGTTGATGTAGCCAAGCTCCTGCAAAATATCGCCTAAGCGCAACGGTTTCACGGCTGCACACCCCCCTTATCACACAAGAAGATGCTTAACGTTACATCAAACGAGCTGCTCTCAACGGCTTCGCCCTCGGCGGTGGCGTAGGAACGCCCGGACATCGAGAAGCTGTCGATATGAATGGCAGGGTAGTCCCGCGCCAAGGCGTCCAGCAGCGAGAGAAAGTCGCTGCTGCTGCCGGTGCAGGTGAACCGCACCGACACGGCGCGCAGGTAATCGTTGGTAATTTCGGGGGTCACGGCGTTGGCGGCCAAGTTGCTCAGCAGCAGGTTCTGGGTGGGCAGCAGGGTGCTGCTGTCGGTCAGCCCGGCGGTGTGTCCCGCCAGCGTGCTGGCGGTGTAGCCGGCAAGGCTCTGGGCGGCGGGGGTGCCGATGTCCAGGCTGACGGGTTCCAGATTGTGCTGCAGCTCCAGCCCGGTGACAAGGGTGTCCAGATCGCCGGAGGAAAGCAGCGGGTAGTAGCTGCCGTTTGCCTGCTGCAAAAGTCCCCATGCGGCGTCCTTGTTGGCGGCGTAGGTGGGGGCGAGCATCAGCGTCTGCTGCATTTCGGCGCGGGCGTTCTCGGCATCGGCAAGGTCCGCCTTGGCGGTGCGGTACGCCTCCAGCCCCGGAAACAGCAAAAACCGCAGATACAGCACGGCAAAGGCCAGCAGAGAAACAACGTACAGCAGTTTTTTATCCTTGGCGCTCACGGTGAAGTCCATACGCAGCCTCCTTACTGGGGCGCTGCCAGAACGCAGCGCAGGTTGATGGTATACAGACCGTTCGCGGACGAGTAGCCCGTGTAGGTGACGGTGGAAAACACGCCGCAGTTCTGCAGCGAGCGTATGTAGGCGGGGATGTCGATGACCTCGCTGGATTTGGCATCAAACAGAAGGCTGCCGGACGCCGCATCGTAGGCGGTAAAGACAATGGAAATGCTGCTGCTGCCGGCGTTTTCGATGCGGGTCAGCAGGGCGTTGGTCACGTCCGGGTAGCTTGCCAGCACACTGTCCAGATCTTGGGCGTAGCCGGTCAGGGCATTGTAGCCGTCCGCCAATTTGGCATCGGTCAGGGCGGTGGTGTAGGAGGCGGCATTATCCATACACCAGTCGGTAATGGCGTCGGTGCGGTTGTTCAGCAGCGCCGTGTGCACCGAAAGTGCGCCCCACAGCACAAGGCAGACCGCCGCAAACACCGCGCCCGGCACAAAGGTCGTCAGCATTTTTTTTTGGTCGGCGGTGCGCTGCGCCTTGGTGACCTGCTGCCAGCGCTGGTAAAAGTTGATCTGTTTGCGTTTCATCGTACCATCCCTTTAACGTGCGATCAGATTTCCGGCAGCGAACATAGCATCGGCGAGATGCACCCCGTCGGGCAGGTGCAGGTTGGGCGAGTCGGGAAAAACCTCGGCAGAAAGCCCCAGCCCCTCACAGCCTGCGCGGCAGACCGCCAAGTCCTGCGGCGTGCAGCCGCCGAAGTAGGCAGCGGCGATCGGCTCGGCGCCCTTGTTGGCGATGTGGAACTGCACAAGACCCGAGAGCTTCTGGGCAATTTCGCTGCCGGATTCCGCCGTGCCGCGCGGGTAAAACAGGCGGCTGCGGGACGCATAGTGGAACACGCCCTGCTCGTACAGGCTGGCCAGCAGGGTGTCGCCGTCAAATTGCAGCACCACAAAGGTGCCGGTCAGCGCGGGGGTAGCTGCCACCAGCTTCAGCTGCCCGGACAGCGAGTAGTCCAGGCTGTGTATCGTAAACCCGGCGTCCTTGGCAAGGGCGGCGTAGCTTTCGATCACGGCGCTCTCGACGCGGCAGGCAAACACCGTGTCGGTCTTGGCTTTGGCATCGCGGCGCAGCAGCTGATAGTCGTCCAGCGGGGCGTCCGCCTCGACACCGGCGGTCGAAAGCTCCTGCGCCAGAACGGCGTAGCGCTTTTTCTCGCTCATGGCGGGCAGGGTCAGCAGCTTATGCTGGAACTGGCTGCCGCCCACGCACAGCGCCACCCGCTTGGCGGGCAGGTCGTTGCGCGCCAAAAAATCGCGCAGGGCGGCGGCAAGGTCGCTTTCGTTGGTGATAACGCCGTTGATCAGGCAGCCCTCCGGCAGCTCGTCTTGGCATACCGCCGTGAGCTTGGCTCCGTTGGCGGCAGGGGTACCCACCGCCGCGTACACTGTACGGTTGCATAAATACAAAGAAGTCAGTGTCGGCATAAAAACCTCCGAAAAATTAGATTTCAGCGCGGGGTCAGAACGTGCTGGTCGAACCGGCAATCGAGCCGTAGGACAGGTAGATGGGCTGGATGACCGCCACAATGATGCAACCCACAATGACCGCCATCACCACGATCATCAGCGGCTCCAGCAGGGCGACCAGACGCTTGGTGGCGCTTTCCGCCTCGTAGTCCAGCGTTTCGCTGACGGTGGCAAGCAGGCTGTCCAGCTTGCCGGTCTCCTCGCCGACGGCGATGGAGCTTGCCATCTTTTTTTCAAAGCCGTCCACACTGCCCAAGGTTTCCGAAAGACTGCGTCCGGCGCGGACCTCGCGCAGGACGGCGTCAAACTGACCGGCGATCCAGGAGTTGCCCACGGCGTCGCGGGCGGAGATCAGCGTTGCCACAATCGGCACGCCGCCGGAATACAAATTGGACAGCGTGCGGGCAAACCGCGCGGTGCAGATCTTGCGGTTCAGCTTGCTCACAACGGGGGCGTGCAGGCACAGCCGGTCCCACTGCAGGCGCACGGCGGGCAGTGCCATCAGCAGGCGGATGCCCATCACCACGGCAAAAACCGCCAGCGCCAGCCCGAACCAATGGTGGGCGACGGTGTCGCTGATGTGGAACAGCAGCTCGGTCAGCGGCGGCAGGGTTTCCATCTGGTCAAACAAATCCTTGAACTGCGGTATGACAAAGGTCATCAGCACAATGACAACGCCCACCGTCAGCACCGCTAAAATCAGCGGGTACATCATACTGTTGCCGACCTGCTGGTTCATCTTGTGTTCGCGCTCATAGTAGGTTGCCATGCGCATAAAGCTCTGGTCAATGCTGCCGGTGGTTTCGGCGCTGCGGGTCATTGCCAGCAGCAGCTCCGGAAACGCCGGGGCGCAGTGGCTCATCGCGTCCGAAAGCGGCACGCCGCGCTTCAATTCGTCCAGCACGGCTTCGTACAGGGCTTTGCTGCGGGCATCCAGCCCGATCTCGTCCGCCATAATGCGGAAGGCGCGCACCAGCGGCACACCGGCAGAAAGCAGCGTGCCGAGGTTGCGGCAAAAATCCGCCAGTTGGGCGGTTTTCATAGCGCGGAAGGTCGCAGCCCCGGCGGTGTCCTCCTTGGCGGCGGTGACGTATTCGTCCTTGGTGTCGCGCAGGCGGAGATACAGCGCCTCCAGGGAGGGGGCTTCGGCTGTGCCGCGCACGGTACGCCCGGCGGCGTTGGTGGCGGTATAGCGGTAACGTGGCATCGAAACACCTCTTTACAGGTCAGTTAAAAAAATCGGAAATACCACTGCAAAATGGGTTCACCCACCAGCAGCGCCAAGACAATGCCCGTACACAAAAACGGGCCGAAGGCAAAGTGATCCTTGCGGTCTGCCAGCTTTCTGGCAAGCAGGTACGCGCCGTACCCGCCGCCGCCCAAAACCGCCAAAAAGGCGGCAAGCAGCGTGTGCTGCCAGCCCAGCAGCAGCCCGGCGGCAGCCATCAGCTTGATATCCCCGCCGCCAAAGGCACCGGGAATCACAAGGCAGAGCAGCAGCATCGGCACACTGACGCAGACCGCGCCCACCAGCGCCGACGCCCACATACCGGGGCGCAGCAGCACCCCCGCCAGCCCGCACAGGGCAAGCAGCAGATTCAGCTCATCGGGCAAGATCTGCGTTTTGGCGTCGATCAGCGCCAGCGCAAACAGCAGCCCGCAGGCAAGCAGGGCAACAAGGGCAAGCCAGCTCATACCAAACAGCCCCTCGCGCAGGGTCAGCCCTGCGCCGAAGCGCAGCGTGCAGCCCACCGCCAAGGCACCGCCCAAAAGCTCTGCCAGCAGGTAGCGCACGGCAATTTTTGCCCCGCAGCGGCGGCAGCGCCCGCGCAGGATAAGCCAGCTGAACACCGGCACAAGGTCCTGCGCCTGCAGGGTTTCGCCGCAGCTGGGGCAAAAGCTGCGCCCGGTTAAAGGGCTTTTGCCCTGCGGCAGCCGCCACGCCACAACGTTCATAAAGCTGAACAGCGCCGCGCCCAGCATAAAGCGTACGCCCCACAAAAGGGCTTCAATCCACAGCAGCATCGGCACCCTCCTGCAAAGGATAATACAGCCGCTGCGCGGTATAGTAAACCGAAAAGCCGTCCTCGGCATCGTAGACGGCGCACACCGCCCCCTCTTGGTAGACAAGGCGCTGCACGCTGTACCCGGCGGCATCGGTGCGGGTCAGCTGCACGGTACCCGGCAGGCTGGCAAGCTCGCGGATTTCCTCCTGCAGACCCTGCGAAAGACCGTCCGCCGCGGTAAAATCGGCAAAGGGCTGCCCGGCGGAAAAGCACTGTGCCGACACGATCCGCGCCGCCATCCGGGCGGATTTCACCTGTGCCAGCGCCTCGCGGCTTTGCGCCTGCAGGCGCAGCTCCTGCACGCCGCTGACAAGGCTGGTAAACACCGCCAGCACCAGCAGCAGGGCGGCGATCCAGACCGACAAAGGGGTGCGGGCGGCCTTGCGCCCGGTGCCGCGTATGGCGGCGCCTATACTTTCGCGCAGCATAGGTTACAGTCCCCCTTTTGATTACAGAATTATACAGTAACAAGTATATCGAGATGGGCTGCGATTTTCAAGTAGAAATCCGACAAAAAGTCGAATCCTGCGAAAGTTCACAAAGAATTCATAATTTACACACAACCCTACTTGCACTCTTTGGCTACTTATATTATAATAACCCTATATATAACGAAAATTGCCGAAAGCTGAACGATTTAGGGAGATCAAGCTTTGAAATACTGTTACTTCAAAACAAGGAACCGCCGCGGCTTCACCTTGGTGGAGCTTATGGTCGTGCTGGCGGTCACGGCGATACTGGCTGCCCTCGCCGGGGGCGGTCTGCTCGCCTATATCCGCCTGGCAAGGTTCCAGAAAAATGAGTCAAACGCCCGCGCTATGTTCCAGACCGCGCAGCTGGCCACGGCGCAGCTGGAGCTGGCAGGGGAGAAGGACGACTTCACTGCGCAGGTGGCTGCCAGCGGTCACGGCGGGCATATCACGCAGCCCCTTACCGAAACGATGACGCAGGACGAGTACAATGCCCTGAACGCCCGCGTCTACGCGCTGTACTTTGACAAGGGCGCAGAGCCGGCAGAAAACACGCCCGAAGCAAAGCTGTATGCCTACATAAAGCAGTATGTCTACGACAGCTCCTTTCTGGATGCCGCCTTCTGCATTGAAATTGACGCCAGCACCGGGCAGGTGTTCTCGGTCTTTTATGATTCGGGCGTGCAGGCGCTGCGCTTTGCCAACAACAAGGGGCAAACCGACGCCACCCTGCTGGACGACCGCAGCTACCAGAACCGCCGCGACCGGACGCTGGTGGGCTACTACTGCGCCGACGACGCGGTCAACGTGGTCAATTTGCAGCAAAGCAAGCTGCGCGTGCGCAACCAGCGGCTGATCAACGGCGAAACGCTGGACCTGACTTGGGGCGGCACCTCCAAAAGCAACGAAACCGACACCCAGTACACGGTGGAGATTTACAGCAAAACCGGAACCGACGAAAAAAAGCTGTTCTCGGTGCTGGTGACTTTGCCCACCGTCACCGAAACCCAAAAGACCCTGCCGGTGACCCTGTATGGCGAACACGGCAGAGAAATCAAAGCTGACTACACCTTCCCGCTGCGGTATGCCAACGGCAGCTTTGTGCTGACGCTGGACGCTATGAACGATGCCGCCATCCTGCAGGCACGCAACAACGCTGTGAGCGGTGCTGACATTGACAAGACCGAGTTTTTCAGCATCACCCGCTTTGTGAAGGATGCCACCGACATCTACGCCAAAATCACCGCAGCGCCCCGCGCCGAAAGTGTGACCTCCTACACCGTCAGCGAGGGCGCTGACACCAACACCGAAAACTCGCTGTACGCCAAGGGCGGCGCAACTGCCGAGCTGCAATGCTTCCGCCACCTGTACAACCTGCGCTGGTATGCGGGCAATAGCGCCCTGACCGCCAAGCTGACCAAGGATATCGACTGGCTCAGCGGTGCGCCCGTCGTCTATTGCGCCGAGGGTACATCCGCCGCCGCCAGGACCCCTGCAGCGGACGCACCTGTGGCGTGGCCCAGCCTGTTGGCGCTGAAAGAGAAAGTGACGCTGAACGGCGACCGCCACACCATCACAGGTCTGCAGCTGCGCGGCAACTCGGTTGCCAAGGACGGCTGCCGCTACATCGGCTTGGTGGCAGAAAACAGCGGCACCATCCAAAACCTGACGCTGGCAGACCCGGACGTGCTGGTCAACCTGACGGCAGAGTCCACAGGCACCTACACCGTGGGCGGCGAAGCCCTTGCCGTTATGGATACAGATGCCGAGGGCTACCGCGAAAACGTGCGCGCGGTGGGTGCCTTGTGCGGCGTTTCCACCGGCACGGTGCAAAACTGCACCGTCAAGCGCAGCAAAAACCGCACGGCAACTGCGCGTGTGGCGGCATCGCTGACCTTTGACGATCAAACCACCACCTACACCCGCACGGACGCGGACAGTGACGGCAAAATCGACAACGAACCTCTGGGCATCGGCGGGCTGGTCGGCAGCGCCGTGCCGGGCAGCGGCGCAAAACTGCAAACCCTTACGGTGGACAAAAATGTCACCGTGGCGGGCATCTGGCAGGACGGCGGCACCAAAGCCACCGCTGCCGCCGATGAAGCCACCGAGCGAAGCCGCCTAACAACGAACAGCATCGACCGCGCCATCGGCGTGGGCGGTGTGTTCGGTGTACTCTCTTTGCAGGATTCCTGCACGGTAGACACCCTAAATAACTCTGCCGAGGTCTGCGGCAACGCCTACACCGGCGGTGTAGCGGGCAACCTGTGCGGCAAATCTGCAAGCGAAACCACCGCAAACAACCTCAACAACACGGGCAGTGTGCTGGCGCTGGCGGGCTATCAGGGTTACACGGCGGGCGAAAGCCGCGTGCTGGGGCAGTTCTTCGGCGGCGTGGCAGGTATGATGAAATACGCTGAGCTGGAAAACAGCTACAGCAGCACCCGCAGCAGCCTGAGCGAGAACGATGTCAAAACCCTGATCGTAAACGGCTATGATACGAACGGCGCGCTGAGCGCAGCTTCCCCCCTGCAGGGCGATTTCGTCGGCGGGCTGGTCGGCTTTGGCGACAGTGTAACCATTACCGACTGCAAAACCGGCAGCGGCTATGTGCTGGGCAACACCTTTGTCGGCGGCGTGGTCGGCGGGCTTTCCAGCGGCACGGTACTGAGCGAAGGTACCGCCAACAGCAGCCATGTGTTTGGTCACCGCTATGTGGGCGGTGTGGTGTCCTACAACGGCAAGGGCAGCACCATTACCGGTATGAGCAACACCGGTATGACCGCCGCGTTTGGTACAAAGGCAGCCTACGCGGGCGGCATTGTCGGCTATAACGAAGGCACGCTGACCAACTGCACGGCGGCAGCCTCCACCAACACCGCCACCAACGCCAGCCGCGTACAGCTGCTGCAGGCTATGGCGAAAGACCACTACGCAGATTTTGTCGGCGGCGTGGCGGGCTGCAACGCGGGTACCATCCATTGGACGAAGGACGCCGCAGTCAGCACCCTGCTGCACGGCGGCAGCTTTGTGGGCGGCGTGGTCGGCTTTAACGATGAAAAAGCACAGATTACTGTGCAAAATTCCGCAACCCTTACGGTCAGCGGGCGCATTGTCGGTGCGCAGGACGCCGTGGGCGGTCTGGCGGGCTTGAACTGCGGCACCACACTGCCCGCCGTTACCGTTAAGGCGGAGCTGGTTTCCGGGCGCTACTGCGTGGGCGGCGTGCTGGGTGCCAACGTGGTTGCCCAAAGTATGACCGCAACCAAACTTTGCACGGGCGGCAGCGGCAACAGCCTGCAAGCCCAAGCGCTGGCGGGCGGCATTGTCGGCTACAATCAGGTCATTGCGGCTATGCCCACGGAAAGCAACACCATCACCCGCGCCAAGCTCCTGCTGCCTGTGGTGACCGACACCAACAGCATCTTGACGGTCGCCGTGCGGAATGCCGAAGGAACAGCAACCGTAACGCTGGACGGCTGCACCAACGCGCTGAACCTTACCGCCGATGCCTATGTCGGCGGCGTGGTCGGCTGCGGCGAGCATCTGGCGCTGAACAACGCCCAAAACGGCGCGCAACACAGCGTCAGCAAGGGCGTTTTGCACAGCAGCGGCAGCCTGCTGGCACAGCCCGCCTCGTCTGCGGATGCCGTAACCGGCAATATGGCGGGCGGCATCATCGGCTATGCCGGGGGTTCCGCCACGCTGGACAACTGCCAAAACTTTGCGGGCGTTTTCCACAAACAGATGGCGGGCGGCATCGCCGGGTATAATGCCGGAACGATCCAAAGCTGCACCCAAAACGCCAACTTAGGCACGCGCCAGACGGGCTATACCTATATCGGCGGCATTGCGGGCGTCAACGCGGGCAGCATCCAAGCCAGCACACCCCAGAGTGTTACCATCAGCGGTGAGCAGGCTATCGGCGGCGTGGCAGGTCTTAACGCGCAGAAAGGCAAGATTGAAAATATCAACAATTGCACCGTCACCGTGCAGGGCAGCCAAGTTGTCGGCGGTCTGGCGGGCAAAAACAACGGCACTGTGCAAAACAGCACCTTGCTGACCGCCAACGTGGCCGCCAGCGGCAGCAACGCGGGCGGCGCTGTGGGGCAAAACAGCGGTGCCGTGCAAAGCGTCACCGTAACGGGCGGCAGCGTGCAGGGCAGCGAAGCTGTCGGCGGTCTGGCGGGCGAAAACCTCGGCAGCGTGCAAGGCTGCACAACAGCGTCTACCCTCACCGTGCGCGCCAACCAAAACGCAGGTGCCGCCGTGGGCAGCAATGCGCAAAACGCCGTTGTATCGGCGGGCAGCTATGCCGGCGCGGTTTACGCCGCATCGAACAACGCGGGCGGCATTGCCGGGCAAAACGCGGGCAGTATTGAAAATGGCGCTACCGTAGGCGCAAAAGTCACCTGTGAAAACGGCGATGCGGGCGGCGTGGCGGCGCTCAACAGCGGCAACATCAGCGCCGTGCAGGTGAATGGCTGCACCGTCAACAGCGGCTCTGCCTATATGGGCGCTGTGGCGGCCGTCAACAACGGCACCATTCAGGGCGTTACCGTACAAAGCGCCGCCTTGCAGGGCGATGCCACCGTAATCGGCGGCATTGCGGGCGTGAACAAAGGAACCATCATCGGCACCGAAACGTCCGCTTGCAAAGTAGAACAAAACGCCCTTACCTTTGAGAAACTGACCGCCGCAGATATCACCTTCGGCGGCGCGGCAGGGCGAAACGAAAAAGACGCTACTATTAATAATGTACAGGTCGCGCTGGACGTGACCGAAAATCTTGCAAAATATCGCACCTTGGGCGGCGTTGCGGGCGTAAACAACGGCACCCTGCAAAACTGCACCTTTACGGCGGGGCAGCTGGGGGAGAACATCGCCAGTGCCGCCCCTGCCACGGCGGGCGCAGCCAAGGTGGGCGATGCTATCGGCGGTGTGGCGGGCGTAAACAATGCCACCGTTACGGGCTGCACCGTGCAGAAGATACGCATCAATGTGCTGGGCATCACAAACGTGGAGTCCAGCCAAGACGTTGCAACCAAGCTGAACAATGCCAGCCATGTGGGCGGTATTGTCGGGCGCAACAGCGGCACCATTGAAAAGAGCTTCATTGGCACGGATGAAAGCAGCGCCGTCATTGCCAAATACGGCTTTGTGGGCGGCATTGCCGGGTCGAACGCGGGCGAAATCTCCGGCTGCGGCGGTAAAGACACTGCGGCAGCGGTCAGCAAAATCAAGGATTGGCTTGAAAACGGCAAAACCGATGAAATGATTGCCGAGCTGAAATACAGCCAAGCTGTTGACAACAAAAGCGAAACCGATTCTGCCGATGCAGCCTTTACTGCCCTGCGCGGTGTGGATGCCGTGCGTGCGGGCGACGACTATACAACCGTTTACACGGAGAACGGTCTTGCCAAAAACCAGCTGACGGTTGCCCTGCGCGGCAGCGCCACCAAAAGCACAGAGCAAGCCGCGGGCTATTTGGGCGGCGTTACCGGCTACAACACCGACACCGGCGTTTTGCACGACACCGCCACCGGAAAATGGTTCGTCTATTGCGACAACGGTAACGTGGACAATGCCGTAGTCGGCGGTATGATCGGTCAAAACGAGTCCGACAAGGATATGACCAACCTGCTCAACTGCGCCGCCGTGCGCCGCTTCAACCGCACGGAGAATGGCGCCAAGGGCAAGGACGACACCCAAAACAGCAGCAACCAGCACGTCGCCAACGCCAATGTCGGCGGTGTGATCGGCGTGCAGCAAAACCGTTCGGGCGACCGCTGGAGCCTGACCAACGTGGTCAACTACGGCACGGTGCATAACAGCCGTTCCAATAACTTGGCGGGCATCATCTGCCTGTGGGTGGATAACGGCGGCACGCTGGAACACTGCTTTAACTTCGGCACGATGCGTGCCAACTCCAACGGCGGCGGCGGTTCCGGCACGATGGGCGGTATTGTTGCCCTGTTTGACAAGCCCGTGGCGGGCGGTACCACCAACCTTGTCAGCTGCCAAAACCACGGCGATATGCTTTGGGAAAACGAAAGCAAGAAAAAAACTGCCAACGACGTCGGCGGCATTTTGGGCAAGATCCAGATGAAAGACGCAAGCGATTATCTGGTTGTCAATATTACCGACTGCGTAAACGGCAGCATCAAAATGCAGTCCAACTCGCTGTGCGTGGGCGTTATGGCGTGGCTGGGACCCCAAACGAGCATCAAAAATGCGGAGGTCAACATTGACCGCTGCCGCAATTACTGCTTGGATATGACCTCTGTGGGCGGCGCAAATGATGTAGTTGGCATTTACGGCAACCGCGGCAACGGCGGTGCTAATACCCGGGCGGCAACGACCATCACGAACTGCTTTACACTGTACCGCAGCAAGTCTCCGATGGACGATGCCAAGGATAATTCCGACTGTGCCATTATGCGTCCCTTTGGTGGAACCAGGGAAGAAAACATCAAGCTTGATGAGAAGCAGCCCAACCTGTATATGGACAAGAGCAGCTTTGATGTTTCAACGGCAGGCAACGCATACGCTACACCCTATGCGCTGGAAACCCTGCAAGAGAGGCAAGCGTACACTAGTGGCTATAACTACCCCAAAACCGGCACAGACCGCTACAATAAAACGTATGCTTTTGACCCCTCCATCACCCCCGGCTATCGCCTTTACGCGGGAAAGAATACAACCAGCGGTAAGTATTTTGCGGCACTGATTGCCAACATGGGTGCGGGCGGCGGAAATACGCTGGAAAAAATTGACGGCGGCAACAGCTATATTCAAGGCAATACCATTGTAAGCAGCACGGACGCAAGCAAAAAGCTGGCAGATATTCTGTTTACCTTTGGCGAAAGCAAGAATTCGGACGCGGACAAAAAATACGACAGCAACCGCCCGGATATGAGCGACATAACCGACACGGCAGTACAAGCCTATTATAAAGATGTACTGGACAAGCAGTACGATATGGAAAATGCCACGGTTACCAACATCAACGCTGTTTGGAGCGATGCTACCGGCGACGGAGCCCCCATCTACGGGCGCTACCGTGT
Organism: Subdoligranulum variabile; assembly: GCA_004552305.1. Taxonomy (GTDB): domain Bacteria; phylum Bacillota; class Clostridia; order Oscillospirales; family Ruminococcaceae; genus Gemmiger; species Gemmiger variabilis_A. The sequence continues at coordinate 40,560 of SFOX01000002.1, read as the reverse complement.
TACATGGGACCCCGTAACGGGCGCATCGCACTATAAGGTGACGGTCAAGGTGCAGGGCGAGAATGGCGAGTATAAGGAAATGCCCGAAATTCTGCCCACCGCCACGGTCTACACCAACCAATACACCTTGGAAGCCCCCAAAGATTGGGCGGGCAAACAGTACATTGTAGAGGTCACGCCCTGCAACTCTAAAGACGGCAAGGCAACCTCCAGCAGTACGGTATTCACCTTTGCCAAAACCCTGCCGACCCCGCAAATCAAGCTGCTGAGCTTTGATAGCGGCGTGGATGTCATTTTGGAAAACGTGGACGACTATACCGATGTGAAGGAAGATTGGAAGATTAGCATCGACTACGGCGGATCTTCTCCAAAAACCATCAAAAAAAATGATATCGGTAAAAATGAACAAGGAGTGAAAAACACCAAGGGCTATCTGTTCTGGCTGCCCAATTCTCAGAAAAGCGGCACGGTTTCTGTGCGCGCCACGGTAAAAGCCAATAACTCGACTGAATGGATGCAGTCCGCCCAATACAATGTGATGACCTACCTGCCCGGCAATAACTACGGCGGTCTGGGTACCTTGAGCATTGAGCATGTCGCGGTAACAGGCACCAGCACCGACAACCTTGCCATTACGGCGGATGTACACATTACCGGGCAAAAGGTCAACCCCAAGTACCGCATTATGCTGCAAGGCAAATGCCAGAAGGATATTACTACAGTAGACGGTAAAGACCTGTACGGGCAATATGTCACCCTGCAGGCGGTCGAAACGGTTTTGTCCGGTTCGCCTACCCGTGTTACCTTTACCGACCTGCCCGCCTATGCGCTGACCGATTATTCCGCGTGGCGCATTCTGGCAGCCCCCGTCAACACGGGTATGGGCGATACCACCTGCCGTTGGGAATTCCGCCCCGGGGAGGATGGCTACGACCACCCCGTGGAGTATGTGCGGGTAGAGGAAGGCAAAATGGTACGGTATGAGGATTACTGTTTTGCCTCGCTGTGGAATCCTGACCGATACCCCTGCACCAAAACCAAAGATGTCAACCTGACGGTAGTACCTGCCCCCGCCTTGAGCGAAACGGCAAACTGGACGCTGGATGACCAAAACAATCTGCTCTATACCTTTACTTGGGCTAACGCCGCAGGTGCGTCCGATTACACCTACAAGCTGTACGGCGTAACCGATGCAAACAACGAGGTCGAAATCAACCTGCCCACGGACGCGGTAACCCTGATATCGGACAGCGCGAAATCCACGCTGACCGTGGCGGTGGATAAGCTCGCCAACGGCGCGGCGGACTGGCACTTTGCCACCGTGCGCCTTGCGGTTACCAGCGTACCCCAAACGGGCAGCACCAACACCGTGGGCGCAACGGCATCCCAAACCTATACGGGCATTCGCACCCGCCTGACCCAGCCCGGCGCGCCCAACAGCATTTTGCTGACCAACAACGCCGACGCCGAAACCCTGCCGTATAAAATTACATGGACGGGCATCCCCGACAGCGCACTGGACCACTACGAGCTGCTGGCAGAGTACAAGGACGGCGACGTCTGGAAACCCGCCGCCGAAACATGGACGGGTACCACGGACGCCAGCCTGATCGTCAACTTGGAAAAATACCAAGGCAAAACGCTGCGTCTGCGCGTGGTCGCGGTGCCTGCTGACGAGAGCGGCGCCGTGCAGCGAAGCCCGTACAGCGCAACCAGCAACGAGTTTACCGTGGTGACCCGCGAAACCGCGCCCACAGTAAGCAAAGTGGAATTTACCAACACCGCCCCCACGCAGGACGAATTTTTGAACAGACTGCAAGTGCAGTTTACCGTGAATGACAGCAGCTCCCACTATGTCACCGGCTATCTGTTTAAAGATAAGACCGACTACGATACCGTGGTGACCTTGGTCAACGATTGGAAAGATGCCAAACCCGAAACCAAGGCAGACAAACTCAAAGCCCTGCAAGATAGGCTGGAAACGCTGCTGCAAGACGGAAATAAAGCCGTCTGCCTGATCCCGCCGGAATTCCGCACCATCGGCGTGCAAGCCGAAACCAAGGTTGAAACCACGGGTACAACGGTTCAGTACACCCTTACCGACAATTTTGCCATGCAGCCCCAATACGGCGGCTGGTATCTGCTGCCCGCCGTGCGCACCATGACCACGGAGGAGGGCAAGGCTTGCTCGGTCTGGACGTATTACACCACCACCGGGCTGCAAGTGCCTTGCATCCAACTGGATAAACCGCTTGCCGTGCGCAGCACCAGCGAGTACACGGGCGATGCCGTTATCTCGGATACGCCGAATGCAACAAGCGGCGCCAATACCAAGCTGACCGTTCAGCGTGTTGCCGTGCAGTGGTCTGCCGATAACCTGTACACTGCCGCCGATGGCGAAACCATGCTGGCAAATGTCTATGAGGTTACGGTGACCCCGACAGAGAACAACGGCAGCCCCTACACCCTGCGCATTACCGTGCAGCCGAAGGACGAGTACGAGCAGGACGATAACGGCGAAACAGTAAAGGACGAAAACGGCGACCCCGTAGTGAAAACCGCCCGCGGCGCTGTGCGGAAGGTGGAAAAAATCGTCGATGAAAGTACCAGTTTTGAACTGAAACCCAACGACGACGGCAGCTGGTATCTGGATACCACCCAAACCACGGACGAGGATGGAAACCCGGTTCTGGAACCCACCACGCTGACAGGTGACATCCTGCAGGAGGGCAACCTGCGGCGCTACTACACCATGCAGGTGCACCCGATGCTGCAGTACGTTGCCGAAACAAAGACCTACCGCCTGATCCTGCCCGACTTGGCAGAAGTCGTGTATGCGGACCCCGATGATTCCACAAGCGGCCAGCTGACACCCTACACCGCCGAGGTGAAAATTACCGCCAAGGGGGCAAACGTGCAGCCTTCGCAACCTGCCACGATTGACCCCCAACAGACAAACTAAGGTCGGAGCCATCCGCCGGAAAGGAAATGCCCTATGCAAAACAAGCTGCGCCGCATCCTGCAAAAACAGGACGGTATAGCGATTCTTTTGGTGCTTTGCCTGGGCGCGCTGTTTGTGGCGCTGGCGGCAGCACTGGGGTACGCAGCCTCGGTACTGACCGCCAACGCCAACAGCCAGCTGCGCGAACAACAGGCGTACCAGCTGGCGGTCAGCTTTTCGGACGTGCTGGAAAAGGAACTGAAGGACGAAACCAGCGAGTTTGCCAAGTTCATCAACGATACCTATATGAACTCCGTGGCTTACGGCACCAACATCTACACGCAGGAGTCGGGCAAAACGGTAATAAAAAGTCGTGAAAAAGAAAACGACGAGGCAGGCGCCGACAAGCTGACCCTGACCCTGCAGCGCCGCCCCGGCACCGAGGCTGACGACCTGACAGCGGATATACCCATACACTACAGCGATGCCGAAAACTTGGCAGAAACGCTGTCCGAAATGGGAAGCTCCACGCACACCGTCAAGGATTTGGAGTTGGATATCACCGTCCAGGCAGAAAAGGACGGCGTGAGCTATGCCTACACCGTCAACTATGTCCGCAGCGCGCATTATGATGTGTATTACACGTTAAATAATAACGGTGCAACGCATTATAAATGGGATCCGAACGAGAGAAAATTCTACGTGGACGGGGATAAAGATAAGGGTGTTAAAGTGACCGACACAAACAAGCCAGCCGTCACCCTGCATTACGACACGAACGGAACACCCACCAGCCTAACCTATACGCGCGGCGTGCGCAGCCAGAAAGGAGCCACCTGATGCCAAAACGCTTACACCAACGCGGTGAAACCATCGTGGAAGTTATGGCAGCCTTTTTGCTGATGCTGATTTTTATCGCGGTATTTGCAGCCTCCCTGCGGTTTGCCCGCGCTATGACGATAAAAGCCGAAACCCTGCGCGAGCAGGCGTATACCCGCGTCAGCGAGCTGTACCCGGTCAATAATACCCCCGCCGTAACGTGGACGGACAGCGGCAGCGGCATCAGCTGGACGTTTACCGCCGAAGGGACGGGAGGGTCCTTTATGGTGGGGGAGATTCAGCTGCAAGTCAACCACAAAAAAGACCAAAACGCCGCCGATTTTGATTTTTACCGCTACACAAAATAAGGGGAGAGCTTACACGGATGCGACCGCTACAGAACAGCAAAGGCACCACGCTGGTGGAGCTTATGGTCAGTATAACCCTGCTGGCGATTTTGTCGCTGGCTGCCACAACCTTGATTGCGCCCTGCGTCAAGGCGTATGTTACCGTGCAGCAGCAGACCCGCGCCCAGACCTTGGCGGATGCGCTGGTCGAAAACCTGCGTCTGGAGCTGGAAACCGCAGCAGGGGAGCTTTGCTTTGTCGATGCCAGTGCAACATACCCGGACACGGTGTACCAAAGCCTTGTCACCAATGAAAAACCCCGCCCCGCGCAGGGCAGTGCGCTGCAATACAGCGTCTACCCCAGCCATATCGCCCTGCTGGATGCGGGCGCTGTGCCGACATTGAAAATGAAACAGCCCGACGGCACGGACAAGGAGGTGCTGAGCAGCGCCAAGGCACAAGCGCGCGACGGTTACCTGCATATGCGGTATTACAGCACCGCGCAAACGGCGCAGGACACACAGGACGGCTATGTCTACGGCTTTACCGACATCTACGCCAAGGGCGCGTATATGGATATGAAGGTCGGCAGCCTGCAATTTTATGCGCGCGGCTGGCAGATCGGCGCCGACGGCAAGCCGCATTTGACCTCGCTGACCGTGGTGCTGACCATTGTATCGGAAAAAGATGCCGCAACGGTGCTTTGCACCCAAAAAGCGATCATCCCATTGCCGGGCAAACCGGCGTATTCGGCAGCGCCGCTGCTGAAGGCAACCACATAAAATTTACTGACCAATAAGGGGGAAAGACGTATGGACGCCAAAAATGTAATCGAAATCCAAATGCTGGGCGGGTTTGAGATCCGCCTGAACGGCGAACCTGTGCTGAAGCCGCTGCAGACCTCCCGCAAGGCGACCGCCGTGATGGAGTACCTGATTTTGCACCACGGCGAGCCGGTTTCCCACAAAATGCTGATCGACGCCATCTGGGGCGGGCAGCGCGCGTCCAACCCCGATATGGCGCTGCGTGCCATCCTGCACCGCGTGCGCAATATGATCGAGGACGAGCAGCTGACACCGATGCGCAACTGCGTTGTGACCAGCCGCGGCTGCTACCGCTGGAACCCCGGCTGCCTGTGCAAGGTGGACGCCTTTACGGTGGACGAGTGGATGCAGCAGGCTGCCCGCCAAAACGATGAATACCTGCGCGGCAAGCTGTATGCGCAGGTGCTGGCACTGTACACCGGGCGCTTGCTGCCCAACAATGCCGGCGAGCCTTGGGTGGAGTCCGTCAGCGTGCGGCTGCACGCGCAGTACCGCAACGCCTTGCTGGGGCTTGTGGAGCTTTGCAAAAAGTGGGGCGAGAACCAGCGCATTGCCGACCTGTGCGCCCACGCGCTGGAGCTTGACCCCTACGAGGAGCGCCTGTATTTAGAGTGGATGCTGGCGCTGCAAAATATGGGGCGTGAGGACGAAGCCCGCCTTGTGGCGGAGCGCGGCACCGAGATCGGCTGCCTACACCGCAAGGTGGAGCCGGAGCACGCCGGTTCTGCCTACCGGCAGGTGCGGCAGGCGGATTCCGCCTTGGACGAGGATCTGCGCGCCTTGGTGCGCGATTTGCCCGCCAAAACCGAAACCGGCGCGGTTATGTGCAGCTTTGACGAATTTTGCACCGCGTACCGTGTTGCCCGGGGGATGCAGGCGCGCCACGGCGAGCCGCTGTTTTTGGCGCTGATCCGCATTACCCCCTCCCGCGGGACAGGCGTAAAGCGCACCGAGGATATGATGAAGCAGCTGGGCGAGGTCGTGCGCACCGCCCTGCGCTGCAGTGATGTGGCAGCCCGCCGCTTTGACACGCAGTATGTCATTTTACTCAACGGCAGCACGGTGGAATCGGGTGCCGGTCCCTTGGAGCGCATCAAAACCGCGTTCTACCGCCTGCCCCACCACGAGCGGTTCCTGCTCAATTACACGCTGTACACCCCCGAAAGCGTCCCCGCCACCCCCTTTGCCCGCGAACACCAATAACACCCCTACGCCAATACCCCCAGCGCCCCACCCGGGGCGCTTTTTTTGTGGGGGAGGGGAGAGGCTTCCCCCCTTTGGGGGAAGCTGTCGGCGCAGCCGACTGATGAGGGGGCAACTTCCGGACATTTCCCCCTCATCCGGCGCGCGGGGCGCGCCACCTTCCCCCCAAGGGGAAGGCTTTTTTCGTAAAAAACGTGCCGCCCGATGCCCCAAAAACCTCCCTGCCAAACGGCACCGACAATCTTTGTATAAAATTTTTTCAGAAAATGCAAAAAAACTGTTTAATATTTCCGCAAAGTGTGGTAAAGTAGTATCAAACAGGTGGGAAGTGTTCAAAAAAACGAACAGCGAGTCCCCACCCATAAAATTACTACGCCGCGGCAACCCCGCCCGGCGCGAAAAGAGGTTTGACACGCAATGGACTACGCAAGCAAAGACATCCGCAACATCTTGGTGGCCGGTCACGCCGGCTGCGGCAAAACGACACTGACCGAGGCACTGCTGAATATGAGCGGCGCAACCGAGCGTATGGGTCGTGTTGAGGACGGCACCACCGCCAGCGACTTTGACCCCGAAGAAATCCGCCGCAAGGCATCGCTGAACGCCAGCGTCATTCCCGTGGAGTATCAGGGTGTTAAATACAACCTGATCGACGCCCCCGGTCTGTTTGACTTTGAAACCGGCTCGGTCGAGGGCATCACCGCCGCAGAAAGCGTGCTGATTTGTGTTTCCGGTCGCTCCGGCGTCACCGTAGGTGCCGAAAAAGCCTACCATCTGGCACTGAAAAACAACAAGGCGCGGATGATCTTTGTCAGCAAAACCGATCTGGAAAATGCCGACTACTTCAAGATCCTCGAACAGATGAAAATCAAGTTCGGTCCCAGCGTCTGCCCCTGTGTCGTCCCGGCGCGTCTGGACGACGGCACTGTAGCATACATCAACCTGTTCAGCCAGAAGGCGTTCCGGTATGAGGGCGGCAAGCAGGTGCAGATCGACCTGCCCGACATCGGTCACCGCTTTGAGGGTTTGATTCAGGCTATGAGCGAGGCAATCGCCGAAACCGACGAAGCCCTGATGGAAAAATTCTTTGAGGGCGAAGCCTTCACGACCGAGGAGATCGTGCAGGGTATGGCAGCCGGCGTGCGCAGCGGTCAGATCACCCCCGTGTTCTGCGGCAGCGCCGTCAACGGGCAGGCGTTGGATATGCTGCTGTACAATATGAACGTGCTGCTGCCCGGCGCCGACACCGCCGCTGCCGTGGCAGAGGATGCAAACGGCAACCCCGTGGAGATCGCCGCCGACCCCGATGCCCCGCTGTGCGCCTACGTCTTTAAGACTGTGGCTGACCCGTTTGTGGGCAAGCTGAGCTTTATCAAGGTGCTGTCCGGCAAATTGACCGCCACCAGCAACGCCATCAACAGCCGCACCGCCCAGCCCGAGCGCTTGGGCAAGACGCTGACCATCTGCGGCAAAAAGCAGACCGACACCGCCGCGATCCTGACCGGCGACATCGGCGCTGTTGCCAAGCTGACCACCGCCAAAACCGGCGATACCCTCTGCGACCCCGCCCGTGTGGTCAGCCTGCCCGCCCCCGTGTACCCCATTGCCGGGTACCGTATGGCGGTCAAGGTTACCAAAAAGGGGGACGAGGGCAAGGTTTCCGGCGCGCTGACCCGCCTGATGGAGGAGGACCCCGCCATCACCTTTGAGGTGGACCCCGAAACCAAGCAGCAGGTCATCGGCGGCTTGGGTACCCAGCATCTGGAAGTGGCGCTGGCAAAGCTGAAGAATAAGTTCGGCGTGGAAATCACGCTGGAAGCACCGCGCGTACCGTACCGCGAATCCATCCGCAAGAGCTGCAAGGCGCAGGGTCGCCACAAAAAGCAGACCGGCGGTCACGGGCAGTTCGGTGACGTGTGGATCCAGTTCGAGCCGGTACCCGGCGAGGGCGTGGAATTTGCCGAAAATGTGTTCGGCGGCAGCGTGCCGAAGAACTTCTTCCCCGCTGTCGAAAAGGGCGTGCGGCAGGCAGCCGAACACGGCGTGCTGGCGGGCTATCCGATGGTCGGGCTGAAAGCCACCCTGCTGGACGGCAGCTACCACCCCGTGGACTCCAGCGAAATGGCGTTTGTTATGGCAGCCAAGCTGGCGTATAAGGCAGCCATCCCCGAAGCAGGTCCCGTGCTGTTGGAGCCCATCGGCGCTTTGCAGGCGCACGTCCCGGCGGACAACACCGGCGATATTATGGGCGAGGTCACCAAGCGCCGCGGTCGCGTGCTGGGTATGAACCCCGACGACGACGGTATGCAGGTGGTGGAAGCCGAGGTTCCCATGGCGGAAATGCAGGACTTCACGACCTTCCTGCGCCAGCTGACGCAGGGACGCGGCTGGTTTACCTTCACCTTTACCCGCTACGAAACCCTGCCCCAGATGCTGGAAAGCAAGGTCATTGAGCAGGCCAAGGCGCTGGGCAACTTTGCTGACGACGAATAAATAACGCAAAACCCCTACTCCCCGAGTGATCGGGAGCAGGGGTTGTTTTTTGGTAGGGGGCGGAGAGCCTTCCCCCTGTGGGGGAAGCCTTTCGGGCAGTTTACCCGGTAGGTTGACGTTGCCGCAAAATCGCGGGCGGGGCATACCCCGCCCCTACCGCGCAATGATTTTTTATTGCCATGTAGGGCGGGGTGACCTCACCCCGCCGGGGAAAGCCTTCCCCCTGTGGGGGAAGGTGGCGCGCCTGCGCGCCGGATGAGGGGGAAATGCCCGGTTGACGCCCCCTCATCAGTCACCTGCGGTGACAGCTTCCCCCAAAGGGGGAAGCCTTTCGGACGGTTTACCCGGTAGGTTGACGTTGCCGCAAAATCGCGGGCGGGGCATACCCCGCCCCTACCGCGCAATGATTTTTATTGCCCTGTAGGGCGGGGTGACCTCACCCCGCCGGGGAAAGCCTTCCCCTGTGGGGGAAGGTGGCGCGCCTGCGCGCCGGATGAGGGGGAAATGCCCGGTAGACGCCCCCTCATCAGTCACCTGCGGTGACAGCTTCCCCCAAAGGGGGAAGCCTTTCGGGCGGTTTACCCGGTAGGTGACATTGCCGCAAAATCGCGGGCGGGGCATACCCCGCCCCTACCTTACCGATACATCTTTACGTTCAGCATCCGGGTGGCGTTCAGCACCGCCAGCACCATAACGCCCACGTCGGCAAACACGCCCCACCACATATTCGTGATGCCCAGCGCGGTCAGCACCAGACACAGCGCCTTGACTGCCAGCGCAAACACAATGTTCTGGTACACAATGCGCATACAACGGCGGGAAAACCGCATCGCAAGGCTGATTTTTGCCGGGTCGTCGTCCATCAGCACCACGTCGGCGGCTTCAATGGCGGCATCGCTGCCCAAGGCGCCCATCGCAATGCCGATGTCTGCCCGCATCAAAACCGGCGCGTCGTTGATGCCGTCGCCCACAAACACCAGCTCTTTCTTTTCGGGCTTCTGCTGCAGCAGCGTTTCGACCCACTGCACCTTGTCGGCGGGCAGCAGCCCGGCGTGTACCTCGTCCATGCCAAGGTCTGCCGCCACAGCCTGCGCCACGGCGGGGCTGTCGCCGGTCAGCATAACGGTGCGCACGCCCTGCGCCTGCAAGCCCTGCATCGCCGCCTTGGCGGTGGGCTTTTCCTCATCCGAAATCAAAATCGAGCCGATAAACTGCCCCTCCCGCGCTACATACACCAAGGTGCCGGCACCGGCTGCGGCGGTGTAGGCGATGCCCTCGGCGTCCATCAGGCGGGCGTTGCCTGCCAGCACGGTCTTGCCGTCCACCAGCGTCTTGACGCCGTGTCCTGCCAGCTCCTGTGCGTCGGCGGCGCGGCGTGCATCCAGACCCGGCGCGGCTTCGCGCAGGCTTTTGCTGATGGGGTGGCTCGAAAAGCTCTCCGCCAAGGCGGCGGTTTCCAGCAGGTCGGCTTCGGTCACGCCGTCGGCGGGGTGAACCGCTGTGACCTTGAACACGCCTTGGGTCAGCGTGCCGGTCTTGTCAAACACGGCAGTGCCGGTCTTGGACAGCGCCTCCAGATAGTTGCCGCCCTTGACCAGAATGCCCAAACGGGATGCGCCGCCGATGCCGCCAAAGAAGGTCAGCGGGATGGAGATGACCAGCGCGCAGGGGCAGCTGATGACCAGGAAGGTCAGCGCGCGCATAATCCAGTCCGCCCAGTGTCCGGCAAAAATCGGGGGTACAAACGCCAGCACCAGCGCCGCCGCGCAGACGGCGGGGGTGTAGTAGCGGGCAAATTTGGTGATAAAGTTCTCGACAGGGGCTTTTTTCAGGCTGGAATTTTCCACCAGATCGAGAATTTTTGCCACGGTGGATTCGCCGTACAGCTTGCTGGTGGTGATGCGCAGCACGCCGTCGCTGTTGACGCAGCCGCTGATGACCTCATCGCCGGGGCGCACGCTGCGCGGGCGGCTTTCGCCGGTCAGGGCGGCGGTGTTCAGGGTGCTTTCGCCCGAAAGCACGGTGCCGTCCAGCGGGATCTTCTCGCCCGGCTTGACCACAATCACCGAGCCGATGGCAACGTCATCGGGGTCGACCGTGCGGATGCTGCCGTCGGCATCCTCCAGGTTGGCGCTGTCGGGGCGGATGTCCATCAGCGCGCTGATGCTACTGCGGCTCTTGCCCACGGCGTAGGACTGAAACAGCTCGCCGATCTGGTAAAACAGCATAACGGCCACGCCCTCGCCGTACTCGCCGCACGCCATCGCGCCCACGGTGGCGACCGCCATCAAAAAGTTTTCGTCAAAAACCTCGCCGCCCTTGATGCCCAAAAATGCCTTGCGCAGCACGTCATGCCCGATGATGTAGTAGGGTACCAGCCACAAAATCAGCTGCACAAGCCGGGGCAGGGGTGCAAAATGCAGCACGACCGCCAGCAGGGCAGAAAGCACAGCAGCGATAACAATGCGATTTAACGTCTTTTTTTGCTTCTTGGTCATTGCGATTCCTCCGTTATGGGGTAAAAATTGCCCTGCACGGGGCAGGGCGTGGGGGTTACAGCTCGATCTCGAAATCCGGCTCGACCTTTTTGGCAGTCTGGACGGCAGCCTTCAGCACCTCGTCAAAGGCGTCGTCGTCGGCTTCCAGCAGCATTTTCTGTGCCATAAAGCTGACGCTGGCGTTCTTGACACCGGGCAGCGCCTTGACAGCGGTTTCAATTTTGGCGGCGCAGTTGGCGCAGTCCACTTCGATCTTGAATTTCTTTTGCATGATAATTTCTCCTTATATCGTTGCTTTTTGCAAATTATTCTTCCACGTGTTCCATGCCCAGCTCGAGCATACTGCGCACATGGTCGTCGTCCAGCGAGTAGAGCATCGCCTTGCCCTCGCGCCGGAACTTGACCAGCTTGCTGGCGCGGAGTACGCGCAGCTGGTGGCTGACCGCGCTTTGCGAGATGCCCACCGCGTTGGAAATGTCGTTGACGCATTTTTCGCTCTCGAACAGGGCGTACAGGATCTTGATGCGGGTCGAGTCACCGAACACGCGGAACAGCTCCGCCAGCTCGTATAGGACCTCGTCGTCGGGCAAATCGTTTTGCAGGCGGTTCAGCACTGCATCCGCAAGGGCGGGGGCGTCAGGGATTTTTTCGGGTTCTGCCATGACCGACATCCTTTCATATGTTTATCTGTTCATATGATACGACAAAAAGGAAGGGTTGTCAAGAGAAATGGCGGGGAATTTTTTGAAATACCTAATTCAGAGTTAAGAGTGTAGAGTTGAGAGTGGAGATTTGGTGTGCCCGCCGTGCGGGCACATTTTTGTTGTTGCAAAATTCTGTTATGATGCGGTATTTCCGGCAGGTTTGTAGGGGACGCATATATGCGTCCCGTGCCGTTTGCCCGTTAGGTCGATTTGTCCGGGCGGCTGCAACGGGCGGCATATATGCCGCCCCTACAAACCAACCCATTATATTCATTATAGTATAGGGTTGCGGGCGGGGCAATGCCCCGCCCCTACTGCGCAATGTTTTTTATTGCCCTGTAGGGCGGGGTGACCTCACCCCGCCGGGGAGTTTTGCAGCAATCGCAAATTGCCCCCTCATCAGTCGGCTGCGCCGACAGCTTCCCCCAAAGGGGGAAACCATAGCAACAAAAAAGCGCCTGTGTTCCCATGAACACAGGCGCTTCGGAATCTATCACCCCGGCAGGGTCACGCCGGAATCGGCAAGCATTTTTTGAAACTCCGCCTCCGCAAGGTCAAATACGACCTCGCGGATCATGGCGGGTTCGTGTACCAGAATTTTCCACGGCTCGCCGGGGGCTTGCTGCAAGAACGAAATTCCCGCTACCGCATCCAGCTGGGCAACCCCCTCGTCCTGCCAGAAAGCAGCGGAGGGCGTCACGAAATAGTGGTCCACCATACGTCCGTCGGCAAAGTCATGCTCGATCACGGCAGGCACCTCGCCCTCGGCTTGGGTGGCTTTGTATTGCAGATGCAGGTTGGTAAAATCAGCAGCAGTCATAGCTTTTCCTCAAAATCAGATGCGCAGGCTGGCGCCCTCGCCCTCGTTGGAGCCTTCGTCAAACTCGTAGTCGTTGCCGGGCAGGATGGCGTTCAGCAGGATGCCGGCGATGGCGGCGACCGCCAGACCGGACAGGTTGATGGTGACGGTACCCACGGCAAAGCTGATGCCGCCCACAGAGTTGAAGCCCAAGGCGCTGACCAGAATGACTGCGGCAATGATCAGGTTGCGGGAGTTGGTGAAGTCAACCTTGTTTTCGACCACGTTGCGCACGCCGATGGCGGAGATCATACCGTACAGAACAAAGCTGATGCCGCCCACGATGCCGGTGGGAATGGTGTTGATGACCGCCTCAAACTTGGGGCTGAAGCTCAGCACAAGGGCAAACACGGCAGCAATGCGGATGACCAGCGGGTCGTAGATCTTGGTCAGCGCCAGAACGCCGGTGTTCTCGCCGTAGGTGGTGTTGGCAGGACCGCCCAGCAGACCCGCCATGGCGGTGGCAAGACCATCGCCCAGCAGGGTCTTGTTCAGACCGGGGTCACGGATGTAGTTTTTGCCGGTGGTGGCGCTGATGGCGGCAATGTCGCCGATATGCTCCATCATGGTAGCCAGCGCGATAGGCACAATGGTGAACACGGCGCTGATGAACGTTTCGCTGCCGTCGATGGCAAACAGACCCATGGCATCCTTGTGCAGGGGCAGACCGACCCAAGCGGCGGCGCCGATGGCTTCAAAGTCAACCGCACCGGTAACCAGCGCCACAGCGTAGGCAACCAGAACGCCGATCAGGATGGGCAGGATCTTGACCATGCCCTTGCCCCAGATGTTGCAGATGATAACGGTGGCAAGCGCGACAATGGCAAGCAGCCAGTTGCTCTGGCAGTTGTTGATAGCGCTGGGGGCAAGGATCAGACCGATGGCAATGATGATGGGACCGGTGACGACCGGGGGGAAGAACTTCATCATCTTGCGGATGCCGAACGCGGAGATCAGCGCGCTGAACAGCACATACACAAGACCGGACAGCGCCACGGCGGCGCAGGCGTAGGGCAGATTTTCGGGGTTGGCACCGTTGTTGGAAACGATGGCAAAGCCGCCCAGATAGGCAAAGCTGGAACCCAGAAACGCGGGAACCTTGCCCTTGCACAAAAAGTGGAACAGCAGCGTGCCCAGACCGGCGCACAGCAGGGTGGTGCTGACGCTCAGACCGGTCAGCAGGGGAACCAGAACGGTTGCGCCGAACATAGCAAACATATGCTGCGCACCCAGGATCAGCAGCTTGGGCGTGCCAAGCTGGCGGGCATCATAGATGCCGTTGGAAAAATCGACTTTGTTTTCCGCCATAATATCCTCCTTAGAAAACCGCAAAAAAAGAGGGGACTGCGTTTTTTGGTTACAACAGCCTCCTTTGCCTTCACCGCTAAGTATACCGCGTTTCGACAAAAAAGGCAAGAGGGAAAAACACAGTTTGACGTCAGAATGCAAAGCCCGTAAAAAATGCGCCGCTGTGGGCGGCGCACTTTATCTAAACTCTCAACTCTCAACTCTCAACTCTAATACGCGGCTTCCTCCCGCCATTGGCGCAGCCGCTCCACGGTATCGTCGCTTTCCACCCAGCCCTCATCGGGGTCGGGGCGGGCGTCGGGCGCATAGCGCTGCATCACACCGGGGCTGCGCCCGCGCAAAAATTCCCTTGCCTGCTTTTGGTGGTCGGCGGCGGTGCGCCGCAGCAGACGTTCTTTGTCCTGTCGGGTCATAGCAAACACCTCCTGCCGAAAGGTTGTGCAGACAGGGGGCTGTCAAAACGCGGAAAAATATGGTATACTAAGAGCGTATCGGGAAACCCGACACGCGCAAAGAAGAGGTTCGTCGCAGTGTGGCTGCGCCACGCTCCTGCACCCCTCCTTTGGATTCACCCTATCGCATAAAATCACGTTCTCATGCCTAACGGCGACTCGAACGCGATTGTATGTTCTAGCGGTATTTTCATCGTCGGCAGATGTCCGCCGATGAAAATGGATAGAAAATTTCCTTTTTCGACAGTCTGTGGTATACTAAGGCGATACCTCATAAATCTTCTGAAGGAGCTTTACTATGGAAATCAAACTCAACCAGATCGTGCTGCACCTGCTGGATTCCGGCGCGTCCGAGCCGGTTCTGTCCGACCGCGCTATGGATATGGACGCCGATTTGTACGAATATTTTACCGCAGTGATCGAGCGCGCCTTTGCCAGCGACGACGGCAAAAACTGCCGGTTCCTGCCCGATTCCGCTTTTGCGCAGGAGATGGCGCAAAACGGGGATTTCGTGGATTTATCCCGCCGCATCGGCGGTGTGATCTTTGAGCAGCTTTTGCAGTACCCTGCCATCCCGGCGGGCGACTTGGCGGTGGTGGATTTTACTGCCGACGGCGTACCCTATTACGGCGTGCTGAAGCTCAACTACCGCCCCGGCTACACCCACGCCACCCAGCGGCTGGGCAACGGGCAGTTCAGCAGTATGGTACCCCAGCGCACGCTGCTGCCCGGCACCCCCAAGGCGGACGAGGCGGCGCTGTTTGACCGCGCCAACGGCACGGTGCGCCTGATCGAGAAAAAGTATACGCTGGACGAGAAGAAGGATTTTTACCTGTCTACGCGGGTTTTTGGCTGCACCGAGGCGGTGACCGAAAAGGAAAAGCTGAAGGCAGTATGCGAAAGCGCTGTGGCGGCAGTCAAGGAGGCGTACCCCGAACCCGAGGCTTTGGACGATGTACCGCCCTTTGACGGCGGCACCGAAACGGCGGTCGAGCTGATGGTGCGCAACCAGGCGGTGGACAACCAAATCGCTGTCGAGGATGTTTGCACCCGCATCCGGGAAAACTACCCGCTGGCAGCGCCCAAGTTTGAGGCGGCGCTGGCGGAAACCGGCGTCGAGGAAACCGACCGCCTGACCGTCAGCCCCGCGCGCATCAAAAAGCTGGAAAGCCGCAGCTTCAAAACGGAATCCGGCATTGAGATCAAGATCCCCGCCGAGCTGTGCAGCTCCGACGAGGCGGTGGAATTTATCCATTCCGCCACCGGCGGGCTGAGCTTGCTGATCAAAGATGTGCTGATTTGACGGTACATCGTAAAAAACAACGCAGTAAAAAATTGTTGCGCGGTAGGGGCGGGGCAAGCCCCGCCCGCGGTTTTGCGGCTGCAACAAAAATGCGGTTTGGTTCGTAGGGGCGGCATATATGCCGCCCGTTGCAACCACTCCGAAAATGCAGCCTATCGGGCAAACCGCATAGGCGAGCAATGCTCGCCCCTACAACCTAACGGGCAAATTAACGACAACCGCATAATTTCCCGGCGGGGTGGGGTCACCCCGCCCTACACTGCATTTCCTACTTCTTGATCACAAAACACGGCAGCGGCGCGGTGCTTGCCCAATTGGCAAACTCGCACACCAGCACGGTGTACTGCGTCAGCGGCAGGCTGCGGAAAAACGCCAGCGCCGCCTGCTTTTCGCCGTCGCCGATGATTTTTCCGCTGTACAGCACGGCGGCCAGCACGCCGCCCGGCTTTAACGCCGCCAGCGCACTGCGCAGTGCGGGCAGGCTGCCCTCGGCGGTGGAATGCACCGCGTGTTCGGCGCCCGGCAGCCACCCAAAATTGAACAGCACGCAGTCCGCCGTGCCGGGCTGCACCAGCGCGCCCAAGTCCGCGTGGTCATGCAAAACCGCACGTCCCACCGCGCCGAATCCGGCATCCTGCAGCCGCTTGTTGGTGTTGGCAACCGCCTGCGGCTGAATGTCCAGCCCCAAAACCCGCCCGGTATCGCCCGCCAAGCGGCACAAAAACAGCGTGTCGTGTCCGTTGCCGCAGGTGGCATCCAGATACAGCCCGCCCGGCATCAGCCGCATCTGCAAAAAGTCGTGGCAGAGCTGCACTGCCGAAAGATCCGGCACGCGCCGCCGCACCAGCTTGTCCCCGGCGGGTACAAAGCCGAACTTGCGCGCCAGCGCCAAGCCCGCCTCGCTGTCGGGCAGCGGGGCGGTGAACAGGCTGGCGGTCTTGGCATCCAACCCGCCGCCGCTGCGCAGAATTTCCTTGACCAGATAGCTGCCGTAGCCCCGCCCGCGCCACGCGGGGGCAATCTCCAGTGCGGAAAAAACGCCGTCCTGCACGGCGGCTGTGCCGATGACCTCGCGCTCTTTGTATAAGGTATACCTTCCGTCCTCGCAAACCAGCTTCATAGCCGACGCCCCCTTTACCTACCCAGCATACAGGGCGGCGGGGGACTTGTCAACCCCCGGCAGAAAGTGCTAAAATAAAGGCACACTTTCACAATTCTTTCACCGCAATGAGAAGTCTATTTCACAATTTGCCGGTATACTGTAAGCATAAAAACAAGAAAGGAAGCGTCCGTATGAGTAACGAATATGATTACTCCGGTCTTTATAACCATACAGACGGAAATACACCCCCGCAAAATCCCCAGCAGCCGCAACAGCCCCAGCCGCAGCAGCCCCAACAGCCGCAGCAGCCGGAACAGCCCCAGAACAGCTACCCCAATGTGGGCAGCAGCGGTATGAACACCGCCAATACGGCGCAGACGGATTTTTCCACCCCGAACCCCGCGCCCGAGCAGAACAACGGCTACACCAGCAGCTTTGGCGGCAACGGCGGCAATGGCGGTAACGGCGGCTACAACGGCTACAGCTACAGCAGCGCCCCGCAGCAGCCCCCCAAAAAGCCGCGCAACGGCAAAAAAATTGCCCTGCGCGTGCTGGCAGGCGTCGGCGCGGTGGTGCTGGGCTTCGGCGGCGGCTTTGCCGGTGCCGTGGTTGCCAGCCGCACGGGCTTGACGGGCAATCAGGTGGTTGTCCAGCAGGTCGTGCGGGATAACGCCGACGACGGCGCGACCTCCGGCAGCACCGACGGCACAACGATGAGCGTGCAGCAAATCGCCGGGCTGGTATCGCCCAGCGTGGTCGCCATCACCACCGAGGCAATGACCAGCAGCCAGACTTGGTTCGGCGGCTACTATGTGCAAAGCGGTGCCGGCTCCGGCGTGGTCATCAGTCAGGACGGCTACATTCTGACCTGCGCACACGTTGTCAACGGTGCGTCCAGCGTCAAGGTGCAGCTGAGCAACGGCAAAAGCTACGATGCCACCGTCGTTGGCAGCGACACTACCTCCGACATTGCGGTGCTGAAGGTGGATGCCGACGATCTGACCCCCGCCGTGGTGGGCGACAGCGACAAGCTGGCGGTGGGCGAAACCGCCGTGGCGGTGGGCAACCCCTTGGGTACCCTGTCGAACACGGTCACCGGCGGCTTTGTCAGCGCATTGAACCGTCAGGTCACGGTAGAAAACAACAATATGACGTTGATTCAGACCGACGCCTCCATCAGCCCGGGTAACTCCGGCGGCGGCTTGTTCAACGGCAACGGCGAGCTGATCGGCATTGTCAACGCCAAGAGCGCGTCCGAGGACGCCGAGGGCATCGGCTTTGCCATCCCCATTAACACCGCGATGCAGATCGCCAAGGATCTGATTGAAAACGGTTACGTCGCCCGCCCGGCGCTGGGTGTCAGCATCTATGATGTGACCGACGCGCAGACCGCGCAGCAACTGGGCGTAAGCAGCTACGGCGTGTATGTGGTCAAGGTGACCGCAGGCAGCGGTGCCGAAGCTGCCGGTGTCAAGCCGGGCGACCGCATCCTTGCCATTGCCGACGTGGCGGTGAGCAGCTCCAACGATGTCAAGGGCTACCTGCAGAACAAGGAAGTCGGCGACACCGTGACCTTGCAGGTCGAGCGTCAGGGCAAGGTCATCAGCTTGGATGTCACCCTTGGCAAAATGACGCAGTAACGTGATAGAGCAAAACGCAACCCCGCTTCGGCGGGGTTGCGTTTTTTGATGGCGGGCGGCATAACTGCCGCCCGTCATCACAGAGTGGAGAGTGCAGAGTTTAGAGTGTGGATTTGGTGTGTCCGCTTGTGCGGACACGTTTTTGTAAGGCGGGACGGTATGGTTTTATTGCAATGTAGGGCGGGGTGACCCCACCCCGCCGGGGAATTGTGCGATTGCCGCAAATTTGCCCGTTAGGTTGTAGGGGCGAGCATCGCTCGCCTGTGAAGTTTGCCCGGCAGGTTGATTTGTCGGGATGACCGCCCCTACGGACTGACCCGTAAGTTTCGCGTTACCGCAAAACCGCGGGCGGGGCAATGCCCCGCCCCTACCGCGCGGTATAATTTTATTGCCCAGCTGGGAAATGGGCGATTGCCGCAAATTTGCCCCCTCATCCGTCACCTGCGGTGACAGCTTCCCCCCAAGGGGGAAGCCATCATGCGGGTTACCCGTTAGGCGGCACGGCGGGGATATTCTACATCATTGACAAAAAAGAGGGAGCCTCCCGCCGGGAGGTTCCCTCTTTCCATCAAATTCCATCAAATTTCATCAAAAGCCGTGCTTTTCCAGCAGCTTGCGTCCCATCAGCACGCCCATAACGGACGCCATCATCAAGCCGCGCGTCCAGCCGGAGGAATCGCCCAGGCAGTGCAGACCGGCGATATTCGTTTCCAGATCGGTGTCCATCTTGACCTTGTTGGAATAGAACTTCAGCTCCGGGCTGTACAGCAGCGTTTCGGGGCTGGCAAAGCCGGGCACGACCTCGTCCATCATCTTGATAAACTCAATGATGTTGACCATCGCGCGGTAGGGCATCGCGGCGGTGATATCCCCCGCAACGGCGTCCTTCAGCGTCGGCTTCAGGTTGGTGTGGCTCAGCTCCTTGGCCCAGGTGCGCTTGCCGTCCAGAATATCGCCGTAGCGCTGCACCAGAATGTGTCCGGCGCCCAGCATATTCGTCAGCTCGCCCACCTTTTGCGCGTAGGCAATGGGCTGGTTGAACGGCTCGGTAAAGTTGTGGCTGACCAAAATGGCAAGGTTGGTGTTGTTGCTCTTTTTCTCTTTAAAGCTGTGTCCGTTGACCACCGCCAAGTCGTTGTCGTAGTTTTCCTGCGCCACAAAGCCGCCGGGGTTCTGGCAGAAGGTGCGCACCTTGTTGTGCCACGGGGCAGGGTAGCCGATCAGCTTGCCCTCATACAGAACCTGGTTGATTTTTTCCATAATTTCATTGCGGCACTCCACGCGCACACCGATATCCACGGTGCCGGGCTTGTGGGCAATGTTATGCTCGGCGCAGAGTTTTTCCAGCCAGTCGGCGCCGCGGCGTCCGGTGGCAATGACCACCTGCTTGCCCAGCACCTCGCGGGTGCCGGTTTTTTCGCGCAGCAGCACGCCCTTGCAGGTCGAGCCGTCCAGAATAATGTTCTCGCACTCGGTTTCAAACAGCATTTCCACGCCGGCGTCGGCAAGGTAATTCTGGATGTTCAAATACAGCTGCTGGGCTTTTTCGGTGCCAAGGTGGCGGATGGGGCAATCGACCAGCTGCAAGCCGGCCTGAATGGCGCGCTTGCGGATGTCCTTAATGTCGGGACCCTCGTAAACGCCCTCGACGTGGGGGTCGGCACCGAACTCCAGATAAATTTTGTCGGTGTAGTCGATCAGCTCCTGGGCAAAATCCTCGCCGATCAAATCCGGCAGCTCACCGCCGACTTGGTACGAAAGCGACAGCTTGCCGTCAGAAAACGCGCCCGCGCCGGAAAATCCGGTGGTGATGGCGCAGGTAGGCTTGCAGTTTACGCAAACGCCGGTCTTGTCCTTGGGGCAGTGGCGGCGTTCCACGGGCTTGCCCTTTTCCACCAGCAAAATTTTGTGGGGGTTCTGGCTTTTGCGCAGCAATTCCAGCGCGGTAAAAATACCGGCGGGACCGGCGCCTACGATGATCAGGTCGTACATAGGTGGGGGTTCTCTCCTTAAAAATTATTGTTCGGTATCGGTCACATCGGTGCTTTCGGCATCATATACCACACCGTTATTGTCAGGGGTTGTGTCGTCCTCATCGGCGGCGTCTGCCAAAGCCGAAAGCGCCGCGTTGGCGGCGGCGTTCGCCATGCGCTCCAGCGTGCGCAGCTCCATGGCGGCGTACAGGGTGCAGCCTAAGTTGATGGCGCCCTCCAGAATCAGCAGGACGCCGCACAGCATCACCACGCTGACCATTGCGTCAAACGGGTTGACCAGCAGCAGCACGCCCAGCACGATGGACAGCAGGCTCAACAGCAGCAGCACCCACCATTTTTGCCCCTTGCGCTTGGCAAGGTCAATGGCAGAGCCGATGCGGCTGCAGCCGTCCACCAGGATGAACAGACCGAACACAATGGGCAGAAAGCTCGCCACGACCTCCGGCTTGAGCAGTGTAAAGATGCCCAGCCCCACGGTGATGACGCCGCCCACCAGCATAAAGGGGGCGGTAAAGCCGGTGCCGCGCAGCCGCGCATACTGGAACAGGCAGACCGCGCCGGTCATCAGCACCACAATGCCGAAGGCGTAGCAGATCCACAAAAGGCTGGTTTCGGGCATAATGAGCAGCATCAGCCCCAAAATGATAAAGGCGACGCTTAAAGCGAACATCCCGTTTTTCATGTGATGCAGCATAGAAATTACTCCTTGACCTGCATAGTTTTGGCAGCGGCGACAATCAGGTCTGCGCAGGTATCCAGACCCAAGCCGGCGTTCAGGCAAAGGTCGTAGTTTTTCGCCTCGCCCCAGCGGTTTTCGGTGTAGTAGTTGTAGTAGCTGGCGCGCGCACGGTCGTGCTTGGCAAGCTGGCTTTCCCAGCTGCGGTCGGACATATCCTTGACGTCGGGGCGTTCCTTGGCGCGTTGGATGCGCTCCTCCAGCGGGGCGTATACAAAGGTGCGCAGCACGTTGGGGCGGTCACGCAGAACATAGTCGCCGCAGCGCCCCAGGATGACGCACGACCCTTGGGCGGCAACCTCTTTAATGACGTTGCTTTGCAGAATGTAGACCTGATCCGCCAAGGGCATCGTGTTGCCCATCATATACAGGCTGTAAATCAGGCTGCCGCTGCGCTGGTTTTCGCTGGCGGCGATGGCTTCTTCCGTCAGACCGCTGCGCTTGGCGGCCATCGTGATGAGTTCCTTATTATAAAGAGGAATACCGAGCTTGTCGGCAACGGCTTGGGCAATCTCACTGCCGCCGGAGGCGTATTCACGCGCCATTGTGATAACCAAAGGTTCCATTCTGCTGCACCTCACAATAATATAGATTTTTGCCTGATACGGCTTACTTACAGTATATCCCGAAATTTGTAAATGTGCAAGAGAAAATCATACTTTTGGGAAAAATCGTACTTTTGCGGTGGCATTTTTGTGCGGGGCGGGGTGTTTTGCGGCAACTGGAATTTTTTGCGATGATAGGGGAATACCGGCAGGTTTGTAGGGGACGCATATATGCGTCCCGTGCGGTTTACCCATTGTGCCGCAATGCCCGCGTGATTGCAACGGGCGGCATATATGCCGCCCCTACGGACTAACCTGTGATTTTTGCGCCGCCATTGGGTCGCGGGCGGGGTATTTATTGACTGTTACCCAAAAAAAAGTGCGCGCAAAGCGCGCGCACCAAACCCTTATTCTTTTACCAAATTGTGCCCTTTCCGGGATGTAAAACCACTGCAATAATATTACAAATCGTATAAAATTACAGCGTTCCCTTGGTGGACAACACCCCGGTAATCCGCGCATCGGTGCGGGTGGCGGCGTCCAAAGCCTTGGCAAATGCCTTGAACATTGCCTCCAGCTTGTGGTGGTCGTTCTCTCCGTACAAAATTTTTAGGTGCAAATTCATCATCGCTGCGTAGGAAACCGCATAAAAGAACTCCCGCGCCATCTGGGTGTCCATCCCGCCGCAGCTTTGCCCGGCAAACGCCGCGTCGTAGACAAAATACGGGCGCCCGCCCAAGTCCACCGCGCACAGTGCCAGCGTTTCGTCCATGGGCAGCATACAGCTGCCGTAGCGCACCAGCCCGGCTTTGTCGCCCAGCGCCTGCCGCAGCGCCGTACCCAGCGCAATGCCGATATCCTCAATGGTGTGGTGGCAGTCCACGTTCAAATCGCCGCGGCAGTGTACCGTCAAATCAAACAGACCGTGGCGGGCAAAGCCGTCCAGCATATGGTCAAAAAAGCCGATGCCGGTATCCAGCTCGGCCTTGCCGGCGCCGTCCAGATTCAGGGTCAGGGTAATTTGGGTTTCCCGCGTGTTGCGGGTCACGGTGGCTGTGCGTTCCATGGGCTGCCTCCTCTTTATTACACTAAAGCGTTGTTGTGCCTTTACTATACCACGCGCGCGGGGGCGGCGTCAATGCAAAAAATGCGTAATTTATTTACGAAATCGCAACACTTTTTTTTGCCCGCTGCGCTACAATAATGGTAAGGTTCTGAACATGGGGCTGCGGCCCTGTTTTTGAGAGGAAAACCAACTCTATGGCAAAGATAATCGGGATAGATTTGGGTACCACCAACAGCTGCGTGGCGGTGATCGAAGGCGGCAAGCCGGTGGTCATCCCCAACGCCGAAGGGCAGCGCACAACGCCCTCGGTGGTGGCGGTGACCAAAGCAGGGGAGCGTCTGGTGGGCGAAGCTGCCAAGCGGCAGGCGGTCACCAATGCGCCCCGCACCGTCGGCAGCATCAAACGGCTGATGGGCAGCGAAAAGCGCGTGCCGATCGACGGCAAAATCTACACCCCGCAGGAGATCAGCGCCCTGATTTTGTCCAAGCTCAAGGCGGACGCCGAGGCGTATCTGGGCGAGGCAGTGACGCAGGCGGTCATCACGGTGCCGGCATATTTTAACGATGCGCAGCGCCAGGCCACCAAGGACGCCGGGCGCATTGCCGGGCTGGAGGTGCGCCGCATCATCAACGAACCCACCGCCGCCGCGCTGGCCTACGGGCTGGACAACGGCAAGACGCAAAATGTGATGGTGTACGACTTGGGCGGCGGCACGTTTGACGTGTCGCTGATCCGCATCGGGGACGGCATCGTGCAGGTGCTGGCGACCTGCGGCGACAACTTTTTGGGCGGCGATGATTTTGACGAGCGCATCGTCACATGGCTGGCAGAGGGGTTCCGCGCAGACACGGGGCTGGATTTGACCGGCGACCGCGTGGCGATGCAGCGCCTGCGCGAGGAAGCCGAAAAGGCAAAAAAAGAGCTTTCGGCAGCCACCCAAACCGAGATCCACCTGCCGTTCATCCTCAGCGGGGCGGACGGGGTGCATCACCTGCAAAGAACGCTGACACGCGCAAAATTTGAGGAGCTTTGCGCCGATTTGATCGAGCGCACGGCGCTGCCCGTGCGCAATGCGCTGAGCGACGCGCACCTGAGCGCCAGCGATCTGGATCAGGTGCTGCTGGTCGGCGGTTCGACCCGCATCCCGGCGGTGCAGGCCAAGGTCATGCGTATGGTCGGGCTGGAGCCGGGCAAGAGCCTGAACCCCGACGAGTGCGTGGCGCTGGGCGCTGCCGTGCAGGCGGGACGTCTGGGCGGCGAGGCACTGGCGGGCGCGGGTCACGACCTGCTGCTGATGGACGTCACCCCGCTGACGCTGTCCATCGAAACGGTGGGCGGCGTGGCAACGCATCTGATCGAGCGCAACGCCACCATTCCGACGCGGTTCAGCAAGGTGTTTACCACCGCCGCGCCCTTCCAAAGCACGGTGGAAATCAAGGTCTTGCAGGGCGAGCGCGAGTTTGCCCGCGACAACAAGCTGCTGGGGACCTTTACCCTGCAGGGCATCAAGCGCGCGTGGGCGGGCGTACCCAAAATCGAGGTGACCTTTGACATTGACGCCAACGGCATTGTCAAGGTCAGCGCCAAAGACCTGGACACCGGCAAGCAGCAGGGCATTACGATCACCGGAACCTCCCACCTGACCGAGGAGGAAATCCGCCGTGCCATGCGCGATGCCGCCGCCTTTGCGGGGCGCGACAAGCAGCGCCGCGAAGCGTTGGAGGCGATGAACGCCGCCGAAGCCGCGCTGTACCGCGTCAACACCGCCTTGAACAGCCGCGTGGGCAAGGAGCTGGACCGCGACACGCGCCTGCATATAAAGGAAGCCGTGCGCCGTTTGGAGCGCACCCTGCGCCGCAAAAAAGCCGAACGCCTGACCCCGGAGGATGCGCACAACATCAACGATGCGCGCGAGGCACTTTCCGCCGTAGCCGCGCCGCTGGTGGAAAAGTGGGAAACAGGCGCGAAATAAGGGGATAGAAAGCAGAAATTCGGTGTGCCGCCCTTGAGGCGGCACATTTTTGTTTTATTTAGGGGATGATAGGGGAGGGGTGTAGAGAGTGGAGAGTGGAGAGTTAAGAGTTTAGATAAGGTATGCCCGCAGTGCGGGCATGTTTTTAAACAGTGCGATGTAGGGCGGGGTGACCCCACCCCGCCGAAAAAGCCTTCCCCCTTTGGGGGAAGGTGGCGCGCGTGCGCGCCGGATGAGGGGAAAACGCCCGGCAGGCACCCCCTCATCAGTCACCTGCGGTGACAGCTTCCCCCGGAGGGGGAAGCCTTAGCAAAAATTTGCACTGTACGCTGTATCGCTAAACTTTCTGAAAATGCAACGATAAAAACGTAATTTTGCAAAAATGTCCACGATGCTTTATTTTGTAAAGTTTTTTGCCCTTTGGTGTCTAAAATTGCGTTTTAAGGTTGACAGATAGGCAACTTTAGGTTATTATATAATAGTCACTATCTACAACTGTCCACCGTGTAAAAACACTGCGTTCGGGAGAAAAATCTTCTCCCTGTTCGGGCAGCCGGGGGCTGTCTGCGCAAGTTGCGGATACGGCAAAAAATAGGAGGTTTTGTACACATGAAAAACACCAAGCAAGCCATTGCGCTGGCATCTGCTGCGGCCCTGAGCCTCAGCCTGCTGGCCGGCTGCGGCGGTGCTGCCAGCTCTTCCGCTGCCAACAGCGGCGAGGCCAGCAGCACGGCTACCGCAACCGCCACCACTGCCGACGGCACCATCGTTCTGGCAGAGACCGGCTTTGAAGGCAAGTTCAGCCCCTTCTTCGCCGCTTCTGCTTCCGACCAGGATGTCATTGACCTGACCCAGCTCGGTCTGCTCGGCGCTGACCGTAAGGGCGAAATGATCCTGAACGGCATCGAGGGCGAGACCCGCGAGTACAACGGCACCGAGTACACCTACCACGGCACCAGCGACTGCACCGTTACCGAGAACGAAGACGGCACTGTCACCTACGACATCAAGCTGCGCGACGACCTGAAGTTCTCTGACGGCGAGCCTGTTACCATCGACGACGTCATCTTCAATATGTACGTCTATCTGGACCCGACCTATGACGGTTCCGCCACCCTCTACTCCACCCCCATCGTCGGTCTGGAGGAGTACCGCAATTCTATGACCACCCTGTCCAAGCTGATCGCTGAGGCCGGCGAGGACAACACCGACTACACCAACTTCACCGAAGAGCAGCAGAAGGCTTTCTGGGATGCTGTCAACGACGGCGGCGTGAAGTTCGCTCAGGAAATCGTTGACTACATGCTGGAAAACGGTGCTACCGATGTTGCCTCCGCTGCTGCCGGCTGGGGCTTCGACGGTCTGGCTGCCGACGCCACCGCCAAGGACTTCTTTATGGCGATCGGCACTCAGTACGACTGGAACTTCTCCGCTATGGAAGCCGAGAAAGCCGGTTCCGCTCTGTCTGACCTGATCCCTGAGGACGTCTACGCTTACGCCACCACCGGTGTCGCCGTTGGTACCGACGTTCCCAGCGTTGCCGGTATCGTCAAGACCGGTGACTACAGCATGACCATCACCACCAGCGAGCTGTCCACCACCATGATCTACCAGCTGCAGATGCCCATCGCTCCTCTGCACTACTACGGCGACAAGAGCCTGTACGACTACGACAACAACTCCTTCGGCTTCCCCAAGGGCGACCTGAGCGTTGTGCGCTCCAAGACCAGCGCTCCTCTGGGCGGCGGTATGTACACCTTCAGCAAGTACAGCGACGGCGTTGTTTACCTCGATGCCAACCCCACCTACTATGACGGCGCTCCCAAGATCGCTCACGTCAACATGAAGGAAACCCAGGAAGCCGATAAGATCACCGGTGTTCAGGCCGGCACCATCGACATCTCCGATCCTTCCTTCTCTCTGGAAGTTGCCGACCAGATCGCCGACATCAACGGCGCTGAGGGTGAGGACGGTCCCGTCATCACCACCCGTCTGAAGGACTTCCGCGGCTACGGCTACATCGCCCTGAGCGCCAAGAACGTCAACGTCGGCGGCGACCCTGCCTCCGAGGCTTCCAAGAACCTGCGCAAGGCCATCATGACCGTCATCGCCGCTTACCGTGATGAGGGCATCAACTCCTACTACGGCGATACCGCTACCATTATCAACTACCCCATTTCCAACACCTCTTGGGCTGCTCCCTCCGTCACCGACGACGGCTATCAGGTCGCTTACTCCACCGGCGTGGACGGTGAGCCTCTGTACACCGCCGATATGCAGGGCGAGGCTAAGTATCAGGCTGCTCTGCAGGGTGCGCTGGGCTACTTCGAGGCTGCCGGCTATACCGTCACCGACGGCAAGCTGACCGCTGCCCCCGCCGGCGCTAAGCTGGAGTACCAGATCAACATCGGTGCCTCCGGCAACGGCGACCACCCCTCCTTCCAGACCCTGACCAACGCGGCTGCCGCGCTCAAGACCATCGGCTTCAACCTGATCGTCAGCGATATGGCCAACGCCTCTGACCTGTTCGCTTCCTACCAGTCCGGCGCTGCCGAGGGTTGGGTTGCTGCCTGGCAGTCCACCAATGACCCCGATATGTACCAGCTGTACCACAGCAAGGGTTCCACCAACTACTATGCCATCAACGATACCGACCTGGATGATCTGATCATGGCTGCCCGCCAGACCACCGACCAGGAGGCCCGTAAGGCCATGTACAAAGAGGCTATGGACATCATCCTCGACTGGGGTGTTGAGCTGCCTGTCTACCAGCGCAGCGAGGCTACCATCTTCTCCACCGAGCGTATCAACATCGATACCATCGCGAAGGATATGACCCCGTACTGGACCTACAAGTCTGAGCTGAACAACATGGAGCTGAACTAAGGTTTAAGTTCACCCCGCGTTCTGCTTAAACAGCAATAAATAGCGACCGTTCCGGCGCTTTATAACGCCGGAACGGTTGCTGTGTCTAAATATACGACACAAAAACAGCCATACTATGCACAATTCAGCCATAATATGGTTGTCCCACTCCCCCGCAGGGGGTCAGCCCTTGCGAGGGACGGGGATGCCCATATTCCGGCATATCCCTGCAAGATCCCTGCATAAAAACAAACGCGGCCACTGCCGTGCAAGGAAGGAACGAAATATCCCGTGCGTAACTACATCATCAAGCGAATCGCGCAGTCGGTACTGATCCTGTTCTGTGTTATGTTCATTATCTACGCGCTGATCCGCAGCCTGCCCAGCTCCTTTGCCGAAACCATGGCAATGCAGCTGGCACAGGCCCCCGGTGCAAAACCCTACAAGGAATGGCTGGCGCAGCTCAATGCTGCCTACGGTCTCGACATGGACATTATCCCCGGCTTCTTTACCTGGCTGAGCAAGGCAATCGTCGGCAACTTCGGCGACAGCTGGAAGTGGAATGTCCCCGCTGTGCAGAAGTTCCAGGAGGTCATCGGTCTGTCCGTTATTATGGGCGGCATCTCCTTTGTGCTGTCCCTGATCATCGCCGTGCCTCTGGGCGTGCTGGCTGCCACCAAGCAGTACTCCCGCGCAGACTATGTCATCACCGCTGTGGCGCTGGTCGGCATCTCTCTGCCCACCTTCTTCTTTGCCACGCTGCTCAAGCTGGTATTCTCTGTCAAGCTGGGCTGGTTCGACCTCTACGGTCTGGTTGGGCGTGACTACGCCCAGCTGGACGCCATGGGGCAGCTGCTTGACAAGGCAAACCACCTCGTGCTGCCCATCGTTACGCTGGTCATCGTGTCCATCGGCGGCTATATGCGCTATACCCGCACCAATATGCTGGAGGTGCTCAACGCCGATTACATCCGCACCGCCCGCGCCAAGGGTCTGTCCGAGCGCACGGTCATTTATAAGCACGCGTTCCGCAACACGCTGATCCCGCTGGTCACCATCATCGGCGGCAGCCTGCCCAGTCTGTTCAGCGGCGCGCTGATCACCGAAACGCTGTTCTCCATCCCCGGCATCGGCTACATCTCTTACCAGTCCATGGTCGCGGGCGATATCCCGTTCACCATGTTCTACCTGTCCTTTATGGCAGTGCTGACGCTTGCCAGCAACCTGCTGACCGATATCCTGTACGGCGTGGTTGACCCGCGCGTGCGCATTTCTTAAAGAAAGGAGTATGCCCCTATGAGTGAAAATACCCAGAACACCACCCCCAACAAGGAGCAATATTCCTTGAACGACGACCGCCGCGTCAAGGTACTCAGCCCCGGCGCACTGGTCGCCAAGCGCTTCTTCCGCAACCGTCTGGCCGTCGTGGGTCTGTCCATGCTCGTTGCCATGTTTATCTTCTCCTTCATCGGCGGTCTGGTCAGCCCCTACGGGCAGGACGAGCAGTTCTACACCTACGCCGAAATGTCCAAGGAGTATGTCGGCGTTACCCGCAACGACACCCTGCGTTTTGTGGTGGCTGACGGGCAGGACTTCGGCTCCATTGCGCAGAGCAAGGCGCTGAATGCCTTCAAGAAGGGCGAAACCGAGTTCGTCTACAAGGACGTTGCCTACACGCTGGACATCCTGTCCGACGATATGTACGTCGTCAAGAAGGGCGGCACCATTCTGGGCTACGCCGCCCGCGACCTCGTCAACCCTGCCGACGGCGCTGCCGCGCTGAGCTTCCATGCCAAGCTCGCCGGTCTGACCGCCATGGTCAATGACGAAACCGAGTTCACCGCCGACGGCGAAACCTACCAGCTGGATGACGGCGACGTCAAGCTGGGCGGCGACACCGTGGCGTACATCAGCCGCTTAGTCGTTTCCGCCGCCGACCCCAGCATCGTGGTCACCCGCGATTTCAAAGAGCGTCTGGAAGAAACCCTCGATGCCGACGGCGTCAAGTTCAACTACACCGATGAAGCCGGCAATACCGCCGAGTACGACATCGTCTACGATGCCTCCACCAAGGTGTGGAGCGTCAAGCAGATGACCGCCACCTACATCTATGACCGTTACGCCGCCCCCAGCAAGGAACACTGGCTGGGTACCGACACCAACGGTATGGATATGCTGACCCGCCTGATGTACGGCGGTCGCGTTTCTCTGATCATCGGCTTCATCGTCGTGTTTATGGAAACCGCGCTGGGCGTTCTGTTCGGCGGTCTGTCCGGCTACTTCGGCGGCTGGGTCGATAACGTCATCATGCGTGTGGTGGACGTGTTCTACTGCATCCCCTCGATGCCTGTCATCATCATCATCGGTGCCGCCATGGACGCCATGCATCTGGATTCCTGGACCCGTATGATCTACCTGATGCTGATTCTGGGCTTCCTCGGCTGGCCGAGCATTGCCCGTCTGGTCCGCGGTCAGATTTTGAGCCTGCGCGAGCAGGAGTTTATGATGGCGACCGAGGCGTGCGGCATCAAGGTGCGCCACCGCATCTTCCGCCACCTGATCCCCAACGTTATCCCGCAGCTGATCGTTGTCTGCACCATGGGTCTGGGTTCCACCATTCTGACCGAGGCGACCCTGTCCTTCCTGGGTCTGGGCGTTAAGTATCCCTTCGCTTCCTGGGGCAACATCATCAACGACGTCAACAACGCCTACGTTATGACAAACTACCTGTTCATCTGGATCCCCGCCGGTATCTGCCTGCTGATCACCGTTCTGGGCTTCAACTTTGTGGGTGACGGTCTGCGCGACGCCTTTGACCCCAAGATGAAACGCTGATCGAAAGGAGAAACACACGATGGCTAAGAAACAGGAAGGGTATCTTTCCGCTAAAGAATCGCGGCGTATCTCCAAGGAAAACCGCCGCATTACCGACCGGTACGAAAAGCAGCGCAAGCGCCGCAACGTGCCGGAGTCTGAATATGTTACCGAGATGAAGGACCCCGCCAACGCGGTGGAGTTCGACAACCTGCACACCTACTTTTTCACCGATACCGGCGTTGTCAAGAGCGTAGACGGTGTTTCCTTTGAAGTCCCCATTGGCAAGACCGTCGGCGTCGTCGGCGAGTCCGGCTGCGGCAAGTCCGTCACCAGCCTGTCGCTGATGCAGCTGCTGCAGCGCCCGCAGGGTCAGATCGTGGATGGTGCCATCCGTCTGAACCTCGGCAACGGCAAGGCATACGACATTGCCAAGACCCCCACCGAAAAGATGCAGGGTCTGCGCGGTAACTATGTTTCGATGATCTTCCAGGAGCCTATGACCAGCCTGAACCCGGTGTTCCGCATCGGCGCCCAGATCGACGAGGTCATTGCCCTGCACGAGGGCGAGGGCAAGAGCAAGGAGGACATCAAAAAGCGCACCATCGAGATGCTGGAAACCGTTGGCATTGCCAACAGCAACGGCGTGTATGAGATGTACCCCCACGAGCTGTCCGGCGGTATGCGTCAGCGCGTTATGATCGCCATGGCGCTGGCCTGCAACCCCAAGATCATCATCGCGGACGAGCCGACCACCGCGCTGGACGTTACCATCCAAGCGCAGATTCTCGACTTGCTGCGCAGCCTGAAGGATAAGATCAACTCCTCCATTATGCTGATCACCCACGACCTCGGCGTTATTGCCGAAATGGCGGACTACGTTGTCGTTATGTACGCGGGTCGCGTGGTCGAAAAGGGCACCGCAGAGGAAATCTTTGCCCACCCCAGCCACCCCTACACCATCGGGCTGATGGCGTCCAAGCCTGTTGTCGGCAAAAAGGTGGATCGCCTGTATTCCATCCCCGGCAAGGTGCCTAACCCCGTGGATATGCCCAACTACTGCTACTTTAAGGACCGCTGCGAGATGCAGCTGCCCTGCTGCGAGGGCGAGTACCCCTGCGAGATCAGCCTGTCCCCGACGCATAAGGTCAGCTGCTATCGCTACTACGAAGAAAACAGAAAGGCGGGTGAGTAACGCATGGCAAAGGCAAACAATGACCCCAAACTGGATTACACCCCCGTCGAGTACGATCCCCAGTACATTTTGCAGGTCAATGCGCTGAAAAAATACTTCCCCATCAAGGGCGGTCTGCTGTCCCAGACTGTGGGTCACGTCAAGGCGGTTGACGGCGTTACCTTCAACCTGCGCCGCGGCTGCACCATGGGTCTGGTCGGCGAATCCGGCTGCGGCAAGTCCACGACCGGTCGCACCATCCTGCGCCTGCTGGGCGAAAAAACCGGCGGTCAGGTGCTGTTTAACGGCAAGGAAGTCTACGATATGACCCCTGCCGAGATGCGCGCTCTGCGCACCAAGATGCAGATCATCTTTCAGGATCCGTTCTCCAGCCTGTCCCCGCGTCTGCCCGTCGGCGAAATCATCGGCGAGGCGGTGCGCGAGCATAATCTGGTACCCAAGGCAGAGTTCAATGACTACATTGATCAGGTTATGGACAACTGCGGTCTGCAGCCCTACCACAAGACCCGCTACCCGCACGAGTTCTCCGGCGGTCAGCGTCAGCGTATCTGCATTGCCCGCGCTCTGGCGCTGAACCCCGAGTTTGTCGTCTGCGACGAGCCGGTTTCCGCACTGGATGTGTCCATTCAGGCGCAGATCATCAACCTGCTCAAGGACCTGCAGGAAAAGTACAAGCTGACCTACCTGTTCATCAGCCATGACCTGAGCGTTGTCGAGCATATCTCCGACACCGTCGGCGTTATGTATCTGGGCAATCTGGTCGAGTACGGCGAAACGGCGGATATCTTCAAGAACCCGCTGCACCCCTACACCAAGGCGCTGTTCAGCGCCATCCCCATCCCGGATCCCACCATCAAGCGCGAGCGTATCGTGCTGCAGGGTTCGATCCCGTCCCCCGCAAACCCGCCGCAGGGCTGCAAGTTCCATACCCGCTGCCCCTACGCCACCGAGCGCTGCAAGACCGAGTGTCCCACCCAGCGTGAGATCGAGCCGGGTCACTATGTAGTGTGCCACCTGTTTGACAAATGAGAAAAGATTCTTTTGAGGACGACGGGCGCACCGTTGCCGATATGAGCGGGCTGGATGCCCACCCGATGCTGCGCCCCGGTCGCAAAGCAAACCGCACCCCCGAGCCGCCGAACGACCGCCCGTGGGAGCAGGACACCCCGTGGACCTTTAAGGAAAAGCTGTGGGCGGTGCTGGGCGTGCTGAAAGCCACCCTGCTGATCGCCGCGGTGTATCTGGCAGGTCTGGGCGTGCTGCTGGCGCTGCTGTTCCTGCTTTGGAAATAAGCAAAAGCCCTCTCCGCCGCAAGGCGGAGAGGGCTTTTTGCGTTATCCGCAGGGGCGGCATATATGCCGCCCGTGCAATCCCGCCGATCATGCGGTATAACGGGTAAACCGCACGAAAGGCTTCCCCCTCTGGGGGAAGCTGTCACCGCAGGTGACGGATGAGGGGGCGCCTGTCGGAAGTTTCCCCTCATCCGGCGCGCAGGCGCGCCACCTTCCCCCCAAAAAAGGGGGAAGGCGTTCCCACAACAACATCCACTGCGCAAAAAACCAACATACCATCGCTATAAAAAGCCAAAAATCACATAGAATGTGAACAATCATTGCATGAAATGTAAACATTAGCACTCTCGGCTTGACAGTGCTAACTTTAGTGCTATAATGAAGTTGTTCAAAGGGAAAGGAACAAGCGGAAAGCAAAACCCCGACCCCGATGAACCACATAAAATTTAGTATCATAAAAGTGAACCGCCCGCAACAGGCGGCCGATAAAAATTGGAGGAATGACTTATGATGATGGTTCCGTATATGTTTAACGAAGGTTTGCTGGATGATCTGTTTGACGACAGATGGGAACGCGATTTTGAACGCGCCTTGCGTCACGCCGAACCCAAGAGTATGTTTGGCAAGCATGCCGCCAACATTATGAAGACCGATGTCCGCGAGACCAAGGACGGTTACGATGTGTTCGTTGACCTGCCCGGCTTCAAGAAAGAGGACGTCAAGCTCGATTTGGAGAACGGTTACCTGACCATCACCGCCAACCGCAGTGAGGACCTGAACGAGAAGGACAAGGAAGGTCACTACATCCGTCAGGAGCGCTGCACCGGCAGCTGCGCCCGCAGCTTCTATGTGGGCGAGGAAATCAAGCCTGAGGATGTCACCGCCAAGTTCGAGAATGGTATCCTGAGCCTGAAGCTGCCCAAGGCAGAGCCTGCGAAGCTGCCTGAAAAGAAACCCACGATGATTGAAATCGAGGGCTAAACAACAGCCCAATATACGGGGATGCCCCGGTACGTTCGTACCGGGGCATCCCCGTTTTTTATTTTGTGCGCAGCGCGCACACCTTATCTTAACTCTGAACTCTTAACTCTCCACGCTGCCTTACACGGTGTCCCACTCGACCGGCTGGCGGAACAGGCGTATGACCTCGGCGCGTTCGTTGCTTTGCCCCAGCGCCCACATCAATTTTACGGCGGTGGCTTCGGGCGTCATATCCCGCGCCTCCAGCACGCCGTCCAATTCCTTGGCGGCACGTCCGACCTCGTACACGGCAAGGTCGCTGCCCTCATGCGGGACTTGGGTGGTAAACACGGCAAGGCGTCCGCTGTCGCACCAGCGCTGCAATTCGCGGTACATCGGACCATGCTCGCCGCCCGGCAAGCCGCCGACACCGAAGCTTTCGACCACCAGTGCGCGGTACTGCGGCGCCAGCAGGGGGATGATGTCCGCCCGCATACCGGGGATCAGCCGCAGTACAAACACCGCGGGGTTAAGCCTATCGTAAAACCGCACGGGCGGCAGGGCGGCGGGGCGCTGCAAAAAGGGGATTAGCCGCATATCCCGGAACACGGCGGTTTCGGGGTAGTCGATGCTGGAAAATGCGTTAAAGCTCTTGGTGCGGGTCTTGCGTGCGCGGGTACCCAAAATGACCTTGTTGTCAAACACCAGCTGCACACCCCACGCGGCGGGGCTGCAGGCGTACAAAAAGGCGCGGTACAGGTTGTTGCGGGCGTCGGTGTCGCGGTTGTAGATGGATTTCTGGCTGCCGGTCAACACCACGGGCTTGGCGCTGTTCTGAATCAGATAGCTCAGCGCCGCCGCCGTGTAGGACATCGTGTCGGTGCCGTGGGCGATGACAAAGCCGTCGTATCGGTCGTAGGCATCGCGGATGGTCACCACCATCGACAGCCATTGCTCGGGACCGACATTGGTGGAATCCAAGCTGCAAAGCTGCACGGCGTCAATTTGGCACAGCTGCGCCAACTCCGGCACAAAGCTCAAAAGCTCCTGCGAGGTGATGGCGGGTGCCAGCCCGCCCGCCGCCGAGGGACGGCTGGCAATGGTGCCGCCCGTTGCCAAGAACAGAATTTTTTTCATAGAGAGAAATCCTTTTAAAGAGTTGAGAGTGGTTTTATTGCTATGTAGGGCGGGGTGTCTTACGGCAGCCGGAAATTTTTGCGATGGCAGGGAAATATCGGCAGGTTTGTAGGGGACGCATAGTTGCGTCCCGTGCAGTTTGCCCGTTAGGCTGCGTTGGCGGGATGGCTGCAAGGGGCGGCATATATGCCGCCCCTACAAGCCGCCCCATAATTTTTGCGTTGCCGTTCTGTCGCGGGCGGGGCATACCCCGCCCCTACGGCACAGCGCTGCCCTTAAAACTCCGTGCTGTGTTCCCCAGCGCGGAGATCGTCGCGCTGCAATTCGGCAAGCAGCTCATCGTCGTTTTGCAAAAGCAGCTTGCGGCTGTACTGCTCAAAGCGCTCGCACTCGTTTTCCGCCAGGAAAGGCGCGGAATCGGGTCCCAGCGCCAATTCGTTGACAAACACCACCATCTCCTGCCCGTCGGGGAAGGCGCGCTCCATAAAATCAAAGGCAAATTCCAAGGCGTTGCCGGCGTCCGCCACGGCGTCCTCGCGGCGGCGCACCTGCGCGTTGAACTGCCCGCGCACGGTGTCAAAGGCATCCTCGCCGATCATACCCGGCTGCAGCAGCTTGCCCCACTGCTGCATCAGCTGCAGCGTGCGGGTGCGGGCAGCCTGCTCGGCGGCAGTCAGCTCGTCCGCGTCCTTGGCAAGCTCCAGCCGGGCGCGGTAGCTCTCGGTCTGGTCGGCAAACAGGGCGGCGGGGTCGGTGTCGGGCTTCTGGCTCAGCGTGCGCTTAAAGCTGCGCAGCTGCTGGTAGCAGGCATCGGTCACGGCGTCCAGCTTTTGCGCGTCGGCAAAGCGGGTGTTCAGCCCCGCCAGCAGCAGGCTGATTAAGCTGATGCGCTCGTCAAACGCGGCAGAAAGCGCCCTTTGCAGCACAGCGTCAAACGGCTTGCCTGCCAAAATATCCGCTACACCGTAATCCTTTTTGTACTTGCGGTACAGCGCCCAGTAGGCGGCAAAGTCGCGCGCAACCTCGGGGTGGCGCAGGTATTGGGCAATCACGCCCTCGTCTGCGTCCAGACCCAGCGTGTCGGCAGCCTGCAAAAAGGCAGAAAGATCCTCCCACCCGCGGGCGGTCACAAACTGCATACCGTCCACATCGTTTTCCAGCTTGTAAAAATGCTGCGGGCGCAGCTCCAGATAGGCGGTCACGGCGGGGTGCAGCCGATGCGCGCGGGCGTAGGTCTGCCAGACCGACAGCTTCGGCTCCACGTCAATGCGCCGCACGCGATCCAGCGTAACTACGTCAAATTCACGCACGCTGCGGTTATATTCGGGCGGGTTGCCCGCCGCCACGATGACCCAGCCCGCCGGTACCGCCTGATTGCCGAAGGTCTTGCACTGCAAAAATTGCAGCATGGTGGGCGCCAGCGTTTCGCTGACGCAGTTGATCTCGTCAATAAACAAAATGCCGCTGCGCTTGCCGGTGCGCTCCATGGCGGCGTAGACGCTGGCGATGATTTCGCTCATCGTGTACTCGGTCACGCTGCGGGTCCTGCCGCCAAAGCTGCGCTCGCGGATAAAGGGCAGCCCGACAGCGCTCTGCCGCGTGTGGTGGGTGATGGTGTACGCCACCAGCGCAATGTCGCACTCGCGGGCGATCTGCTCCATGATCTGGGTCTTGCCCACGCCCGGGGGACCCATCAGCAAAATGGGGCGCTGGCGGATGGCAGGAATCAGCGGTGCGCCGGTGTCGTCACAGGCAAGGTAGGCGCGCACAGCGGTCTTGATTTCTTCCTTGGCACGTTGAATATCCATACAAAACACTCCTCACAGTTCGGACAGGTCTGCGGTTTCATGCTCGGTAAAATTGATGGGCGGCGGCGCGGGCGGCGGGGTGAACTCATCGGGCTGCAGCACCAGACGCAGCGCCCACGGCGGCACCTCCGGCTCGGCACCCGCCTGCGGCAGAAAGACAAAGGCGGTGTCAAAATCCGGGCGGCGGCTGGGGAAAATGCCCTTGCCGTCGGTAAAATACAGCACGCCCTGCACCTCGCGCAGGGTGCCGCTGCGGCGCAGCTCCTCGATGCGGGCAAAGGCGGGGCGGAAATCCGTACCGCCGCCGCCCACCAGCACAAAGCGGTCGGCATAGCGGGAAAGCGCGTCCAAATCGGTCAGCCAGACCTCGTCGCGCACCGCGTTGTCCGCCTGCATCACCAGAATGCGGCACTGGGTAAAAAAGCTGTCGCGGCTTTTTAATACGGTAAAGGTTTCGCGCAAAAACGCCTTGACCATCTCGCCGGAGGTGGACTCGCTGGTGTCCAGCACGATGACGAAATCGCGGATCTTTTTCACCTCGCGGCTTTCCAGCGGCTCGATCAGCGGCAGGTTGCCGTAGGTGCGCAGCCCGTAGGTGTAAAACCCAAGGTCAAATTCGTCCGGGTCGAGATGCGGCTCCTCGTGCCAAACGGCGAAGCGGCGCAAAAAATCGTGGTAGCTGCGGCGGCTGCGGGCTGCCTGCAATTGCAGCTGTACCGCCTCGGCAGCGGCGGATTCCCCGGCGCGCTGCCCTGCCTCCTCCATGCTGATCTGGGTCTGGCGTCCCAGCTGCTCCCACCGGTGTCCCTGCATCTGCGCGGCGGGGCTGTCGGTGTCCTCGGGCCAAAAGCGGTGGTCGTCGCAGGTGAATTCACGGTGCCATTTTTGCAGCGTTTCGGCGTCCTGCGCACACAGCAGCCGATAAATCAGCCCGGCGGCGGGCGCACCGTTTTGGCGAACCTGCGCGTACACCTGTTGACGCAGCCAGCCGACGGGGCGGCTGACCAGCGGCGAGCGCAGCGTGTCCAGCGTGTTTTCCACGGCAATGTCGCAGGCAAGCCCCCACACATCGGGGTCGCGCCCGCCGCGCAGCCACGGATGCCGGAAAATGCAGTGCAAAACGCTGTGCAGATACGCCCGCGCCAGATACCGGCGGTTTTGCCGATATAGACGAATCACCCAATCGGACGGGTAGTACAAATGTGCGCCGTCTGTGGCAAAGGCAAAAATACCGACACATTCGGCGGGGGAAAGCGCCCCCAAGGCGGCGGTCAGGTACCGCTGATCCAGGTAGATTTGTGCGCGGGTTTGCTCCATAATGCGGGCGGCGATACTTTTCTCCCATTCGGTTTGGGTCTGGATGTGACGGTTCAAAACTTCACCCGCTTTCAGGTTTTCAACGATGTTGTGGAAAACTCTGTAAAATTAAAAATAACAGAATGTATAACAAAAAGCTATATTCTACAATATGGCAAATATAACGTATTGTAAAAGATTACAAATCGTCAAAATCATAGCTTTTTGGTGCCTTTTTGGGTCTTTGCAGCAAAATCGCAGCCCCGGCGCTCCACCCGGCGCGCCCGCAAAGAGCGGCGGCATCGGCGGTGGGCAGCCCCAGCGCCACCAGCACCCGCAGGGCGGCCTCGTCCCGGCGACGGATCGCCAGCGCAAAGGCAGCATCGGGGTGGGCGGTCAGGTAAAATTCGTAGTCGGTGCGGGCGGCATCGCTCAGCGCAAAGGGCAGGCAGAGCCGCGCCAGCGCCAAACGGCAGAGCGTCTGCACGCTTTCGCCCACGCACGCCTGCGCAAACACCGCGTCGTAGGCGGCAAAATCCACCGCGCCCGCCGCAAAGCATTGGCGCATCCGGTAGCCCTCTCCCTCCAGCTGGTGGTTGAAGATGTGCGCGGGGGCGTTTTCGTCCATATACTCGAAATATTCGGGGTAGAACAGCTCAGCCTCCGGCTTGTCGGCGGGGGCAAACTGCACGCACAGATCGGCGCTGACGCCCGCCAGCAGCTTGCGCAGCCCGGTGGAGGCGGCAGGGGCGGCGTGCAGAACCAGCGTCTGCAGGCTGCGGCAGTTGGTAAACAGGTCGCTGCCGAAATTCTCAGCCGCTGCGCCCATCTGCACGGTGCGCAGGCTGCGGCAGTTGTAAAAGGCGGCGCTGTGCAGCGTGTGCAGCGTGTCGGGCAGGGCGACCTGCTGCACAAATTCGCCCACGATCTCGTGTGTGTCGGGGCTGCCGGGCGGGTACAGCTGACCCCCGCTGACTGCCTTGGCAGAAAAACAGTACGCGCCCAGCTCGGTCACGGGCAAGCCGTCCACGGCGGCAGGCACGGCGGGGCAGGGGCTATCGCCCAGCACGCGCAGCACCCTGGCGCCGTCCCGGCAGGGCGTCCACAAAACCGATGCCATAGCACACAAAATGCTCGATAAGACATCCAGTATTATCTGCGCTTTTGGCTTAGCAGCTGCCGCACCTCGCTCGCCGTATCGGCACTTAGAATTATGCGGTATTGCCATCGATATTATAACACAAATTCTGCGCAAGGAAAAGAGGGAAAAGCGGGGGTTGCTCTTTACAAATTAAGGGCATTGTGCTATACTGTCCGGGTAAGTTGTTGAACTGTCAACAAATTAAAAAGGACGGTACCACACAATTCTAAATGCCGATACGGCGGAGATTATGCGGTGCTGCCAAAGGAGTTTCTATGATCCGTATTCTTACCGATTCCGCTGCCGACCTTACCGAACACGAGCTTTGCCAGCCCGGTGTGGCGGTGGTGCCTATGTCCGTTACCTTTGCCGACGGTTCCCCCTGCGAGGATGACGGCACTATGACCAAGGATGAATTTTACGAGCGTCTGGCGTCCGATGCCAAGCTGCCGCGCACCAGCCAGCCCAGCCCCGCTGCGTTTATGCAGGCTTACGCCGATGCCGCCGACGCGGGGGACGAGGTGTTGGTCATCACCATTGCGCAGGCGCTCAGTGGCACGTTCCAGTGTGCGAACCTCGCTGCTGCCGAGGCGGAATGCCCGGTCGCCGTGGTGGATTCCGAAACCGCCACGCAGGGCGAATGCATTCTGGTGCGCGAGGCGCTGCGCCTGCGTGAGCAGGGCTTTACGGCTGCCGAAATTGCCGCGCAGCTGGATGTTTTCAAAAAGCGTGTGCGCGTCATTGCCGTGGTGGACAGCCTGAAGCACCTGCAAAAGGGCGGGCGCGTGTCCGCCGCTGTGGCGCTGGTGGGCGGTGCCTTGGGCATCAAGCCGGTGCTTTCGCTGTACGACAGCCGGATCCGGTTGGAGGACAAGGGGCGCGGACGTCCCGGTGCGCTGGTGGCGATGTACAAGCTGCTGGAAAAAATGGGCGGCATCGACCCCGATTACGGCTACACCCTTTTGTACACCGATGACCGCCAGCTGGCAGCGCCGGTGCATCACTATATGCACAACAACCTGCACCTGACCGGCGGACGTGTGGGGCAGGTGGGCGCGACCATCGGCACCCACATCGGACCGCGGGCGGTGGGGCTGGCGTTTGTGCTGGCGGAGGAGTAAGGGAAGTTTCTGCTTGCCCGAGATGTGTACTTTCTTTGGACGCCCAAAGAAAGTACCAAAGAAAGGCGCCGCTACTTCCGAAGCGCGGGGCACGGCCGGGGGACCCGTCCCCCTGGACCCCCAA
>SFOX01000021.1 GCA_004552305.1 Subdoligranulum variabile | reverse complement strand
TACCGGAATTAACCCTGATACCCGCGTCAAGGATCTGACTGCTGACGAAGAAGCTAAGATCCGTGACTACATCGACAAAAACAACATCATGGTAGAAGGTGACCTGCGCCGTAACGTTGCGCTGGACATCAAGCGTCTGACTGAGATTCAGTGCTTCCGTGGTGTGCGCCATCGCAAGGGTCTTCCCTGCCGCGGCCAGCGCACTAAGACCAATGCACGTACCTGCAAAGGTCCCAAGCGCACTGTCGCTAACAAAAAGAAGTAAGGAGGAACTGAGAAATGGCTGCTAACAAAGCTACTGCGGCAAAAACCCGCACTAAGAAAAAAGAGCGCAAGAATATCAGCGCTGGTGCTGCTCACATTCAGAGCACCTTTAACAACACCATCGTGACCATCACCGACACTCAGGGCAACACCGTTTCTTGGTGCAGCACTGGTTCGTTGAACTTCCGTGGTTCCCGCAAGAGCACTCCTTATGCTGCGCAGAGCGCCGCTGAGGTTGCTGCCAAGGCTGCGATCGAGCATGGCATGAAGACCGTTGAGGTCTACGTTAAGGGACCCGGCTCCGGTCGTGAAAGCGCCATCCGCGCCCTGCAGGCAACCGGTTTGGAAGTCACCATGATCCGTGATGTGACCCCCATTCCTCACAATGGCTGCCGCCCGCCCAAACGCCGCCGCGTTTGATTGAAAGGAGAACATGAGATATGGCTAAGAATACCCAACCTATCGCTAAGCGCTGCCGTGCTCTCGGCATTTCTCCTGCTGTTATGGGTTATGGCAAAAAGACCACCAATCGTAACCCCGGCGGCCAGATGAGAAAGAAGAAGAGCGAGTACGCCACCCAGCTGAACGAGAAGCAGAAGGTCAAGTTCGTGTACGGCATTCTGGAGACCCAGTTCCACACCTACTACGAGAAGGCTTCCCGTATGCCCGGTCAGACCGGTGTCAACCTGCTGGTTCTGGTTGAGCGCCGTCTGGACAACGTCGTGTTCCGTCTGGGCTTTGCCAAGACCCGCCGCGACGCCCGTCAGCTGGTTTCCCACAATCACTTTACTGTCAATGGCAAACGCGTCAACATCCCCTCTTACCAGGTTAAGGTGGGCGATGTGATCGAGGTTATCGAGTCCAGCCGTTCCAGCGCCAAGTTCAGCGGTCTGCTGGGCGAGGACGCTCCCGTTGTGCTGCTGCCTTCCTGGCTGGAGCGCGACAAGAACGCTCTGAAGGGCACCGTTACCAAGCTGCCCGTTCGTGAGGACATTGATGTGCCTATCGCCGAACACCTCATCGTCGAGTTGTACTCCAAGTAATCCTCTTAAGCTATTTCCGTTTTTTCCAACCGAACCGGTGCAGTTTCTTGCATCGGCTTAACAAGGAGGGTTTTTATGATGGAGATCGAACGCCCCAAGATCGAAACGGTCAGCCTGTCTCCGGATGGCCGTTAC
Source organism: Subdoligranulum variabile (assembly GCA_004552305.1). Taxonomy (GTDB): domain Bacteria; phylum Bacillota; class Clostridia; order Oscillospirales; family Ruminococcaceae; genus Gemmiger; species Gemmiger variabilis_A. Next base: position 61,411 of record SFOX01000021.1, on the reverse strand, counting down.
GGTAAGTTCGTCGTCGAGCCGCTGGAGCGCGGTTTCGGCACGACCTTGGGCAACAGCTTGCGTCGCGTGCTTCTGTCCTCTCTGCCCGGTGTAGCCGTGACCAGCGTCAAGATCGACGGCGTGGTTCATGAGTTTTCCACCATCGAGGGCGTCCGTGAGGACGTTACCGAAATCGTCCTGAACCTGAAGGGCATTGCCGCCAAAATTTACGGCGAAGCCCCTAAGACTGTTCGCGTAGAGGCCGTTGGTCCCTGCGAAGTTACCGCCGGCACCATCAAATCCGGTGATGACTTGGAGATCCTCAACCCCGAGTGGCACATTGCCACCTTGGGCGAGGGCGCAAAGCTGGTAATGGAGCTGACCTTTGATAAGGGTCGCGGCTACGTTCCCGCCGAACGCAATAAGCAGGCGCTGATTGAGAAAAACGATATCAGCACCCTGCCCGTGGACAGCATTTACACCCCCGTGCTGAAGGCAAACTACATTGTTGACCGTACCCGCGTGGGTCAGATCACCGACTATGACAAGCTCATTATGGAGGTCTGGACCGACGGTACCATCAACGCGCAGGAAGCGCTCAGCCTGGCGGCGCGTGTGCTGACCGAGCACCTGAATCTGTTCGTAAACCTCTGCGATGAAACCGGTGAAACCGAGATCATGGTGGACAACGAGGATCAGGGTCGCGAAAAGGCACTGGAAATGACCATTGAGGAGCTGGATCTGAGCGTCCGTTCCTTCAACTGCCTGAAGCGTGCCGGTATCAACACGGTCGGCGACCTCATTAACAAGAGTGAGGACGAGATGATGAAGGTCCGTAACCTCGGCCGCAAGAGCCTGGAAGAGGTTATGGCAAAGCTCGACAGCCTTGGCTTCTCTTTGACCAAGGACGACGAAAACTAACCCCCCCGCTATACGCGGATTCTATTGATAAGGAGTGAATCGAAATGCCCGGTACCCGTAAACTCGGTCGCGAAACCGACAGCCGCAACGCTATGCTGCGCGCTATGGTGACCTACCTGTTCGAGAACGGCAAAATCGAGACCACCGTTACCCGCGCCAAGGAAGTTCGTTCCATGGCCGAGAAGATGGTCACCCTGGGTAAGCAGGACGATCTGCACGCAAAGCGCCAGATCTTCTCCTACATCACCAAGGAAGATGTTGCCAAGAAGGTTATTGATGAGATCGGTCCCAAGTACGCCGACCGCACCGGTGGCTACACCCGCATCTACAAGACCGGTCCTCGCCGCGGCGACGCCGCCGAGATGGCCATTATCGAGTTGGTCTGATTAAACAGAACAGTTTGATAAAAAAACACCGCTTGCCGCAAGGCAGGCGGTGTTTTTTGTTGTGTGCAAATCGGGTTGTAACAAAATAACGGGTAAACCGCCCGAAAGGCTTCCCCTTGGGGGGAAGCTGTCACCGCAGTTGACTGATGAAGGGGAAAATTTGCGGCGATTGCCAATTCCCTCGGCGGGGTGGGGTCACCCCGCCCTACGGGGCAATAAAAAATCACTGCGCGGTAGGGGCGGGGCAAGCCCCGCCCACGACCTTGCGGCAATGACAAAATGACGGGTTAGCCTGTAGGGGCGGCATATATGCCGCCCGTTGCAGCCGCCCGGAAAATGCAGCCTAATGGGCAAACCGCACGGGACGCATCTATGCGTCCCCTACAAACCTGCCGAAAATACCAAACCATCACGGGAGTGAGTGGTAACAAAAATGTACCACCCTGTAGGGGCGGTCATTGACCGCCCGCTGCCGCCATCCCGGCAATGCAACCTAACGGGAAAATTGCAAAATAGCGCAAATTCACAAAATATATTGACAAAAAGCGAAAAATATATCTATACTATATACAAGAGGGGAGGGAAGCCGTCCATGCAAGACTACGAATTTTCAAACGATCTGCTGCATGAATACGCCGATCCCGGGTGCGAATACGCCGACCCGGGGTGTGAAATGCAACCGGCGCAGCCGCTGTACCGCCCTGCCGCGCCGGAGGAAACGCGCAAACGCAGACTGTACATAAAAAAGCTGCGTCTGCTGCGCAGCAGCTTGCTGAGTCTGGCAGTGCTGATGCTGCTGTCTGCGGCGGCGATCCCGCAGATACAACTGACGCTGCCCCGGCTGCCCGCAGATACCGACCTTGTGCAGCCAACGCCAGCCCCCACCAAGGCACCAGCCCCCACCGCCGCGCCTACACAGCAGCCAACCCCGGTGCCGACCCCGGCAGAGCCAATGCCGCCGCCCGAGGATGCCGATTTGTACATCGAGCCGCCGCAGGTGCAGGGCGCATTTGTGGTGACGGGGCATTCGGAGGACGGCTACGCCAACCAGCTGTGCGTGCTTTTCCCCGAGGAAATCCGTCCGCAGCAGGATGGCACCGCCGAAAACCCGTGGCGCAGCGGCGGCTATGTCTATACGGCGGACTTGGGCGCAGCCGAGCTTCTGCGCGCACCCATTGTTTCGTGGAGCCAGTTCACCCAGCGGGAGACCCGCCGGGCTGCCGCCGCCGAGCCGGACAACCCCGCCTATGACGAGTGCCGTTTCCTCTACAACCATATGGCGCTGGCGTATCTCTATCCAACCGCCGCGGGCGCGGGCAGCGACATCCCCTCCATTTGCTGCGCAGATATCGGCGCCGTAAAGACCACGGCGGACGGTCAGCCGCCCCGGTCGGAGGACGTTGTTCGCCACGCCTACTATGCGGTCTGCTTCGACCTCAGTGACGAAAAGCTGCAGGCGCTGAAGGACGAGGAGTTGACCCTTGCCATTGAATACCCCGACCATGGCAAATACAGCACCGTGACTTATACCTACGTCCTGTCCGAGCTGCCGCAGACCGACTGGCAAACGATGCATCTTTTGATGACGGGCAACGCCCCGGACGCGGACCGCGCTGCCTATGAGCAAGCCATTGCCGAATACCTACCCTGACAAACAGAAAAGAGGTCGTACCTATGAGCAAGGAAATGCAAAGCCCCGCTGCCCCCGAACGGCAGCCGAAAAAGTCCGGCAGTGCCGGGTATATGGTCATTTTGGCGGCGTGCGTCGCGCTGTTTGCCGTGTTTGGGTATTTTCTGCGCGACAACAAGCTGTCGCCGCTGGCAACCGGGCTGGCGGTGGTCTGGTCCCTGTTTGCCGCCGTGCAGCTGCTGCTGGAAAAACTGCACAGCCACGCCAAAACGGTGTCAGCGATGCTGTCCAGCGTGGTCAAGTACGGCGCGGTGATCGCCAGCATTTTGTTTTTGCTGAATGCCGCCGGGGTGGACACCTCGACGCTGCTGGCAGCCGCCGGCATTGCCTCGCTGATCGTCGGCTTTGCCGCGCAAAGTCTGATCGAGGACGTAATCACCGGCATCTTTATTCTGTTTGAAGGGCAGTACAAGATCGGTGATTTCCTTGTGCTGGGGGATTTCCGCGGACAGGTCATAGATATCGGCGTGCGCACCACGACCATCGAGGATGCGGGCGGCAACCGCAAGATCGTCAACAACTCCGACATCCGAAACGTGCAGAACCGTTCCCGCAAGGACAGCTACGCCGTCAGCAAGGTATCGGTAAGCTATGACACCAAGATGTCCCGTCTGCGCGAGGTGTTCGATGCCCATCGACAGGAAATTTTTGAGCGCAACAGCGATATGTTTGAAGATTTGCCCAGTTTTAACGGTATACAGGAATTTCAGGACAGCGGCATTTTGCTGCACTTCTCGGTCAAGGTGGCAGAGAAGGATATTTTCCGCGCCCAGCGTGTGCTGAACGGCGAACTGAAGGAGTTGTTTGATGCCAACGGCATTGAAATTCCCTTCCCGCAGGTCGTGGTTCATAAGCAGCAGACGTGAGCGCGGCGGGCGGAGCGGCGCGCCCTTTGTAGGAAGTTACAGTAATTATCGGCATACCGCCGCCATAGAATGTGAAAATTGCAGAATCTGAAAAAAAGCAGCAAAAAAACGCGATTCGGGGCTGATTTTGCGGCGCTGCTGTGTTACAATAAGAATAATAGCGGCGATATGCACGCCGCCCGAAAATTGTAACAGATGCAAGTAAGGAGTAACTTCGTATGGCTGAACAGAATCTTGGCCCGCGCGATTTCTTTTCCCAAGAAAACGCAATTGCAGACCTTGGCTTGATCGCTTGCCCCGGCGCAGAGGAACTGTGCAAAATGGTTGACGGACACCTGGTCCGCTGGGCACGCGAAATCGGCATGGACGTGGATACTTTTATCATCCCCTCGGACTGCCCCCGTTTCCAATCCGGCGACGCAAAGGGCTTGGTCAAAGCCCCTACCCGCGGCGATGATATCTACATCTTTGTCGATCCGGGCAATTACAGCGTTACCTACCAGCTGTTCGGCTATGAGAACCACCTCTCCCCAGACGACCACTTCCAGAACCTGATGCGCCTGATTCAGGCAGTTGCCGGTCGCGCCCACCGCATCAGCGTCATTATGCCCAGCCTGTACGGCGGTCGTCAGCATCGCCGCGTCAGCCGCGAAAGCCTGGACTGCGCCTTCTCCCTGCAGCAGCTCAAGGCTGTCGGCGTCAAGAACATCATCACCTTCGATGCTCATGACCCCCGCGTCATGAACGCTGTGCCGACCATGAGCTTTGACAACGTGATGCCCACCTATCAGGTGCTGAAGTGCCTGCTGCACCATGTGCCCAATGTCAACTTTGACAAGGACCATTTCATGATCGTTTCCCCCGACGAGGGCGCCATGAACCGCAATATGTACTACTCCAGCGTGCTGGGCTGCAACCTGGGTATGTTCTACAAGCGCCGCGATTACAGCCGCATTGTCAACGGACGCAACCCCATTGTTGCACACGAGTATCTGGGCGAGAGCGTCAAGGACAAGGACGTCTTTATCGCGGACGACATCATCGCCTCCGGCGAGTCCATGCTGGACATCGGCTATGAGCTGAAGATGCGCGGCGCACGCAACATCTTTACCTGCTGCACCTTCCCGCTGTTTACTGCCGGTCTGGAGAAGTTCGACAAGGCGTACAACGACGGCATCATCAAGGCGGTTTTGGGTACCAACCTGACCTACCGCAAGCCCGAGCTGCTGCAGCGCGAGTGGTACTACGATGTGGACGTGTCCAAGTACACCGCCTACTTCATCGCTGCCATCAACCACGACAAGAGCGTTTCCAGCATCATCGACCCCATGACCAAGATCCGCGCCCTGCTGGATTCCCACGGCATCCCCATGGGCGGCGAGCAGTAATTTCCCTGCGCTGAAACTCTTTTCGGCTCGCTTCGGCGGGCCGATTTTTGTTGCAGAATCCGCACAGGGCGAGTATAATAGGGTTGATTCCATACACATAAGGGGGTATTTGTCATGCTGCCGATCGAAAAGCTACAACAGAAGATCCAAGGCAAAAAGGTTGCCTTTATCGGCGCGGGTGTCAGCCACAAGCGCTGCTTGGAACAGTTTGTGGAGATGGGCGCGCAGGTCACGCTGTGCGACCAGAAAAAATCCGTGGAGGACTTCGGCGAGTACGCCGAAACCCTGCGCCGCCTGAACGTCCGCCTGAGTCTGGGCGAGCATTACACCGACGGCTTTGCCGGGCAGGATATCATTATGCGCACGCCGGGCTACGAGTATTATAAGCCCGAATTGCAGGCGGCGCTGCAGGCAGGCGCGACTGTGACCAGCGAGGTGGAGCTGTTTTTTGAGCTTTGCCCCTGCGAGATCGTGGCGGTGACCGGCTCGGACGGCAAGACCACCACGACCACGCTGATCTCTAAAATGTTTGAAGCCGCCGGACGCAAGGTGTTCTTGGGCGGCAATATCGGTGCGGCGCTGCTGCCCCAGCTGGCGGAGGTTACGCCGGATGCGGTGGCGGTGGTCGAATTGTCCAGCTTCCAGCTGATCAGTATGCGCACCAGCCCCAAGGTGGCGGTGGTGACCAACGTCACGCCCAACCACCTGGATCACCACAAGGATATGCAGGAATATGTCGATGCCAAGCGCAATATTTTGCTGTGGCAGGTGCCGCCCTGCCGTGCCGTGCTGGGCTTTGAAAACGACATCACCCGCGCGATGCAAAGCGACTGCAAGGGCGAGCAGGTCTGGTTTACCCGCCTGCACGAAACCGACAACGGCGCGTTTCTGCGCGCGGAGGATGACACGCTTTGCTATGCCGAAAACGGCGTAGTAACGCCCATTATGCCCCGTGCCGATAGTAAGCTGCGCGGGCTGCACAATGTCGAAAACCTGCTGGCAGCCATCGCCGCTGTCTGGGGGCGCGTGCCGGTGGAGGCTATGCGTCAGGTCGGCTCGACCTTTACGGGCGTGGAGCATCGCATTGAGCCGGTGCGCGTGCTGGACGGCGTGACCTACTATAACGATTCCATCGCATCCAGCCCCACCCGCACGATCGCGGGGCTGCGCAGCTTTGACCGCAAGATCATTCTGATTGCGGGCGGCTACGACAAAAAAATCCCCTACGAGCCGCTGGCACCCGAAATCATCGCCCATGTCAAGGTGCTGGTGCTGATGGGCGCTACCGCTCCCCGCATTGAAAAGGCTGTGCGCGAGCATCCTAATTTTGACGCAGCATCGCTGGAAATCTTGCACGCGGACGGGATGCGCCACGCCGTTGAGCTGGCGCGCGCCGCGGCCAAGCCGGGGGATATCGTCAGCCTGTCCCCGGCGTCGGCGTCCTTTGACCTGTACCCCAACTTTGAGGTGCGCGGGCGCGACTACAAGGCGATCGTCAACAGCCTGACCTGAAACTGCGCGGCAAGGAAGCTATGATAACATCTGCCACCACCCCCGCGCAGCAGGCGGAATTTGCCCGCCGCATTGCCGGCAAGCCCTATTTTGCCGCTGTTATGGGTACGGCGCTGACGCTGTTTGGGCAAAAACCCGGCAGCGGCTGGTCGTTTTATCTGCTGCCCGGCGGGGCGCTGGCGCTGCGCGGCGGCACGGCAACGCTTTGCGGGGCGCTGCCCGATGCCGATACCGCTGAGGAGCTGCAGAGCTTTCTGCAATTTGTGTGTACGGACCGCGTTTTGACCGAGCAGCCGCTGCCCTTCGGCACCGAGGCTCCGCCACTGACGCTGTGGCGGCTGCCCAAGGGCGGGGTGCTGCCGCTGCCGCCCGCGCCGCCCGCCGCCCTGACGCTGACCGAACAACCCGCTATGCTGCCGGTCAGCCGGTTGGCGTTTGCGGACAAAGCGCAGGCAGACGGCTTTTACTCGGCAGCCTGCACAGCCATGGCGCACGGCATCGGCTGCTGCCACGCCCTGCTGCAGGATGGCACACCCGTCTGCACGGTAGGCTGCTTCAGCCAAAGCAAGACCGAAAGCTATATGTCGGCGGGGGTCACGGCGCCCGCTTGGCGGGGCAGGGGGCTGGCAGGTTGGCTGATCGTGCGTATGGCGAATGAGCTGGCGCAGCAGCGCGACGCGGTTTTTGCCTGCGAGCAGGCGCTGAACGGCTGGTATCGCAGCCTTGGATTTAGACAAAACGGCATAATTCAACAATATATTACAGATTGGAATACCTTATGATCGAACAATTCTACGACCTGAAGCCCGAAGTTCTGGCGCTGGACAAGCAAGCGCTGACCCTCTGCCGTGAGCAGTTTGCCCATATCGAGGAGATCCGGGATTTCAACCAGCTCAAAATGCTGCGCGCCTTCACCGATTGCGGTGTCGAAGCCCGCCATTTCTGGGGCAGCAGCGGCTACGGTGTCTGGGATGACAGCCGCAATAAGCTGGAGGAGGTCTTTGCCCGCTGTATGGGTGCCGAGGCGGCGCTGGTACGCCCGCAGTTTATGAGCGGCACCCACACGCTGACGGTGGCGCTGTTCGGCTTGTTGCGCACGGGCGACACCCTGCTGGCAGCCACCGGACGCCCCTACGACACGCTGGAGGGCGTGATCGGCATCGGTGAGGCGGGCAAGGGCTGCGGAACCCTGCGGGAATACGGCGTGCAGTACGATGAATGCCCGCTGCTGCCGGACTTTACCCCCGACTACGCCGGCATTGCCGAAAAGGCAAAAACCGCCACAGTGGTGCATATCCAGCGCAGCCGCGGCTACACCCAGCGCAATGCGTTTGACCTTGCCACGATTGAAAAAATCGTGCAGACGGTGCGCGGCGTCAACGACAAGGCGGTCATCTTTGTGGACAACTGCTACGGCGAGTTCACCCAGACCCGCGAGCCGCTGGCGGTGGGCGCCGACCTGATGGCGGGCAGCTTTATCAAAAACCCCGGCGGCGGCATTACCCCCACCGGCGGCTACATTGCGGGTCGCCGCGACTTGGTGGAAAAATGCAGCCACCGGTTTACCGCACCCGGCATCGGCGGCGACTTGGGCTGCACGCAGGACAGCCTGCGCGACACCTTTTTGGGCTTCTACTACGCCCCCGGCGTGGTGTGCGAGGCACTGAAAACCGCTGTCTACGCCCAGTGCCTGTTGGAGCTGGTGGGCGTTCACCCCGTGCCGCGCTACACCGCCGACCACAACGACATCGTGACCTGCTTTGATTCGGGCAGCGCCGAGGCGCTGACGGGCTTCTGTGCGGGCATCCAGCACAACAGCCCGGTGGACAGCTTTGCCAGCCCCGAGCCTGCCGTGGAGCCGGGCTACACCGACCGGGTGGTTATGGCGTCCGGCAGCTTTACCGAGGGCAGCACCATTGAGATCAGCTGCGATGGTCCGCTGCGCGCACCCTACACCTGCTACCTGCAGGGCGGCGTCAACTTTACCGCCGGACGCGCTGCCGTGCTGAACGCGGTGCAAAACGCATTTTTTAAGTGATTCCAAAGCCGAAATGCCCTACGGGCGTTTCGGCTTTTTTGGCATAGCACACACCCCCTGCCGCGTATACTGCGGCAGGGGGTGGGGCTGATGCTGGGAATTTTGGGTGTGTTTTTGCAGGCAGCGGCGGGGCATATTTTGTATCTGGCGCTGCATCTGGAGAGTGGCAGCTTTCCGCGCCCGCTTACCCCCGCGCAGGAGCGGGACGCCTTGGCAGCCTTGCAGCAGGGCGGGGCGGCGCGCACCCAAGCGCGGGACACGCTGATCCGCCACAATCTGCGGCTGGTCGCACACATCGCTAAAAAATATTTCAGTGCCGCAGGCTCGCAGGAGGATATGGTGTCCATCGGGTGCATCGGGCTGATCAAGGCGGTGGACACCTACGATGCCTGCCGTGCGAGAAAATTCTCCAGCTACGCCAGCCGCTGTATCGAGAACGAGCTGCGCATGGAGCTGCGGCGCAGGCGGCGGGAGGGTGCGACCGTTTCGCTGCAGGAGCCGCTGGAGGGCGGCGGGGACGGCAACGGCGCACCGTTGACCTTGGCGGACACCCTGCAGGACGACGCCGATATGACGCAGGAATGTGAAAACCGCAGCGAATGGGCGCAGCTGCGGCGCGATGTGCAGGCGCTGCCACCGCGCGAACGCCGGGTGCTGGAGCTGCGCTACGGTCTTGGGGGCGGCGCACCGCTGACCCAGCAGCAGACCGCCGAACAATTGAAGATCAGCCGCAGCTATGTATCCCGCTTGGAAAAGCGCGCCCTGACGGCGCTGCAACAAAAATACATCTTGCCGAAACCGTGATGGGCGCGAACAACAATAATCCATAAAATGGGGGGGGGGTAAAGGGTAGTACAAAATAGGAGAAAATCACCTTAAAAATGATGCGTGGCAGGGTGTGTCAGAATCCGACACACCTCGATGAAAGCATCAAGATTCTGACGTTGAAACGATGGATAAAGTGTGGCAGACTTCAGATACTTTACGAAACACGGCGCAAGTTTTTGCTGATTGTAAAAATATAAAATTTTGGTAAAAATTTCTCAAAAATACATTGACATTTGTTTCAAAAAGCGATACTATCTTAATATAATCTAACAATAGGAGAGAATAGCACCATGCATCTGACCAAGAGTGAACAACAAATTATGCAAATTTTTTGGCAGGCGGATCATGCCATGGCGCAAACTGAAGTCGTCGCGACCTGCGTGGACCGCAAATGGAAGGAGCGTTCCATTTTCTCCATGCTGAACAGCCTGATGGAAAAGGGGCTGCTGCGCGAAGTCGGCTTTGTGCGCAGCGGCAAGACCTACGCCCGCACCTTTGAACCCGCCATGTCGCAGGCGGAGTATCTGGCACAGGTCATCAACGAACGTCTGCCCGCCGCAGAGCTGCCCGAGCTGCTGTCGTTCCTGATGCAGAAATACGAAACCACGCCGCAGATCCAAAAGGAAATGCGCGCCGCCCTGCGCGAGAACGCCCAATAACCGCCACCAAGCCCCCGCTTAACAGAGCGGGGGCTTTTTGTTTTGGGCGCGGCTTGCCCGGCCGTCTTGCAACGCGGCGGCGTTCGTGCTACAATACAAGAACAAAACCAAAGGCAATACCAAACGGAAACGGAGAATCTTTATGGATAAACGCAATCGTCCCGCGCTGGCGTATCTTTTGATCGGTGTGACCGCGGCAGGGCGCGCCCTGCTTGCCGTACCGGAGGCTGTCGCCCTGCAGGAAGTCAGCCTGACGATGCTGGCGGTGGTTGGCTACATTCTGCTGGCGGGCAAGGGCAAGCTGCCCCTGCTGCTGGGTGTGGGGCAGCTGATCTTGGAGCTGCTGTTGTGCGGTGCAGGGCAGGGCGGCAGCTGGCTGTGGCTGGAACCCGCGCTGCGCGCCGCCGACCTGTGGATGTTCTGGGGTACGGCGCTTTTGATGCTGCGCCATACCGGGCAGAATTACAAGGTGATGCCCGCCGTGGCCGCCGTGCCGCTGGCAGGATACAGTGTGGCGCATTTTATGCCTGCCATGGTCAGCGTGGCATCGGTTTGCTTTGTGGCGTTCAGCGTGGTGATGCTGTGGTACGCCGCCATGATGGTGCGCGCCTACAACACCGCACGGGTCAAATAAAAACAAGAGGTCGCACTGCCATAGGGCGGTGCGACCTCACGGTTTATCAAGAGCCTTTTTTCGGGTAGGAATGTAGGGGCGGGGCACGCCCCGCCCGCGGTCAGATGGCGGCGCGAAAATACCGGGTTGGTTTGTAGGGGCGACCTATAGGCCGCCCGTTGCAGCCAACCCGGCAATCAGCCCTTAGCAAAGCGGCGCAACCAGCCGCAGCACGGCGCTGAACATCGTACCCGCAAAGCTTGTGCGGCAATCCTCGGGCAAGACGGCGCGGCAGTGGGGCTCCAACGCGGTGAAGTCGGCAGCGATATCCTGCAAAACCTTGCCGCCGTACAGCAGGGTGCCGCACTCAAAGTGCAGATACAGGCTGCGGTAATCAAGGTTCACCGTACCCACCGAGGCAACCGTGTCGTCACACAGCCAGGTTTTGGCGTGCAGGAACCCGGGGCTGAAGGTGTAAATTTTGACACCCGCCTGCAATAGGTGCAAAAAGTAGCTGCGCGTCAGCAGATAGATGGTCTTTTTGTCGGGGATGCCCGGCACATAAATGCGCACGTCCACGCCGCGCTTGGCGGCAAGGCGCAGCGCGGTCTGCATATCATCGTCCAGAATCAGGTAGGGCGTGCAGAGGTACAGCCGGTTCTGCGCTTGGGCGATCAGCTCCAGATAGACATTTTTTGCCACGCTCTCGCGGTCGATGGGGCTGTCAGCAAAGGGCTGCACCAGACAGTCCGTCGGCTGCGGCGGGGCAGGGGGCAGGCTCTCGGCGGCGCCCAGCCCCTCGTTGGGGAAATGCCCGCGCCAAAAGCTCAAAAAAATGTTGGCAAACCCGGCAGCAGCCGGACCCTCCAGCCGCACGCCGCTGTCCTTCCAGTAGCCGAAGCGGGCGATGCGGTTGATGTATTCGTCCGCCAGATTCACGCCGCCGGTAAAGGCGATGCGCCCGTCAATGACCATAATTTTGCGGTGGTCGCGGTTGTTCATCACCAAGTTCAGCAGCGGCACAAACCGGTTGAAGCTGAACGCGCGGATGCCCTCCCGCTGCAGCACCTCGGCATAGTTGTGCGGCAGCAGGGTCAGGCAGCCGGCGTCGTCGTAAATGACGCGCACGTCCAGCCCGGCGGCGGCTTTGCGGCGCAGGATCTCATGGATCTGCCCCCACATCTCGCCCTCACCGATGATAAAGCTCTCAATATAAATGCTGTGTTCGGCACCTTCCAGCGCGGGCAGCATGGCGGCAAACATCGCTTCGCCGCTGGGGTAGTAGGTCGCCGCCGTGCCGTTATACACCGGCGCGGGGGCGTAATCCCGCAGGTAGCGGGCGGTTCGCGCAGCGCGCGGGTTTTGGCGCTCCAGCTCTTGCTGGGCAAAGGGGTCAGCTTGGCGCAGGGGTGCCAGCGCCGCCTCGGCACGCTCCAGTTTGCGGCGCAGAATGCGCGCGGGGCGCTTGTTGCCCCACAGCAGGTACAGCAGCCCGCCCTGCACCGGCATGACCATAAACAAAATCATCCAGCTGATTTTAAATTCCGGCGCGGTGGAATCCTGCCGGATGAGCGCTAAGCACATCAACACGCTGAGGATCAGCCCGGCGATGTTAAAGACCTTGGCGTAATCCGCCAGCCAGAAAAACAGCGAAAACAGCCAAAACGCCTGCAAAGCCAGCAAAAGGATCGTCAGCGTCAGGCGGCTGAAAACAAACGACAGCACCCGGCGCAAAAGCCGCCGTCGCGCAGGCTTTAGGTTTTTCATAGGCACCTCACTCCCAACAAAATGCTATACGCTTATTATCGCACAGTTTCTGTCGATTTGCAAGCGCGGTGCTTGGTACGTTTTGGGCAAACCGCACAAAAAAACCGGTAAATTTTCTCACAGGCAAGGGGCTGCGCCAAATCTGAAAAAAGTGCTTGCGAGATTCGGCGAATCGTGTATAATATATATTAGTATAGTGTGTGGCGTAATAACGCCCGTTAGATTTCCAAGGGACCGGAGGAACATAACTATGACAAAAACAGAAACGCTGCAGTTAAAATTGACAGCGACCCGCGTGCGTATGGGTATTATTGAGGCTACCCACGGCGCAGGCTGCGGGCATCCGGGCGGCAGCTTGTCCGCTGCGGATGTGATGACATACCTGTATTTCCGTGAAATGCGCATCGACCCTGAGCAGCCCAAGGACCCGGGTCGTGACCGCTTTGTGCTGAGCAAGGGTCACTGTGCCCCCGGCTTGTACGCCACTTTGGCAGAGCGCGGCTTCTTCCCCGTGGAGGATCTGCCCACGCTGCGCCATTCCGGCAGCTACCTGCAGGGTCACCCCAATATGAACACCGTACCCGGCGTGGATATGAGCACCGGCAGCCTGGGTCAGGGCGTTTCCACCGCCTGCGGTATGGCGCTGGGCGCCAAGCAGATGGGCAGCGACATCAACGTCTACACCCTGCTGGGCGACGGCGAAATTGAGGAAGGTCAGTGCTGGGAGGCATTTATGTTTGCCAACCACTACAAGCTGGACAACCTCTGCATTATGGTGGACGTCAACGGTCTGCAGATCGACGGCACCACCCGCGACGTTATGAACTCCGAGCCGCTGGACCGCAAGCTGGACGCCTTCGGCTTCAACACCATCGTCTGCAACGGCAACTCCTACGCCGAGCTGGAGCAGGCGTTCAAGATGTTTGAGCTTTCCCACGGCAGCGGCAAGCCCACCTGCTTCCTGCTGCGCACTACCAAGGGCATGGGCGTCAGCTATATGGAGAACGCCGTTGAATGGCACGGCAAGGCACCCAACGATGCCGAGTACGAGCAGGCCATGAGCGAGCTGCGTGCCGAATATGAAGCTTTGGAAAAGGAGATCGAGCGCAACAATGGCTGATATGAAAAAAATTGCCACCCGCGTAAGCTACGGCAGCACGCTGGTTGAGCTTGCCCAGCAGGGCGCAGACAATCTGGTGGTTTTCGATGCCGATCTGGCAGCCGCCACCAAGACCGAAATCTTTAAAAAAGCCTACCCGGAGCGCCATTTTGACTGTGGCATTGCCGAGCAGAATATGATCGGTGTTGCCGCCGGTATGAGCACGATGGGCTATGTACCCTTTGTGTCCAGCTTTGCGATGTTTGCGGCAGGGCGCGCCTTTGAGCAGATCCGCAACACCGTCGGCTACCCTCACCTGAACGTCAAGATCGCCGCCACCCACGCCGGTCTTTCGGTCGGTGAGGACGGCGCCTCCCACCAGTGCTGCGAGGATATCGCCCTGATGCGCACCATCCCCGGTATGGTGATCCTCAGCCCGGCGGACGACGTTGAGGCACGCGCCGCGGTCATTGCCGCCTACAACTACGAGGGTCCCGTCTATCTGCGTTTCTCCCGCCTACCCAGCCCGGTGTTCCACAACCCCGACAACTACGAGTTCCACATCGGCAAGGGCGAAAAGCTGACCGACGGCTTTGATGCCGCCATCATCGCCACCGGTCTGATGACTGCCGAGGCACTGCGCGCCGCCGTTCTGGCAAAGCGTCAGGGCATCAGCGTGCGCGTCATCAATATGCCCACCATCAAGCCCTTGGACGAGGAGATCATACTGACCGCCGCCCGCGAGTGCCACAACATCATCACCGTTGAGGAGCATAACATCATCGGCGGTCTGGGCGAGGCGGTCTGCTCTTTGCTGAGCGAAAAGATGCCCACCCCCGTGCGCCGCATCGGCGTGCAGGATAAGTTCGGTCATTCCGGTCCTGCTGCCGAGGTGCTGCGCGACTACGGTCTGACCGCCGAGAACATCGCCGCCACCGTGCGCGAGATGGTCTACCCCGGCACCGTGTAAGCCCTTTGAATGTCAATACAGGGCGCTGTCCTTTGTGCAGCGCCCTGTTTTTTGTGAATTGTTCATAAACACTTGACATTGCGCGGCAGATACGCTATATATTAAGAGTATTAAAGGCAACACCGCACAATTCCCGCCTAACGGCTTAAGCACCGCTCCGGCGGCTGCGGCACGGCATCTGCGTTGCCAAAATGCTCGCCAATGTCGGGTTGTCCGCCACTGGCGGCGCTCACCTTTGCAGCACAAAGTATTGCCTGCGCTTTTGGCTTAGCATCTGCCGCACCTCGCTCGCCGTATCGGCACTTAGAATTGTGCGGTATTGCCTAAAGTGTTTATTATAAAGGAGTAACTGTATGGATTCCGAAATTTTTGCCCGTATCCGTGAATATCTGGCTGACCAGCTGGAGGTCGAGCCTGAAAAAATCACCCCTGACAGCGATATCGTCAACGATTTCGGTGCCGACAGTCTGGACGTTATTGATATGATCACCACCTTGTCCGACGAATTCGGTGTGGAGATCCCCGACGAGGATATTGAAAATTTCCACACCGTGGGCGATGTGGTCAAATATATGCAGGAGCGCGTGTGATACTGCGCCCCAAAAGTGTGAGGAAGAATATGGCAAACGATAAGAAAAAAATGGTCGAGGCGATCACCGCGCAGGAGGTCGATTTCGCCCAGTGGTATACCGATATCTGCACCAAGGCGGAGCTGGTGGAATATTCCAGCGTAAAGGGCTTTGTGGTGCTGCGCCCCTATGGCTATGCCATTTGGGAAAACATCCAGAAAATTCTGGACGGACGTTTTAAGGCGACCGGTCACGAGAACGTGGCCATGCCCGTGCTGATCCCCGAAAGCCTGCTGAAAAAGGAAGGCGAGCTGGTCAACGGCTTTGCCCCCGAGGTGGCATGGGTCACCGCCGGCGGCAGCGACCCCTTGGAGGAGCGCCTGGCTGTGCGCCCCACCAGCGAAACGATGTTCTGCGACCATTTCAGCCATGTGCTGCATTCCTACCGCGACCTGCCCATGCTGTACAACCAGTGGTGCAGTGTCGTCCGCTGGGAAAAATCCACCCGTCCCTTCCTGCGCACCCGCGAATTCTGGTGGCAGGAGGGTCATACCATCCACGAAACCGCCGAGCAGGCAAAGGCGGAAACCGAGCAGCAGCTGAACTGCTACGCGGATTTCTGCGAGAACGATCTGTGCATCCCCGTCCTGAAAGGGCGCAAGACCGACAAGGAGAAGTTTGCCGGTGCCGAGGCGACCTACACCATCGAGGCGATGATGAAGGACGGCAAGGCGCTGCAGAGCGGCACCAGCCACTACTTCGGCGACAAGTTCAGCCGTGCCTATGACGTGACCTTTACCGGGCGCGACAACACCCTGCAGTATCCGTACCAGACCTCTTGGGGCGTTTCCACCCGTTTGATCGGCGCCATCATTATGGCGCACGGCGATGACGACGGCTTGATCCTGCCCCCGGCGATTGCCCCCGTGCAGGTGGTCATCGTGCCGGTGGCTGCCCACAAGCCCGGTGTCATCGAAAAGTGCCGTGAGCTGGCAGACGAGATCGGCAAGTATGCCCGTGTCAAGCTGGACGACAGCGACAAGCAGCCCGGCTGGAAGTTTGCCCAGTGGGAGATGAAGGGCGTGCCGGTCCGCTTGGAGGTCGGTCCCCGCGATATCGAGAACGGTCAGTGCGTGCTGGTTCGCCGCGATACCCGCGAAAAGCAGTTCGTCAAATTTGAGGAGCTGGCTACTGCCATCCCCGCTGCTATGCAGGAGCTGGCAAAGGATCTGTACGACCGCGCCCTGAAAAACCGCGAGGCTCGCACCACCAGCGCTGCCACCAAGGAAGAAATCAAAGAAAAGGCAGCTGCCTCCACCGGGTTCATCAAGACCATGTGGTGCGGTGAGCTGGCGTGCGAGGAAGCCATGAAGTCCGAGTTTGGACTCTCCAGCCGCTGCATGCCTTTTGCCCAGGAACACATCAGCGATGTTTGCCCCATCTGCGGCAAGACTGCGCAGAAGATGGTCGTCTGGGGTATTGCCTATTAAAAGTGCAAAAGCGGTGCCGGACGGCACCGCTTTTTTGGATTTTTCAAAGGAAACGCTATGTTTGTAATTCTGCTGGCATTGTGTGTTTATGCCCTCGGCATGGTGTGTACGGCGGTGGGCAGCCGGTTGGCGGGGCGTTGCACCACCTGGTGCTGTGCGCTGCTGGGGCTGCCGCTGTGGGTCGTGGGGGGTACCGTGGTACCCTTCTGTCTTGCGCTGCCCCAGCTTACGCTGGCGTTTCAGGCGGCGGGTCTGTCGCTTACCTCCATTGCCGTGGGCGCGGCGCTGGCAGGGGCGGTGACCAATCTGGGTCTGGCGCTGGCGGTCTGCCTGCTGCGCTCCCAGCCCGCCGCGGTGCATCGGGGCGAGTTTACCCGCAAATGCGCGCTGCTGCTGGCAGCGTGCGCCGCCGTCACGCTGTTTGTGCGCGGCGGCAAGCTGAGCTACACCGGTAACGGCATCCTGATGGCGCTGTTTGTGGTTTTTGTGCTGCAAAGCATCGTCTACCAGTATAACGCCGCCTACAACGAGAGGCAGGAGCCGATCTCCACCGACGGCGCGGCAGACGCCCCCGCCGAGGGCTACACCGCCGGCACGATGTCCTTTCCGGCAATGGGGGTGTTCAGCAGCCTGAAAAACCTGTCGGGCGTGGTGCTGGGTATGGTGCTGCTGGGCATCGGGGCGCAGGCGCTGGTGTACAGCGCCATCACCTTTGCCAATATGACCGGCACGATTCAGGCGCTGTGGGCATCCACACTGGTCAGCTTCGGCTTCTGCCTGCCGCTGCTGGCGGATGTGCTGGATCACCCGCTTGGCTCTGTCTGGAAAAAATTCGCGCTGAAATGCCGGTTTTTTCCGGCGGATACGCTGCCGACGCAGCTGCTGAACAGCGCGATCCTGAACCTGACGCTGGCGCTGCCGGTTTCGGGGCTGATGTACCGCGAGCGTCTGCCCATTGCCGACCAGTACCGCAGCTATGATATTCCGCTGTGCGCCGCCATGGCGCTGGTTCTGCTGCTGCCGCCGCTGCTGCGCAAGCGGCTGTACCGCTGGCAGGGGGCGGTTTGTCTGGTGCTGTACGGCTTTTATCTGGCGGCGGTGCTGCTGGCACCCCGCGCGGGTGCGTAAACAAAAATTCTTTTGCCGCCTGTAATGTGCGGACGCCGTTTCCGTCTTTATAGGTGAAGAAACCAAACAAAAAGGAGGTATCCCCATGAAAAAGCGTTTCGGCATCCCGGCTGCCCTGCTGGCAGCGGCTCTGCTGGCTGCCTGCGGTGCCAGTTCCAACGGCTATGCCAGCAGCCCTTCTGCGGCGGACGGCAGCTATTACGACGAATCCGCCGCCATGGAAGGCGAGTACGGCGGGACTGACAGCGGCACGACCCCGACGCTGGACCCGGCGGTGCAGAACACCGAGCAGAAGATCGTCTACACCGCGGATATGCGCATCGAAGCAACTGATTTTGCCGCCGCCCGCGATGCGTTCCTCGCCGCGGTGGAGGATACCGGCGCGTGGCTGGAGCATACCTATGTTTCGGGCTGCGAGGAGGATCACGACCGCTACGCCAGCTACACGGTGCGCGTCCCGGCAGAAAACTACCGCGCCTTTTTGGAACAGGCGGGCAAGGGCGGCAGCGTCAGCTCCCTGAGCGAGGACGCCCGCAACATCACCGAAAATTACATTGACGTGCAGGCGCGCCTTGCCGCCTTGGAAGCGCAGCGCGACCGCCTGAACGCCTTGGCAGACAAGGCGGAAACCACCGCCGACCTGCTGGAAATCGAAAACCAGCTGACCGATGTGCAGTATGAGCTGGAAAGCTACACCGGCAAGCTGCGTGCCATGGACTCGCAGGTGATGTACTCCACCGTGGAGGCAACGCTGAACGAGGTCGCAGTGTACAGCCCCACGGCATCCACCAGTTTCGGGCAGCGCATTGCAGACGCCTTCAGCGAGGGCGGCGCGGGCTTTGTCAGCTTTGTGCAGGGCTTGGCAGTCGCCGTTGTCTACCTGTGGCCGCTGCTGCTGATCGTGGCTGCCATTGCTGCCGCAGGGTTCCTGTGGCGGCGCAAGCACCCCCGTAAGCCCAAGCCCAAGCCTGCCGCCCCGACACCTGCCGCCTACGAACCCCCGGCACAAACCCCGAACCAGCCCAAGTATAAGCAATAAATAAGCGACGCCCCGCAAGGTTTTGCCTTGCGGGGCGTCAGTTTTGTTGTTTACACCTCAGCAGTCTGCGCGGCTTTCCACGGACCGTTGCGGTAGAAGTTGAAGGACATAATGGCGGCCACCGTCCAGCCCACGGGCCATGCGCACCAGATGCCGGTGGAACCCAGCGCCGTCTTGGACAGCACCAGCGCCAGCACAACGCGCAGGATCAGGTCGGTGAAGGTTGCGAACATAAAGCGATCCATCAATCCGGCGCCGCGCAAGATGCCGTCCGCCACCAATTTGGCGGAAACGATGAAGTAGAAGGGGGACAAAATGCGCAGGAAGATAATGCCGGTGTCCATGGCGGCAGCCGAGGGATCATTGAGGAACAGCTGCAAAAGTACCCGCCCGGCAAAGAAGTACAGCACCAGCAGCGGCGCGCTGAGCAGCCACACCATCTTGACCCCGACACCAAAGCCCTGCTTGATGCGCCCCAGCTTGCGGGCGCCCATATTTTGGGCTGTGTAGTTGGAGATGCCGTTGCCCAGGGTGGTAAACGAGGTGATGACAAGGTTGTTCAGCTTAACGGCTGCCGAGTAGCCCGCCATAACGCCGGGACCGAAGCTGTTGATGACCGATTGAATGATGATGTTGCCCACCGAGATGGAACCCTGCTGCAGGATGCTGGGCACGGCGATGACAACGATTTTTTTGAAGATAGGCCAGGAGAAAAGCGGGGACTTGCCTGTGCCGGACTCCACCTGTTTCAGCCGCAGAAAAACCACCAGCACCGCCAGCACACAGCTGACACCTTGGCACAGGAAGGTGGCCCAGGCCACGCCCGCTACGCCCATCTTAAACGCGGTCACGAACAGAATGTCCATGCCGATGTTCGCGGTCGAGGAGATGGCCAGGAAGATGAACGGCGTCTTGGAATCGCCCAGCGCCGAGAAAATACCCGTAGCAATGTTATAAAAGAAAACGAACGGCAGGCTCCAGATGTAAATGTCGAGGTACAGCTGCGAGTCGGCAAAGACCTCGGCGGGAGTATTGATGAGGTGCAGCAGCGCGCCGCAGCCCAGGATACCGCCCGCCATCAGCGCCACGCACAGCACGGCACTGGCAATGCAGGCGGTGGAAACGGCCGTTTTCATCTTGCTGTATTTTTTGGCACCGAAGTACTGCGACACAATGACGCTGCAGCCCATGTTGCAGCCAAAGGCAAACGCGATAAAAATCAGCGTGATCTCATAGCTGTTGCCCACGGCGGCGAGGGCGTTTTCACCGATAAATTTGCCTGCTACCAGGCTGTCGGCAATGTTGTACAGCTGCTGGAACACGATGCTGCCGAACAGTGGCAGGCAGAATTTCCACAAAACCGATTCGGGATTGCCCACGGTGAGGTCTTTATTCATTGGGAGGCACCTTCTTTCGGCAGGTTCAGGGCATCGCGAATGAGTTCGACGCAGCCGTCAATGCCCAGTTTGCTGGTGGAAAGCATCAGGTCGTAGCTGTCGGGCTGTCCCCAGTCAGAGTCCGCGTAAAAGGCGTGGTACTTTTTGCGCATACGGTTGACCTGCCGGATGCGCTTGGCGGCGTCCTGCGCGTTCAGGTTGTTGCGCTGCATCACGCGGGCGATGCAGTCCTCCTCGTCCGCGTAGATAAAGACCGATACAACGTCGCTGCGGTCCAGAATGGCGGCGGCACAGCGCCCCACAAAGATGCAGGGACCGCGCTGTGCCAGCTGGCGGATGATGTCCCGCTGGGTGTCGTAGGTGACCTGGCTGCCGGAATAAAAGGCATCGGTCAGCGCGGCGTTATCCGCAAAGGGGTTGCCGCTGAGGAACCAGCGGCTCTGCCCGGGGGTTTCGTCCTCTTTTTTGACAAAGGCTTCACTCAAACCGGACTGGATGGCGGTTTCGGTGACCAGAACCTTGTCATAACAGGGGATATTCAACAGCTTCGCCAGGCGCTCGCCGACCTCGCGCCCGCCGCTGCCGTACTGACGACCGATACAAACGATCTGAGGCATTTTTTCTGCCATACTACATTCCCTCCCAAAGTCTTGACTTTCGTCAACATACCTATTATAATCACAATATAGATATATTAAAAATGTTAATTTTACTGTGCAAGTATATCAATTTGATATGGTGATTCGTATGAATATCAGCTATGACAGTTACCGTGTTTTTTACTATGTTGCCAAATATCGCAGTTTTACGCAGGCTGCGGCGGTGCTGATGAACAACCAGCCCAACGTGACGCGCACCATCAAAAATCTGGAGCAGGCACTGGGCTGCAAGCTGTTTGCACGCTCGCACCGGGGGGCGGAGCTTACGCCGGAGGGCGAGCGGCTGTACGAGCATATCTCCCGCGCGTTTGCGCACATTCAAACGGGGGAGGAGGAGCTGACCGCCGAGCGCGGGCTGCAGGGCGGCGTGGTCACGATCTCCGCCAGCGAGATCTCGCTGCGCTGCTGCCTTTTGCCGCTGCTGCACGACTACCGCAAGCGCTACCCCGGCGTGCGCATCCGTATGTTCAACCACCCGACCCCGCAGGCGATCGACGTGCTGAAAAACGGTCTGGCGGATTTTGCCATGGTCACCACCCCCGCCGAGGTGCCGGATTCGCTGCAGGAGCGCACGGTGATGGAGATACAGGAGGTACCCATCTGCGGCGCGGCGTTTTCGGAGCTGTGGGGGCGCAGGCTGTCCCTGCCCGAGCTGGCAGAGTACCCGCTGATCTGCCTGGGACCCAACACCTCGACCTTTGCTTTTTACTCGGACTTTTTTGCCCGCCAGACGCTGGCGCTGCGCCCGGATATCGAGGCGGCGACCGCCGACCAGATTTTGCCGATGGTGCGCGGGCAGCTGGGCGTGGGCTTTGTGCCGGAATCCTTTTTGCAGGATGAGGGCGGCTACAGCGATATCCGCCGTCTGGACCTGAAAACGCCCATCCCCAAGCGGAAAATCTGCTTTTTAAAGCAGCGCCGCCAGTATCTGAGCCGCGCCGCCAAGGAGCTGGAGGCAATGATTTTGGATGCCTGCGCCGATTACGAGCTGGGCGGGCAGGACTCTGTGTGAACGACAGCAAAAATCCCGGCAGACGTGCATCTGCCGGGGTTTTTTAAACGGAAATCTTACAGGTTAAAATAACGCTTGGCGTTGTTGTAGCTGATGCCCTCGACGATCTTCTGCAGCGTCTTTTCGTCGTTGGGATACTGCCCGTTCTCGACCCAGTTGCCGATCAGATTGCACATCAGGCGGCGGAACAGCTCGTGGCGGGTGTAGCTCAGGAAGCTGCGGCTGTCGGTCAGCATACCGATAAAGTTGCCCAGCAAGCCAAGGCGCGCCAGCGTCTTCATCTGCTGGTACATACCGTCGTCGGTGTCGCAGAACCACCAAGCAGAACCCAGCTGAATCTTGCCGGGAACCTCGTCATCCTGGAAGGACCCCAGCAGGGTACCGAGCATATCGAAGTCGGTGGGGTTCAGGCTGTACAGAATGACCTTGGGGCATTCGCCGGTGGCGGTCAGCGCACTCAGCAGGCTGCTGATGCTGGCGCTGCAATTGGTCACGGCAATCATATCAAAGCCGGTGTCGGGACCCAGCTTGCGGAACATCTTCTCGTTGACGTTGCGCAGGCAGCTGTAATGTATCTGCATAACAACGTGGTACTTCTTGTACAGACGACCCAGTGCCAGCAGCAGATAGGTGGTGTAGGCGTCGCCTTCCTCTTGGGTCAGGGCTTCACCCGCCATCGCCTTCTTGAAGGCGGCGGTAGCCTTGTCGGCGTCGGTTTCCACAAAGGGGACGTAGTCCAGACCGTGGTCAGAAGCGCGGCAGCCCATCTCCACAAAGAACTGCAGGCGCTCGTCCAGCGCCTTGACAACGCAGTTGATGCAGGCAAACTTGCGACCGACGACGTTCTCCAGCTTATGGATGTAGTCGGCAAAGCCTTCCTTGCGGATGTTCAGTGCCTTGTCGGGGCGGAAGGAGGGAGCGACCACGACCTTGATGGAGGGATCCTCCTTGATCTTCTTGTGCCATTCCAGCGTGTCGATGGGGTCATCGGTGGTGCCGACCATGGCGACGTTGCTCTGCTCGATCAAGCCGCGCACGGTCATCTTGGGGTCGTTCTGCAGCTTGTCGTTGCACAGGTTCCAGACTTCCTCGGCGGTTTCGCCGTTCAGCACGCCCTCATAGCCGAAGTATTTTTTCAGCTCCAGATGGCACCAGGTGTACATGGGGTTGCCGATGGCCATTTCCAGGCTCTCGGCAAATTTCTGAAAACGCTCGCGGTCGGGCTTGTCGCCGGTGATGTATTCCTCCGGCACACCGTTGGAGCGCATCACGCGCCACTTGTAGTGGTCACCGAAGTAGGAATCGCTGCCGTCAGCCAGAACCTGATGACCGCCCAGCCAGACCTGTGCGATGTTCTCAAAGCGGCGATCCTCATAGATTTCCTGCGGGGGAATGTGGCAGTGGTAGTCCACGATGGGCAGCTTGGCGGAATAATCGTGGTACAGATGCTGCGCGGTGGGGGTCTCCAACAGGAAGTTTTTGTCCATAAAAGCCTTCATTGTATAGACGCTCCTTATAAAAATGATAAATAGATAAAACGTGTACGCGGCGGGCGTGCGCACATACTTTGCGCACCCAAAATGCCCCAAAAACGCATACCTTGCTTGTATTATACATAAAAATTCCTGCAAGAACAAGTTGCGAAAATTGCGGTTTAGCTGAAAATGTAGCCAAAAAATGCAGTCTTTTGTTGTGCAGTATGTGGAAACCCCAAAATGGGGCAAAATGTGCGCAAAATATGTACGCTATGCCAAGTTGAAGTCTTGACGCGGGTCAAAAAACAAACTACAATAAAGCTATCAGTGGGGCAGAATGCCCCAAGGGCAGCACGGAATTTGCGCCGCTGCCCCGGTAACAGAAACGATGAAGGAGAGCGTTTATGGAAACCTTAAACTATGAAGTTCTGGAAAAGTCCGGCTATACCGGCTATATCAAAAAGTCCGCCCCCGAAAAGGACCCTGCAGTTCGGCGAGGGCAACTTCCTGCGTGCCTTTGTGGATTACTGGTTTGACCTTGCCAACGAAAAAGCCGACTGGAACGGCAAATGCGTGCTGGTACAGCCCATTGCCATCAAAATTAACCCCGCCGACAACGTGGTCGTGGCGCTGCATCCCATCGCCAAGGGTACCGCCGTGCCGGTGGAAAACACCACCGTCACCGCAGTGGAGGACATCCCCCAAGGTCACAAGATGGCGATTGCGCCCATCAAGACCGGCGAAAACGTCATCAAGTATGGCTTTCCCATCGGTCACGCCATGGCGGACGCCGTACCCGGCACCTGAATGCACACCCACAATATCAAGACTAACCTCTCCGGCGAGATCGAGTACAGCTACCACCCCGACGTTCACCCGCTGACCCCCGCCCCACGCTGAAGATCGCCACCAACAGCCAGCTGGCAGAAAAGAAAAAGACGTGGATCGACTTCAACGCCGGTGTTGTGGCGGACGGTGCCTGCACCTTGGACGAGGCGGGTGCCGACTTGTACCGCTTGGTGCTGGACGTGGCAAGCGGCAAAAAGACCAAAGCGGAGGAAAAAGGCTTTCGTGAAATTTCCATCTTCAAGGACGGCGTTGTGCTGTAATAAGAAAGGAGCAATTTTATGTCTAATCTGACGTTTGGTATCTACGAAAAATACGGTGTTTCGTATAAAACTATGACTCTGACCGACGGCGAGTACGCCCTGACCATCACGCCCGAAAAGGGCGGTATGGCGACCTCCTTCACCAAAAACGGGGAGGAGTATCTCTGGCTGCGCGACAAAAACTTTGAATCCACCGACCGCCCCCGCTGCGGCGTGCCGATTTTGTTCCCCAACTGCGGCAAGCCGGACGGCGGTGTGCATCACTTTGCCGGTGCCGACTACCCCATGGAGGTACACGGCTTTGCCGACCTGCTGCCGTGGCAGGTCAGCAAGGCGACCGATACCGCCGTGGAACTGACGCTGACGCCCAACGGTCTGACCAAGTTCGTCTACCCGTTTGATTTCAAACTGACCATGCGCTACACGCTGGACGGCAACCGCGCAGGTCTTGCCCTGACGGTGCAGAACACCGGCGACAAGGTGCTGCCGTACAGTGTGGGCTTCCACCCGTATTTTGCCGCCAGCAAGCTGGACAATGTCAGCTTTGCCATCGACGCTGCCACCTGCAGCGAGAACGCCAAGGGCGAGCAGCCCGCCGCCCCCAAAACCATTACCCTGACCCGCAAGCCGGGCAGTGCGGATTCCATCCGCCTTTTGACCGGCGTTAAGTCCCCCATGCGGTTGGAGGATATTGTCAGCGGACACAAGGTCGAGGTTGCCTTTGACGAACTGAATTTCGGCAACGGTGTGCTGTGGCAGCAGGATGCCGAGAGCTTTGTCTGCATGGAGCCGTGGAACGGCTGGGCAAACTCCGTCAACGAGCCGGGCAAGCACGAGGAGCTGAACCCCGGCGAAAGCAAGACCTTTGCGTGGAGTATTGCAATTGACTGAGTGTACCTTGTGTACTTTCTTTGGACGCCCCGCCCACCCGCTCCCGTCTTACGGCTCCGCCGAAAAAGGCTTCCCCTTTTGGGGGAAGCTGTCACCGCAGGTGACTGATGAGGGGGAAATTTGCGGTTACCGCAAATTAAAACCTCGCCACCCGGTAGGGGCGGGGCATGCCCCGCCCGCGGTTTTGCGCAATATCAATTTTACGGGTGTTCCGTAGGGGCGGCATATATGCCGCCCGTTGCAGCCATCCGGGCAATGCAATATACTGGGTAAACCGCCACGGGACGCATATATGCGTCCCCTACAAACCTTCCGGAAAACACCGCAATATCGCGGAATATGGCAACAACAAAAATACCACCCCGAACCCTACGGTTCGGGGCGGTGTTTTTATAGGCTGTTGGCTTTACCGGGCTTCGTAATCCTCCGCCAAATCGTCCAGAATGCGCTGGCTGGTTTCGCGGGTGTCGGTCATACGTACGGCGTTGCGCAGGGGCAGCACGGCGCGCGGCGTGACGGAAAGCTCATCCACGCCCATGGCAAGGAAGGTTTCGGTCAGCGTCAGATCCGCGCCCAGCTCGCCGCAGATGCCCACCCAAATGCCGTTCTTGTGGGCATTCTCGGTGACCATCTGGATCAGGCGCAGCACGGCGGGGTGATGCGGGTTGTAGAAACGACCCAGATCGTTGTTCTGGCGGTCGCACGCCAGCGTATACTGGGTCAGATCGTTGGTGCCGATGCTGAAGAAATCCACTTCCTTGGCAAGGCGGTCGCTGATCACGGCGGCGGCGGGGGTTTCGATCATAACGCCGATCTTGACATCGTCACTGTAGGGGATGCCCTCGTGCTTGAGGTCGCGCTTGACCTCCTCGCACATACGCTTTGCCTCCCGCACCTCCCACACGCTGGTGACCATGGGGAACATAATGCCCAACTTGCCGTAGGCAGAGGCGCGGAACAAAGCGCGCAGCTGCACGCGGAAAATCTCCGGGCGGTTCAGGCAGATGCGCAGCGCACGCATACCCATGGCGGGGTTGTCCTCCTTGGGCAGGTTAAAGTAGCCGATCTGCTTGTCCGCGCCGATATCCAGCGTGCGGATGATGACTTCCTTGCCGTCCATATCGGACAGAACCTGCTTGTAGGCGTTAAACTGCTCATCCTCGGTGGGGTAGTCCTTGGTGTTCAGGTACAAAAATTCGCTGCGGAACAAGCCGATGCCGCCGCCATCGTTGACCTGCACGGCGTGGACATCCTCCGGCGAGCCGATGTTGCAGTAAATGCGCACGGTCTTGCCGTCCTTGGTTACGTTCTCCTGCCCCTTCAGGGTTTCCAGCAGGCGCTGCAGGCGCAGCTGCTCCTCGCGTTTTTTCAGCAGGCGGTCACGGGTTTCGTCATCGGGGTCGATGACCAGCGCACCGGTGCTGCCGTCGGCAATTGCCTGACGACCCTCGTACTCGGGCTTCAGGGCGTCGCCCATACCGACAATGGCGGGGATGCCCATCGTGCGCGCCAAAATGGCAGTGTGGCTGGAGCCGGAGCCGCCGGCGGTGATAAAGCCCAGAATTTTGGACTTGTCCAGCTGGATGGTTTCGGACGGGGCAAGGTCATCGGCTGCCAGCAGAACCGGCACATCGGAGGCGATGCCGCCCTGCACCACGCCGCACAGAATGCCGATAATGCGCTGGCTGACATCCTGCACGTCGGCGGCACGCGCCTGCATATAGGTGTCGTCCATCGCGGCAAACATCGCGGCAAACTGCTCGGCTACCTGAGAAACAGCGGCCTCGGCGTTCAGCTTCTGGTTGACGATAAGATCCTCGATGGCTTCCTCATAGTCGAGGTCCTCCGCCATCATCTGGTGGGTTTCAAACAGCATGGCGGCTTCGTCGCCGGCCTCGGCGCGCGCCTGCTCGGCCAGAACGCCCAGCTGCTCCACGGCGCCGGTCTGCGCGCCTTTAAAGCGGTGCCACTCGGCATCGGTGTCCTCCACGGTGGTGTTGTGGATTTCTACCGTAGCGCGGCGGTAAAAATACAAAGGGCCAACGCCGACACCGGCGGAAACACCCTTGCCTTGAATGGTGATCATCTTGCAACCTCCTTATACGAAAAACTGCGACCGCCGTTCTACAGGCGGCCGCAGCCTTGGTGGTTCCTTACAGATTTTCGTTGCCTTACAGATTTTCGTTGAAGAACTTCTCCAAAGCGGGGGCGGCAGTGTCCTCGTCAGCGCCCTCAATGCGGACGGTAACGGTGTCGCCGCACTTGATGCCCATGCCCATCAGAGCCATCAGGCGGGTAGCGTCAACGGACTTATCACCCTTGACGATGGTAACGGTGCTCTGGCAGGTCTTGGCTTCCTTGGCCAGCATACCGGCGGGACGTGCGTGGATACCAACAGGCTCCTTGATGGTATAGGTGAATTCTTTCATAGCGATTTCCTCCCAAAGGCTGCAAGCCATTCAGGCGTACAGCCAGCATTAAGTCGTTATTATAATAACATACTTTTTGCACAACGTCAACGGAAAAAGGGGAAAATAATGCGGCTTCTTTTGGTCATTTTGGTCAAAAATAGCCAAGGACAACACCGCACAATTCTCGCCTGACGGCTTAAGCACCGCTCCGGCGGCTGCGGCACGGCAGCTGCGTTGCCCAAATGCTCGCCAATACACAAAGTATTATCTGCGCTTTTGGCTTAGCATCTGCCGCACCTCGCTCGCCGTATCGGCACTTAGAATTATGCGGTGTCGCCCAAGGTTACCGCTTCGCGCGGGGCTTGCGCTTACAGCAGCGTGCGCAGGATGTCCTCCGGGCGGGGGGTGTGCAGCGGGTAGCGGCGGCGCAGCTCGGCGGCAGCGCCGTCCATAATATAGGGCGTCCCCACGAGATCCAGCATCGAAACATCGTTGTAATTGTCCCCGAAAGCCATCACCTCATCCGGGGCAAAGCCCAGTACGCGGCACAGGCTCTGCACGCCGATGCCCTTGTTGGCGGTGGTGGTGTCGATCCAATACGGACCCGCCACGGCGCAGTTGGCGTTCTGCCAGCGGGGGACAAAGCGCTCGGTGTAAGCACCGACCCCCTCATACAGATAGACCGAAACTTTTACAATATCCTCCGGCACGTCGGCAGGGTGGGTAATTACGCGGTATCGGTTGCCGATAAACCGGATGCGATCCAGCATCCCCAGACCCCGCTCCATCAGATAGGCGCAGTTCTGCCCGGACAGCATCACCTCGCCGCGCTCGTCGCTGCGGTTCCAGAAATCCAGCGCGATCTCCTCCGCTAAGGCGCGGGGCATGGGGTTTTCGGCAAGACACTGCTCATCCTTGTACAGCACGCCGCCGTTTTCGCACAAAAAGGCGCAGCAGTCCGCCACGGGGGCAAACAGCCTGCGCAGGCTGGTGTACTGCCGCCCCGATGCCGGGCAGAACAAAATGCCCTTTTGGTGCAGGGCGCGGATCTGGTCAAAAATTTCGCCTTCCAGTTCTTTTTTGCCGTATTGCAGCAGCGTGCCGTCAATGTCGCTGCAAATCATTTTAATAGCCATAGATACTTCCACTCCTTATATCCTCTATTGTAGCACACCCGGCGGGCATCTTGCAATTTTTTGTTGCGGCGCGTATAGTAAAGGCAGAGGTGTTGCAAAATGGCAGAATTTATCGTAAACGGAAAATCCCCAAAGGCTGGGCAGGCAGTGTTTGTTGCCCCCAATGCGACGCTGGCGGGCGAGGTGGTGCTGCAGCCCGGCAGCAGTGTGTGGTACGGTGCTGTGCTGCGTGCCGATACCGGGCGCATCACGGTGGGCGAAAACACCAACGTGCAGGACAACGCCGTGCTGCACACGGGACCCGGCTTGGATGTGACGCTGGGGCGTGGGGTGTCGGTGGGACACAGCGCGGTGGTACACGGCTGCACGGTGGGGGACAACTGCCTGATTGGTATGCACGCCACCATTTTAAACGGGGCGGTCATCGGGGCGGGCAGTCTGATCGCCGCCGGGGCGCTGGTGCCGGAAAAGGCAGTCATCCCGGCGGGCAGCTTGGTTGTGGGCGTGCCGGGCAGGGTGCTGCGCCCGGTCAGCGCCGCGCAGACCGCCGCCATCCTTAAAAATGAAAAGGAATACACCGCGCTGGCAAAGCTGCACAGTAGCGTATAAAAAGGCAGGATGCCTGCCGGGCATCCTGCTTTTAAATCGAAAAACTCTTGTAGGGGCGAGCATTGCTCGCCCGTGCCCGTTTGCCTTGTAAGAAAACCAACCCGGAAAGCGCATTGCTGCGCCCAGTTGGCGGGCGACCATAAACTATAATGAATAGAATGGATTGGCTTGTAGGCACGGCTACTATGCCGCCCGCCGCAGCCGTCCCGATCATGCGGTATAACGGGTAAACCGCAGGGGACGCAACTATGCGTCCCCTACAAACCTGCCGAAAGTTTGCAATTGACAATTGGTTTTAACAAGACGGCAGGGTGCTGCTGCCGCGGATCTGACCGCTGCCCTGCACAATGTATTTATAGGTACACAGCTCCGCCAAGCCCATCGGACCGCGGGCGTGCAGCTTTTGGGTGCTGATGCCCATCTCGCAGCCCAGACCAAACTCCCCGCCGTCGGTAAAGCGGGTGCTGGCGTTCACATAGACGGCAGCGCTGTCCACACAGGCGGTAAACTGCCGCGCAGCGACCTTGTCGGCGGTGATGATTGCCTCGCTGTGGTGGGTCGAGTGCTTGGCAATGTGGTCAATGGCGTCCTGCACGCTGTTGACCACGGCAACCGCCAGCTTGTAATCCAAAAATTCCGTGTCAAAATCCTCGGGACCGGCGGGGATGCCGTCCGTCAGGGCGGCGGCACGCTCGTCCAGACGCAGCTCCACGGGCGTTGCCCCGGCGGCGATGCGGTCGGTCACCAAGCGCTTTTGCAGCATGGGCAAAAACGCGGCGGCGACATCGCGGTGTACCAGCAAGACCTCCTCGGCGTTGCAGACGCTGGGGCGGCTGGTCTTGGCGTTTTCGACAATGCGCACTGCCATCTCCAAGTCGGCGGCGGCGTCCACATACACATGGCAGATGCCGGTGCCGGTCTGGATGCAGGGTACGGTGGCGTTTTCCACGCAGGTGCGGATCAGCCCTGCGCCGCCGCGCGGGATCAGCAAATCGACCAACCCGTCCGCCGTCATCAGCAGGCGGGCACTGTCGTGGCTGGTGTCCTCCACCAGGCTGACGGCGGTTTCGGGCAGGTGGGCGCGGCGCAGCCCGGCGCGCAGGGCGGTGACGATGGCGTGGCAGCTTGCCCACGCATCCCTGCCGCAGCGCAGCACACAGGCGCTGCCCGCCTTGACCGCCAAGGCGGCGGCATCGGCGGTGACGTTGGGGCGGCTTTCGTAAATGATGGCAATTACGCCCATAGGTACGGCGGTTTTTTCAATCAGCAAGCCGTTGGGGCGCACGATGCGCCGCAGCACGGTACCCACGGGGTCGGGCAGGGTGGCAACCTCGCGGATGCCCTTGGCCATATCTGCCAGCCGGGTGGGCGTCAGCGCCAGCCGATCCAGCATAACATCGCTGATATGCCCGCGCGCAGCGTCCAGATCGCGGCGGTTGGCAGCCAGAATCTCATCGGAGGCTGCCGTCAATGCCACCGCCATGGCTTCCAGCGCGGCGTTCTTGGTGTCGGTATCTGCCAGCGCCAGCGGCATACGCGCCGTCTGGGCAGCCTGCAAAATTTCCATCGTGGTCATTGCGCTGCCTCCTTTTTGCCGGCAAACCGCGTACCCACGGACTTGCCGTCCATAATATCGTACAGCACCTCGGCGTGCGCGCCGTTGGCGATGATCAGATCCACCCCGGCGGCGGTGGCGCGCCGTGCGGCGGAAATTTTGGTCGCCATACCGCCGGTACCCAGCGCCGAGCCTGCCCCGCCCGCCAATTCGGCAATGTCGGGGGTGATGCTTTCCACCAGCGGGATCAGCCGGGCGTCCGGGTGGGTGTGGGGATCGGCGGTGTACAGCCCGTCAATGTCGGAGAGCAAAATCACCAGATCGGCGTGGATGCACTCCGCCACCAAGGCGGCGAGGGTGTCGTTATCGCCAAGGGAATATTCCTCGCAGGCAATGGGGTCGTTCTCGTTGATGATGGGGATAGCCCCCAGCTCCAGCAGCCGCTCCAGCGTGTTGTGCAGGTTGACGCGGCGGTTTTCGTGGTCAAAATCCTCCCACGTCAGCAGCATCTGCGCCACCGTGTGGTTGTACTGCCCAAACAGCCGGTCGTAGGTGTACATCAGCTCGCACTGCCCCACGGCGGCGGCTGCCTGTTTGGTGACCATATCCTGCGGG
This sequence comes from Subdoligranulum variabile, assembly GCA_004552305.1. GTDB lineage: Bacteria > Bacillota > Clostridia > Oscillospirales > Ruminococcaceae > Gemmiger > Gemmiger variabilis_A. The sequence goes on along the minus strand of SFOX01000021.1, from coordinate 29,600 downwards.
CGGGCAATTTGCAGCTTGCCCACGCCCAGCCCCGTTGCCGCCGAGGACACGACCACCAGCTCGTGTCCGGCGTTTTTGATGTCGCTCCACACCTTGACAAGATCCTCGGTATGGCGGATGTTCAGCCGCCCGCCGGGGTGTGCCAGGGTGCTGGTGCCGACCTTTATCACAATGCGCATATTACTTCCCCAATTCCTTCGTCTTGTCATAGGCAGCCAGCACGGCGTCGGTCACGGCGGCGCGAAATGCCCGCTGCTCCAGCGTGCGCACGCCCTGTATCGTCGAGCCGCCGGGGCTGCACACGGCATCCTTCAGCTCGCCGGGGTGTCTGCCGGTTTCCAGTACCATACGGGCGCTGCCCAAAAGCATCTGGGCGGCGTACTCCTGCGCCTTGGCGCGGGGCAGCCCGGCGGCAACACCGCCGTCCGCCAGTGCCTCGATAAACTGGTACGCCCACGCGGGACCGCAGCCGGACACCGCACTGGCGGCGTCCATCAGGGTTTCCGGCACGGCATCCAGCCGCCCGGCGGGTGCCATCGCGTCCAGCCAGGTTTGCAGCAGGGCAGGGGAAACCCCCTCGTTGCAATATTGGATCATCCCTGCGCCCAGCATCACCGGGGTGTTGGGCATCATACGCAGCGTGGGGTAGCCGCCGCCCGCCATCTGACGCACCTTGGCAATGCTCAGCCCGGCTGCCATACTGACCAGCACAAAGGGACGGCTGTCGGCGCGTTCCTCTAAAACGGGGACAATATCGCTGAGCATATCCGCCATCATCTGGGGCTTGACCGCCAGAAAAATAAAATCGCAGTCCTTGGCGACCTCAGCGTTGCTGCCGCTCCGGCAGCCCAGCTCGGCAGCCAGCGCGGCGGATTTTTCGGGCGTGCGGTTTGCCAAAAGCACGTCCTTGGGGTCTGCCCCGCGGCAGACCGCCCTTGCCACAGCCCCGCCCATATTGCCGCAGCCGATAAACCCGAATTTCACACAAAACCCCTCCTTACGCACTTCAACGCTTTAGTTTATTATATAGGTATGGTAGCGCAAAGCGATTGCTTTGTCAAGGCAGTGGCGGATACAGCGAACCGAAGCAGGGGCAGCGGTCGCAGAGTGCGAGGGGCTTTTGTCCCCGAAGCACGATGCGGGTACCGCAACCCGACATTGGCGTGCATTTTGGCAACGCAGATGCCGTGCCGCAGCCGCCGGAGCGGTGCTTAAGCCGTCAGGCGGGAATTGTGCGGTGCTGCCTCCATAAAAAAGGGGTGGAAATTTGCGCGCTGTGTGCTATAATAGAGAAAATTGGAGGGATATTGTATGCAGTATGTTTCGTTAGGCAGCACGGGGCTGACCGTTTCCCGCTTGGGTTTTGGCGGCATCCCCATCCAGCGCATTGACCAGCCGGGTACCCGCGCCCTGCTGCAGGCAGCCAGTGCGGCGGGCGTCAACTATATCGACACCGCCCGCGCCTACACCGTCAGCGAGGAATGGATCGGGCAGGCATTGCAGGAAGCCGGCCTGCGGGATAAGTTTATCTTGGCCACCAAGTGCCGCGCCGTGACCAAGGCGGATATGGAAAAGGAGCTGGCGACCAGCCTGAAAAACCTGCGCACCGACCATATCGAGCTGTACCAGTTCCACAACCCGAGCCTTGACGCACTGAAAACCATCCTTGCCTCCGGCGGCGCGATGGAAGCCCTGCTGGAGGCAAAGGCTGCCGGCGTGGTGGGACATATCGGCATTACGGCGCATCTGGCTGCCGTGTTTGAGGCAGCGCTGGACGTGCCGGAAATCGAAACCGTGATGTTCCCCTATAATATTGTGGAGCAGCAGGGCGCCGAGCTGATCCGCCGCTGCGCCGAGCTGGGCAAGGGCTTTATTGATATGAAACCCTTGGCGGGCGGCGCCATCGAGGACGGACACCTCGCCCTGCGGTATGTGCTGTCAAACCCCGGCGTGACTGTTGCCATCCCCGGTATGGCGGAAATTGAGGAGCTGAACGCCAACGTCAAGGGTGCCGAGAACACCGCCCCCCTGACCGCCGACGAGCAAGCCGCCTGCCAGAAGGTGCGCGACGCGTTGGGTACGCAGTTCTGCCGCCGCTGCAACTACTGCGCACCCTGCACGGTGGGCATCCAGATCCCCAGCGTGTTCCTGTTCCAAGGGTATCTGAACCGTTACGGTCTGCAGAATTGGGGACGTGAACGCTACGCCACCTTGCAGACCAAGGCAAGTGCCTGCATCGGCTGCGGTGCGTGCGAGCCGCGCTGCCCGTACAACCTGCCCATCCGCGAGATGATGAAAAAAGCCGCCCAGGATTTCGGCGAATAAGCAAACAGAAAATGCGCTTCGGTTTTACGCAAAGCCGAAGCGCTTTTTTGTTGGGTAAAATTTTACAAAAACGATTGTTTTTATCCCCGCAAACGTGTATAATCTATCCTGTATAAGTTTGTAAAAAGATGTGAGGAATCTTTATGCTTTCCGACCCGCAGCTTCATTATCTGGATAACGCTGCCACCACGCAGGTGGACCCCGCTGTGACCGAGGCCATCCACGACGCGCTGGTGGAGCTTTGGGCAAATCCCAGCAGTTTGTATGACCCCGCCGTGGCGGCACAGGACGGGATCGACACCGCCCGCGGGCGCATTGCCAAGACCCTGCACTGCCGCAAGGACGAGGTGTATTTTACCGCCTGCGGCTCCGAGAGCAACAATATGTCCGTTTGGGGCGCTGCCAAGGCGCGCCGCCACTGGGGCAACAAGATTGTTGTGACCGGGTTTGAGCATCCCAGCGTACAGCTGCCCATCCGCGCCTTGCAGGAGGAGGGTTTTACCGTTACAGAGATTATGCCCGAGGCGGACGGACATATCGACACGCAGAAATTCCTGCGGGAGATCGACAAAAATACCGTGCTGGCGGCGTGTATGGCGGTCAACAACGAAACCGGCGCCGTGCAGGATATCGCCGCGCTGGGCGCCGGCATCAAGGCACACAACGCCCGCACGCACTTCCACGTGGACGCGGTGCAGGCGTGGCTGCGTATTCCCATCGACCTGCAAAAATGGAAGGAAGTCGATACGCTGGCGGTGTCCGGGCATAAGGTCCACGCGCCCAAGGGCGTGGGTGCGCTGTTTGTGCGCGACAGCCAGCGCCAGACGCTGCGCCCGCCCTACCGCGGCGGACATCAGGAGCGCGGTATGCGCCCCGGCACCGAGAACACCCCTTACATTGTGGGGCTGGGTGTGGCAGCCGCCAAGGGGCTGCAATCGCTGCGCACCCGCACCGCGCAGATCAAGGCGCTGAACACCCTGCTGCGGCAGGGGCTGGGCGAGTTTCCCGACATCCAGATCAACTCCCCGGCAGATGCCCTGCCGGAGGTGCTGAACTTCTCGACCCGGTGCATCAACAGCCAGACCTTTATCAACTATCTGAACACCCGCGCGGTGTTTGTGTCGGGCGGCAGCGCCTGCGACAAGGGCGAGCCGAGCCACACCCTGCAGGCGATGGGCTGCGATGATCTGACCATCCGCACCGCGCTGCGCGTCAGCTTTTGCGCCGACAACACGCCCGAGGACGTGCAGGCGCTTTTGGACGGCTTGCGCGACGGTCTGCGCGAGCTGCAGCATATTTGATATATACAATACGAAAGGCATTTTTGAATATGAAGGAAATTCTTATGGCGTATCAGGGCGAAATTGCCCTGAAGGGGCTGAACCGCGGCAAGTTTGAAGCCCGGCTGATCAAAATCATCCGCTGGCGGCTGGAGCCGCTGGGCAAATTCCGCGTGTATGCCGCGCAAAGCACCGTCTTTATCGAGCCGAAGGAGGACGGGCTGGATATGGACGAGGCGTTCCGCCGCATTTCCCGTGTGTTCGGCATCGTCAAAATGAGCCGAGCCGTCGAGTGTCCCAAGGACTTTGACGCCATCTGCGAAACCGCTGAAGCCTACTTGGGCGAACAACTGTCCGGCGTGCGCACCTTCAAGGTCGAAGCCAAGCGTGCCGACAAAAACTACCCGATGAAAAGCCCTGAGATCTGCCGTGAGTTGGGTGCTTACCTGCTGGACAAGCACCACCACCTGCGCGTGGATGTCCACCAGCCGCAGCTGCAAATTATGGTCGAGATCCGCGACCGCGCTGCCTATATCCACGGTCCCAAGGTCGAGGCGGCGGGCGGCTTGCCCGTAGGTACCAGCGGACGCGCACTGAACCTGCTTTCCGGCGGCATTGACAGCCCCGTGGCGGCGTGGTGTATGGCGCGCCGCGGTCTGGCGCTGCACCACATCCATTTTGCCAGCCCGCCGTACACCAGCCTGCGCGCCAAGCTCAAGGTGCGCGACCTCGCCCGCGAGCTGGTCGAGTACACCGGCAACTGCACGCTGTTTGTCGTGCCGTACACCAAGCCGCAGGAGTATATCCGCGACCACGCGCCCGATGTGCTGTTCACCGTCCTGATGCGCCGCAGTATGCTGCGCATTGCCGAGGAGCTTGCCAACAAGATGGAGCTGCAGGCGCTGATCACCGGCGAGAGCCTGGCGCAGGTGGCAAGCCAGACGATGGCGGCGCTTGCCTGCACCGATGCCGCGCAGAGCCTGCCGGTGCTGCGCCCCTGCATCGGTATGGATAAGACGGAAATCATCGCCATTTCGCGCAAAATCGGCACCTTTGAAACCTCCATCGAGCCGTATGAGGATTGCTGCACCATCTTTACCCCGCCACATCCCAAGACCAACCCCTCGCTGGAGGAAATCCTGACCGCCGAGGCGGCTATGCCCGACCTGCGCGCCTTGGAGCATGAAGCCGCCGAAACGGTGGAAAAAATTGCGATCCGTATGGGAGAGGAAGATTTGCTGTGACAGCGGAGATCATCTGTGTGGGTACCGAGCTGCTCTTGGGGGACATTGTCAATACCAACGCCCAGTTTTTAAGCCGCGAGCTGGCGGAGTTGGGTATCAGTGTGCTGCATCAGCACGTCATCGGGGACAACCCCGACCGTCTGCGCGCGCTGGTCCTGCAGGCGAAGCAGCGCAGCGATCTGCTGGTGTTTTCCGGCGGGCTGGGACCCACCGAGGATGATTTGACCAAGGAAACGGTAGCCGAAGCCTTTGGCGACACCCTGCAGTTTGACGAAGCTGAGTGGCAGAAAATTCTGGACTTTTTTGCCCGCACCAATCGCCGTCCCACCCCAAACAACCGCAAACAGGCGATGGTACCCACCAAGGGGCATAAGGTCCCTAACGACCACGGCACCGCCCCCGGGGCATGGTTTGAGGACAGCGGTCACTGCGCGGTGCTGATGCCCGGCGTCCCGCGGGAGATGAAGGCGATGTGGGCAGAGCAGGTGCGCCCGCTGCTGGAACAACGCCAGAACTGCACCATCCACAGCCGCACCCTGCGCGTGCTGGGCGGCGAAAGTGCCATTGCCAGCAAGGTGGGGGCGCTGTTTGAGAGCGCCAACCCCACGGCAGCCATCTACTGCAAAACCGGCGAGTGCGAGATCCGCGTGACCGCCCGCGCCGCCAACGCTGCCGAAGCCGAAGCCGCCTGCAATGCGCGGCTGGCACAGTTCAAGGATATTTTGGGCGATGCTGCGTATGATATTGACGTGCCCGCCTTGGAATATACCGTCGTGCGCGCCCTGCGTGAGCGCGGTCTGCACGCCGCCACTGCCGAAAGCTGCACCGGCGGTATGGTCGCCGAGCGGCTGACCAACGTACCCGGCTCCAGCGAGGTGTTCGGCTTTGGCTTTGTCACCTACGCCGAAGCCGCCAAGCAGCAGCTTTTGGGGGTGTCGGCAGAAATGATAGAACGCTATCATGTTGTTTCCGGACCTGTTGCCGCCGCCATGGCGTTTGGCGCCGCCAAGGCATCGGGCGCAGAGCTGGCGGTGGGCATCACGGGGCTGGCAGGTCCCGGCGGTGCGCTGCCGGGCAAGCCGGTGGGTACGGTCTACCTTGCCGGCGCCGATACCCGCACGGGACATGGATTTTTGATGCGCCTGACGCTGGGCGGCTACCGCGAGCGCAGCGTGATACGCACCCGCGCGGCGCTGTATGCGCTGGACCTTTTGCGCCGTATGGCGCTGGGGCTGCCCGTGCCGGACGCCACCCCCTTTACCCCGGAAACCGACGCCGATACGTTAGATATTTAAAACGAGGAACACACCATGGTAAACACACAATTAAAAATCCTGCGTGTTTTCGGACCCACCGCCGCCGAGGTGTCTGCCGTTTTGCGGCAGGCGCGTGCCGACGGCTGCCCGGGTCTGCGCCTGTTGGAGCGCGACGGCGAGTTTGCCGTCTGCATACAGATCAGTGCGCCCAATCGCGCCATGGCGGAACAATACTGTGAAAAATGGGCGCTGCGTCTGCGCGCCAAATTCGGGGACGATGTCTTTGCCGAGGGCGAAACCAGCTTGGCGCAGGCAACGCTTTCCGCTATGCTGGATCGCCGCAAGCTGCTGGTGGCGGTGGATGAAACCACGGGTCGTCTGCTGGGCAGCCAGCTGCAGCCGCTGCCCCACAGCGAGGCGGTGTTTGATTTCGGCACCGAAACCTACGCCCACCCCGAAAACCGCAAGCAGATCGTCGTGCCGCCGGTGCTGCTCAAGCGCTTTCCCGGCGATGTGGTGCAGGCCTCGGCGGGGCGCGCGCTCAACGCCATGCAGGTGGCGGGGGCGGATTTCGGCGTGGCGTATATGCCCGCCACCGTGGGGCAGTGTCCCTTTGTGCTGGTGTGCGACCGCCACGGCGCTGCCGCCTGCGCCCTGCCGCCGGATTTGAGCGATGCCGCCATCGCCAACCAGATTCTGGACCTGCTGCGCCGCCGCCTGCTGGGGCTGCGGCTGACGGATTCCTGCATTATCTTCCGCCCCGGCAAGGAGCGCCCGCTGCTGCTTGTCAGCGAAGCCGGGCGTGAGCGTGGCAACACGGTGCGCTTTTCGCTGCGCCGCCGCACCCCGCCCGCCGATGACCCCACCACCTCCTTTGAGCCGATGATGGACTTTGACACCGCCCAGCCCGTGCCGCCCGCCCAGCCTGCCGCCCCGGCAGCGCCGAAGCCGCAGCCGCCCATTGAGGTGCCGCTGACCGTGCCGCGCGTGCCTACCGGTACCATCCGCTTTGAGGAAGAGCCTGCCGTGCAGACCGCCGAGCCGGAGGAGGATTTCACGGTCACCATGCAGCCGGAGCCGACCCCGGCAGACGAAGCCGCGCCGCCGCCGGAACCCCGCCGCGGTGCGCCTGCACCCTCGATTTTGGACGATGATGTGCCGGATTTCTCGGCAGGGTTGGACCCTGCCGCCATCGCACAGGCACAAATTGCCGACGATGCGCTCCGCGCGGCGGGCAAAAACACCGATGTGGACGCCTTTGCCCAAGCTGCCAACCGTCTGTTTGAAACCTCGGCAGCCGAGGAACCCGCGCCCCCGCGCAAAAAGCGCCGCAGCGCCGCGCCGATGCAGGACACCCTGCCGCAAAACGCCATCCGCACCCGCAGCTTGGAGGTCATCGAAAAGACCGAGCGCCGCCGCAAGCGCACCGCCATCCTTACGCTGCTGACGCTGCTACTGGTCGTTCTGGCGGGCGCGGGCGGTGTGTGGCTGTTTGTGCATAACGATTTGGGTGCGCGCCCTGCCGCCAAAAACTACGGCACAACGATTTATGACGAAACCGCCGACCGCTACCTGCAAAAGGCATTGACCCGGCGCAGCGGCGCGGTGGGGTACTTAGGCTTTGCGGGACGTCCCGGCACGCTGGTCTACGCCGCCGATGCCCCCGCCCCCGAAACGGACAAGGACGCCGCAGACCTTGTGCGCTTTGCCTCGCCCAGTGCGCTGAACAGCACCGCGGCGGGCAACACGATTTTGTCCTGCCAAAGCGATGCCTTTGCCGACTTCGCGCAGGAGGAAATCGCCAAACAAAACAACGCCTTTACGCTGTATTTGCAGGAAAAAATCTACCGCTGCAAGCTGCTTTCGGTCTTTTATTATGACCCCGCCGAAACCGGTGACGGCGCGTTTGATTTGTACGCCACGGGCGATCTTTCGCAATATTACGACTATGCCAGCTTTGTGTCGGGCATACAGGCGCGCAGCCTGTGGAACACCGGCGCGGACGCGGGGGACGATTCCCGCTTTATCACGCTGACCACCCAAAGCGATGAGGACGGCGTTCTGCTGTGCATCGTGGGGCGCGTGGTCGAGGAAGGGGAGAGCGCTGCCGTAAGCACGGCATCGTTTTCCGCTGCCGAGCAGCCTCTGCTTACCGCTGTGCAGTACAGCCGCCGCAGCCAGCCCATGCCCGATGTGGCATCGCTGGTCAGCGCCGGGCTGGGGCAGTACGCCAAGCAGAACCTCGGCACGGGCGCCAAGGCAAACCACGCCGCGGGCAGCCCCTCGTCCGAAAGCACCGACCTCAGCGGTGCGGTTTCGGAGCTGCAGCAGATGACCAGCTCCATTATGGCAAGCACCGACACCCTCATCAAGGGGCTTACCGACCTTGCGCAAAACGGCAAGGGCGGCACGGTGGAGGATGATTTGAACCAGGGCGCGGCCGGCACCCTGCCGGAGCAGACCATTACGGTGGATCAGTTGGTCAGCCAGAAGCCGACCCCCGCGCCCACGCCGGAAGCCACCCCCACGCCCGATGCCCCCGCGCCGGAGCCGGGCAGCGACCAGCCCACCCCGACCCCTGCGCCGGAATCCACCCCCACGCCCGCCCCGGCTGCCGAAACCATCAACGTGACGATGAACGGCACGGCGCAAACGATGGACCTGGTGCAATGTCTGGCGATGGTCGCCCAGAACGAACTGGGACCCAACGCCCCTGCCGAGGCGTACAAGGCGCAGTGCGTTGCGACCCACTGCTGGATTTTAAGCCAGAGCGGCTACCCGTCGGTGCTGGGGGCAACCCCCGGTGCCGCCGCCTTGGCAGCCGCGCAGGAGGTGGCGCATGTTTTGGTCACCTACAACGGCAATGTCTGCTTTACGCCGTATTTTGCCAGCGCCAGCACCGGCACGGCATCCTCGGCGGAGGTCTGGGGCGGTGAACGCGCCTGGCTGCAGGCGGTGGACAGCCCCTACGACCAGAGCGTTGCCACCCACTGGAACACCAACGGTGCCACCAGCGGCACGGCACGCTTTGCCCGCGCCACCCTGCTGCAGCGCATCAAGGACAAGCTGGGCTTGGATCTAACGGACGTGGACCCCAACCAGTGGTTCAGCATCCAGTCTGCCAATGCCTACGGCTGGGTTGCCAAGATTCGCGTCGGACCCGAGGGCAGCGGGCAGACCGTCAAGGGAACATGGTTCCGCGAAAACCTGCTGGCAGGGCAAAGCGTGGACGGGCGCAGCCTGCGCAGCCAGTGCTTTACCGTCAGCTATGATGCCGGGCTGGACTGCTTTATCTTTGATGTCTACGGCTACGGTCACGGCTGCGGTATGAGCCAGTGGGGCGCTATCGGCTATGCCCGAAACGGCTGGAACTACCAGCAGATCCTGACCCACTACTTTACCGGCACCACCATTACGACCTATTAAAAAACACCCTGTACCGTGCAATTGCGGTACAGGGTGTTTGATTTTATCAATCCTTCAGCGTCAGGGCGATGCTTAAATCGCTCAGCTGCTTTTCGTCAACCACGTCGGGTGCGCCGCTCATCGGCTCGCCGGCGTTCTGAACCTTCGGGAAGGCGATGACGTCGCGGATGGAATCCTTCTTCAGCATCAGCATGACCATACGATCCAAGCCGTAGGCCATACCGCCGTGCGGGGGTGCGCCGAACTTGTAGGCATCCATCAGGAAGCCGAAGCTCTCACGCGCCTTCTCCTCGGTAAAGCCGAGGGCGCGGAACATACGATCCTGCAGGGCGGGGTCGTTGATACGCATCGAGCCGCCGCCCATTTCCACACCGTTCAAAACAATGTCGTAGGCTACGGCGTGGCAGGCACCGGGGTCGCTCTCGACTTTGTCCAGATCCTCTGCCTTGGGCAGGGTGAACGGGTGGTGCATGGCCATCCAGCGGTTCTCCTGCTCGCTGTACTCAAACAGCGGGAAGTCCACCACCCACAGGAAGTTGAACTTGTCGGGGTCAATCAGCCCGTGCTTGCGGGCAATGTCCAGACGCACCTGACCCAAGGCGGTGCAGGCCTTGACCCAGTCATTGTCGCTGACCAGCAGCAGCACGTCGCCGGTCTCGGCGTTCAGTGCGGCGTACAGGGCGGACTTTTCGGCGTCAGAGAGGAACTTTTCAAAGCTGGAGGTCGTACCCTCGGCGGTCAGGCGGCTGTAAGCCAGACCCTTGGCGCCGTAGGTTTTGGCGATATCGCCCAGCTTGTCGATGTTCTTGCGGGTCAGCTTGTCGGCAAGACCCTTGGCGTTGATGGCGCGGATGCTGCCGCCCGCCTCCAGCACGGCGGCAAAGGGCTTGAACTCGGTACCCTTAAATACCTCGGTCACGTCCTGAATCTCCAGCCCGAAGCGGGTGTCGGGCTTGTCGGAACCAAAGCGACCCATTGCCTCGTTCCAGGGCATACGCACAAAGGGGGTCTGCACGTCCACGTCCAGCATTTCCTTCCACAGGCGCTTGATCAGACCCTCGTTGAGAGTCATGATATCGTCCTCGGAAACAAAGCTCATCTCCTCATCCACCTGCGTGAACTCGGGCTGGCGGTCGGCGCGCAGGTCCTCGTCACGGTAGCAGCGGGCGATCTGGAAATAGCGGTCAAAGCCGGACAGCATCAGAATCTGCTTGTACAGCTGCGGGCTTTGGGGCAGGGCATAGAAGTGACCCGGCTGCACACGGCTGGGTACCAGATAGTCGCGCGCACCCTCGGGCGTGGACTTGATCAGGGTCGGGGTTTCGATCTCAGTAAAATGGTTGTCGCAGAAATAATTGCGGATGATCTGCATGATCTTGCTGCGCAGTACGATCGGCTCGTGCATGGACGGGCGGCGCAGGTCAAGATAGCGGTAGCGCAGACGCAGGTCGTCATTGACGTTGATCTCGTCACGCAGCTCAAACGGGGTGGTCTGGGCTTCGCTCAGGATGCGCAGCTCGGTGACGTACAGCTCCACGTCGCCGGTGGCGATTTTGTCGGTTTTGGCGGCGCGCTCACGCAGCTTGCCGCGGCAGATGACAACGTACTCGCTTCTCAGGCTTTCCGCCTTGGCAAAGACGTCCTTGGGCGTATCCTCGTCAAAAACCAGCTGCAAAATGCCGGTAGTGTCGCGCAGGTCGGCAAAAATGATGCCGCCCTTATCGCGGGCGCGGGCAACAGAGCCGCAAACGGTCATTTCCTGCCCAGCGTCCGCCAAGCTTACCTCACCGCAGTAACGGGTGCGGCGCAGGCTGCCTAAAGTTTCCATAGTTTTATTCCCCTTTTCGGCGCGTACCTTATATAAAGGGGCGCACCTTACATATTCTGATTTAATATTGTAGCACGGTTGGTGCGCATTTTCAACAACCAAAATGCGATAATTTCGGCAGAAAAGGCAAAAAAGCGAGAAATGTCCAAAAAAGCCGCAAAAACCGGGCGAAAATCAAAAATTCTGCTTGACATACGGCACACTGCCTGCTATAATATTAGGGCTGTGGGGACACAGCAAACAAAAATGTGCTCGTAGCTCAGTTGGTAGAGCATCTGACTTTTAATCAGAGGGTCCAGGATTCGAGTTCCTGCGGGCGCACCAAAAACCGCACTATGCCAAACGGCATGGTGCGGTTTTTTGTTGTGCCGAAAAGGCTTGCAGCGGCGGCACCACCCCGCCGCAACCGTCCCGACAATGCGGTATAACGGGTAAACCGCAGGGGATGCAACTATGCGTCCCCTACAAACCTGCCGAAAGTTCTCAATATCCCCGATACAACAGCCCCATCCAAGCCAACGCGCAAGATCGTTATAATACATAGCAAGAAAGTGCAAATAACCGCTGTGTTAAAAAAGCAACAATATTCCATTGCCAAGAAAATAACTTTCATATAATTTCGCCTGCTACCAGAAAAACGGGGCGATTTTCACCACTTTTTTATCTTTTGCACAATAAACGGGCGAATTTTTCAGCTTTTCGCTGAAACGAAAAAAGGTGCTTTCTTTTTTATGAAGAATATGTTAAGATATAAACAACAAAGCGTGCGGCGGTTTGAACCAGGCTGACCCACGCTCCGTTGGAGAATGAATTTGGAGGAATGCTTTTATGATGAAGTATCTGCAAAAGCTCGGTAAAGCACTTATGCTTCCCGTTGCTGCGCTGCCTGTCTGCGGTATCCTGATGGGCATCGGTTACGCTTTTGCTCCCGCTGTTATGGGTGCTGAAGGCGCAACTTCCGGTTTCGCTTACACTCTCGGTTTCCTGCTGATCAAGGCCGGTGGCGCCCTGATCGACAACATGGCTTGGCTGTTTGCCATCGGCGCTGCTGTGGGTCTGTCTGACGACCACGACGGCACTGCCGGTCTGGCCGGTCTGGTCAGCTTCCTGATGATGCAGCAGCTGCTCAACCCCGGCGTTGTCAGCGCTGTCCGTGTTCTGGAAGAAGGCACCGTCGATTACATTGCTTTCAGCAAGATCGCCGGCAACTCCTTCATCGGCATCCTGGCCGCCATCATCGGCGCTGCCTGCTACAACAAGTTTAAGAACACCCAGCTGCCTGACTGGCTGGCATTCTTCAGCGGCAAGCGCAGCGTTGCTATCGTGACCGCCATCGTTTCTATTCTGGTTTCCGTCGTTCTGCTGTTCGTCTGGCCCATCATCTTCGGCGTTCTGGTTGCTCTGGGCAATGGCATCGCCAGTATGGGCGGCATCGGCGCCGGCATCTACGCTTTCCTGAACCGTCTGCTGATCCCCACCGGTCTGCATCACGCCCTGAACAACGTGTTCTGGTTCGACACCATCGGTCTGGGCGACCTGAGCCACTACTGGGCTGGCGACGTCACCGGCCAGAACGGTGTCACCTGGAGCCTCGGTATGTATATGTCCGGCTTCTTCCCCTGCATGATGTTCGGCATTGCCGGTGCTGCTCTGGCTATGGTCCAGACCGCTAAGAACAAGAAGGCCGCCATCGGTCTGGTTGTTTCCGCTGCTATCTGCGCCTTCGTCTGCGGCGTTACCGAGCCCTTCGAGTTCGGCTTCATGTTCCTCTGCTTCCCCCTGTATGTTGTTTATGCTGCTCTGTACGGCATCTTCACCATCATCACCTACTACGTCGGCTTCCGTGCAGGCTTCTGCTTCTCCGCCGGTGCTACCGACCTGATCTTCTCCGCCAGCCTGCCCGCACATGCTAACACCTGGATGATCATTCCTCTGGGCATCGCCGCCTTCGTCGTGTTCTACCTCGTCTTCAAGTTCGCCATCACCAAGTTCGACCTGAAGACCCCCGGTCGTGAGGATGAGGACGCTGAGGCTGCCGAGGCGAACATCACCCTCGCCAACAACGACTTCACCGCCATCGCTTCCGGCGTTCTGGCTGCTGTCGGCGGCAAGGGCAACGTTGCCAACGTTGACTACTGCGCTACCCGTCTGCGCTTCGAGGTCAAGGACAGCACGGCTGTCAACGAGAAGGCCGTTAAGGCTGCCGGTGCTGCCGGTGTGATCCGCCCCAGCAAGACCGCTTGCCAGGTCGTTATCGGACCCAAGGTTCAGTTCGTTTATGACGAGCTGAAGAAGATGCTGTAATAACAAGGTTACGGCATCCGCGTAAAGGTCTGGTTCCCTTTACACACCGCCGTGGGCGGGCGTTAAGCCCGCCCACGGCTTTTTTATATGAAAAACGCCAATTTCGTACAAAACCCCCTTTTATGCCCTGTTATTTTTTGGGCAGTGTGGTATAATAGAGGTAACCCATTTGGTACACCCAAATTAACCGGAGGTATTGAACTATGAAGATCATTCGCGCAAAAGACTACTACGATATGTCCCGCAAGGCGGCCAACATCATCTCCGCACAGGTCATTTTAAAGCCTGACTGCGTGCTGGGTCTGGCAACCGGCGGCACCCCTGTGGGTACCTACAAGCAGCTGGTCGATTGGTACAACAAGGGCGATGTGGACTTCTCGGAAGTGACCACTGTCAACCTGGACGAGTACCGCGGTCTGCCCAAGGAGCATCCCGAAAGCTACTGGAGCTTTATGCACCGCAACCTGTTTGATCTGGTCAATGTCCGCCCCGAAGCCATCAACCTGCCGGACGGCACCAATATGGACGCCAAGGCAGAGTGCGCCCGCTATGACGCGGTCATCAAGAGCGTCGGCGGCATCGATCTGCAGCTGCTGGGCATCGGTCACGATGGTCACATCGGCTTCAACGAACCCTGCGATGTCTTTGAGCTTGGCACCCACTGCGTGGATCTGAAGCCCGAAACCATCGAGGCCAACAAGCGCTTCTTTGACGGCAACGAGGAGCTGGTTCCCAAACAGGCTTACACCATGGGCATTAAGACCATTATGCAGGCGCGCAAGGTGCTGATGGTTGCCAACGGTGTCGGCAAGGCAGAGATCATCAAGAAGGCGTTCTTTGGTCCCGTTACCCCCGAAATCCCCGCCAGCATCCTGCAGATGCACCCGGACTTCATTCTGGTCGGCGATGAGGAAGCCCTCAGCCTGATCTAAAGACAGGAGGTTTGACTGCTATGATTATCAAAAATGCCAAGGTGTTCAGCGATGGCTGCCGCTTTGTGGAAAAAGATGTAATTATCCGTGACGGGCGCATCGTCTTTGGCGCCCCTGCGCTGGAAAATGAGGAAATCGTCGATGCCGAGGGCGCCTACGCCCTGCCGGGTCTGGTGGATATCCACTTCCACGGCGCGGTCGGTCACGACTTCTGCGACGCGGACGAAGCCGGTCTGCAAGCCATTGCCGATTTTGAGGCAAGCAAGGGCGTGCTGGCCATCTGCCCTGCTACCATGACCTTCAGCGAGGAGATCCTCAACGGGATTATGGATGTGGCAGCTGCCCACAAAAACAGCAAGGGTGCCGATTTGGTCGGCATCCATATGGAAGGTCCCTACATCAGCCCCAAAAAAGTGGGCGCGCAGAACCCCAAGTATGTTATGGGCACCGACGCCGCAATGTTCCGCCGCCTGCAGGCGCGCAGCGGCGGGCTGATCAAGCTGGTGGACGTGGCACCCGAGGAGCCGGGCAACCTGGACTTTATCAAGGAATGCCGCGATGAAGTGCGCATTTCCCTTGCCCATACCTGCACCGACTACGACACCGCCAAGGCAGCCTTTGCCGCCGGTGCCAGCCATATGACCCACCTGTACAACGCCATGCCCGGCATCACGCACCGTGACCCCGGTCCCATCATTGCCGCACTGGAGGAGGGTGCCGAGGTCGAGCTGATCACCGACAATGTGCATATCCACCCCGCCATGGTGCGCTTTACCTTTAACACCTTCGGCGATGACCATGTAATTCTGATTGCCGACAGTATGATGGCGTGCGGTCTGCCCGACGGGCAGTACAGCTTGGGCGGTCAGGCGGTCACCGTCAAGGGACCCCGCGCCACCCTGACCGAGCAGCCCGGCACCATTGCCGGCAGTGCAACCAGCCTGTATGACTGTATGCGCCGCGCTGTGCTGGATATGGGCGTGCCGCTGGAAAGCGCCGTCCGCGCCGCCACCCTGAACCCCGCCCGCAGCATCGGCGTGGATGCCGACTACGGCAGCCTGGAAGCCGGGCGCTGGGGCAATGTGGTGCTGGCAGACGAAAACCTGAACATTCGCAAGGTGATCCGCCGCGGTGAAATTTTGAAGTAAAAGTGCAGGAACTGTACAAATTTCTTGGCAAAACCATTGAAACCGACCACAAAATTCGGTATAATAGTGGTATCATATGATTTGCCAAAGGGGGATTTTTTATGCCTATCTCTGAACCTACTGCCGTGTTTTCCATCCGTGACGAGCGCGATATGGAAATTAAACAGGCGGTTTTGCAGGTGTACCGCGCGCTGGAGGAGAAGGGCTACAACCCCATTAACCAGCTGGTTGGCTATATCCTCAGCGAGGATCCCACCTACATCACCACCTACAAAAACGCCCGCGCCATCATCCGCCGCATTGACCGCGACGACCTGTTGCAGGCACTGGTGCGTGACTATGTAAAGGGCTGATACAGCAAAAGAAAACAGGCATCGGAAATTTCCGATGCCTGTTTTTTATGAAAACGGAAGAAGTTTTTGAAAAATTACGGGTTCTGCGCACTGAACAGCTGCGGGGCAGCCTTGTAGATCAGCACGGCGGCGACCGTGGTCATAATGGTTTCGGGCAGCATATAGCTGCCGTTGTAGGTCAGGCTGAAGGTCCAAGCGGCAAGACCGTCGCTCAGGTTGCCCCAAATCAGCACGCCGGAGAGGAAGCTGCACAGAAAACGAATGCCGCACACGGCCGCGGTACCCACGGCAACGCCCGCCAGCTTGTTCTTAAAGGGCTTGGCAATGCCGCCGGCCAGACCCAGCAGGCTGAACGCCAGCACATAGTCCAGCAAAATCATACCCACCAAGGGCAGCAGACCCGGGGTCGGGGGTGCGTAAAAGCCCAGCAGCATCTGCAGCAGGCTGTTTACAAAGCCGGTGAACAGACCCCACTTCACGCCGTGGCGGAAGGAGATCAGCACGAACGGCAGCATACTGAACAGGGTGATGGAACCGCCGTTGGGCAGCTCGTAGATTTTGATGTTCGCCAGAACGGTGCCCAAGGCGATCATCAGGGCGCACTCGACCAGAGTGCGGGTCTTGGAATAGGTTTTGGACATACGGACACATCCTTTTACAATAGTACATAAAAACAAGTGTTTGCCAAGAAAAACGCGCCTGCAAAAAGATGCAGGCGCGTACAGGTATGACAATATTGCCAAACTTCCTACGCCGGCATTACCCGGATCAGGTTCAAGGCGACACGAAGCTGCAGTTTGCTTCGATCTCAGCCGAGGATGCCCCTCAGCGCCCCTGTTTTTATGTCCATAAACAAGTATACACCCTTTTGACAGCTTGTCAAGCGGTTGCGCTTCCTTTATAATAAAGGCAGTACAAAAACGGGGGCGCGTTATGCAAAAACTTTTACGGTGGGCAAAACAGCACAGAGCAGCGTGGGTGGCACTGGCGGCGGGGTTGGCAGCGCTGGGGGCGTTTTATGCCCTGCGGGGCAACCGGGCGCTGATGGATGCGTGGCTGCAGGCGGTATCTATGCCGGTCAAGCGCGCGGTGTCCTTTTTGGTGGATCCGCTGCCGTTCAGCGCCTGCGAATTGGGCGCAACCGCGCTGATTCTGGCGGCGCTCGTTTTGCTGGTGCGCGCCCTGCGCCGCGGAAAATCCGCCGTGGCGGGCTGGGTGCTGCATCTGGCGGTGCTGCTGGTCTGGGGCTATGCAGGGGTGTGCGCCCTGTGGGGTAGCCAATATTACGGTACGTCCTTTGCGCAAAAGGCGGGGATGAACGCCCCGCCCGTCAGCGTGGAGCAGTTGGCTGCCGTGACGCAGTATTTTGCGGACCGCGTGGCGCAAACTGCCGACGCAGTACCCCGCGATGAAGCCGGGGTCTACGCCGTACCCAAAGCGGACAGTATGCAGGGGTGCCGCGGCTTGTACGACCCGCTTGTGCAGCGCTGGGCGTTTTTGCAGGGAGCAGAGCGCCGCCCTAAGCCCGCCTTTTACTCCAAGCTGATGAGCGCGTGGGGCTTTACCGGCTACCTTTGCCCGCTGGTGGGGGAGAGTACCCTGAATATGGACTGCCCCGCCGTCTTTTTGCCGGTGACCATCGCACACGAGCTGGCGCACCAGCGCGGCGTGGCGGCCGAGCAGGAGGCAAACTTTGTGGGCATTCTGGCGGCAACGGGCAGCGGGGACGCCGCGTATGCGTATTCCGGCTGGCTGTTCGGGTACCTGCATCTTTCCAACGCGCTGTACAGCGTTGCGCCCGATGCTGCATCCGCCGGGTATGCCGCGCTGCCCGCGGGTGCCAAGGCGGACCTTGCGGACAATAACGCCTACTGGAAGCAGTGGGAGGGACCGGTGCGCACCACCGGCGAAAAGGTCTACACCGCATTTTTGCAGGGCTACGGGCAGACGCTGGGTATGCGCAGCTACGGCGCGTGCGTGGACTTGCTGGTGGAGGAATTTCTGCCCTATACAAGCGGTAGTATATCGGCTGGGCAGTGACCACAAGGCGATAAAGAAAACCCGCTGAATCGGCAAAATTTACAACTTTTCTATTGCGAAACCGTGCGCGGATGTGCTATTATACATACTGTACTATTATAAGCGGAAATTGAAAAAAAGGAACCGTGAGGACAGGAATGTTCAACAAAAGAAATCCTATGAAATATTTTTCCGGCAGTGCGCTGGCGCGGCTGCCGATTTATAAGCTGGCGGCGGGCGGTATGGCGGTGGTTATGACCGTCGGCGTAGGTGCCGGTGTGTTTGCGGCGGGCTATGTACCCCAAAACAAGCCGGCGCCGGCTGCCGCTGCCACCCCGACCCCCACGCCCACGCCAACCCCAACGGCGACCCCCACCCCGACCCCCACGCCGGAGCCGGACAAGCCGCTGGAAGCAGAGGTCACGGTGGTGCAGCAGGATATCGGTGTGCAGCTGTTTGTGCTGCCCGTGCAGCAGCCGGAACCGGAGCCGACCCCCGCAGCCGGTGCGGCGGCAAGCAAGCCGACCGCCACGGCAACGCCAACGGCGACCCCTACGCCCACCCCGACAGCGACCCCCACCGATGCCGAACGCCAGCCTTTGCTGGATGTGGAGGCGACCATCAGCGTGACCGACGCCAAGGGCGAAGCCGCCCTGTACAGCGTGGACACGACCACCGGCACCGTGCTGGTTGAGGACGCCGCCCCCGGCGATTACATTGTGGCCGTGCAGCCTATGACGGGCTACATCGTGCCGGACGCCCAGACCGTCACGGTCAAGGAAAAGGTCGTCTACAAGGCGGACACCAAAGCCGTCAAGGAAAAAATCGTGCAGGCAACGCAGGTCAACGAAAAAGCCGAGGACTCTGCCAGCAAAAATCAGGGCAGCGCCCCCATACAGAACGAGGTCAAGGACACGGTTGCCTATGCCGACAGTGCCAAAACCGAAAAAGAGCGCGTGACGGTTTACACCGCCAAGCTCAGCGGCACGGGACACCTGCTGCTGAAGGACGGCACCGAGTCGCCGTATCTGCCCACCTACGCCGCCGACGGCAAAACGCTGAACGGTGCGGCGCGGGATGCCAACTATGCCGCCCCGCTGGCAGAAACTGCATGGCGCATGCCGGGCATCAACCGTATGGCGCTGGCGCACCGCACCGATGCTGAGCCGCCGGCAGCCGCCGCAGACCCCGCAACGGAAGCCCCGGGGGATGAAATTTCCTCGGTGACGGATTCTGCGCCCAGTTCGGAATCCACGGCAAGCTCGGAATCGACAGGGGAGTCGGGTTCGGAATCTTCTTCGGGTTCGGAATCGTCCTCCGGTTCGGAATCTTCTTCGGGTTCGGAATCGTCCTCCGGTTCGGAATCTTCCTCCGGCTCGGAATCTTCTTCCGGCTCGGAGTCCTCCTCCGGCTCGGAATCTTCTTCGGGTTCGGAGTCGTCCTCTGCGCCGACCCCGACACCCACCCCCACCGACCCCACTGCCGGCTTTCCCGCAGAGATCCCGGCAGCCGAGCTGGCGGGCTACGGTTTTGCGGTGGAAAGCACCGAAACCATCCTTTACGAATACACGGGCTGGAATGATATTGACGGTGTGACGTATTATTATGACCCGGCAACCCATCAGCCGGTCACCGGCAACCAGGTGATTCGGGGCGATGTGTACACCTTTGGCGCTGACGGTGCCTTGAACCGCACCGCCCGCGGTATTGATGTTTCCAAGTATCAGGGCGTTATCGACTGGAACGCCGTCAAGGCGGACGGCATCACCTTTGCCATCATCCGTGTGGGCTACCGCGGCTACGGCAGCGGCGCTTTGGTCGAGGACTCGCAGTTCCGCGCCAACATCCAAGGTGCAACGTCGGCGGGGCTGAAGGTCGGCGTCTACTTCTACAGCCAGGCCGTTGACGAGGCAGAGGCTGTCGAGGAAGCCAGCATGGTGCTGAGCCTTTGCGCCGGGTACGGCTTGCCGGTGGGCGTCTACTACGACACCGAAAAGGTCGCCGGGGACACCGGGCGCGCCGATGGCATCAGCGCCGCCCAGCGCACCGCCAACGCCGTGGCGTTCTGTGAAACCATTCGCGGTGCCGGGTATACAGCGGGCGTTTACTCCTACGCAAGCTGGTTCTACAATGCGCTGAACTTTGCCAACATCAGCAAGTACCGCATCTGGATCGCCCAGTACCGCGACACGCTGAGCTTTAACTACCACTACAACATCTGGCAGTACACCAGCACCGGCAAGGTGAACGGCGTACCCAAGGCTGTGGATATGAATATCGGTTGAGCGTGTCGGGAAACCCGACACGCGCAAAGAAGGGGTTCGTCGCAGTATGGCTGCGCCACGCTCCTGCACCCCTCCTTTGGATTCACCCTATCGCACAAAATCGCGTTCTCATGCCTAACGGCGACTCGAAAACGATTTTGTGCTCTAGAGATATTTTCATCGCCGGCAGATGTCCGCCGATGAAAATGGATACAAATTTGCTTTTTCTACAGGCTGAAAACCCGCCCTCCCCATTTTGGGGAGAGCGGGTTTTTCTTTCGGCTATTTCGATGCGGGCTGTGCGCCGGGCAAAAGGGTCACAACATCGCGCAAAAGGGTCAGTGGGCTTTCGCCGCGCTGTACGCGCAGGCTGAAATACGGGCGTCCCATGGCGTTGTACAGCACGCGGTGGGGGAACTGCTCCATAATCGCGCCCAGCTGGCGCGGACCCACAATGTCACTGTACAAAATCAGCTGGTCGCCGCGCTGCACGATCTCCGCAATGCCGACACGGGCGGCGGTCACGCGCACCAGCGAAACATCTACCAGCCCCTGCACGCTCTTGGGCGGGTCGCCGTAACGGTCGATCAATTCATCCAGCACATCCTCGGCGTCGGCGGGGGTTTCAATGGCGGCAATGCGCTTGTACGCCTCGATGCGCCCGGCGGCGTCGGGGATGTAATCCTCCGGCAAAAAGGCGTCGATAGAAATATCTACAAGACAATCGCTTTTGTCGGGTGCGGGCGGCTCGCCGCGGGCGGCGCTGATCGCCTGCCCCAGCATTTTTACATACAAATCGTAGCCCACGGCTTCCATATGCCCGTGCTGGCTGTGTCCCAGCAGGCTGCCCGCGCCGCGTATCTGCAAATCGCGCATGGCAATGCGGAAGCCGGAGCCGAAGGAGGTAAACTCCCGTATGGCGGAAAGCCGCTTGGCGGCGATCTCGGTCAGGACCTTGTCACGGGTAAAGGTAAAGTAGGCATACGCCTTGCGGGAGGAACGCCCCACCCGCCCGCGGATCTGGTACAGCTGGCTAAGCCCCATACGGTCGGCGTTTTCGATAATCAGCGTGTTGCAGTTGCGCACGTCCACGCCGGTTTCAATCAGCGTGGTGCAGACCAGAATGTCGATCTCATTATCCAACAGCTGCTGCCAGACCGAGGAAATCTGCTCCTCAGTCATTTTGCCGTGGGCAATGCCGATGCGCGCACCCGGCACCATCTGCCCGATGCGTGCGGCGCAGGCGTCAATGGTTTCCACGCGGTTGTGCAGGTAATACACCTGCCCGCCGCGTGCCAGCTCCTTGCGGATCGCCTCGGCCACGATGCCCGCGTCATATTCCAGCACATAGGTTTCGATGGGCTGGCGCTCAAAGGGCGGCTGCTCGATGGTACTCATATCGCGTATGCCCGAAAGCGCCATATTCAGCGTGCGCGGAATGGGCGTGGCGGACAGCGTCAGCATATCCACACCGATGAAATTCTGCTTGAGCTTTTCCTTGTGCTTTACGCCGAAGCGCTGCTCCTCGTCAATGATGACCAGCCCTAAATCCTTGAACTTCACATCGTCTGAAAGCAGCCGGTGGGTACCCACCACAATGTCCACGGTGCCGTCTTTTAAACCGCGCAGCGTTTCTTTTTGCTCCTTGGCGCTGCGGTAGCGGCTCAGCAGACCGATGCGGATGGGGAAGGACTCCATACGCGCAATGGCGGTGTTGAAGTGCTGCCACGCCAGAATGGTCGTGGGCGCCAGGATAGCGCACTGCTTGCCGCCCATCACGCACTTGAACGCTGCACGCAGGGCAACCTCGGTCTTGCCCACGCCGACGTCGCCGCACAACAGGCGATCCATCGGGTAGGGCTGCTCCATATCGTGCTTGATGTCGGCGGCGCAGGTCAGCTGGTCGGGGGTTTCGTCGTAGGCAAAGCGCTGCTCGAAATCCCCCTGCCAGGTGTCGTCGTCGGGGAAGGCGTAGCCCTTTGCCTGCTTGCGGCGGGCGTACAGCTCAATCAGCTCCTTCGCCATCGCCTCGGTGGCGGCCTTGACCCGCTTGCGCGTCTTGACCCAGTCGCCGCCGCCAAGGCGGCTCAGCTTGACATTGTCGCTGTCGCCGGGCGCGGTATAGCGCGAAAGCAAATCCAGCTGGGTGACCGGCACATACAAAACGTCCTTTTTATCGTACTGGATGCGCAGGTAGTCCTTGGTCACGCCCTGCACGGTCATACGCTGGATGCCCGCATAGCGCCCGATGCCATGGTTCTGGTGTACGACCAGATCGCCCTCGGAAATTTCGCTCAGACTGTTCAGGGCATCCTTGCTGCGTTTTTTCTTTTTCTGCACGCTGCTCACGCCAAAGGCGCGGGCGGTGATGACGGCGTATTTGGCAAACGGCAGGCTGCACCCGGCGCTCAACTGCCCGGGCAGCACCTGCACCAGCCCGGCGGCGGGCGCGGCGGCCGCATCGGTGGTGACCTGCAGGCCGTGGGTGCGCAGGTCGTTGGCAAGACCGGCTGCCGCGCGGGCGGTACCTGCCATCACGGTCACGGCGGCACCGCCGCTGCACAGCGGGTTCACATCCTCCAGCAGGGCGGCAACCTCGCCGCCCCACGCGGGCAGGGTGTGCGCGGGCGCATTGACCACGATTTTCAAGGGAATGTCCGGCATACTGCGCGCAAAGTTTTCGGCGCAGATGGTGGGGTAGCGTCCGGTCTGCGCCCACAGCCACGCGGCATTGGCGTACAGCTCACCCAGCCCGGCAGCCAGCACGCCGTCCTGCAGCAGCGCGGCAAGCTCCTCGCCCCGGCGGAAATCCGCCGCACGCTGCGCTTCCTTTACGGAGGCAGGCTCCTCAAAAATCAACAGCGGTTCGTCCAGATAATCCAGCACGGTGGCAGGTTCGGGATAGCGCACGGTGAGATATTTGTCCATATTCACCGGCATAACCCCGGCGTCCAGCTGGCTCAGCTCGGGGGCAAGGCAGCTTTCCAGCGCGGTGCGCTTTTTGCCGCGCTGCTTTTTTAAAAAGGCGCGCAGCAGCTCGGCGGCAGCGGGCGGTGCGCCCAGCAGGACCTCCCGCGCAGGGCTGACGTATATTTTGGAAATACTCTCGTCCCGGCGCTGGCTGGCAAGGTCAAAGGTGTGCAGGGTGTCGATCTCATCGCCCCAAAACTCCATACGCACGGGCTGCTTCATATCGGGGGCGTAGATATCCACAATGTCGCCGCGCACCGAAAACTGCCCCGGTCCGTCCACTTGGGTGCGGCGGGTGTACCCGGCGCTGTACAACAGCGCGGTCAGTTCCTCGCGCGGCAGGGTGTCCCCGGCGTGCAGCGTGCGGGTGTTGGCGCAAAAATCCGCGCGCGGGGTGGTGTATTGGGTCAGCGCCTCCTGCGGCACACAGACGGCGCGCAGCCGCCCGCCCACAAGGTCACCCAGAACGCTCAGGCGGCGGTACTCGTACTCACGCCCGGTGCCTTCGATGGGACGCAGCAGATAATCCCGCGCGGGAAACACCGCCGCCGGGATGCCCAACACGTTCAGGTCGCCCGCAAAACGGGTCGCCTCCGCCTCGCCGGGGGTCACAATGCACAGGGGCGCACCCGTGTGCCGCGCCAGCGCCGCGTACACCATGGCACGCCCGGCACCGGGTATGCCAAATAAGGCGCAAGCCCCCGGTGTGCCGAGCGCCTGCGCCAGTTTGGTAAATTCTTGTGTTTTGGCAAAAAGTTGGTCAAACATAACGGTTATTCCAGATATTGTTTGCAGAGCCAGCCGTACTTGTCGTTGTACTGCACGACGACCCAACTGCCATCGGCGTTGCTGCCCAGTGCGGTAACGGCAGTGCCCATGGGGATCTGCGCCACCTTGTCAAAGTCGGTGCCGGGACCTGCCCGCAGGTTCATATTGGCGTCGGCGGGGGTCTTATAGCCGGGCTGCTGCCCCTGCGCAAACAGGGTGGCGGGCTGCTCTGCCAGACCGGCAAATTCCTGACTGGCGGCAGGCTCGCTTTCCGGCTCGGCGGGCTGCGCTTCGGACGGGGCTTCGGGCTGGGATTCGGGCTGGGATTCCGGGGCGGAAACCGGCTCGGAGCCGGCATCGCCCGGCTTTACGGTTGCCGAGGTCACCCCGTTCGGCATGGCGCTGCCGGGGTGCTTTTTTTCGCCGGAGCCTTTGCCCGTTGCCAAAAGAAAGCCAACCATACTGAAAACAACCAGCATGACGGCGCATACGGCAAGGGTAACGGCAGCGCGCTTACGGGGATTTCTCATGGGGAAGGACCCTTTCTGAAGTGAATTACTTATTGTACTTATTCTGCGCATAGGGCAGGTTGCCGTCCATAATCAGCCGGGCGGCAGCCTCCACATCGGGGTAGCGGTCGGTCATCGCCTTGCGGTCCTCGGCGGGCAGCTTGCCCAGCACCCACGCCGCCAAGTCGTACTGCGGGTTGGGCTTAGCACCGATGCCGATGCGGATGCGGGCAAATTCCTCGCTGCCAAGGCTGGCAATGATGCTTTTCAAGCCGTTGTGTCCGCCCGCCGAACCCTTGGGGCGGATACGCAGATGCCCGGGCTGCTGGGTGATGTCGTCGCACAGCACAATGACGTGTTGTGCGGGAATTTTAAAAAAGTTGGCGGCCGGGGCAATGCTCTGCCCGCTTAAATTCATATAGGTAAGGGGCTTGAGCAAAACCACCTTATGTCCGTCCACCTGCGCGGTGCCGTACAGCCCCTGCCACTTGGACTTGGCCATATCGCAGTGCCACTGCGCCGCCAGATAATCCAGCGCCTCAAAGCCCGCGTTGTGGCGGGTGCCGTCGTATTTCGGTTCGGGGTTGCCCAGACCGGCAATCAGCCAATCCGCCCCGGAGGTCATTCCTAGCATAGCTTCTTCCTTTTGCATCAGCCTTGTATCAGCCGTTTTTCTTGTCGGCTTCCAGCTTCTGTTTTTTGGCAATGTACTTTTGCAGCTTGCGCTCGCCCCAGCCGTCGATTTCGGTCTGCTTGGCGCGCTCGATGCCCAGCGCCCCGGCGGGGACATCGCGCCCGATGGTGGAACCTGCGGCGGTAAAGGCGTGGTCGCCCACGGTCACGGGGGCAACCAGGTTGGTGTTGCAGCCGATAAAGGCGTAATCGCCGATGGTGGTGTGGAACTTGCCCTCGCCGTCATAGTTGCAGGTCACGGTGCCGCAGCCGAAGTTGCAGTATTTGCCCACGGTGGCATCGCCGATATAGGTCAGGTGGCTTACGGTGTTGCCCTCGGCAAAGTCGGCGTTCTTGGTTTCGACGTAGGCGCCCAGATGGCAGCCCTCGGCGGTCTTGGTGCCGGTGCGCACATGGGTAAAGGGACCGATTTTATTGTTGGCACCGATGTGGCTCTGGTAGCACTGGCTGGCGTTTACAGTGGAGTTTTCCTCCACGACGGTATCCTCCAGCAGGGTGTTGGGACCGATTACGCAGCCGGCGCCGATTTCGGTCTTGCCGCGCAGGATGCAGCCGGGCAGAATCACGGCACCCGGCGCAATGACAACGTCCGGGTCGATGTACACGTCGCGGCTGATAAACTCCACACCGTTGTTCAGGTGGTATTCAAACGCAGCGGCAAAGCGCTGTTGGACGGCTTCAAAATTCTCTTTGGCGGTGGACATACAAAAACACTCCTAACTTTACCTTATACACTATATTATGATTATGCAATTCCTCTTGCTTTGCGGTTCTATGGCTATTGTACTCTATCCGGGGCGTTTGCGCAAGCCGAAAACCGCCCGGCGGCTGTAAAATTTGCGGCAGGGGAAATTGTACAAAAAGCAGAAGGCAGAATAGATTCTCAACTTTCTGCCCATTATAATGTACACGATTTTTGTGCAAATTGCAATAGATTCTGCAAAAAAGTTTGTCCAATTTTCGGCAAATCTATTGAGAATTTTTATAACAATCCACTGGAAATTCCTCTTGTAGTCTGTTATAATGGACTATGCAAACATGATTTATGTAATGCACACGTCCAAAACAAACTTGGGAGGAAAACTATGAGCAAGAAATTCTTGTACCTGTTCAAGGAAGGTCACGAGGCTTTCGGCGGCGACCAGACCACGATGAAAAACATCCTGGGCGGCAAGGGCGCCGGTCTGGCTGAGATGACCCATGCCGGCATGCCGGTGCCTCAGGGCTTTACCATCACCACGGAAGCCTGCACCCAGTACTATGCCGACAACCGCGAGATCAACGACGAGATCAAGGCCGATATCTTTAAGTATATGGGCATTCTGGAAGAGCAGACTGGCAAGCAGTTCGGTTCTATCGACAACCCTCTGCTGGTTTCCGTTCGTTCCGGCGCCCGTCAGTCCATGCCCGGCATGATGGACACCATCCTGAACCTGGGTCTGAACGATCAGGCTGTTGAAGGTCTGGCCAAAAAGACTGACAACCCCCGTTTCGCTTATGACTGCTACCGCCGCTTCATCCAGATGTACTCTGATGTCGTCATGGAGCTGGGCAAGAGCTTCTTTGAGGAGCGCATCGACGCCATGAAGGAGCGCAAGGGCGTTACCCTCGACGTTGACCTGACGGCCGATGACCTGAAAGAGCTGGTCAAGGAGTTCAAGGAAATCTACCTCGAGAAGCAGGGCGAGCAGTTCCCGCAGGATCCCAAGGAGCAGCTGATCGGCGCTGTCAAGGCCGTTTTCCGTTCTTGGGACAACCCCCGCGCCAACGTCTATCGTAAGATGAACGAGATCCCCTACGAGTGGGGCACCGCTGTCAACGTGCAGCAGATGGCGTTCGGCAACTCCGGTATGCGTTCCGGCACCGGCGTTGCGTTCACCCGTAACCCCGCTACCGGCGAGAAGAAGCTGATGGGCGAATACCTCATCAACGCTCAGGGCGAGGACGTCGTCGCCGGTATCCGTACTCCTTCTCCCATCAGCAAGCTGCATGAGGAGATGCCCGAGGTTTACGATCAGTTCGTTGAGATCGCAACCCGCCTCGAGAACTACTACAAGGATATGCAGGACATGGAGTTCACCATCGAGGATGGCAAGCTCTTCATGCTGCAGACCCGTAACGGCAAGCGTACCGCCCAGGCTGCTCTGCAGATTGCCTGCGACCTGGTGGACGAGGGCGTTATCACCGAGCAGACCGCTGTTCTGCGCGTTGAGCCCAAGCAGCTGGACACCCTGCTGCATCCCCAGTTTGACGCCGCTGCCCTGAAGGCTGCCGAGGCTATCGGCAAGGGCTTGGCTGCTTCTCCGGGATCTGCCTGCGGTCGTGTTGTCTTCAGCGCTGAGGACGCCGAGGAGAAGGTCAAGGACGACGCTTGGAAGAAGGTCGTTCTGGTTCGTCTGGAAACCAGCCCCGAGGATATCGTCGGTATGCAGGTTTCTCAGGGCATCCTGACCGTCCGTGGCGGTATGACCAGCCACGCCGCCGTTGTTGCCCGTGGTATGGGTACCTGCTGCGTTTCCGGCTGCGGCAACGATAACACTGTCGCCATCGACTATGACGCCAAGGTCATCACCATCAACGGTCACACCTTCCACGAGGGCGACTGGATGAGCATTGATGGCTCTACCGGCAACATCTACGAGGGTCAGATCGCCACCGTCGCTTCCACTGAGAACGCCAACTTCAAGCGCTTTATGGGCTGGGCTGACGCCAACCGCCAGATGAAGGTCATGACCAACGCCGACAACCCGAAGGACGCGCAGAACGCTGTCGATATGGGTGCCGAGGGTATCGGTCTGTGCCGTACCGAGCATATGTTCTTTGCCGAGGACCGCATCAAGGCTGTCCGCGAGATGATCTGCGCCCGTACCGTTGAGGAGCGCAAGGCTGCCCTGGCTAAGGTTGAACCCTTCCAGGAGGCTGACTTCACCGCTATGTACCGCATCATGGGCGATCGTCCGATGACCATCCGTTATCTGGATCCGCCGCTGCATGAGTTCCTGCCCACCAAGGCCGAGGATATCGAGGCTCTGGCAAAGGATATGGGTATGACCGCTGAAGAGCTGAACAACGTTGTGGTAAGCCTGCACGAGTTCAACCCCATGATGGGTCACCGTGGCTGCCGTCTGGCTGTCACCTACCCCGAAATCGCCGAGATGCAGACCAACGCTGTCATCAAGGCTGCCATCAAGGTTTCTGCCGAAACCGGCAAGATGATTACCCCTCACATCATGATTCCTCTGGTTGGCGAGGTCAAGGAGCTGAAGTTCGTCAAGGACGTTGTCGTCAAGACTGCCGATGCCCTGATCGCCGCTGCCGGTGTTGACATGAAGTACGAGGTCGGCACCATGATCGAAATCCCCCGTGCAGCCCTGACTGCCGGCGAGATCGCCAAGGAAGCTGACTTCTTCAGCTTCGGCACCAACGACCTGACCCAGATGACCTTCGGCTTCAGCCGTGACGACGCTGCCAAGTTCCTGTCTGCCTACTACGACAACAAGATCTACGAGAGCGATCCGTTCCAGCATCTGGATCAGATCGGCGTAGGCAAGCTGGTCAAGATGGCTGCTGCCGACGGTCGCGCCACCAATCCCAACCTGGGTCTGGGCATCTGCGGTGAGCACGGCGGTGACCCCTCCAGCGTCGAGTTCTGCCACAACGTTGGTCTGGACTACGTCAGCTGCTCTCCCTTCCGTGTTCCCATCGCCCGTCTGGCCGCCGCTCAGGCAGCCATCAAGTCGCCTCGCGGCTGATTTGCCAGCGAGTATAACCATTCAGTTGAATTACGAACAGGCTCGCGCCTATCGAAATTCGCGTGGTTACGTACTTTGGCCGGGGAATTGGAAAGACCTGACAGTTAAGGTTCTTCTATAAATCCTATCAAGTCCCGAATTGCTTGTATCTGCAATTCGGGACTTTTTGTTTTATTTTGCCCCATTTTGTACATTTTCCTGAAAATGTACACGGTTTGATGGGTACATTTTCGGGCCCAAACAAGGTCACTTAAGGATACCCCCAAAAATGCGAAATTTACGATTAGGAGCGCAAAGCTATGAGCAAAAATGAAGTATCTTATCTGGCAGGCGCAGAGCAAGCGATACCATTAGAGAGGCTGCGACCCTTTGCCAACCACCCGTTCCAAGTCCGGCACGATTTGGAAATGCGGGAGCTAATGGACAGCATAGGGGAAAGCGGCATCATCACCCCGATTCTGGTACGCCCCAAGGAAAACGGGCTGTACGAGGTCATCAGCGGGCACCGCCGCTGGGAAGCCTGCAAGGA
>SFOX01000020.1 GCA_004552305.1 Subdoligranulum variabile | reverse complement strand
GCAGGGGCAGCGGTCGCAGAGTGCGAGGGGCTTTTGTCCCCGAAGCACGATGCGGGTACCGCAACCCGACATTATCGAGCATTTTGGCAACGCAGATGCTGTGCCGCACACCGAGCCGCAGCGAGGCGCTTCGGAGCGCAACCGCCGCTTGCGGCGGCTCTTGGCGCGGAGATCCGCCGAAGCGGTGCTTGAGCCGTTAGGCGGGAATTGTGCGGTGTTGCCGTAGATAAACACGCACCGGAAAGGTGTTGGCAGTATGAAAAACTGGTTCCGGCGCTTTATGGCAGGTCGCTACGGCTTTGACCAGTTCAGCGCGTTTTTGTCCGTATGCAGCTTGGTTTGCATTTTGCTCGGCACATGGTTTTCCGCCGTTTTGTATTGGGGCGGGCTTGCGCTGCTGGCGTATTGCTACTACCGCACCCTGAGCCGCAATTTCTATCAGCGCCGCGCCGAAAACAGCAAGTACCTGTTTTACCGCGGCAAGGTCACAGCGTGGTTCAGCAAATACCGGATGCGTTTTAAGCAGCGCAAACAGTACAAATACTTCCGCTGCCCCGGCTGCCGGCAGGAGCTGCGCGTACCGCGCGGGCGCGGCAATATTGCCATCACCTGCCCCAAGTGCCACACCCACTTTACAAAAAAGAGTTGACGTGTTATGTTCGGCTATGTTACCATCTATCGCAAAGGGCTGGGCAAGGCGGCGCTGGACTGCTACCAAGCCTATTACTGCGGGCTTTGCCGCACCTTGGGCAGACGGTACGGACGCGCTGCGCAGCTGGCCTTAAGCTATGATATGACCTTTGCCGCCCTGCTGCTGAGCGCCCTGTACGAGCCGGAAACACAGCTTACCGCCGGGCGCTGCCCACCCCACCCGGTAAAGCCCCGCCCCCGCGCCGACAATGCCTTTATAGAGTATGCCGCGGATATGACGGTGCTGCTGGCGTATTATAACTATCTGGACGACTGGCAGGATGACCAACGCCAAAGCAGCCGACGCCGGGCAGAACAGCTGCAGCCGTTTTTGCCGGAGATCGAGCGGCGGCACCCCCGCCAATACCGCGCCGTGGTCAGCGGGCTGGATGCGCTGAACCGTTTGGAGGGTGCCAACAGCCACGATCTGGACGCCCTGTGCCGCACCTTCGGCACGCTGTTGGGCGAGATTTTCGCCTGCCGGGACGACGAATGGCGGCAGGTGCTGTGCGGTGTGGGACAGGGTCTGGGCGGTTTTATCTACCTGATGGACGCCTACGATGACCTTGACAGAGATCGCCGTCGCGGGCGCTTTAACGCCCTGCAGGTTCTGGCGGACACCCTGCCCCCCGCCGAGTACGAGCAGCGCTGCCACGACCTGCTGACCCTGCAGATGGGGCAGTGCGCCAAGCAGTTTGAGATGCTGCCTATTTTAAAGGAAACGCCCGAAGGGCAGCTTTTGTATAATACCATCTACGCCGGTGTGTGGAGCCTTTACGCACCGCTGAGAAAACGCAGAGAGGGACGCACCCAATGACCGATCCATACAGTGTACTGGGCATCACCCCCGGTGCCGATGACGAAACCCTGAAAAAAGCCTACCGCCAGAAGTGCAAGCAGTACCACCCCGACCTGCACCCCGACGACCCCGCCGCCGAGGAGCATTTTAAGGAGGTACAGGCAGCCTACAGCGAAATTATGCGCCGCAAGCAGGGCGGCGGGCAAAGCTACAGCCAAGGCGGCACCGGCAGCTATACCCGCCAGAGCGGCTACGACTATCAGGAGCCGTTCAGCGGCTTTGCCTACGGACCGTTCGGGTTCGGCTTTTACAGCAGCGCCAACCAGCAGACCTACACCTCCGGGCAGGAAAGCAGCGAGATGCGCGCTGCAGCGAACTATATCCGCAGCGGCTTTTACGAGGAAGCCCTGAACACCCTGAACGGCATTTCCGCCGCCGAGCGCACGGCGCAGTGGCATTACTATGCCGCCTTGGCGCATCAGGGCTTGGGCAACAACATCCGCGCGCAGGAGGAAGCCCGCACGGCGGTTTCGATGCAGCCCAACAATTATGCCTACCAGAACCTGCTGGATCAATTGCAGCGCCCGGGGCGCGATTACGCCGGCTACCAGCAGCCCTACGCCCAGCCCAGCGGCACGCCGGGGCGGTTCTGCCTGTCGTTCTGGATGTATCTTTTGCTGTGCAATATTATGAGCTGGTGCTGCTGCGGCGGACGCGGCGGGTTTTTCATCTGCTGATTTTGTCCCTATAGAAATTGTCACCGACCTGCCCTGCCCGGGCGGGTCCTTTTTTGTGCAGTTTGGCGGCAAAATATGCTGTGTCAGCTCTTGTCATCCCGCGTGGAGCGTGCTATACTTTTTTTTGAATTTTATGGCAAAACAGAGGGAATCGTTATGACACTGGATCAATTGAAAGTAGGACAGGATGCCATCCTGTCCACCATCGGCGGCGAGGGCGAACTGCGCCATCACCTGCTGGATATGGGGCTTACGCCGGGTACCGAGGTGACCCTGCGCAAGGTCGCCCCCATGGGCGACCCCATTGAGCTGGAGCTGCGCGGATACGAGTTGACGCTGCGCCTGGCGGATGCCGCCAAAATCGAAGTGGACCACGTTCACGAAACCAACCGCGTTGCCCGCGCCGAGCGCCGCCACACCCCGGTCCCCCACCCCGGCGTGGGCGAGCTGCGCAAGGCGCCCAGCTACCGCGACCGCAAAAACGGCACGGTCATCCCCAAGGGGCAGCCGCTGAAGTTTGCCTTGGCGGGCAACCAGAACTGCGGCAAAACGACGCTGTTCAACCAATTGACCGGCTCCAACCAGCACGTCGGCAACTTTCCCGGCGTGACGGTGGACCGCAAGGATGGTGTTATCCGCGGTCACAGTGAGGCTGTCGTGACCGATCTGCCGGGCATCTACTCGCTGTCGCCCTATTCCAGTGAGGAGATCGTCACCCGTGACTTTTTGCTGAACACCCACCCGGACGGCATTATAAATATCGTAGATGCGACCAATATTGAGCGCAACCTCTACCTGACCATGCAGCTGATGGAGCTGGGTATCCCGATGGTGCTGGCGCTGAATATGATGGATGAGGTGCGCGCCAACGGCGGCACCGTTATGGTCAACAAGTTGGAGGATTTATTGGGCGTACCGGTGGTGCCGATCTCCGCCGCCAAAAACGAGGGCATAGACGAGCTGGTCGAACACGCGCTGCACGTTGCCCGCCACCGCGAATGCCCCGGGCGCATCGACTTTTGCGACGCCGCCGACGGGCGCGACGGTGCGGTACACCGCTGCATCCACGCCGTCAACCACCTGATCGAGGACCACGCCGTGCGTGCCGGGCTGCCCGCCCGCTTTGCCGCCACCAAGCTGGTGGAGGGCGACCCGCTGATCGAGCAGGCGCTGGGGCTTGACAAAAACGAAACCGATATGCTGGGGCATACGATTGCCGAGCTGGAAAGCGACACCGGGCTGGACCGCGAGGCGGCGCTGGCGGATATGCGCTTCAGCTTTATTGAGCGCCTGTGCGAAAAAACCGTGGTGCGCCCCGGCGAAAGCCGCGAGCATAAGCGCAGCGTTGCCATCGACCGCGTGCTGACCGGCAAGTACACCGCCCTGCCCTGCTTTATCGGCATTATGGCGCTGGTGTTCTGGCTGACCTTCGGGGTCATCGGTGCGGCGCTTTCTGACCTATTGACCCTCGGCATTGACGCGCTGACGGCGCTTGTAGACAGCGCCCTGACCGCCTACGGCATCAACCCTGTGGTTCACAGCCTTGTCATTGACGGCATTTTTGCCGGTGTGGGCAGCGTATTGAGCTTTTTGCCCATCATCGTGACGCTGTTCTTCTTCCTCTCCATTTTGGAGGACACCGGCTATATGGCGCGTGTGGCGTTTGTGATGGATCAGCTTTTGCGCCGCATCGGGCTTTCGGGGCGCAGCTTTGTGCCGATGCTGATCGGCTTCGGCTGCTCGGTACCCGCCATTATGGCGACCCGCACGCTGTCCAGTGACCGCGACCGCAAGATGACCATTTTGCTGACCCCGTTTATGAGCTGCTCTGCCAAGCTGCCCATTTACGGTATGTTTACCGCCGCCTTTTTTGCGCCGGCACTGCGCGCCCCGGTTATGATCGGGCTGTATCTGTTCGGCATTTTGTGCGGCATCCTGTACGCGCTGGTTTTAAAAATCACCAAGTACAAGGGCGAGCCGGTTCCCTTTGTGATGGAGCTGCCCAACTACCGCTTCCCCTCCGCGCGCAGCGTGGGGCAGCTGATTTGGGAAAAGGCGCGCGACTTTTTGCAGAAGGCGTTCACCATCATCTTTGTGGCAACCGTGCTGATTTGGTTCCTGCAGACCTTTGATGCCC
This sequence comes from Subdoligranulum variabile, assembly GCA_004552305.1. Classification (GTDB taxonomy): domain Bacteria; phylum Bacillota; class Clostridia; order Oscillospirales; family Ruminococcaceae; genus Gemmiger; species Gemmiger variabilis_A. The sequence continues at coordinate 24,303 of SFOX01000020.1, read as the reverse complement.
GCCTGAACGTAGCCGCCACACCCGACAGCAGTCTGCTGGCCATGCTGGGCAGCTGGATCGCCCCGCTGTTTGCCCCCTTGGGCTTTGGCGATTGGCGGGTTTCCACCGCGCTGATCACCGGCTTTACCGCCAAGGAGAGTGTGGTTTCCACCCTGACCGTGCTGCTGGGCGGCGAGGTGGCGCTGGACACCCTGTTCACCCCGTTTACCGCCGTGGTATTTCTGGTGTTTACCCTGCTGTATACCCCCTGTGTGGCTGCCGTGGCGGCCGTCAAGCGAGAGCTGGGCAGCGCCCGTGCCGCCGCCGGTGTGGTGCTGCTGCAATGCGCCATTGCGTGGGTCATGGCATTTTTGGTGCATACCGTCGGCACGCTGCTGGGCTTTGTGTAATATCGGCTGATTTCTGCCGGGGCAGGCTTGCCCCGGCATTTTTGCGCAAATTTTTTGCCGCCAGTGCATTGTAACCCGCCCCGCAATATGGTATACTGTAAACTAGATAAATTTGGAGTTTGAAGGATATAAAGGAGCGGTTATGAAGCTGGGATTTGATAATGACGCCTACTTAAAAACACAGTCGGCGTGCATCCGTGAACGCATTACGCAGTTTGACAACAAGCTGTATCTGGAATTTGGCGGCAAGCTGTTTGACGACTACCACGCCTCCCGCGTGCTGCCGGGCTTTCAGCCTGATTCCAAGCTGCAGATGCTGCTGCAGCTGAAGGCGCAGGCCGAGATCGTGGTCGTCATCAGCGCCGAGGACATCGTCAACAATAAGATGCGCGGCGACTACGGCATTACCTATGATATGGACGTTCTGCGCCTGATCGACGCTTTCCAAGGTATGGGGCTGTTTGTGGGCAGCGTCTGCATTACGATGTACACCGCCCACCCCGAGGTAGAAAAGTTTGAGAACAAGCTGCACAGCGTGGGCATCCGCAGCTTCCGCCACTATAAAATTGCCGGCTACCCCAACGATGTCGCCCGTATCGTAAGCGACGACGGCTACGGCAAAAACGAGTACATCGAAACCGAGCGCCCGCTGGTGGTCATTACTGCGCCCGGTCCCGGCAGCGGCAAGATGGCAGTCTGCCTGTCCCAGCTGTACCACGAGTACAAGCGCGGCGTCAAGGCAGGCTACGCCAAGTTTGAAACCTTCCCCATCTGGAACCTGCCGCTGAAGCACCCCGTAAACCTTGCCTACGAGGCCGCCACCGCCGACCTGAACGACGTCAATATGATCGACCCGTTCCATCTGGAGGCTTACGGCAAGACCGCCGTCAACTACAACCGTGACATTGAGATTTTCCCCGTTGTCAATGCAATGTTTGAGCTGATTGCCGGCAAGAGTCCCTACCGTTCCCCCACCGATATGGGCGTGAATATGGCGGGCAACTGCATTACCGATGACGCCGTATGCTGCGAGGCCAGCAAAAAAGAGATCCTGCGCCGGTATTTCAAGTGTCTGTGTGACCGCAAGATCAACGGCAACGCCACCCAGCAGGAGCTTTACAAACTGGAAATGCTGCTGAGCCAAGCCGGTGTGGCTGTGGGCGAGCGCGCCGTTGAGGTACAGGCGCACGCCTGCAGCGCTGCCACCGGCGGCGCCCCCGCTGTGGCGATTGAGCTGCCCGACGGCACCGTTGTGACCGGCAAGACCGGTCCCCTGCTGGGCGCTGCGTCCTCCGCACTGCTGAACGCGCTGAAAAAGCTCGCCGCCATTGACCAGGAATTGGATTTGGTCAGCCAGCGCACCATTGAGCCGATCCAGACGCTGAAAACCAACTACTTGGGCAGCAAGAACCCCCGCTTGCACACCGATGAGATTCTGATTGCGCTGTCCGGCTCCGCCGCTGATGGCGAAGCCGCCAACACCGCGCTGCACCAGATCCCCAAGCTGAAGGGCTGCGACATCCACTCCACGGTCATTCTGTCTGCCGTGGATACCGATACGCTGAAAAAGCTGGGTATGCACCTGACCTGCGACCCCGTGTACGAGGAAGAGGATCGCAAGTACCACAAAAAATAATCGCCTGTTCCGGGCGTAAAGGAAAGCACCGCACAGTTTTTTGCTGTGCGGTGCTTTTGTTTTGATTACTGCCGCATTTTTTGCACAAGCTCTGCGGCGGTGCTGCGCAGCCGATCCATTGCCAGTGTCACGGCGTACAGGGTGGGCGGCACCAAGGCAAGCAAAACCAGCAGCACCAGACTGCCGCCGAGGTCGAGCCAGACAAGATCCAGCCACGGTGCCACAAGCACCGCGCCGCCGTAGCCCAGCACCGCACAGCTGCCCCACAGCACCCAATGCCACGGTGTAAAGGGGCGGCAGACGCCCCACAGCACGCAGATACCCACCGTCAGCACGACCAGCGTACAGATGGTTTCCACCGTGTCGGCGGGCAGGTCAAACGCAAAGCCGAAGCCCATTGCGCAGAACACCAGCAGAAAATCCGTAAGCCCGCCGGGCAGGGCGGCGCGCAGCACATTGCGCAAAAAGCGCCCGCGCACCAGCTCACGGTTCGGCTCCAGCGCCAGAATAAAGCTGGGTATCCCGATGGTCACCGATGACACCAGCGAAAGCTGCAGCGGCTTAAAGGGGTATGCCAGCGGCAGGCAGAGCGCCACCATACTGAGCAGCAGCGAGAATATATTTTTGACCAAAAACAGCGACGCCGAGCGCTGGATGTTGTTGATAACGCGGCGACCCTCGCCCACAACGGCGGGCAGCGCACCGAAATCCGAATCCAGCAAAACCAGCTGCGCCACCTGCGCGGCAGCCTGTGCGCCGCTTGCCATGGCAATGCCGCAGTCGGCATCTTTTAACGCCAGCACGTCATTTACGCCATCGCCCGTCATAGCGACTGTGTGGCTTTGTGCCTGCAGGGCGTGTACCAGCTTGCGCTTTTGCTCCGGGGTAACGCGCCCGAACACCGTTGCCTGTGCGGCTGCGCTTGCCAGCTCGCGGTCATTTTGCAGGCGGGAGGCATCCACCCAGTTTTCCGCCCCCGCAATGCCCGCCTGCGCCGCCACACGGCTGACCGCGCGCGGGTCATCGCCCGAAATCACCTTGACCTGCACCCCCTGCTTGGCGAAGTAGGCAAAGGTCTTGGGGGCGTTGGCGCGGATGGGGTTTTGCAGCGGCAGCAGCGCCAGAAATTGCAGCCGTTCGGCATCCGGCTTATCGCCCGGTGCCAGCGTGCCGTCATACCGTGCCAGCAGCAGCACGCGGCAGCCGGTATCCAGCAGGGCGGTCAACTGCGGGGCAAACTCGGCGCTGCGCGCCCCTGCCAGCACGTCCGGCGCACCCACCACGCACATTCCCCAGCCCTGCAGGGTTTTGGCACTGTATTTGTAGGCAGTGTTAAAGGGGATCGTCTGCCCCACCGCCCAGCGGGGCTTGCCCTGCCCATACGCCTTTTGCAGCGCCCTGCCGGTGTCGTTGTCGGGGATGTCCCCCGCGTAGCAACTGCACAGCACATCGTTTAAATCGGGGCAGTCTGCCAGCGGGATCGGCTCACCCGCCTGCATCGTCGGCTCGGTGATGGTGCCGGTTTTATCCACACACAGCACGTCCACCCGCGCCAGCGTTTCAATGCAGTTCATATCCTGCGTCAGCACCCGCCGCCCGGCAAGGCGCATCATACCCACCGCCAGCGCCACGCTGGTCAGCAGATACAGCCCCTCGGGGATCATACCGATCAGCGCCGCCACCGTGCTTTCAACGCTGCTGCGCATACTCAATTCCAGCACCCAGTGCTGCTTATACAAAAGCGCCGCCCCCACGGGGATCAGCGCAATGCCGATGACGCGGATCAGCTTATCCAGCGAACGCATCATCTCGCCCTTGGCGACCTTGTGTCCGTCCGTCTGCGCCGCCGCTGTCAGCCGGTTGGCGTAGCTGTCGGCACCCACGCGGGTCAGGCGCGCCACACAGCGCCCCGCCATCAGATAACTGCCGGAGCGCAGCGCATCCCCCGCCGTCTTGGTGATGGGGTTGGCTTCGCCGGTCAGCAGCGATTCATTCGCCTGTGCAGTGCCGGAAAGCACCACCGCGTCCGCCACGATCTGATCCCCCGCGCCGAACTCCACCACGTCATCCTTGACCAGCTCCTCCGAAAGCTGCTCGCCCCAAGTGCCGCCGCGCAGGCAGCGCACCCGCCGGGCAGATACCAGCGTCAGCTCGTCCACGGTCTTTTTGGCGCGCAGCTGCTGAAAAATGCCGATGATGGTATTGCAGAACACAATGCCCAGAAAGCCCATATTCAGCCACGAGCCGACCAGCGCCAGCATGACCGCCAGCACCATAAAAACCAGGTTGAAGTAGGTGCAGATATTGTCCCGCACGATCTGCCCCACCGTCTTGGTGGCGGACTGCGGGGCGCGGTTGCTCTGCCCTGCCTGACGGCGGCGCTCGACCTCCTGCGCGGTAAGACCCTGTTGTGATTCCATAAAAAGGGATTGCTCCTTTCGGGTAGTTGGTATTAGTATACCCGCCGATTATGAACAAATAAAGCCCCCAAACGCCGTTTTGGGGCATTTGGGGGCAAATGTGTCAGTTTTCTTTGTGCAGGGGGGCAAACAGGGCGGGGGCATCCTGCAACGCCCCTTCCAGATTGGCGGTCATCCGCTGCAGCACGCTGTAAAAGGTTTCCAGTTCCTCGGGCGTGATGCCGTTGTCCGCCTGCCGCCGGAATGCCGCAATGACGGCATCCACACGGTCTGCGCACTGCTGCCCGTCCGGGGTCAGGGTATACAGGGCATTGTACTTGCCGGGCGCGCCCTCCTTGTTGACGTAGCCCGCGCGGGTCAGACCTGCCAATGTGCGGGAAATCAGCGCCGGGTCCAGCTCACAGCGCTCGGTCAGCTCCGCAAAGCGCTGCCCCTGCGGGTACGCCGCCAGCTGGCACAGCACCACGGTGTCGCTGCCCTTGAGCGCCACGCGCCCCATACCCTCGGTCTTGATTTTCCGGATCAGCTTCTGCAGCCGCCCCAGTGAGGTGGTCAACCGGAAAAAACGGCTGTCCATAGCTTACACGTCCTGCAGCTCGCCGCGGGAGCTGGCCTTCAGGTAGGCGTAGATAAAGCCGTCGAGGTCGCCGTCCATGACCGCCTGCACGTTGCCGCTCTCGTAGTTGGTGCGGTGATCCTTGACCAGCGTGTAGGGCATAAAGACATAGCTGCGGATCTGGTGACCCCAGGCAATTTCGTTCTGCACGCCCTTGATGTCGTCGATTTTATCCTTGTGCTGCTGCAAAGCGATCTGGTACAGCTTGGCTTTCATCATTTCCATAGCGTACTCGCGGTTCTGCAGCTGGCTGCGCTGGGTCTGGCAGCTGGTCACAATGCCGGTGGGCTTGTGGATCAGACGCACGGCGGAGGAGGTCTTGTTGATGTGCTGACCGCCCGCGCCGGAGGAACGGTACACCTGCATTTCGATGTCGGCGGGGTTGATCTCAATATTGATGTTGTTGTCCAGCTCGGGCATAACCTCCAGGCTGGAGAAGCTGGTCTGGCGGCGGGCGTTGGCGTCAAACGGGCTGATGCGCACCAGACGATGCACGCCATGCTCGCTCTTGAGCATACCGTAGGCGTTGGCACCCTTGATCATCATGGAGGCAGACTTGATGCCGGCTTCGTCGCCGTCCAGCACGTCCAGCACCTCTACATTGTAGCCGTGCGCCTCCGCCCAGCGGCTGTACATACGGAACAGCATCTCCGCCCAATCCTGCGCCTCGGTGCCGCCGGTGCCGGCGTGGAAGGTCAGAATGGCGTTGTTGTGGTCGTACTCGCCGTTGAGCATCGTCATCAGCTGCAGCTCGTCGATGGATTTTTCGACAGCGTTGACCGCTTCCTCGCCCTCGGCTGCCAGAGAGGGGTCGTTTTCCTCCTCGATCATCAGCAGCAGGGTTTCTGCTTCCTCGTACTGGGTGGACAGCTTGCCGAAGCGCTCCAGCTTGTTCTTGACCTCGCCCATCTCGCTGATGATCTTCTGGCTGCGCTCCTGATCGTCATAAAAGCCGGGCATCGTCATCTGATGCTCCAGCTCCGCCAGACGCTTTTCGCTGGCTTCAATGGAAAGGGCTTCGCGCAGATCGTCCACGGAGGTCTGCATACCGCCCAATTTCTGTTTCAGTTCGTCAATGGTTATCATAATAATACCCCTTAATCGGCACAAATTCACACTATTAGTATAAAACAAAGCGCCGCCGTTGTAAAGAGGATTTGCGATTTTAGCAAAAGATGTACTTTTTTTCTCTGAATAATTCCTGAACTTTACCAAAATTCTTTGCATTTGTCCGTTTGATGCGCTATAATGGGGATATGTATTAAAAAGGAGCTTAAAGAATGGCAAGATATACCAACAACCATTGTCCCGTCTGCGAGCAGGCTTTTACCGACGCAGACGATATTGTTGTCTGCCCCGAATGCGGCACCCCCTACCACCGCGAATGCTGGAAAAAGGTCGGTGCCTGCGTACACGAGGCAGAACACGCCGCCGGCTTTGAGTGGAAGCCCGACGCAGAACCCGCCGACGAGGCAGACACCGCCCGCCACTTGGCGGTATGCCCCAACTGCGGCAACCACAACGAGCCGGGCGCTGTCAAGTGCAGCCACTGCGGTGTGCCGCTGAACGCCGCGCCGCGCACCGAGCCGCAAAACGCCCCCATTTACGCCCGCGGCACGATGGACGCCCCCGACATCACCCGCGTGGAGCTGAAGCCCACCGATTGCATCGACGGCATTCAGGCGCAGGACTGGGCAACCTTTACCGGGCGTTCGGCGCTGTATTACCTGATGCAGTTTTTCCGTATGGAGAAAACCGGCAAAAAAATCACCCTGTGCTTTTCCGCCTTTTTGCTGGGTCCCATCTACTTCTTCTACCGCAAAATGTGGAAGCAGGGCATTGTGCTGGCGCTGGTGCAGCTGGTTTTGTACACGCCGCTGGCGCTGCTGGTTTTGCAGCAGTACAACCCCGCCGTGCTGGGCGGTATGCTGACCGGCGCCGCCTGGCTGGAACCCGCCGCCTTTGCCTGCGATATCCTGTGGTGCGCTTTTAAGGTGTTTATGGGCTTGAGCGCTGTGACATGGTACCAGAAAACCGCCAAGCGCCGCATTGAGGGCATCTACGCCCGTTACCCCGATGAGCAGGACCGCGCCCGTGAGCTGGCGCAGCAGGGCGGCACCAGCTTTTTGCTGGTCGTGCTGTATTACTGCATTACGGCACTTTTGACAGTGGGCTTTATGTATCTGGCAGGTCCCGCCTTTGTGCGGTATCTGTTTGCCAGTTACGGTATGAGTTTGTAAGTGCCGCGCGAACGGCATTCTTATACAGCGAAGGAAAACAGGAGGAAACCTATGAAAACTACTTTGGTCATTATGGCCGCGGGCATTGGGTCGCGCTTTGGCGGCGGCATCAAGCAGCTGGCAGCCGTCGGTCCCAATGGGGAGATCATTATGGATTTTTCCATCCACGATGCCATTGAGGCGGGCTTTGATAAGATCGTTTTTATCATCCGCCGCGACATCGAGCAGGCATTCAAGGAAGCCATCGGTGACCGCATCGAGGCAACCTGCGCCGCGCTGGGCGTTGAGATCGGCTACGCCTTTCAGGCGATGGATGCCATCCCTGCCGGGTTCACCGTACCCGAAGGGCGCACCAAGCCTTGGGGTACCGGGCAGGCGGTGCTGGCGTGTAAGGGGCTTGTGAAGGAGCCGTTTGCCGTGATCAACGCCGATGACTACTACGGCAAGGAGGCGTTTGTGCAGCTGCACGACTTTTTGCAGGGCTACACGCCGGAAGCGCCCGGCAGCCTTGCCATGGCAGGCTTTGTGCTGAAAAACACCCTGAGCGACAACGGCGCCGTGACCCGCGGCATCTGCCAGATGAACGATGCCCACTATCTGACCGGCGTGCTGGAAACCTCCGGCATTGAAAAGACCGCTGAGGGCGCTGCCGCCGGCGGCAAGAGCATTGACATCGACAGTCTGGTTTCGATGAATATGTGGGCGCTGACCCCGGAATTCATCGACCTGCTGGACGCCGGCTTTGTGGAGTTTTTTGAGAAGACTGCCCCTGCCAACCCGCTGAAGGCTGAGTACCTGCTGCCCATCTATATTGACGAGCTGCTGCACGCGGGTAAGGTCAGCGTCAAGGTGCTGCCCACCCACGACAAGTGGTTCGGCGTCACCTACGCCGAGGACAAGCAGATCGTGATCGACAGCTTTGCCCAATTGATTGCGGACGGCGTATACCGGAAGGACCTGTTCAGCGATCTGAAAAAGTAATATTCTAAAGAAACACCCCTGCACGTTGTGAACGTGCAGGGGTGTTTTGTTTACAGCAATATCGTTTGCAGCATTTCCACCGTGTCGGCGATTGCCGCGGCACCGGCGGCGGAAAGTTCCTCCCGGCTGCCGTAGCCGTACAGCGCACCGATGCAGGGCAAACCGTTTTCGGCAGCGCCCTTGACATCGTGTTCCCTGTCCCCCACCATAACGGTGTCGGCTGTGTCGGTAATGTGCGCCGTTTGCAGCGCGTAGGCTATGACCTCCGCCTTGTCGGTGCGGCGCTCGTCCAGCGTGGCACCGCAGATGGCGTCAAAATATTGCGCCAGCGCAAAATGCTCCAAAATGCGGCGGGCGTATTCCTCCGGCTTGCTGGTCGCCAGCACAACGGTTTTGCCGGCGGCTTTCAGTTCGCGCAGCATGGTTTCCACGCCGGGGTAGACCTCGTTTTCAAACAGCCCCTTGGTAGGAAAATATTCCCGGAAGGCTGCCACCGCCTGCTTGCTTTCCTCCGGCGAAAGCCCGACCAGATCCCGGAAGGAATCCATCAGCGGCGGACCCAGAAAGCGGCGCAGCGTTTCGGGCGCAGGCTCCGGCAGCTGCATTTTGCGGCAGGCGTAGCGCACCGAGTTGAGGATGCCGGGGGCGGAGTCCGTCAGGGTGCCGTCCAAATCAAACAGTACAACGCTGTATTTTTGCATTTTGAAGTCCTCTTAGTTGAATTTGAACAGCTTTTGGGCAATGCGGTAGCCGCCGATGCTGATTTTGCCGCCCAGCGTGCCGGGCAGGTTGCAGGCGCCCGCCACCGAGAACTTGCAGCGATGGTACAGGCGCTCGTCGTGCGCCTTCAGGTCTGCCCACAGCTCGCTGCGCTTGCGCAGGGCGTCCTCGCTGCCGTCCAGCGTCAGGAAGATGCTGGAAATCGCCATCATCATACTGAAATAGTTCAACATATAGGCGCGCAGCTTGTCTTGGGTGACCGGCAGGTCGTACAAATTGACGGCATTCATCATAATGCGGGTGACGCGCAGCTGCTGGTCAACACGCTTGATCATATTCTTTTCGTTGACGGACTGATCCTCGCGCCCGATGAAATAGCGATACAGGTCCAGATTCATGTAATAGATGGTCTGCACCTCGGGCAGGGGCTGGTAGACAAAGATATTATCCACATAGAAGGTGTGCTTGGGCAGCTCCAGCTTGCAGGCGCGCAGCACCTCGGTACGGTAGATGACGCTGTGCATCAGGATGTTTTTGTTCTGCGGAAAATGTCCGATATCCTGCCAGCCAAAGACGCGATTTACGGGCAGGATGCCCTTATAGTCAACGACCAGCTGGGTGTTGTCGGCAACGTGTTCATACACATAGTTTGCCATGAGCAGGTCCAGGGGCTTTTCGTCGTTGAGATGGGCGCGCAGCGTCGCCATAACCTGCTGCAGGGCATCGGTGTCCAGCCAGTCGTCGGAATCAACGACCTTGAAGTAGACACCGCGCGCGTTGCGGATGCCTTGGTTGACGCCCTCGCCGTGACCGCCGTTTTCCTGATGGATCACGCGGACGATGTCGGGGTATTTTTCGGCAAATTCGTCGGCAATACGCCCGGTATCATCCTTGGAGCCGTCATCCACCAGAATGATTTCAGCTTCCTCGCCGGCAGGCAGCAGGGTTTCCACGCAGTGGGACATATAGGCGGCCGAGTTGTAGCACGGCACGGTAAAAGTGATGAGTTTCATAACATTCTCCTTATTTTCAGCGCAAAGCATTGTGACGCGATACTATATAGAATACCTTACTTTCGCCAAAAATACAAGAGATATTTTTTTAGGATCGATAATTCGATATATTTTGTTGACGAGCAAGGCGGGGTGACCTCACCCCGCCAGGGAGTTTCGCAACAACCGCAAAACCGCCCATTCTCGGCAGGTTTGTAGGGGACGCATAGATGCGTCCCGTGCGGTTTACCCGTTAGGTTGCATTGCCGGGATGGCTGCGGCGGGCGGCATATATGCCGCCCCTACGGACTAACCCGTGATTTTTGCGTTGCCGTTATGTTGCGGGCGGGGCTTGCCCCGCCCCTGCCAAGGGGAAGCTGCCCTTACGCCGACAATTCCTCCCACGCTTCCTGCATGGTGTCCGCCGAAAACAAAAACTCCCCGTTCTCGGTGTAAACCTCGATATGCCCTGCCACATAACGGAATTGCTGCGTCATTTTTGTGTACCGCCTTTCTGTTTCTTTACTTAAATTATCGCAGATCAGCAGTACCATAATTTGTATTTTACCGGTTTTGTCCCTGCTTTTTAGCGACATAAACCGGACTTCGCAGTAAAAAAATCACCCAGCCGCACAGCAAGAACCAATACAGGCTGTACTTGGGGCAAATCAGTCCCGCAAAGTTGCCCCACTCGCCGCTGTAATCCCATACGCAGCGGCGCAAAAGGATGCGGCAGGCAAGCCCCACCGCCAGCTCCAGCAGCGTTATGCCCGCCGCCCCTGCCGCAGCTGCCAGCCCCAGCGGCAGCTTTCGCTGTGCCAGCCGTTGCAGGGCGCACAGGCACACCCCGCCCGCCGCAAACATCGACCAGTGCGTAACGCCGCGCCACGCAATTTCCAGCCACGCATACGCCGCGCCGCCCAGCACAAACAAAACCAACGTTTCCACAAACAAAGCCCCCTGCCCATACCGGAATAACCCTAGTATGCGCAGGGGGCAATACTTATAACAATTTATTTAGACAGCTTTTTCAGCAGCGCACTGCGGGTGTCCCACAGCTTCTGGCTGAGGTCCACATAGTAGCGGTGCGGGTTTTCAAAGCGCTTGACCTCGTCCCACAGGGTATTGACCTGCGCCTTGCAGAACTTCTTGATGTCGTCAAGGCTCGGGGAGGTGTAGACGCGCTCGCCGTTTTGGTAGATGGGGGTGGACAGGCAACGCGCCGTGCAGTTGACGTAGGTGCATTCTTTCCAGGTTTCGATGGGGTCAAACAGCGTGATGCCATGCTCGGTCGAAACCTCCTCGTCCGCCATAGCAACCAGGTCTGCCATCGCCTTGCCGTCCTGGTCGTAGATACGCCAGACCTTTTTCAGGCAGGGAATGGTCATCTTTTCGGCGGATTCGCTCAGCTTCATCTTGGGGGTGTAGCTGCCGTCGTCCTCCTTGACAGCCGCCAGCTTGTACACGCCGCCGAACACAGGGTCACTCTTGGCGGTGATCATATTTTCACCAATGCCGAAGCTGTCCACGCGGGCGCCCTGCAGAATCAGGTCGCGGACGATGTACTCGTCCAGGCTGTTGGAGGCGCAGATGGTGCAGTCGGGGTAACCGGCGGCGTCCAGCATTTTGCGCGCTTTTTTGGAGAGGTAGGCAATATCGCCGGAGTCAATGCGGATGCCCTTGGGGCGCTTGCCCATGGGCTTGAGAACCTCGTCAAACACCTTGATGGCATCCGGCACACCGTGGCGCAGCACGTTGTAGGTGTCCACCAGCAGCACGCAGGCATCGGGGTACAGCTCGGCGTATTTTTTGAACGCCTCGTACTCGCTGGGGAACATCTGCACCCAGCTGTGTGCCATCGTGCCGGAGGCGGGGATGCCGAAATCACGGGCCGCCATCACGCAGGAGGTGGAGCCGCAGCCGCCGATGTAGGACGCGCGGGCGCCGTAGTAGGCGGCATCATAGCCTTGGGCGCGGCGTGCGCCGAACTCCATAACCGGGCGCCCCTGTGCCGAGCGCACAATGCGGTTGGCCTTGGTGGCGATCAGGCATTGGTGGTTGAAGGTGACCAGCAGCAGCGTTTCCAGAAGCTGGCATTCAATGGCAGGACCCTCCACGGTGACGATCGGCTCCTGCGGGAAGATGGGGGTGCCTTCCTCAATCGCCCAGATGTTGCAGTGCAGCTTAAAATTACGCAGATAGTCGAGGAATTTTTCGTCAAACACCTTGGTGGAGCGCAGGTAAGTGATATCCTCCTCGGTAAAGCAGAGGTTGTCCACAGCCTCGATAAACTGCTGCAAACCCGCCATAATGGCGTAGCCGCCGCCATCCGGCACACGGCGGAAGAACATATCAAACACCGCTGTTTTGTCCAGATACCCCTCGTCCAGATAGCCTGCGGACATAGTCAGCTCGTAAAAATCGGTCATGGTGGTAAGGTTGCGCTTTACATCGATCATTGGTAAAACCTTCTTACTTATATTTTTTGTTTTGGGTATAGCCGCCGCTTTCTCGACCCCAGACACCCAGCAGGGACAGTACCCATAGAAATGCGTATACGGCGATAACCGCCATGGTCAGCATTACAACTACTTTAAAATAAGTGCCGGAGAAGAACTCCGCCACGCGGGAGATGGTGTACAGCGTCTGGTTGCGGGAAATGTTGCTGCCCGCAATCAGCTGTACCGTACCGATGGCCTGCCCTTCTATCGTCAGGGTGACGCTGCCCACCACATCGCCCTGCCGCACGGGTGCCGCCAAGCGCTGGGGTACAGCAAAGACCTGCTGGGTCAGCGCCGCACCGCCGCTGCGGGGCAGCAGGGTCATCATATTGTTGTCAGGGTAAACCATAACGGTGTCCGCCTGCGTGGCGTAGACGACAGGCAGCTCGGTGATGGGCTGGGTCGTATCCAGTGCGGGGGCGACCGTGTAGGTGTCAAACACCCAATCCATCAGGGTGCCGGTTTCCAGCAGCGCCGGGCGACCGCCCTCGGGGTCGCTTTCCAGCGGCACATTCAGCAGGACGCTGATATAATTTTCGCCGTTCTGGGTGTGCCAGCTTGCAAAATTCTGCCACTCGCCCAAGCTGCCGGTTTTGCCGCCGCGCACATAGCTGCGGTAGTAGCTGCTGGCAGGGTACAGCATTTTGTCGGTGCTTTGCAGCAGGTAGGTACCCTGCGCATAGCCGGCTTTTTCGCCCATATAATAGGTGGAGGTTCCGGCGATTTCGGCAAAGGCATCGTACTTTGTCAGGGCGCGCAGAATCAGATAGGCATCGCGCGCGGTGGTGACGTTGTCGGTGTTTAAGCCGCAGGGGTCGGCAAAGTGGGTGCCGATGCAGCCGATGGACTCTGCCTCAGCGTTCATCATGGCGTAAAAGTTTTCCAGACTGCCGCCGCCCATATAGTCCGCCACAATGTAGGCAGCCTCGTTGCCGCTGGGCAGCAGCATGGCGTACAGATACTGGCGCAGTGTGTAGGTTTCGCCGCGGCGGATGTCCGCCGTGGAGGCGAAGTGCGATTGCTCCCAGATAATGTCATAGATATAGCTGGGTGCCGTAATGCTGATGGTGTCCAGCTGGTCCTGGTAGCTTTCCAGCGCCAGCAGCACTGTCATCATCTTGGTCAGGCTTGCCGCCTGCAGGGGCGTTTCGCTGTTTTTGTCATAGACCACAATGTTGGTGTCCAGATTGACCACATACGCCGCCGGGGCAGTCAGCGCGGGGGCGCCCTCCACCGAGAGGGCGCTGCTCTCCCCTTCCGCCGCTGCCGGCAGGGCAAAGGTCAGCACCAGCAGCAGCGTTATCAAAACAGAAAAGATTTTTTTCATGGACAATTCCTTTGTCTTGCCTAAAGGCAATACCGCATAATTCTAAGTGCCGATACGGCGAGCAAGGTGCGGCAGATGCTAAGCCAAAAGCGCAGGCAATACTTTGTGTATTGGCGAGCATTTTGGCAACGCAGATGCCGTGCCGCAGCCGCCGGAGCGGTACTTAAGCCGTAAGGCGGGAATTGTGCGGTGTTGCCTAAAGTATATACTTATTTCAGTATAGCAGGATTTCCGCAAAATGAAAAGGCAAAAATTGCTCAATTCATCGCGCCCGCCGTGGCAAACAGCCGCGCCACCTCGTCCGAGAGCGCCTTGTGCTGCGGCTGGGCAAGGTTGGGGTCCTGCGCCAGCAGTGCCTTGGCTTCTGTCTGCGCCACCTGCAGGGTGCGGGTGTCCTGCACAAGATCCGCCACCCGCAGGGTGGGCAGACCGTGCTGCGCCGAGCCGAAAAAGTCGCCGGGACCGCGGGTTTCCAGATCATACCGCGCCACGGCAAAGCCGTCTGCCGTGCGGCACAGAAATTGCAGCCGCTGGCGCACGGCTTCGCTGCCGTTGTCGGAAATCAAAATGCAGCAGGAATCCGCTGCGCCGCGCCCCACGCGCCCGCGCAGCTGGTGCAGTGCCGACAGACCGAACCGCTCGGCGTTTTCGATGACCATAACGGTGGCGTTGGGTACGTCCACGCCGACCTCGATCACGGTGGTGCTGACAAGGACATCCAGCTCCCCCGCCTTAAATTTCAGCATTACATCGTCTTTTTCTTTGGGCTTCATCCTGCCGTGCAAAAGCCCGATGCGCCGATGCGGCAAAAGCGGGCAGACGGTTTCGGTGTAGTAGGTTTTTACCGCCGTCATACCGGAGTCCAGCTCGTTTTCCTCGATTGCCGGGCAGACGATATACACTTGATGCCCGGCTTCGATCTGCTTGTCCAGAAAACCGAACATATCCTGCCGCTTTTTGCCGGTGATAAACCACGTTTTAATGGGCTTGCGTCCGGGGGGCAGCTCGTCCAGCACCGAAATATCCAAATCGCCGTACAGCAGAAGTCCCAGCGTGCGCGGGATGGGCGTTGCGCTCATCACCAGCAGATGCGGGTTCTGCGCCTTGCCTGCCAGCAGCCCGCGCTGGCGCACGCCGAACCGATGCTGCTCGTCCACGATGGCAAGCCCCAGATTGCGGAACACCACCGTATCGGTCAGCACCGCGTGGGTACCCACGACCAGCCCTGCCCTGCCGTCGGCAATGGCTTCCAGCGCCACGCGCTTTTCCTTGGTTTTCATCCCGCCGACCAACAGCGTGACATTGACACCGAACGGTTCCAGCCGGTCGGCAAGGTTGGCGGCGTGCTGCCGCGCCAGAATTTCGGTGGGTGCCAGCATAGCGCTCTGCCAGCCGTTTTGGGCGGCAAACCAGATGGCTGCTGCCGCCACCAGCGTTTTGCCGCTGCCGACATCGCCCTGCAGCAGGCGGTTCATCGGGGCTTCAGCGCAAAGGTCGCGGGTAATTTCCTCTGCCGAGCGGCGCTGCGCCCCGGTGGGGGCATAGGGCAGACTGCGCCAGAAGGTTTCCAGATCGACCGGGCGCATCGGGGCGCTGGTGACATTGCGTCCCCGGCTGCGCAGCAGAAAAATGCCCAGCTGCAAAAGATACAGTTCCTCAAAAATCAGGCGCCGACGCGCCGCTGCCAGCTCTTCCTGATTTTTGGGCGCGTGGATGGCACGCACTGCCGCCGCCTTGGGCGGCATCCTGTAGCGGGTCAAAAGCTCCGGCGGCAGGGGGTCCTGCAGTTCCTCCGCAAAGGGAAGCGCTGCGTACACGCAACTGTTGTGCCGCGCCGGGGACAGCCCCTCGGTACCCGGATAGACCGCCACAAAGGGGCTTGCCTGCACCTGCGCTTCGGTGCGCACCAGCGGGTGCAGCAGCTCGCGGTGGGTCATATTGCCGCCGATGCGTCCTTCAAAATAGTAGCTTTCCCCCACCGTGAGCTTGTCGGCGGCGTAGGGTGCGTTGAACCACGAAAGCGCCAGCACGCCGGAATCATCCGCCGCCAGCACACGGTTCATCATCCGCCCGCCCTTGATGCGGCGGGGCGGTTCCTTTTGCAAAACCGTCGCCTTGACGCAGCATTCCACATCGTAGGGGGCGGTTTCGACGGTGTAGGGCTGGGTGTAGTCAATGTATTTGCGGGGGTAGCACAAAAGCAGGTCGCGTATGGTCGCAATGCCTAGCTTTTCAAACTTTTTGGCAAAGGCGGGACCGACCCCTTTTAGATACTGTACCGAGCTGTCAATGGTTGCCACGCGGAACCTCCTTTCCTAAAGCTATATCAAAAAAGGCGAACTCGGAGTTTCACCAAATTCGCCTTGCGTCGCGGAGGTTTACTCCACGGAAATCATATAGTAGTAAACGGGCTGCCCGCCGCTGATGTGGCTGACCTCGATATTGCCGCCGCACTTGGCGCGCACCATATCGGTGGTATGCTCGGCTTCCTCATCGCTGACATCGCAGCCGGAAATCACCGTGATAAACTGGGTGTCCTTTTTGCGCATCGCGCGTGCCAGGCGGTAGGTCATCTTGACAATGTCGGTGCCGGTGGCAACGATCTTGCCGTTTTCCAGCGCCATAATCTCGCCCTTTTTAATCGGCTTGCCGTCAAATTCACTGTCGCGGGCAGCGTAGGTGATAAGCCCCGTACCCACCTGATCGGCAGCCGCCATCATATTGACGGCGTTCTCCTCGGGGGCGGTGTCGGGGTCAAAGTTCAGCATGGCGGTCATACCCTGCGGAATAGTGCGGGTGGGCAGCACAATGACCTTGCGGTCCGCCAGCTTCTGCGCCTGCTCGGACGCCATAATGATGTTCTTGTTGTTGGGCAGCACCAGCACGGTCTTGGCGGGTACGCTCTGGATGGCAGCCAGAATATCCTCGGTGCTGGGGTTCATCGTCTGCCCGCCGCTGACAACGGCGTCCACGCCCAAGTCGGTAAACACGCCCTTCAGACCTTCGCCCGCGGCAACAGCGACAAAGCCGTACTTGCGCTCGGGGTCAACGGCGGCATAGACAAACTCGCTGTCCTTCTTTTCCTCAGCCTCCGCCTGTTTTTCCAGACCCTTTGCCTGCTTTTGGCGGGCAAGGAACTGCTCGTGCATATTTTCGATTTTGAAGTTGGTCAGGTAGCCGTACTTGATGGCTTCGCTCAGCATCATACCGGGGTCGGAGGTGTGTACATGGCAGTTGGCAACGTCGTCGTCCTCGATCACGACAACGGAATCGCCGTTGGATTCCAAGAAGGCGCGCAGACGCTCCACGCTGGCGTTTTCTTCCTTGTGCAGCAGGAACTGGGTGCAGTAGCCGTTCTTGATGTCCTCGACCTTCATCAGGTCGTCGGCAAACACGCCCTTACCGGCAGCCTCGCTGGAAACCTTGGGCTTGGCGGCAACCTCGGCACCGGCAACGATGCCCTTGCCGGCAAACACCTGCTGCATACCCTCAAAGATGACCATAATGCCCTGACCGCCCGCGTCCACAACGCCCGCCTTTTTCAGCACGGGCAGCAGGTTGGGGGTGTCGTCCAGGGCAGCCTGACCGGCGGCAAGGGTGTTCTCCCACATTTCGGGGATGTCCATCTCAGTGCATTCGGCGGCGCGCTCGGCAGCCAGACGGCTGACGGTCAGAATGGTACCCTCGGTGGGCTTCATAACCGCCTTGTAGGCAGCTTCCACACCCATTTTCAGGGCGGCGGCAAGGTCTGCGGCATCGGCGGTGGTCTTGTCCTTCAGGGCTTTGGAGAAGCCGCGGAACAGCAGACTGGTGATAACGCCGGAGTTGCCGCGTGCGCCGCGCAGCATGGCGGATGCAGCGGTCTTGCTGGCTTCCGCCACGGTGCAGGAGTCGGGCAGATTTTCCAGCTCGGCACGGGCTGCGCCGATGGTCATGCTCATATTGGTGCCGGTGTCACCATCGGGAACCGGGAATACGTTCAATTCATCCACGCGGGTGCGCTGGTTGGCAATATTGTTGGCGCCGGAAAGGATGGCGTCACGCAAGGTCTGGCCAGTAATCATAGTTTGTTTACACCTCATAAATCAATGATATCGTCCACATACACGTCAATGCGCGCAACTTTCAGTCCTGTGGCGTGTTCCACCTCGTCCTTGACGCGGTGGGTAATGCTTTGGGTAATGGTAGATATATTCAGCCCGTAGCCCACCTTGATGTGCAGGGCAATGACCAGCCTTCCGCCTTCCTGCGTTACCGAAACGCCCTTGGGCGGCAGACTTCCGGTGCGCAGGGCGCTGCGCACAACGGCTTCGGCAGGGGCCTGACCCATTGCCGCGATGCCGTAGCACTGCTTGGCAGCCTGCTCTACCAGACCGGAAAAATAATCATTCGTAAGGGAAATATGTCCATACGGATTGACTTTGGTAATCATCCTCGTACCTCCTTGAATGGGGTTCCCCATGGGTGGGGTACCGAATATATAAGGCTATTATACACCTTTTTTACGCGCTTGAACAGTGGTTTTTGATAAATTTCTGTTTTATGGGGGATTTAACAATCCATTCACAAAGTTTGTGCAGAAAAAGTATATACTTGTACTAGAAAGGCACGGACGGGGCTTGCCCGCGCCACACAAAATTGAAGGAGCCTGGATCGTATGAATCTGCTGTTTTTCCTGACACCGAAACAGGATGTTTTGTATATTTATGAGGATTTTACCCTGCGCCAGACCTTGGAAAAATGGTCTAACCAGCGCCTTGCGACCATCCCCGTATTGAAGCGCAACGGCGAGTATGTCGGCACCATCACCGAGGGGGATATCCTTTGGGGTATGAAAAACCTGCACGGGCTGGACCTCGAGGCCAGCGAGGATGTACCCATTGCCAGCTTTCCCCGCCGCCGGGATTACAAGGCGGTGACCGTGACCACCGATATGGGCAGCCTGCTGCGCGCCGCCGTGGATCAGAACTTTGTGCCGGTGGTGGACGACCGGAATGTGTTTATCGGTATGGTGCGCCGCACCGTTTTGCTGAAGGAAGTCTACCGCAAGTACGAGAAAAATCTGGTGGATTCCCAGATGGATCTGTCCGGCAAGATTTCGTAAAATCGGACTGCCTATATTTTCATTGATTTATATTATGGTAAAGCAAACCCGCTGTGCCGGTAACGGCACAGCGGGTTTCGTTAGGTCGCGGGCGGGGCATGCTCCCTCTACCAGCGCAATGTTTTTTATTGTCCCGTAGGGCGGGGTGACCCACCCCGCCGGGGAATTTTGCGGCAGAGGCAGGATCACACAGGCGAGCAATGCTCGCCCCTACTAGTCCATTAAAATTAAAACTTCACCTTTTTCGGCAGGTTTGTAGGGGACGCATATATGCGTCCCGTGCGGTTTACCCGTTATACCGCATTATCGGGACGACTGCTGCGGGCGGCATATATGCCGCCCCTACAAGCCACCCCATTATATTTATTATAGTATATAGTCGCGGGCGGGGCGTGCCCCGCCCCTACCAGTCCATTAAAACTAGTGGGTTCTTTATACCGTTGTTGTGATCTGCGGTGCGCCGCCCGCCAAATCCTCGGCGGTAAGGGGCGCAGGCGGGACGGGGTTTTGCAGCTTTTCGCGCGCCACCGCCAGCATCAGCTTGATGCGGTTTTCCTGATTGACACGGGTGGCGCTGGGGTCATAGTCCACGGGGGTAATGTTCGCATCGGGGTGCAGGGCGCGGATCTTGTTGATCATTCCCTTGCCCACAATGTGGTTGGGCAGACAGCCGAACGGCTGGGCGCAGACAATGTTGCTGTAGCCGCCCTCGACCAGCTCGATCATCTCGGCGGTCAGCAGCCAGCCCTCCCCCATTTTGGCACCCAGCGAAATGATGCCCTTGGGCTTTTCCATCAGCTCCCGGAAGGACCCCGGCGCGTAAAAGCCGTAATGGCGCATAGCCTCATTGCAGGCAACGCCCACCGAATCCATCCAACTCAACAGGGCGTTGGCGCCGGTCTGCATCAGCTTGTTGCCGCCGTACAGCTCAACATCCAGCCCGTAGTTGGCAATGCAGTAGTTCACAAAGCCCATCAGCCCGGGCAGGTTGACCTCGCAGTCCTGTGATTCCAGAAATTTTTCCAGGTCATTGTTGCCCAGCGGCGAGTATTTGACGTAGATCTCGCCCACAACGCCCACCTTGACCTTGGGTACCCGCGTCACAGGGATGGTCGCATAGTCCGACGCAATGTCGTAAAAGCGCTTTTTCATATCGTGGGCGGCGTAGTTTTTGTCGTTTTTTATCCAGCCCTGAATCTCGGCGATCCACTTTTCGGTCATCGCGTCGGCGTCGCCGGGGTGGTTTTCATACGCGCGGGTCTGGCTGCGCAGGGCGCAGAGCATATCGCCGTAGAAGATGCCCGCCACGACCTTGCGGATCAGCGGCAGGGTCAGCGGCAGACCGCTGCCTTTTTCCAAGCCGGAAAAATTCAGCGATGCCACGGGGATATTGCCGTACCCCGCCTTGACCAGTGCCTTGCGCAGCAGCTTGATGTAGTTGGATGCACGGCAGCCGCCGCCCGTCTGGGTGATCAGCAGGGCGGTATGCTCTAAGTCATATTTGCCGCTGTTCAGCGCGTCCAGAAACTGCCCGATGACCAGCAGCGCCGGGTAGCAGGTGTCGTTGTGGACGTATTTCAGCCCCAACTGGGCGACCTCGCTGCCGCAGTTGCCCAGCACCTCGGTCTTATACCCTTCGCTGGCAAGCGCCGCCTGAATCAGCCGGAACTGGGTGACCGCCATATTCGGGATCAAAATCGTATGCGTCTTTACCATATCCCTGGTAAAGTTCGGTGTCATATATTCCATTGGCTTGTCCCCTCTTAGTGCTTGTCCTGTTTGCGTTCTTCCAGTGCCGCAAACAGGCTGCGCAGGCGGATGTTCACCGCGCCCAGATTGGTGATCTCGTCAATTTTCAGCTGGGTGTACAGCTTGCCGCCCGCCTGCAGGATCTCGCGCGTTTCATCGGTGGTCACAGCGTCCAAGCCACAGCCGAAGCTGACCAGCTGCACAAGGTCCATATCGGGCTGCTCGGTGCAGTATTTGGCGGCAGCGTACAGGCGGCTGTGGTAGGTCCACTGGTTCAGCACCGCCGTGGGGAATTTCTGTTCGTAGCAGCTGACGGAATCCTCGGTCACGACGGCGGCGCCCTGCCGGATGATCAGCTGGTCAATGCCGTGGTTGACCTCCGGGTCCACATGGTAGGGACGCCCCGCCAGCACGATGATATGCTTGCCCTGCCGGCGCGCCTCGGCGATGATGTCCGCGCCTTTTTCGCGCACAAGCCGCATATGCTTCTCATACTCGGCATAGGCAGCATCAACAGCGTCCTTCACCGTTCTGCGGTCAAAGCCGGGGAAATACTTTTCCAGCGATTGTGCGAACTTTTTGGTGAAATCCTTGCGCCGCTCCAAATTGAAGTAGTCATAAATCAGCTTGGTTTTTGCCAACTCGGGATAGTTGCCCGCCAGCACCTCGGGGTAATAGGCGACCACCGGGCAGTTGTAATGGTTGTCGCCCAGATGCTCGTCCAGATTGTAGCTCATACAGGGGTAGAAAATGGCGTCCACGCCCTGCTCGCACAGCCAGCGGATGTGACCATGGCTGAGCTTTGCCGGGAAACAGGCGGTATCGCTGGGGATGGTCGCCTGCCCGGACTGGTACAGCTTGCGGTCCGAGAAGGGGCTGACCACCACCGCAAATCCCAAGCGGGTGAACAGCGTGTGCCAGAACGGCAGCAGCTCGTACATATTCAGGCACAGCGGCAGACCGATTTTGGCACGCGGCGCGGCGGGTGCAGGGGCGGTGCGGTAGCTTTGCAGCAGGCTGCGCTTGTAGGTGTACAGGTTCAGCTCCTCGCTGTTTGCCTTGCCGGTAACGGGCTTGTCGCAGCGGTTGCCGGAAACAAACCGCTTGCCATCGGCAAAAATGTTGATGGTCAGCTGGCAGTGGTTGCCGCACCCCTGACACTGCACGGTGTTGACCTTTTGGCTGAAGGCTTCGAGCTGCTGCTGTGTCAGCACGGTACTGCGGGCGTTTTCGCCCGCGCGGGCTTTGCCGTGCAGCGCTGCACCGAACGCGCCCATAAGCCCCGCAATATCGGGGCGGATGACGTTGACGCCCATTTCTTTTTCAAAGGCGCGCAGCACCGCTTCATTATAAAAAGTACCGCCCTGCACAACGATGTTGCGCCCGAGTTCCTCGGGACCGGAGGCGCGGATGACCTTGTACAGCGCATTCTTGACCACCGAGATGGACAGACCTGCGCTGATGTTTTCAATCGATGCACCGTCTTTTTGTGCCTGCTTGACCGAGGAATTCATAAACACGGTGCAGCGGCTGCCGAGGTCAACGGGCTTGTCGGCAAAAAGACCCAGCGCAGCAAATTTCTTGACATCGTAGCCCAGCGCCTGCGCAAAGGTCTGCAAAAAGCTGCCGCAGCCGGAGGAACAGGCTTCGTTAAGGAAGATGTTGCTGATAGCGCCGTCCTCAATTTTAAAGCACTTCATATCCTGCCCGCCGATGTCGATGATAAAATCAACGTTGGGCAAAAAGTGCTTGGCTGCCGTAAAGTGCGCCACCGTTTCGACCAGACCGCGGTCGCAATGGAAGGCGTTTTTGACCAGCTCCTCGCCGTAGCCGGTGGTGGTCACGCTGGCAATTTGCAAACCGGGATGCTCTTGGTAAAGCTTGAGCAGCGTTTCACGCACCAGCGGAATGGGGTTGCCGAGGTTGGGGCGGTAGCTGGTGAACAGAATGTTGGCGTTTTGGTCAATGACCACCAGCTTGATGGTCGTCGAGCCGGAGTCAATGCCGATATGTACGGGACCGCAGTCTGCGCCAAAGGGTACGCAGGGCACCGTGGCTTTCAGGTGGCGGGCGTGGAACGCCTCGTACTCCTGCTTGTCGGCAAACAGCGGCGGCAGGCTGACGTAGGTGGCGGTGGCGCTGTACTCATCCAGACGCCGGGCAACGGCGTTCAGGTCGGATTCCTCATCGGCATAGTAGGCAGCGCCCAGCGCCACAAACAGCAAGCTGTTTTCGGGGCAGGTGCCGGTAACGCCCAGCGTTTTGTCAAAGCTTTGGCGCAGCGTTTGGGAGAAGGTCAGTGGACCGCCCAGATACAGGATGTTGCCGCGGATGGGGCGTCCCTGCGCCAGACCCGCAATGGTCTGGTTGACCACGGCTTGGTAGATGGAGGCAGCGATGTCCCCTGCCTGTGCGCCTTGGTTGATCAGCGGCTGGATGTCGCTTTTGGCAAACACACCGCAGCGGCTGGCGATGGTGTAGGTGCGGGTCGCCTGTTGGGCGGCTTTGTCCATCTCGTCCGCGCCCATTTTTAATAAGGTAGCCATCTGGTCGATGAACGCGCCCGTGCCGCCCGCGCAGCTGCCGTTCATACGCACCTCGGTGCCGTTGGTCAAAAACAGGATTTTGGCGTCCTCGCCGCCCAACTCAATGATGCAGTCGGTGCCGGGGGTCAGCCGGTTGGCTGCCACGCGGGTGGCAAAGACCTCCTGCACAAAAGGCACGCCGCAGCTGTCCGCCAAGCCCATACCGGCAGAGCCGGAAATGGCAAGCTTTGCCCGACCGTCGGGCAGATACTCGGCAGCGACCTTTTGCAAAAGGGCGCGCCCTTTTTCTAAAATATGACTAAAATGACGTTTATAGGTAGAATATACGATTTCATCGGCATCATTCAGCACAACGCATTTAATGGTGGTGGAACCGATATCCAAGCCAACTCGCATAGCAATATAACCTCCCACGGAGATGCAAAATACTTTCCTCTCTACGCCTTTTGCCTGTTGCAAAAGTGCCATAGCAATTTAATTTTACGCCTTTTGACGAAAATTCGCAAGTATTTTTGTGTAAAACGCGGTACATTTGCCGCAAAGTGTCATAATACAAGTAGGGTAAAAACGACAAAGCGGCACAGGCTTTTTGCGCCCGCACCGCTTTGCCGTCAAAAGAAAAGAGGAGTATGGATGAAAAACTTGGGGTTCCTGCTCCGACGGTCGGGTCCCTGCTCCCTTCCATCGGAACAAGTTTAGTATACCGTGAAGTTGTGACAAAGGCGTTAAGAAAGTTCAAACAAATTGCGAAGTATTTTTGAACAAACGCCGCAGTGGCGAAAAGCGAAAAATTCGCTCTTGACATTTTTTACAATTCGGGATATAATAAGCAAGTCGTCATAAGCCGGTGTGTTGGAATTGGCAGACGAGACGGACTCAAAATCCGTTGGTGGTGACACCGTATGGGTTCGACCCCCATCACCGGCATTCCTTATACCTAAGCCTTTTAGCGGCTTAGGTATTTTTTGTGTGGCAGACAAGATTCAGGCTTGTCTGCCATTTTGTCTGCCACTTTTACCCCAAATGGCAGACAAAACGGATTTATTTTCCGTTGGTTTTGGCGGACAAGTTCGCCCAACGGA
>SFOX01000019.1 GCA_004552305.1 Subdoligranulum variabile | reverse complement strand
CTCACCTTTGCAGCACAAAGTATTATCTGCGCTTTTGGCTTAGCATCTGCCGCACCTCGCTCGCCGTATCGGCACTTAGAATTATGCGGTATTGCCCTACACGCTCTAATCTGTAAGTATGCCATAAAAATGTTTGCAAATCGTGAACAATAGACAAAAAGAATTTGAACTTTTGCGTTATTCGTACATTCTGCGCCCGGCAAAGAGGCACAGCGGGCGCTTGGCTTTGCCGGTACTCATCAGCTGCTCGGCGGCGGCTAAGGTCGCCCCGGCGCTGGTGCAGGCGGGGATACCGTCAAAAAACAGCACCTCGCGGGCGGCGCGCTCTGCCTCGGAGGTGGTCACCGTCAGCACGGTATCCACAACGTAGGGGTTGTAGTTGTCCGGCACAAAGCCGGGACCGATGCCCGCAATGCCGTGCTGCCCGATAAACCCGCCGGAGATCGCTGCGCACTCGGCAGGCTCGACTGCCACAATGCGGATCATACCGTTCCACGCCTTGATGTACTCGGCAACGCCGGTCACCGTGCCGCCGCTGCCCACGCCGATGACCACGGCGTCAATGGCGTCCCCGGCGGCTTTTAAAATCTGGGGACCCGTAACGCGGCGGTGGTATTCGGGGTTGTCGTCGTTGGAAAAATAGCGGGTGTAGTAGGCGTTATAGCGCTGGGCGGTCTGCTGGGCGATGCGATCCATCGCCTTGCGGCTGCCGTTGCTGCTGACCACGATTTTGGCGCCCAGCTCCTGCAGGCGCTGGCGGCGGGCAATGGGCAGGCTGCTGGGTACGACCAGAATACAAGGATGCCCCGTGGTGGCGCAGCTTACCGCCAATGCCGCGCCAAAGCTGCCGGAGCTTGCCTCCACCACCGGCATACCGGGGGTCAGGGTGCCGCGCTCGGCGGCAAAGGCGAGCATGGTTTCAGCCAAGCCGTCCTTGGAGGTGCCGGTCGCACCGCCGAAATCCAGATACGCAAGCACACTGGCCGCCAGCGCATGGCGACCGGAGTACCCGTCCAGCCGCACAACGGGGGAACGGTATACATCTTGATAGTAGCTTTTGAGTATCGGCACGGTGAGCAGCCCTTTCCTTATATATAATAGAAATAACAGAAAACAAACTATATTATAGCATAGTCTGCCGCGTTTTGCACCCGCAGACCGGCATTTCTTAAAAATTTTGCCAAAACCTGCCGTAAACCGCAAAAAAGTTGCCGAAAACCCTTGACTTGTGCGCCGGATACTGGTATAATGCAAAAGCTGATGTAAAGAAAATAACTTTACATCACAAGCACAGCAAAGGGGGCACGGGTATATGGCGGGCAAACCGCAAAAAAACCTGAGCTATTCCATCTTGCTGGATTTTTACGGTTCGGTGCTTACCGAAAAGCAGCGGATCATCCTAACGGAATATTACGATGAGGATCTTTCTCTGGCAGAAATTGCCGAGAATATGGGCATTACCCGCCAAGGTGTCCGGGATGCCATCAAGCACGGGGAAGCCGCGCTCGATGAGCTGGAAGCCAAGCTCGGCAACGCCCGCCGCCACACCGCGATGCAGCGCGATTTAGAGCGCCTGCAGCAGCTGGCGATGGAGGTGCGGTGCTGCAACTCCGGGCTGTACACCTCGTCGCCGCAAATCGAAAAGGACACCGGCGAGATGCTTACCATCATCCAACGCCTGAACACGCAGGAGGACGCAGATGGCATTTGAATCACTGACTGACCGCCTGAACGGCGTTTTCAAAAAACTGCGCGGCAAGGGCAAGCTGAATGAGGCGGACATCAAGACCGCCATGCGCGAAGTCCGTATGGCGCTGCTGGAGGCTGACGTCAACTACAAGGTTGCCAAGGACTTCTGCGCACAGGTTTCCGAGCGCGCGATGGGGCAGGAGGTCATGGAAAGCCTGACCCCCGCCCAGCAGGTCGTAAAAATCGTCAACGATGAGCTGACCAAGCTGATGGGCGGCGATGAGATCCACACCCTGCGCATCAAAAACAAGGGGCAGACCGTGCTGATGATGTGCGGCTTGCAGGGCAACGGTAAAACCACCCACGCCGCCAAGCTGGGCAAGTATTACCGCAGCCAGGGGCGCCGCCCGCTGCTGGTCGCCTGCGACATCTACCGCCCCGCCGCCATTGACCAGTTGAAGGTCGTCGGCGAGCAGGCGGGTGTGCCGGTGTTTACGCTGGGTACCGAAAAGCCCGAGGTCATCGCCCAAAAGGCAATGGCTTACGCCAAGGATCACGGCAACGACATCGTCATCCTCGATACCGCCGGTCGATTGCAAATCGACGATACCCTGATGGAGGAGCTTGTCCGCATCAAGCAGGCTGTCGAGGTGGACGAAACGCTGCTGGTCGTCGATGCCATGGCAGGTCAGGAAGCCGTCAACGTTGCCAATACCTTTAATGAAAAGGTCGGCATCACCGGCGTTGTCCTGACTAAGACCGACGGCGACACCCGCGGCGGCGCGGCACTTTCGGTGCTGGCTGTCACCGGCAAGCCCATCTATTTCCAAGGCACCGGCGAAAAGCTGGAGGACTTGGAGCCTTTCTACGCATCCCGTATGGCAAGCCGCATCCTGGGTATGGGCGATGTGCTTTCCCTGATCGAAAAGGCGCAGACCCTGCAGAACGACAAGGAAGCCGAAGCCGCTGCCAAGCGGATGATGGAAAACAAATTTGATATGAACGACCTTCTGGCACAGTTCCAGCAGGTCAAAAAAATGGGCGGCGCGTCGGCACTGCTGGCTATGATGCCCGGCGGCAGCCAGATCGACCCCTCGCAGCTGGACGAAAAAGCCCTGCCCCGCATCGAGGCGATCATCTGCTCGATGACCCCGGCAGAGCGCGCCAAGCCCGATATCATCAACCCCAAGCGCAAGCGCCGCATTGCTGCAGGCAGCGGCACCTCGGTGGAGGAAGTCAACAAACTGCTGCGCCAGTACGAAATGATGCAAAAGATGATGAAAAAGGTTCGCCGCAACCCCAAGGCATTTATGCGCGGACTATCCGGGATGAAGGGCGGCTTCGGTCGCGGCTTCTGATACCGCAAAAATTTTGGTATGACCCGCAAGGCTATACGGCCCAAGGGTGTACAATATAAATTTTGTTGCCCCGCAAGGGCCGTAAACAATTTTTGGAGGAATAGTATTATGGTTAAGATTCGTCTGCGCCGCATGGGCGCCAAGAAGGCTCCTTTCTACCGCGTTGTTGTTGCTGACAGCCGCTTCGCCCGCGACGGTCGTTTCATCGAGGAGATCGGCTACTACGATCCCACCAAGAACCCCAGCGTCGTTAAGATCGATGAGGAGAAGGCTAAGCAGTGGCTGTCCAACGGCGCTCAGCCCACCGACACCGTTCGTGAGCTGCTGAAGAAGGCTTCCGTTCTGTAATTGCAAGTTTTCTTGTAGGAGGGAACGTCTATGCAGGAACTCTTATTAGCCGTTGCCCGCGGTCTTGTCGAGGACAAGGATGCTGTGCAGGTGACTGTTGACCCTCTGCGTGAGGACGGCACGACCGTCTATCACCTCAAAGTGGCAGAGACCGATATGGGTCGCGTCATCGGCAAGCAGGGACGCATCGCCAAGGCTATCCGCGTTGTCGTGCGTGCTGCTGCTGTTCGCCAGGGCGAAAAGGCAGTCGTCGAGATCGACTGATGATTTTAGCACTTTGCCGCAACGGTAAAGTGCTTTTTGTTTCCCCAGGAGGTACACTTATGCAAAACTATCTGCCCGCCTGCAAGATCGTGTCTACCCACGGTGTTCGCGGTGAGATGAAAGCCCTGCCCCTGTGCGACGGCGCTGCATTTCTGGCAAAGTTCAAGCGGCTGTTTGCCACGGCACAGGGCGGGGGAGAGTGCAGGGTGCTGGGCGTGCGCGCGCAGGGCAACGCCATCCTGCTGCGGCTGGAGGGCGTTTGCGATATGGACGCCGCCCGCGCGCTGGTGGGGCGCACCTACTACTTTGCCAAGGCGGATGCCCGTCTGCCCAAGGGACGCTTTTTTATTGACGACCTGCTGGGCTGCGAGGTCATAGACGCCGACACCGCGCACGTTTACGGCACGCTGACCGCCATCGACCATCCCGCCGCGCAGGACATCTACACCGTCACCGATGCCGAGGGCGGCACCCATATGCTGCCCGCCGTGCCGGAGTTTGTCAAACAGCTTGACCCCGACAACCGCCGCATCCTTGTGACCCCCATCGAGGGGATGTTTACCGACGCCGTCAACGGAGATAAGGACTGAACGCTATGCGCATCGACATTGTGACCCTGTTCCCCGAGCTGTGCGATACCTTTTTGTCTGCCAGCATTCTGGGACGCGCCCGCGCTAAAAATCTGTTTGAGGCACACTGCCACCAGATCCGGGACTACACCTTAAATAAGCAAAAGCAGACCGACGACTACCCCTACGGCGGCGGCTGCGGTATGGTGCTGTATGCGCAGCCCATTGCCGACTGCCTGCGCGCCGTGCAGGCGCAGTGCCGGGAGCAGGGCAGGGGGAAGCCGCACGTTGTGTTTTTGACCGCCGCCGGTGCGCCCTATGACGAAGCCAAGGCGCGTGAGCTGGCACAGTATGACGCGGTGACGCTGGTTTGCGGGCATTACGAGGGCATCGACCAGCGTGTGATCGACGCCTTTGGGGATGAGGAGATCTCCATCGGGGACTATGTGCTGACCGGCGGCGAGCTGGCAAGCCTTGTGGTGGCGGACAGCGTGCTGCGCCTGCAGCCCGGCGTGCTGGCAGAGGAAAAAGGCTATCAGGACGAAAGTTACTGGGACGGTCTTTTGGAATACCCGCAGTACACCCGCCCCGAGGTGTGGGAGGGACGCGCCGTGCCGCCCGTTCTGCTGACCGGCGACCACCAGAAAATTGAGGTCTGGCGCGGCGAGCAGAGCCGCATCCGCACCCGCACCCGCCGCCCCGACCTGTACGACCAATGGTGCGCCACCCACCCGCTGACCGAGCTGCCCAAGTGGAAGCGGGGCGAGAATATGCGCCTTGTCAAAACCGAGGAGCAGTGGCAGCGCGCCGCTGAGCTTGCCGCCGAGGGTCGCCGCGCTGTCGGTGCGCCTGTGGCAACGCCCGACGCGCTGGCAAGCCTTACTGCCGAAGCTATGCTGCCGCAGCTTTTGCAGCAGCATAAGGACGGCTGGGCGTTCTACCTGCATTTTACCAAAAACGTGCCGGACGGTATGGTGGGTGTCTGCCACAGGACCGGCAGAATCGGCTGCCTGTTTGTGACCGAGGTGTCGCGCGGCAAGGGAATCGGCGCCAAGATGATGGATTTTGCCCGCAAAAAGCTGCCGGAGCATACAAACCCCACGCTGACCGTGCTGAACACCAACGCCCGCGCCATCGCCCTGTACAAGCGTATGGGGTGGGTGCCTGCCGGCACCGGGGCAGTGTATGACCCCGCTAAGGACGCTTTTTGTGCGGTGTACTGTGAAGAATTGCGGATGAGCTACCGCCCGCCGGTCAACGATTTTGTAAGTGCTGACCAACAATGTTGAAAACAAACTAGTAAAATTGCACAAAGACGGGTGTTTGCTTTTGGTGGATTTACAGAATCCTGCCAAATTTGCAAATTTCCACTGTACAAAAACGACAAAATAGGATAAAATAGAAACAATCAAGGCGGCGTATTACACGCAATAGACCGCCTGACGAAACGCCCACGGGAAACGCAAGGGCATATTATTTTCAAAAGTAGGAGAGAATAACTATGTACGTCAAAGAAGTTACCGTTGAGAATCAGGTTGGTCTGCACGCCCGCCCGGCTACCTTCTTCATCCAGAAGGCAAATGAGTACAAATCTTCCATTTGGGTCGAAAAAGAAGAGCGCCGCGTCAACGCGAAGTCCCTGCTCGGTGTCCTGAGCCTGGGCATCGTTGGCGGCACCACCATCCGCATCATTGCCGATGGTGCCGATGAGCAGGCTGCCGTTGACGGTCTGGTCAAGCTGGTCAGCTCCGGCTTTGCCGAGTAATTCTTTCTCAAAACATCAGCGGCGGGCAATTCCCGCCGCTTTTTTTGTAGCAAAAGGAACACAGTATGACAAAAGCTGAACTCTACAAAAAAGCGTGTATGCTGCCCCTTTTGCCGGGGGTGTATATCATCCGCGACAAAAGCGATACCATCATCTACATCGGCAAGGCAAAACGGCTCAAGACCCGCGTGTCGCAGTATTTCCGCGAGGGGGTCCCCCACGACGCGAAGGTCAGCCAGATGATCGCCCACGCCTTTGCGTTTGACGTCATCGTCTGCCAGTCGGAGTTTGAGGCGCTGGTGCTGGAAGCCAGCCAGATCAAAGCCCACACCCCCAAGTACAACATTCTTTTAAAGGACGACAAGGGCTACAGCTATGTCAAGGTGACCAAGGGGGCGTGGCCGCGCATTTCGGCGGCGCTGCAAAAGGATGACGATGATGCCGAGTATATCGGTCCCTTCACCTCCTCCTTTGCGGTGCGCGAGATGGTCGAAACCGCGCAGGACTGCTTTCTTTTGCCCCGCTGCGGCAAGAACTTTCCGCAGGACTTCGGCAAGGGGCGTCCCTGCCTGAACGCCCATATCGGCAAATGTATGGCGGTGTGCAGCGGCAAAATCTCCTGCGAGGCGTACAATGACGCCGTGCAGGGCGCACTGCATATGATCCGCTACGGCAAAAAGGACATCGTCCGCCAGCTGCGCGAAAAGATGCAGGCGGCGTCCGACCGGCTGGATTTTGAAACCGCCGCCCTGCTGCGGGATCAGATTCTGGCGATCGACCGCGTGGCAGCCGGGCAAAAGGTCGTGCGCGATGCCGACACCGAGATGGATATTCTGGCGCTGGCGGGTACCACCAAGGCGGTCTGCGCCGCCGTGCTGCGCTACCGCGACGGTCGCCTGACCGACAAGCGGGAATTTGTTTTTCACGATACGACCGACATTGACGCTGTGCGCGAGGAATTTCTGCCCCAGTATTATCTGGACGGCGAAAACGTACCCAAGGTCATTGCCGTGGATGCGCTGCCCCCCGATGCCGAGGCGCTGAACGAGGCGCTGAACCAGGCACGCGGCAGTAAAGTGGAACTGTATGTACCCCAGCGCGGCGATGTTGCCAAGCTGGTGACGATGGCGTACACCAACGCCGTCGAGCGCTTGGGGCGCGAAAGCGGACGCTACACCCGCGAAGAAAAGCTGCTGGAGGAAGCCGCCCAGCTTTTGGGGCTGAAATCCCCGCCGCGTATGATCGAAAGCTACGATATTTCCAACTGGGGCGATGGCTCCAGCGTCTGCGGTATGGTCGTTTTTAAGGACGGCAAGCCCTACCGAAGCGGCTACCGCCGTTTTAAAATGAAAACCGTGGCAGGCACCGACGACTATGCCTCGCTGGCGGAAACGCTTTCCCGCCGCGCCGCCGAGTACGAGGCTGCCCGCCGGGGCGAAAAGCCGGACGGTGCGCAGAACCAGTTTGCCGCCCTGCCCGATTTGCTGCTGATCGACGGCGGCAGGGGGCAGGTGGGCGCTGTCAAACAGGCACTCAAGGGTACGGCGCTGGAAAACGTACCCACCTTCGGTATGGTCAAGGACGACCACCACCGCACCCGCGCCATCGTGGATGACGCCGGGGGCGAAATTGCCATAAACCGCAACCGCAACATCTTTACCTTTGTTACCAACATTCAGGACGAAACCCACCGTTACGCCAACGATTACCGCAAGCGCGCGATGAAAAAACGCTCCTACGCGGCAACGCTGACCGCCCTGCCCGGTGTGGGCGAAAAGACCAGTGCCGCGCTGCTGGCGCACTTCAAGACGGTAGCTGCCGTCAGACAGGCAAGCATCTCCGACTTGGAGGAGGTCAAGGGCATCAGCCACGCCAAGGCGGAAAAGCTGTACAACGCGCTGCGCAATTCCCTGTAAAACGGAAAAGAGGAACCCTATGGCAGATAAAAATATTTATACGGTGCTTGTTGCCGATGACGAGGACGAGCTGCGCGAGGCCGTCTGTACGATGATCCCGTGGGAAGCGCTGGGCTTCCACCTGGTGGGCAGCGCCAGCAACGGGCTGGATGCGCTGGAGCTGGTCGAGCGGCTGGAGCCGGACCTGCTGCTGACCGATATCCGTATGCCCTTTATCTCCGGTATTGAGCTGGCGCGGCAGGTGCGTGAGATACGCCCGGCAATGCACATCGCCTTTTTGAGCGGCTACGATGATTTTGAGTACGCCAAACAGGCGATCCAGTACAACATCATCAGCTATATGCTCAAGCCCCTGACGATGGACGGTCTTGCGACAGAGCTGAAGGTCATTCACGAGCGCATCGACACCCGCTATGCGGGGCTGCGCCGTGCCGACAGCCGCAACGCAGACCGCGCAGGCTTTGTCATTCCGCTGGTGCTGCAGCGCTACGAAAACGCCCCCGATGATCTGGAGGAACGCCTGCGCCGTGCCGCCTGTGACTGCGGGCTGCTGCGCGGTATGGATGACCGCAGCTCGCTGGTGGTGCTGGCAGCCTCGCTGGCGGGCGACGCAGACGATAGGGGCGGCTTTGCCCAGCTTGTGGAGCAGAGCGCCAACAAATACCTGCGTCATTTTGTGTTCAACAGCAACGGGCGTATCATCGCCGTGCTGCTGGGCAACCATTCGGACTTTGAGGAATATCTGCACATCCTCGCGGATGAGATCTGCCAGCTGACCGAGCGCGCCTTGGGGCGCACCGCCAGCGTCGGCATCAGCCGCGAGTACGCCGGCTTTG
This sequence comes from Subdoligranulum variabile, assembly GCA_004552305.1. Lineage (GTDB taxonomy): Bacteria > Bacillota > Clostridia > Oscillospirales > Ruminococcaceae > Gemmiger > Gemmiger variabilis_A. The sequence continues at coordinate 45,902 of SFOX01000019.1, read as the reverse complement.
CCGAGCTGCACGATGCCTATAAACAGGCGATGGACGCCCTGCGCACCGCCGCCGAGGAGGAAAGCGGTGTGCGTTTCAGCAGCGATACCCGCAAAAACGGCAGTCTGTGCGAGCGTGCGCTGGAAATCATCAACCAGCATTATATGGACGAGGACCTTTCGCTGGCATCCCTCAGCGCTATGCTGGACGTCAGCCCCAACCACCTCAGCGCCTGCATCAAAAAGTCGGAGGGGGAAACCTTTATCAACATTCTGGTGCGCCGCCGTATGGAAACCGCGCAGGAGCTGCTGCTGACCACCGATTTGCAAATTCAGGAAATTGCCCGCCGCTGCGGCTACATAGACCAGCATTATTTCAGCTACTGTTTTAAAAAATACAGCGGCACTTCCCCCGTGGCGCTGCGCCGCGCCCGCAGCGAGGGACGCACCTGATGCGCCCGCCGCGCACAGCACAGCTGGTCGCTGCGCTGATTTCGGCTTTGTCGCTGCTGGTGCTTACCTTATGTACTGTGCTGTTCCTGCGCAGCTACCGCAGCAGCATCATTGAATCCGCCCGCACAGGCAGTGCGCAGGCGGTCAGTCAGGTCGTGGGTACGGTGGGCGCCTATGTGGACACGCTGGAGGGCGCTGTCGGCATCGTCAAGGAACATCTCGGCGATGAAGAATCCGCCCGCGATGCCTTTCTGGCAGCATTCCTGACCGCCCGCCCGGAAATCGCCGCCATCACCGTCTATGACGAGGACGGTGCGCTGCTGAACTGCTGGGCGCAGGACGGGCGCACCCCCAGCGAGGATATCGTGCGCAACCTGTCCTTTGACTTGACAACCGCCAAGCGGCTGGGGCAGGGGTATATCAGCACGCCCCACGTTGAATCCATCTTTACCGGGTATTACCCGTGGGTCGTTTCGGTCGTGCGGCGCATCCCGGACGGCGGACACCGCTGCTGGGTGTCCATTGACATCAGCTTTAAGGAGCTGGCAGGCACCATCAGCGGGGTCGGCATTGGACGCCACGGCTATTGCTATCTGATGGACGAGCGCGGCAATATGGTCTACCACCCCCAGCAGCAGCTGCTGTACGCCGGGCTGAAAAAAGAGGAGGCCGGGCATCTGGCGTGCATCGGGGACGGCACCTATGTCGAGGATACCGTCATTTACAGCGTCAAGCGCGTGCCGGGCAGCCCGTGGCGCGTGGTCGGTGTCAGCTATGTGGACGAAACCGTCAACGAAAGCTTCTGGCAGATGTTCCGCATTGCCGTGGCAACCGCTGCGCTGATTTTTTTGATGGCGCTGGCGGCAGGGCTGGTGCTTTCGCGCTTTCTGAGCCGCCCCTTGCAGGAGCTGGAAAGCGCTATGGAGCAGTTTGAGCAGGACGCGGACCGCTTTGCTTTCCGCCTGGTGCGCGGTACGCGCGAGGTACAGAACCTTTCGGATTCCTTTGCACATATGGTGCGCCGCATCCAGAAGCTGATGACCACCGTGCGCGAGGAGGAAATCGTCCTGCGCAAAACGGAACTGAAGGCGCTGCAGGCGCAGATCAACCCGCACTTTTTGTACAACACGCTGGATTCCATCGCTTGGATGTGCGAGCGAGGCAAAAATGCCGATGCTGTTGAGATGGTCCACGCGCTGGCGCAGCTGTTCCGTATCAGCATCAGCCGCGGACACGAGCTGATCCCCATTGAAAAGGAACTGCAGCACGCCGAGGCGTATCTGCGCATCCAGAAATTCCGCTACAAAAATCAGTTTACCTACCACTTTACCGTGGATGAGAGCTGCCTGCACTGTCTGTGCAACAAAATTACGCTGCAGCCCATCATCGAAAATTCCATCGTTCACGGGCTGGATCTGATGGTGGATGCCGGGCATATCGAAATTACCGTTCAGCCCGACAGCGAGGATATTCTGCTGATTGTCGAGGATGACGGCATCGGTATGGAGCCGGAGCAAGTCAGTGCGCTGCTGCAAAACGAGCCGAGCGACCGCACGGGCATCGGTGTCAAAAACGTCAATGACCGCCTGCGCATCTACTTCGGCGCAGAGTACGGCTTATCCATCCGCAGCGCCCCCTATGAGGGTACGACCGTGACGATACGCACGCCCCGCGTGCCGGAGGACAGGGAGGCAGACTATGACAAAATTCATTAAGCGGCTGCTGCCGGCGGCATTGGCGTTGGCGCTGGCGGGCTGTGCCGCCCTGCCGCAGGATGCCCCCACCAGCCGCTACAAGGTGGCGCTGATTGCAAAATCCACCGGGCAGGAATTCTGGAATGCGGTCTTTACCGGCGCACAGGCGGCGGCAACTGAATATAATATTGAGCTGACCGTCACCGCGCCCGACAACGAGGAGGATTTTGAGGGGCAGAACGCCCTGATCGAGGAAGCCGTTGCCGACGGTGCCAAGGCCATCATCTTCTCTGCCATCGACTACGAGGCAAACGCCGCCGCCATCGATGCCGCCGCGCAGGCGGGGGTCGTCATCATCAACATCGACTCGCAGGTCAACTCCGGTCATGTGGCGGCGTACATCGGCATCGACAACTACGGCGCCGGGCGTATGGCGGCACAAAGCGCGCTGGACGGCGTGCCGGGGCAGCTGAACGTGGGGCTGATCAACTACGAGGTCAATGGGGCCAACGGACGCGACCGCGCCGCCGGAGCCAAGGATGCCTTTGAGCAAAGCGGACGCGCCAAGGTCGTAGCCACGGCGCAGACCCACCCCAACGCGGACGATGCGCGCCGTGATGCACTGGAAATGCTGCGCGACCACCCGGAGATCAATGTGCTGATTGCGCTCAACGAGCCGAGCGGCGTCGGCGCCGCCCGCGCCGTACACCAGATGCAGCGGTCGGACGATTTGTGGCTGGCAGCCTTTGACTCCAACTTAGAAACCGTAGACGCACTGCAAAACGGTGCCGTCGATGCGCTGGTGGTGCAGAACAGCTATTCCATGGGCTACTTCGGCGTGCAAAGTGCTTACCGGCTGCTGGCAGGGCAGGGGAGCAGTGTGGATACCGACAACGTTGCCTCTGCCGCAGTCATCACCCGCGATAATATGTTTGCCATGGACAACCAGCGGGAATTGTTCCTGTTTGAGTAAGGCAGAAGGGGACGGCTTTTCCGGCGGGGTGGGGTCAGCCCCGCCCGCGACATAACGGTAACGCAAAAATACCGGGTCATCCGTAGGGGCGGCATATATGCCGCCCGTTGCAGTCACCCCGGCAATGCAACCCAACGGTCAAACCGTACGGGACGGTTTTTTACTCCTTTTTTGGGTGGATTTCTTACAAATTTGCATCAATTATAACCGTTTTGTCATTTTTGATGGGCAACCTGCACAAAGAACAGGCAGCCTGATTGGGCAATGTGTTTGCAGGGGTGATTTTTTCTCCTTTTTGTCGGTGAAATTTCACCTTGTTTTTTATCCTCCGCCCGTGTATTATAATAACTGTCAACGGGGTCGCACCTCTACACGCGCCCCACAAAAAAACCACTGCAAAAAGAAGGAGAAACAATTATGAAGAAATTGGCTTCTATCGTACTGGCCGGCTGCATGGCCGTATCCCTCGCCGCTTGCGGCGGCGCTGCTTCCTCCAGCGCTCCCGCTTCCTCCTCTGAGGCTGTTTCCGCAGCTGAGAGCGCTGCCGAGAGCGCTGCTGAGAGCGTTGAGGCTCCTCAGGGCGGCAAGGTTGGCGTCTGCATCTACAAGTTCGACGATGCTTTCATGACCACCTACCGTAATGCTCTGCAGGAAATCCTCGAGGGCAAGGGCTACGAAGTCACCATCGTGGACGGCAACAACGACCAGGCCAAGCAGAACGAGCAGATCAACACCTTCATCACCCAGGGTGTCGACGCTCTGATTATCAATCCCGTTATGACCTCCGCCGCTGACCAGATCATCTCCACCGTTAAGGATGCCGACATCCCCACCGTTCTGATCAACCGCGAGCCCACCGCTGACCAGATGTCCGCTTACAACAAGCTGGTCTACGTTGGCTGCGACGCTGCTCAGTCCGGCACCTTCCAGGGCGAGTTGATCCTCGACACTGCCAACAAGGGCGACATCAACGGCGACGGCAAGGTTTCCTACATCATGATCCAGGGCGACCCCGAGAACATCGACGCTCAGCTGCGTACCGAGTACTCTGTCAAGGCTCTGAAGGATGCCGGCGTTGAAGTCGAGCAGCTCGACCTGCAGCGCGGCGACTGGGACCGTAACAAGGGCCAGGAAATCGCTCAGAACGACCTTGCCAAGTACGGCAATCAGATCGAAGTCGTCTTCTGCAACAACGACGATATGGCTATCGGCGCCCTGCAGGCTATCGAGGCCGCTGGTCGCAAGGTCAACGAGGACATCTACCTGGTTGGCGTTGACGCTCTGGACGCTGCTCTGAACGAAGTTGCCAACGGCAAGATGACCGGCACCGTTCTGAACGACGCCAACGGTCAGGCTTCTCAGGCTGTTGCCTGCATGGAAGAGCTGCTGGGCGGCAAGACCTTCGAGGCCGGCAGCCAGAGCGTGTACGTTGACTACGTCAAGGTCACTCCCGAGAACGTTAAGGATTTCCAGTAATCCGATTCGCTGAATGAATGATTAGGGGTGCGTGTGCACAAGCGCACGCACCCCCTTTTTTCGGAAAAATAGTTACAAATTGAAAAAAACAAGGGGGCCAGCAAATTGTCAGAGTACCGTTTGGAAATGCGTGACGTTGTAAAAACGTTCCCCGGCGTCAAGGCACTGGATCACGCTAAGCTCCAATTGAAGCCCGGCACCGTACACGCCCTGATGGGAGAAAACGGCGCAGGCAAATCCACCTTGATGAAATGTATGTTCGGCATTTACCACATGGATGAAGGTAAGGTCATCTATGAGGGCGAGGAGGTTCAGATCAAGGGACCTCTGGATGCACTGGAGCGCGGCATTGCCATGGTGCATCAGGAGCTACAGCCGATTCCGGAGCGTTCTATCGGCGAAAATATCTACGTCGGACGCTATCCTACCAAAAAATACGGACCTGTCACCGTCATCGACCATAACAAAATGTACGCCGATGCCGCCAAGGTCTTAAAAGAAGTTCACCTGAACTTTGATCCCCACGCCAAGCTGGGCAGCCTGAGTGTTTCCCAGATGCAGCTGGTGGAGATCGCCAAGGCCGTTTCGGCTGATTGTAAAGTCCTGATTTTGGACGAGCCTACCTCCAGTCTGACTGCTGCCGAGGTCGAGGCACTGTTCACCATCGTTGATGAGCTGCGCGCCAAGGGCGTTTCCATCGTTTACATCAGCCATAAGATGGACGAAATTCTGCGCATCAGCGACGAAGTTACCATTATGCGTGATGGTCAGTACATCGGCACCTGGGAAGCAAAAGAGCTGACCACCGATATGATCATCACCAAGATGGTCGGTCGTGAGCTGTCCAACCTCTACCCCCCGCGCGAGAACATACCCGGCGAGGTCGTCTTTGAGGTCAAGGACTTCACCTCCATCAACCCCAAGAGCTTCCGCCATGTCAACTTCAACGTCCGCAAGGGCGAGATTCTGGGCGTGGCAGGTCTGGTGGGTGCCCAGCGTACCGAACTGATGGAAGGGTTGTTCGGTCTGCGCTCCCACTCGGCAGGCACCATTACCTACAAGGGTAAGGAACTGCAGATCAACCAGCCCCGCGATGCCATTAAAAACGGCATTGCCATGCTGACCGAGGATCGCCGCGCTACCGGTATTTTGGGCGTGCTTTCCATCGCGGATAACGTATCCATCGCCTCGCTGGATCAGTATCTGATCGGCGGCGTTATGCTGGACGACAACAAGATTGAAGAACTGGTGCAGGATAATGTCGCCAAGCTCTCCATCAAAACGCCGTCCTCCAAGACCCAGATCCAGACTTTGTCCGGCGGCAACCAGCAGAAGGTGCTGATCGCCCGCTGGCTGGCCAATGACCCGGATGTTTTCATCATGGACGAACCCACCCGCGGTATCGACGTTGGTGCCAAGTACGAAATTTACTGCATCATCGCGGAAATGGCCAAGCAGGGCAAGAGTGTTATCATGATCTCCTCCGAAATGAGCGAACTGATCGGTATGTCGGATCGCATCATGGTTATGTGCGACGGTCGCTGCACAGGCTTTATCGACGGCGACAAGGCCAATCAGGAGAACATCATGGAACTGGCCACCCAGTTTGAATAAGGAGGAAATCCGAAATGGAGAAAAAATTCGACATCAAGAAGTTCTTGTCCAATAACGCCATCATCATCTTGATCGCTTTGCTGGCTTTGTTTGTTGGTTTCACCACCAAAAACTTCTTCACCCTGAAAAACGGCACCAACCTGATGCTGAACGTTGCACCGCGTTTTATTATCGCCTGCGGCGTTTCCGGCTGCTTGATCACCAAAGGTACGGACCTGTCCGCCGGTCGTCAGGTCGGTCTGGCTGCCTGCCTTTCCGCCATGCTGCTGCAAAGCGTTGACTACGCTGCCCGTATGCTGCCTTGGCTGCCCAACATTCCCTGGTTCGTTGCTCTGCTGATCGTTATGGCAATTATGGCCTGCTTCGGCGCCATCAACGGCTGCATCATCGCTTTCCTGAAGGTTCCCCCCTTCATCGCTACGCTGGGTATGCAGACCATCGTCTACGGTCTTTGCTCTGTTATCACCAACAACCAGCCCATGGGCGGCTACAAAGAAAGCTACCTGCTGGTCGCTAAGGGTTCCTTCGGACCCCTGCCTTTCCTCGCTATCTTTGCCATCATCATCGGCGCGTTCTTCTGGTTCCTGTACAACAAGACCCGCCACGGCAAGTATATGTACGCCATCGGCGGCAACGAGAATGCGGCACAGGTTGCCGGTGTCAACGTCACCGCATCTCTGATCCGCATCTATATCCTCGCCTCCTGTATGTACGCTCTGGGCGGCTTCCTGGTCGGCTCCAAGGCGGGCGGCGCCTCCACCGCTACCGGTAACGGCTACGAGCTGGAAGCTATCGCGGCCTGCACCATCGGCGGCGTTTCCGCGAACGGCGGTGTCGGCAAGGTTTCCGGCATTCTGGTCGGCGTTCTGGTCTTTGAAGTCCTGAAGATCTGCCTGCAGTTCATGGGCGTTGACCCCGCTTACACCTACATTGCACAGGGTCTTGTCATCATCATCGCTGTTGCCCTTGACCTGCGCAAGTACCTCGCCAAGAAGTAATTATGGAAGAAAAAGAGAAGACACCCATCCCCGAAACCTCGGAAACTCCGGACACTGCAGTTCCCGAAACGGAGTCCGCGCGTCCCGACCGCAGCCAGCTGAATGCCTTTGAAAATTTCTACGAAAATTTCCGCAAGGTACCGCTGAAATACATTGACATCTTTATCGGTGTCTGCATTACGGCGCTGGTCGTAGTGATTCTGATCGGAATTCTGAAAAGTAAGGGATTCTTCTAAAAAGCAAACCGCCCGCAGAAGGTAAAACCTCTGCGGGCGGTATTTTTATGCAAATTTATTTGCGCACGGGCTTTTTCTTTTTGCGCACGCTGTAGCCAAAGCTGCCCAGCTTGCGTCCCAGCGCCAGATAATCCCCGTGGGAATAGACGATCAGCTTTGCCTTGTTCAAGCACAGCTTGCCGGTTTCGTCCAGCAGCGTTTCGTCCACATCCACGGCAACGCACTCTGCCAAAAACAGGTCGTGGCTGCCCAGATGAATGACCTGCTTCACCTTGCATTCCAGGTTGATGGGGCTTTCCTCCAGCAGCACGGTGCCGACCTTGGCGGCAGGGGCGGGGGTCAGATGCATGGCGGCAAATTTGTCGATGTCGCGTCCGCTTTTGACGCCGCACCAGTCAATGGCGCGCACAAGGCTTTCGGTGGGCAGGTTTACCACAAACTCGCCGCTTTCGGTAATCAGCTTGTGGCTGTAGCGCTCCGGTCGGATGCTGATGGACAGCATCGGCGGTTGGGTGCAGATGGTGCCGCACCAGCCCACGGTAATCAGGTTGGGCTTATCGGGTGAGCCGCAGCTGACCAGCACCGGCGGTTCGGGATTTAACAGGGTGGAACCCTTCCAGACCTGACGGCTCATTGTGCGTCCTCCTTGACATCCCCGAAGTTGGGGGTGGTTTCGCTGATGATATAGCGCGGGCGGTGCTTGGTTTCCATATAAATTTTGCCGATATACTCACCGATCACGCCCAGACAGATCAACTGCACGCCGCTGACAAAGCAGATGATGCTGGTCATCGAAGCCCAGCCGGACACGGTGGCGCCGAGCAGCGCCTCCACAATCGCCCAAATCACGCCGATAAAGCTCACCAGCGCCACAAACACGCCGAAGCCTGTAATAAAGCGGATGGGCTTGATGGACAGGCTGGTAATGCCGTCAAACGCCAGCGACAGCATTTTGGACAGGGGATAGTGACTCTCGCCGGCAATGCGCTCGTGACGCTCGTAGGTCACACAGGTGGATTTAAAGCCGACCAGCGGCACCATACCGCGCAAAAAGAGGTTGACCTCCTTGAACTTGGCAAATTCCTCCAGCGCGCGGCTGCTCAGCAGGCGGTAGTCCGCATGGTTGTAGACGACCTCCGCGCCCATGGCATTCAGCAGCTTGTAGAAGCTTTCGGCGGTAAAGCGCTTAAAAAAGGTGTCGGTGTCGCGCTTGCTGCGCACGCCGTACACCACGTCGCAGCCCTCGCGGTAGGCATCGACCATACCGTCCATGGCGTTGATGTCGTCCTGCCCGTCGCAGTCGATGGAAATGGTGATATCGCAGCGGCTCTTGGCCTCCATCAGACCTGCCAGCACGGCGTTCTGGTGACCGCGGTTGCGGCTCTGGCTGATGCCCAGATAATGTTCATCGGCGGCAGCCAGCGTATGGATGATCTCCCACGTTTTGTCCTTGGAGCCGTCGTTCACAAACAGGATGCGGCTGTCCGGGCTGATTTTTCCGGCGGCGGACAGGTCGCTGATTTTTTGCAGAAACAGCGGCGCGGTGATGGGCAAAACCTCCTGCTCGTTGTAGCAGGGGATGACAATGTACAAAATCGGTTGGGTGCGGTTCATAGCACGCTCTCCTTTTTATTTATGTTGATTTGCAGCGGTGCGCGAGCCTAGGCGGTGGTAAACCTCCCGCAGACCGACAACCGCCAGCACGATAAACAGCGGAACATTGGTGTACAGGTAACGGGCGCGGGTTTCAAACAGCATTTCAAACAGGAACAGCCCGCTGAGAGCCAGCTGCACGACCCGGAGCTTGCCGTCCTTACTGCGGTACAAGCCGGAAAATGCCCCGCACAGCAGGGTTCCCAGCCACAAAAATTGCGCCCATGTACACCACAGATCGTAATGCCTGCCGTTGTCATAGTACAGGCTGCGCGCTACATTAGAAACCAAGGTGTTTTTGGCATTCTGCACCCCGCGCCAGAAATCATCCTCCACGCCCCAGCCAAAGGTGCCATCGTTGTAGTCACAGGCAATCTTGGTTTGCAGCAGACCCAGATACCCGCCCGGACCGTAAGCCTGCATACGCTGGGCATAGCGCGCAAAATCGGCGCTGTCGCGCTCAGACTTGGTGGGGTAAGACTCGCTGAAAGCGTAGTCCTCGGTGTTGTAGCAGCCGTAGGTGTCCGGGTTGACGCCCATCATCAAGAAATGCGCGGCGCCGATTTTTGCCTCGGGGTCAAGGTGCAGATGCGTGATGCGCAGCACGGCTTTGGGTAACGCCAGCGCCGCCGCCATGGCAAGTGCGGCGGCAAGGGCAGGCAAAACCGAACGGCGCAGCGTTTCTTTCTTGCAATAAAACAGCTCCGCCAAAACGATGGAGACAAAAAGTAAAAAGCTCTGCGGCTTGATGCAATAGGCAAGCCCTGCAAAAAATCCGATACCGACCCATTTGGCAAGGCATTTGCCGGGCTGCTGCGGCGCAAGCGTGTACAGATGCAGCAACAGTGCAGGAAAAACCAGCCCCAGCGCATCGCTGTACGGGATGATCACCCAAGGCGAAAGCCCCACCAGCCCCCAAAAGGCGGCAAAGCCCACAAGCCCCCAGCGCTCACCCAAAAAGGCTTTGACGTTGCGGTAGGTCAGGTACCCCGTCCAGCAGCACAGGCAGCAGCACAGCAGGGTGGAAATGGCAAGGCACCGCTCAGGTTCTATGACGCCGAACCATCCCTCCAACCGGCGGCAGAGCAGCAAAAAGCCAAAGGTCAGCGTGTTGTTGGGGTATTGCGAAAGATACCACTGCGCGCTTCTTGCCACGCCGGAAAAATACTCCCCGGCAAATTGGGACAGCCAGCCTACGTCCCAGCCGGTGGAAAAATAGTAGTTCAGGCTCCAATAAAATTGCAGAGGCAGGGCGGCAAGGCTGAAGCACTGCGCAAAACTATCGGGCGAAAACGGCAGCTCCCGACCGCGGAACCACCGTCCCAGCGCAAAAAGCCCCAGCGTCACCGGCAAAAAAAGCAGCAGCAGCGGCAGATTGCCCAAAAGATAGGGCTTATCGGTCAAGCTGTAGCGGGCGGGCGGGGTCAGCAGCACAACCGCCAACACGCACACCGTCACGGCGGTGAAAATTCCCGCCGAAGCGGCGGAGAAAAATCGTTCGCGCTTATTCATGGCTACCGTTCCTTTCCGTCAGCTTGCGTCGGTTATGCACCGTAAAGCCGCCCCGCCGCAGGGTGATCAGCCCGTCCTGCTGCATACGGCTCAGTTCCCGGCAAAGGGCGCTGCGGTCGCAGTTCAGGTAGGCGGCCAGCTCGGCGCGGGTCAGCGGGGTGGTAAAGCTGTCGGCACCGGCAGACTGGCACTGCCCGACCAGCCACAGCCCGATGCGCTGGCGCAGGCTTTTGCAGCAAAGCAACTCCAACCGGTCATCCAGCGCAAAATATTTGTGTGTCACCGTGGAAAGCCAATTTTGCAGCAGCCGCACCTGCAAGGATGGCAGGGCAGTGCCGGGCTGCAAAACGGCAGCGGCAGGCAGGTACAGCACGGTGGTCGCCTCGGCAGCCAGCACATTGACGGGGCTTTGGTTCTGCCCGCCCGCCAGCACATCGGCAAAAATGCCGCCGGGACCCTGCCGCGCAATGACCACCGAGGTGCCGTCCGGCAGGGGCTTTTCGGCGGTGATGCCGCCCTGCAAAATCAAACCGACCTCCCGGGTGGAGAACCCCGCCATCAGCAGCATCTCGCCCTTGCCGTAGCGGCGTAGGCGGGGAGCAAACACCTGCAGCAGCGCGTCCAGCTCCTCGTCGGTAAAGCCGCGCAGCAGGTCGGTTTTCTGCAGCAGGGGGTAGTAGGGCGTATAATCCATAGGTTTTTCCCTTTTTCGTTGCCAAAGCAACAGACATTTTTCTACTATTATAGTATAGTAAAGCAGCAAATGCAACTGAATCACCGGAAATGGGGAGAGAAAATTATGAAACTGAAAAAACTTCTGGCAGCCTTTACCGCCGCCGCCCTTGTCCTGTCGCTGGCAGGCTGCGCCGGTGCGCCAAGCAGCGCAAGCAGTGAAGCCGCTCAGCCCGCCGTGTCTGCCGCTTCCTCCGCCCCGGCGCAGGAAACTGCTGCCCCGACGCAGAGCGAGCCGCTGCGCGTGGCAGGGCTGAAGGGTCCCACCACCATGGGTCTTGTCAATCTGCTGGGACTTTCGACCGATTCCAAGGCAGACGAAAACGGGCTGAAGCCCAGCCAGGACGGCAGTGTGCTGTACAATATGTACGGCGCGGCGGATGAGCTGGTACCGCTGCTCGTCAAGGGCGATTTGGACGCCGCCTGTGTGCCTGCCAACCTTGCCGCTACCCTGTACAACAAAACGCAGGGCGCGGTGCAGGTTGCCTGCATCAACACCCTGGGCGTTTTGTATGTGGTCGAAAAGGGCGATACCGTGCAGAGCATGGCAGACCTCAAGGGCAAAACCCTTGTCACCACCGGCAAGGGTACGACGCCGGAGTATGTTCTGCGCTATCTGCTGCGCCAGAACGGCATTGACCCCGACAAGGATATCACCATTGAGTACACCAGCGAAGCTACCGAAGCGCTCGCCAAGGTACAGGCGGGGGAGGTCAGCATCGCCATGTTGCCCCAGCCCTTTGTGACCGCCGCCATGGCACAGACCGAGGGGCTGCGCGTGGCGCTGGATATGAATGCCGAATGGCAGACTGCAGCCGGCACCCCGCTGGTGACCGGCGTGCTGCTGGTGCGCAAGGATGCCGTGGAGGCTGACCCTGCCCGCTTTGCGGATTTTATGGAAAAGTACAAGCAAAGCACCGAGCAGACCGCCGCCGACCCCGAAGGCACTGCCGCCCTGTGCGAGGCGTTCGGCGTGGTGGCAAAGGCGGCGCTGGCGCAAAAGGCGCTGCCCCAATGCAACATTGTGTTTGAAACGGGCGATGCCATGAAAACCGACCTGACCACCTACTACCAGATTTTGTTTGACGCCGACCCGACCAGTGTGGGCGGCGCATTGCCCGGTGATGACTTCTACTATGCAGGGTAAATTTCCGCTGTGGCAGCGCCTTGCCGCGCTGGCGGTCTGGGTGCTGCTGTGGCAGTTGGCTGCGGCTGCCTTGGGACACGGCGGGTTGTTTTTGGCAACCCCTTGGCAGACTGTGCGGGCGCTGGCAGCGCTTTTGCCCACTGCAGCATTCTGGCGCAGCATCGCTTTCAGCACCCTGCGCATTTTGCTGGGCTTTGTGCTGGCGGTGCTGGGCGGGCTGGTGCTGGGGGCAGCGGGGGCGCGCTGGCGCGCGGTGCGGCTGATGATCGACCCCGCCATGCAGCTGATCCGCGCCATGCCGGTGGCAAGCTTTGTGATTTTAGCGCTTTTGTGGGTGCGCAGCGCCAATTTAAGCATTGTCGTCAGCTTTACCCATGTGCTGCCGGTGGTTTACGCCGGGGTGCTGGGCGGCATTGCCGACACCGATCCCCGCCTGTTGGAGATGGCGCAGGTCTACCGCCTGCCGCTGACAGCGCGGCTGCGCTATATCTGGCTGCCGGGAATTTTCCCGAGCTTTTGCCAAAGCTGCATCGCCGCTATGGGTATGTGCTGGAAAAGCGGTGTTTCGGCAGAGGTCATCGGACTGCCCGACCACAGCGTGGGCGATGCCCTGTACCGTGCCAAAATCACACTTTCGACGCCCTATGTCTTTGCGTGGACGCTGGTCATCGTGCTGCTGTCGGCGGTGCTGTCGGGGGCAGCTGCCAAGGGGCTGACCGCCCTGAAAACAAGGCTTTGCGGGGAGGCTGGCGTATGAGCATAACGATAGAGCATCTCGGCAAGCGGTTCGGCACCAAGACGGTGCTGGCAGATTTCAGCTGGCAGGTGGATGGACCCAACATTTTGATGGGCGCCAGCGGGATCGGAAAAACCACGCTGCTGCGCATTTTGCTGGGGCTGGAAACGGCGGACAGCGGCAGCTTTTCGGGGGTTGTGCGCCCGGCGGCGGTCTTTCAGGAGGATCGGCTTTGCCCGCAGCTGAACGCGGTGGACAATCTGGTCTTGACCGGACACGGGCTTTGTGCCGAAGTAGCAGAAAAAGAGCTGTTGGCGCTGGGCTTTGCCCCGGCGGAGCTAAAGCTGCCGGCAGCAAGGCTTTCCGGCGGGCAGAAGCGCCGCGTGGCACTGCTGCGCGCGCTGCTGTGCCGGGACGCCGAAACGCTGCTGATGGACGAACCGTTCACCGGTATGGACGCCGAGCTGGTACAGCGGGCGGTGCAGACCACCGTACGCCTGGTCGGGCAGCGCCCGACAATTTTTGCTCGATAATACACAAAGTATTATCTGCGCTTTTGGCTTAGCAGCTGCCGCACCTCGCTCGCCGTATCGGCACTTAGAATTATGCGGTATTGCCTTAAGAAAAACAGGAGTGACCCGGAAAAGGGTCACTCCTGTTTCAGTTTGCCAAAAAGGCCACGGCAGGACAAAAAATCATCGCGCAGTAGGGGCGGGGCAAGCCACGCCCGCAGCATGGCGGTAATGCCAACATTGCGAGATGGTTCGTAGGGGCGGCATATATGCCGCCCGCGCGACCGCCCGGATATTACGACATATCGGGTAAACCGCACGGGACGCATATATGCGTCCCCTACAAACCTGCCGAACATTCGCAATAGTCAATTGAGTTTATTGTCACTCCTGTTTTGTTACTGGTTTTTCTCCCACAGCAACGCCAGCCCCTTGAACAGCAGGTCGGCATCGTACTGCACGGGAAATTGACAGCAGGGCGTGATATAAGGCGCCAGACCGCCGGTGGCGACAACGGTCAGCGGTTTGCCCAGCTGCGCCTGCACGCGCTGCGCCAAGCCATCCAGCATGGCTGCCGTACCGAACATCGCGCCGTTGTTCAGTGCTTCCACCGTGTTGCGCCCAATCAGCACCTCCGGCGGCTCGGGGGCAATGGGCGGCAGCTGCGCCGTGCCTTTACTGATAGCGCGCAGGCTGGTCTGCACGCCGGGTACGATAAACCCGCCCAGAAACTCGGCGTTTTCCGAGATAACGTTGTAGGTGGTCGCCGTACCCAAATCCACGGTCATACAGGGCAGGGGATAATACGCTGCGGCGGCAGCGGCATCGGCAATGCGGTCGCGCCCCACGCGGGCAGGCTCGTCCACCTTAAAGGTCATACCGCAGTCCAGCTCGTAGCTTACGATCATCGCGGTGCAGCCGGTCAGGCGCTCGCACGCTGCCGCCAGCACGCCGGTCAGCCCGGGTACTACGCTGCAAACGATCACGCCCTCGCACCTGCGGGGGTCAACCTGCAGCCGCGCCAGCAAAAAGCGCAGCTCGGCGGCGTATTCGTCGGCGGTGCAGCGCGGGCGGGTGACCATACGCACGGTAAACAAAATGTCCCGATGCCCCGCGCCCGAAAGCCCGCCGATGCAGATGTTGGAGTTGCCTATATCTACTGCTAAAACCATGAATTTGCCCTCGTTTCTGAAAAGCTGCCCCCATTATAGCAAATCCCGCGCAAAATGTAAATTGACGCCGTGTGGAAAATGGCTTATACTGATAGCATAAGGATGTGATTGCTGTGAATTTACAAGGAAAAACCGTAGTCCTTGGCATCACCGGCGGCATTGCTGCCTATAAAATGCCCAATGTGGCGCACGCGCTGGTTAAGCTGGGCGCGGACGTCCATGTGCTGATGACCCAAAACGCCACCGAGTTCATCACCCCCCTGGTGTTTGAAACGCTAACCAACCGCCGCTGCATTGTGGATACCTTTGACCGCAACTTCCAATACGATGTAGCGCATATTTCGCTGGCAAACGCCGCGGACCTGCTGCTGATCGCCCCCGCCACCGCCAATGTCATCGCCAAGGTGGCGCACGGTCAGGCGGACGATATGTTGACCACCGTCACGCTGGCAGCGCACTGCCCCAAGCTGGTCGCCCCCGCCATGAACACCCATATGCTGGAAAACCCCATCACGCAGGATAACCTCAAAACGCTGGCGCATTACGGGGTCACGGTCATCCCCTCCGGCTCGGGTATGCTGGCGTGCGGCGATGTCGGCTCAGGTCGTCTGCCGGACGAGGGCGTTCTGGTTGACTATGTGCTGCGCGAGCTTGCCTGCCAAAAGGACCTGCGCGGCAAAAAGGTGGTGGTTTCCGCCGGTGCCACGCAGGAAGCCATGGACCCCGTGCGGTATATCACCAACCATTCCACCGGCAAGATGGGCTACGCCGTGGCGCGCGCCTGTATGCTGCGCGGTGCGGATGTCACGCTGCTTGCCTCCACGGGCTGCCATCTGCCCGCCGTACCCTTTGTCAAAACCGTTCCCTTTACCACGGCAAGCGACCTGTTTGAAGTCGTAAAAGAAAACGCCATGGACGCCGACGCACTGGTTATGGCAGCTGCCGTGGCGGACTACCGCCCCGCTGTGGTCGCAGCCGACAAGGTGAAGAAAAAGGACGGAGAGCTTACCCTTGCGCTGGAGCGCACGCAGGATATTCTGGCTTGGGTGGGCGAGCATAAGCCCGAAAAATTGTTTGTCTGCGGCTTCTCGATGGAAACGAAGGATCTTTTGCAAAATTCCACCGCCAAGCTGCACAAAAAGAAGATGGATATGATCGTGGCAAACAACGTCAAGGTGGCGGGTGCCGGCTTTGGCGTGGATACCAACGTTGTCACGCTCATCACAAAAGACACCGTCGAGGAGCTGCCCCTGCAAAGCAAGGACGCGGTCGCTATGCGCATCGCGGATAAAATCGCACAGTCTTAAAAACAACCCCTTTTGCATACCATCGTACCAGATGAATCTGCAAAGGGGGCTTTTTATGTGTGGCATAGCGGGGCAGGTGGGGCGCAGCGCCCGCACCGTGCAGGAGAATTATCAGGCGTTTGGCGCCATGCAAAAAACGCTGGCGCGGCGCGGACCCGACCAGCGGGGCATCTATTGCAGCGGGCGGGCGGCGCTGCTGCACACAAGGCTTTGCGTCATTGACCCCGAAAACGGTACCCAGCCCATGCAGCTGCACTGGCAGGGCGAAACCTATGTGATGGTATATAACGGCGAGCTGTACAACACGCCGGAGCTGCGCGCCGCCCTGCAAAGCTACGGACACGAGTTTGCCGGGCATTCCGACACCGAGGTACTGCTGCACGCCTATGCACAGTGGGGCGGTGCTTGTGTGGAGCGCTGCAACGGCATTTTTGCCTTTGCGGTGTGGGCGGTGCAGCAGGGCGTTCTGTTTTTGGCGCGTGACCGCTGCGGTGTCAAGCCGCTGTTTTACGCCCAGCGGCAGGGCGGGCTGCTGTTTGCCAGCGAGCTGAAAACCCTGCTGGCGCACCCGGCGGTGGAGCCGAAAATCGACGCCAACGGGCTGGCGCAGATTATGCTGCTGGGACCCGGGCGTGTACCCGGCAGCGGCGTATTTTGCGGCGTGCGGGAGCTTTTGCCCGGGCAGTGCGCCGAATTTGACGCAAACACCGGGCATCTGAGCCTGCGCCGCTACTGGTATCTGACCGACCACGAGCATCCCGATGATTTTGCCGCCACGGTGCGCCGCCTGCGCGAGCTGCTGCTGGATGCGATCCACCGCCAGCTGGTGGCGGATGTGCCGGTGGCATCGCTGCTTTCGGGCGGGCTGGATTCCAGCATACTGGCGTCGGTGGCGGATGCCGCCTTTGTCAAGGCCGGCAAGACGCTGCACACCTTCTCGGTAGGGTACAAGGACAACAAGCGCTATTTCCACGCTACCAAATTTCAGCCGGGGGCGGACGCGCCGTTCATCCGCCTGATGAACGAAAGCCTGCAGGCGACCCATCACTGGGTCACCTTGGACACGCCGCAGCTGGTGCAGGCACTGTACCGGGCGGTGGATGCGCGCGATTTGCCCGGTATGGCGGATGTCGATGCTTCCTTGCTGGAGTTTTGCCGCTGCATCAAGCCGCACGCCACGGTGGCACTTTCGGGCGAGTGCGCGGACGAAATTTTTGGCGGCTACCCGTGGTACCGCGACCCCGCCGTGCGGGAAAAATACGGCTTTCCGTGGGCGCAATCCACGGCGTACCGTGCGTCCTTTCTGCGCCCCGGCGTGCTGGGCGGCATAGACCCCGCCGCCTTTGTGGATGCACACTATCAGCGCGCCTTGGCAGAAACCTCGGCGCGGGCGGGGCTTTCGCCCTTGGAGCGCCGTATGCGCCAGATGACCAATCTGAATTTTTACTGGTTTATGCAGACGCTGCTGGAGCGCAAGGACCGTATGAGCATGTACAGCGGGCTGGAGGTGCGCGTGCCTTTTTGCGATTACCGCATTGCCGAATATATGTACGCCGTGCCGTGGCAGTTTAAGGACTATAACGGGCAGGAAAAAGGGCTTCTGCGCGAGGCGGTGCGCGACATTTTGCCGGAGCCTGTGCGCACGCGGCGCAAAAGCCCCTACCCCAAAACGTGGAACCCCGCCTATTTGCAGGCGGTTGCCGGGGAACTGCAGCGGGTCATCGCAGACCCTGCCGCACCCATTTTGCAGATCGTGCAGCGGGACGCTTTGCAGCGCCTGATAGCGGCTGGTGCTGACAACCCCGTGCCGTGGTACGGGCAGCTTATGACAACGCCGCAGACCATTGCGTGGTTCCTGCAGCTGAACTATTGGCTGAAAACCTACCGCGTGGAGCTGGTATGACCCGGCGGGCAGACCCATCGGTCTGCCCTTTGTTTTTTTGTTCAACTTTTTTACGCACAATTTTCACATTTACTTTTTATAATAAAAAATGAATTGTTGCAGAGGGGGAATCCGATTTGCTGGAGGTTCAGCATCTGGTCAAGCGATACGGCAGCAAAACTGCCGTCGAGGATTTGACATTTACCATACAGGACACCGGCGTCTACGGTCTTTTGGGACCCAACGGCGCGGGAAAATCCACCACGATGAACATTGTCACGGGCTATATTTCCGCCACAAGCGGCACCGTTCTGGTGCAGGGGCAGGATATTGTTGCACAGGCGGCAGCCGCCAAGCGCTGCATCGGCTACCTGCCCGAGCAGCCGCCGCTGTACCCGGATATGACGGTGGAGGAATATCTGCGCTTTGCCGCGGAATTAAAGGGCGTTCGCCCCAAAACTGCGCGCTGCGAAGCCGTGCAGACCGTCTGCGACCGCGTGGGGCTGCAAGGCACCGGGCGGCGGCTGATCGGCAATTTGTCCAAGGGCTACCGCCAGCGGGTGGGCATTGCCGCCGCGCTGCTGGGGGAACCGAAAATCATTATACTGGACGAGCCTACCGTCGGGCTGGACCCCGCGCAGGTTCTGGAGGTGCGCAGCTTGATCCGCGAACTGGGCAAGAACCACACGGTCATCTTGTCCAGCCATATTTTAAGCGAGGTGCAGTCGATTTGCGATGATGTGCTGATTCTCGCGCACGGCAGGCTGATTGCCCGCGGCACGCCGCACGAGCTGGCGCAGCGCCTGACTGCCAAGGGCAGTATTTCCGCCACGGCGCAGGGCAGCCGTGAGGACGTTTTGCGGGCGGCTGCCGGTGTAGCAGGGCTGCAAAACATCACCGTTACGGGGCAGGAAAACGGCGAGATCAGCTTTACCGCCGAAAGCGCTGCCGGGGCGGATTTGCGCGGCGCACTCTCGCAGGCGTTGGCGGCGGCAGGCTGCCCGGTGCTGCGCCTGAGCGCCCAGACCGCCAGCCTGGAGGACGTATTCTTGCAGTTGACCGACGCCGCACCCGCCAAGGAGGAACAGCTATGACAGCGATTTTTAAGCGGGAATTCCGCAGTTATTTTACCGGTATGGTCGGCTACGCCGTGGCGGCGGTCAGCCTGTTCTTTTTGGGGCTGTACTTCACCAACCGGAACCTGCTGTACCAATCCTCGGATTTTGCGGGTGTTTTGTACACAACTACGTTGATTTTGCTGTTTCTTTTGCCGGCGGTCAGTATGCGCTCTTTTGCAGAGGAACGCCGCGCCCGCACCGACCAGCTGCTGCTGACAAGCCCTGTCAGCATACCCGCCATCGTGGCGGGCAAGTTTTTGGCACAGCTGGCGGTGTTCTGCGTGCCGCTGACGGCTGCCGCCGTTATGCCGCTGATTTTAACGGCGTTCGGCAAGGTGTCGCTGATTTCCGCCTACGCCGCGCTGCTGGGCTACATTTTGCTGGGCGGCGCCTGCCTTGCGGTGGGAACGTTTATTTCCTGCCTAACCGAAAACCAGATCGTTGCGTATCTGGCAAGCTTTGTGGTGCTGCTGATCGCCTACTTAATGAACGGCATCAAGACGATGTTTACATCGGGCAATATTCTGGCGTTTGTGGTGTTTGCCTTGGTGCTGCTTGCCGCCAGCGCTGCGGTGGGCGTGGTCTGCAAAAATATTCTGGCGGGCGGTGCCGTGCTGGTCGTGGGCGCGGCGGCGCTGTTTGCGCTGTTTATCCTGCGCCCGGCGTGGCTGCTTTCTGCCTTTGATGCGGTGCTTACGGCGCTGGCGCTGTTTGCCCCGTATGCCGAAATCATCGGTGGGTCGTTCAGTTTGCCGGTGATTTTGTATTATCTTTCGGTCATCGGCGTGTTTTTGTTCTTTACCGGACAAACGCTGGAACGCCGCCGCTGGAACTGACACAGGGGGTGCTGTACTATGCAAAAACACAAATTCCAATACGGCAGCACAAGAACCCTGCGCTGCGGGCTGACATCGGCGCTGCTTTCGGTGCTGGTGCTGGCAGTGGTGGTGCTGGCAAACCTTGTGCTGCGGGCGCTGCCCACCAAATACACCGAGTTTGATATCTCCACCAGTGCGCTGTCCACCCTGACGGCGACTACCAAAACGCTGCTGCATGAGCTGGATACCGATGTCACCGCCTACTACTTGGGCGAATCCGGGCAGGAGGATGGCAACCTTACCCGCCTGCTGAACCGTTATGCGGGCGAAAGCACGCACTTTACATGGCAGCAGCGCGACCCCGTGCTGTATCCCACCTTTGCGGCGCAGTATCCGGGGGCTTCGGCGGATGCCGTGGTGCTGGTCTGCGGCGACAACTACGAGGTGCTGAACTACTCCGGCGATTTGTATGAACTGGACCTTGATACCTACTATGCCAGCGGCAGTCAGGTCTACACCTTTACCGCTGAAAACGCGCTGACCGGCGGTATTTCCCGGGTGGTGCAGGGGGTCAGCCACACCGTGTACGAGCTGACCGGTCACGGCGAAAACGCGCTGGCGCAGGATTTTACCGATACCCTGAAAAACGGCGGCATCACGGTGCAGACACTCAACCTGACCACCGCCGGCAGCGTGCCGGAGGATGCCGAGGCGCTGATTTTAAATACGCCTCTCAATGATTTGACCGATGCTGAGGCAACCCTGCTGACCGACTATATCCAAAAGGGCGGCAAACTGTTTGCGGCAACGGATTTTACCGCTGATACGCCGAGGGTGTCTGCCGTTCTGGCGCTTGCCGGGCTGAGCGCCCAGCCGGGGCTGCTGGTCGAAACCGATGCCAACCACTACCCCTACGGCTATCCGCAGACCTATTTGCTGCCCGTGATCGCCTCCGGCGAGGTGACGGCGGGGGTGTCTGGCAGCATTATGGCGTACACGCCCTTCGCGCAGGGCATCCTGGCGGGGGACGATGCAAACTGGACCTACACCGACGTGCTGACCACCGGGCAGACCGCCTATGCGATGCGCGACTATCTGACATCGGATGAGCTGCAAAAGGGCGAAAACGACCCCGAGGGCTGCTTTGCTGTGGCCATGGCAGCCCAAAGCAGCGTGACCGATGCCCGCGTGGTTTGGGTAAACTGCCCGAACTTTTTGTC
Organism: Subdoligranulum variabile; assembly: GCA_004552305.1. Classification (GTDB taxonomy): domain Bacteria; phylum Bacillota; class Clostridia; order Oscillospirales; family Ruminococcaceae; genus Gemmiger; species Gemmiger variabilis_A. Next base: position 24,671 of record SFOX01000019.1, on the reverse strand, counting down.
CGCCACGGCAAACCAAAGTGTGTCGGGCGGCAACGCGCAGGTGTTCGGCAGCGCCGTCAACTGGCTGATCGGGCAGGAAAACACGGCTGTTATTGACGGTAAAAGCCTGAGCGCCGAAAGCCTGCAGGTGTCTGCCGGGGCGGCTGCCGGTCTGGGGCTGCTGTTCACGCTGGGGCTGCCCATCGCCGTGCTGGCGGCGGGCGCCGTGGTGTGTGTGGTGCGCCGCCGCAGATAAGGAGGTTTCTATGCAACACACAAAACGAATATGGCTCATCGGGCTGGCTGCCGCCGTTGCCCTGCTGGCGGGAGCGCTTGCCGTTTTGAGCCGGGAAAAATCGCAGGACACGCTGCTGCCGCTCTGCCCGTATGCAGCGGAGGAAATCACGGCGCTGAGCTATGCGGGCAACGGTGTGGAAGCGGATTTTGCCAAGGGCAGCGATGATGTCTGGCGGCTTAGCTCCGACCCGGCGTTGCCGCTGCAGCAGGCTATGGTGGAAAGCACCGTCGAAAGCTACGCCGTGCTGAACGCCAGCCGCAAGCTGACAGGGGACGAGCTGGCAGAGCTGCCCGCACGCAGCGAAGCCCCGCTGATGACCTTTTCCCTCACCGCAGGGGACACCGAGCTTTCCTATACGGTGGACAGCCTGAACAACGTCACCGACAGCTACTATGTCTACGATGCGTCCGGCAATGTCTATGTGGTTGCCAAAAATGACTTGGTAACACTGTGCAAGTCGCCGCGCAAATACTATAAAGCCCAGACCCTCACCGAGTATCAGACGACCGATATTGCCAAAATGCAGGTCAACGACCTCGGCTTCGTGCAGACCAATGGAAGCTGGACACTGGAGGATGACGCGGCTGCCGCCATCGACCAGAACGCTGTCAACAAAATGGCGGCTACGGTTTTGCAGGCGCAGACCCAATGGACGCTTACCACCCCGGAGGAAGCCAGCGCCTACGGGCTGGATGCGCCGGATGTGCGCGTCACCCTGACCTTTACCGACGGTTCCTCGCTGACGGTGATATTCGGCGACCTTTGCCCCGAAACCGAAGGGGACAACCTTTGCTATATGGCAGCCGACTGCACCTCCACCGTGGTGTATGAGGTCAGCACCGCCTACAAGCAAGCCTTTGCGGTAACCAAAGACAGCCTGCTTGCGGCAGAATAACAACAAAAACACCCCGGCACTCAAATGGGTTAATTACGAACCTTCGGTAGGTTTGTAGGGGACGCATATATGCGTCCCGTGCCGTTTACCCGTTAGGTTGCGTTGTCGGGATGGCTGCGGCGGGCGGCATTTATGCCGCCCCTACGGACTAACCCGTGATTTTTGCGTTATGATTAGACCGCGGGCGGGGCATACCCCGCCCCTGCCACGCGATGATTTTTTTGCCTTACTGCCCTAAAAAGGACTTCCTCAATCAACAAAAACACCCCGGCACTGCCCAAAACAGGCAGCGCCGGGGTGTTGTTTACCTATACAATTATGCCAGCAGCGGCTTTACGGCTTCCGCCAGCTTTTCCTTCTGGGCTTCAGCTTCTGCTAAATCCTTGCCCTTGGTGGTGAAGTAGGTCTTGATCTTCGGCTCGGTGCCGGAGGGGCGAACCACCACGGTGGCACCGCTTTCCAGCGTGTAGATCAGCACATTGGCGGCGGGCAAGCCGGTTTCCTCAGGCTTTTCGTAGTCAACCGTCTTGACAACGGCATCGCCGCCAAAGTCCTTCGGCGGATTGGCGCGCAGGTTTGCCATAATGTCTGCCATCTTGTCCATGCCGGACAGACCGGGGAACTCAAAGCTGTCCACCTTGTTCAGGTAACGACCGTACTCGGCATAGATGCGCTCCAGCTCCTCCTTGATGGAGCTGCCCTGCGCACGGTAGTAGGCGGCCATCTCACAAATCAGCATACTGCCGATGATAGCGTCCTTGTCGCGGACATAGGGTCCTGCCAGATAGCCGTAGCTTTCCTCAAAGCCGAAGATAAAGCGGTCAACCTCGCCGTCCGCTTCCAGCTTGGCGATCTGGTCACCGATCCACTTAAAGCCGGTCAGCACGTTGCGGCATTCCACGCCGTAATGCTCGGCAACCTTGTCCGCCAGCGGGGTGGACACGATGGACTTGCACATAACGGGGGCTTTGGGCATAGTACCCTGCTCGATACGCCCGGCGCAGATGTAGTCCAGCAGCAAAACGCCGACTTCGTTGCCGGAAAGCAGCTCATAACTGCCGTCCTTGCACTTGACGGCAATGCCCACGCGGTCAGCGTCGGGGTCGGTGGCAAGCATCAGGTCGGCGCCGGATTTTTCTGCCAGCTCAAGACCCAGACGCAGTGCTTCAAAGATTTCGGGGTTGGGGTAGGGGCAGGTGGGGAAGTTGCCGTCCGGCTTTTCCTGCTCGGGAACGATGGTGATATCGGTAATGCCGATGTCGTGCAGAACGTGGGTCACGGGTACCAGACCGGAGCCGTTCAGCGGGCTGTACACCAGCTTGAGCCCGGCAGTCTTGCAGATGCCCGGGCGGATGGAACGCGCCTCAATGGCTTTGTACAGGGCGTTGATGCAATCCTCGCCCACATACTCGATCAGACCCTGCGCCAGACCTTCCTCAAACGCGATATGCTTGGCACCGGTCAGGATGTCGGTTTTCTGGATCTCGGCATATACGATGTCGGCGGCTTCGTCGGTCATCTGGCAACCGTCGGGACCGTAAGCCTTGTAGCCGTTGTACTTGGCGGGGTTGTGGCTGGCGGTGACCATAATGCCGGCGTTGCAGTGGTAGTAGCGGGTGGCAAAGCTCAGGGCAGGTACGGGCATCAGGGCGCTGTAAATGCGCACCTTAATGCCGTTGGCTGCCAAAACCTCGGCAGCCGTGCGGGCAAACAGGTCGCTCTTGATTCGGCTGTCATAGCTGATGGCAACGGTCTGGCTGCCGCCCTGCGTCTTGACCCAGTTGGCAAGCCCCTGCGTGGCCTGGCTGACAACGTAAACATTCATACGGTTGGTGCCTGCGCCGATCACGCCGCGCAAGCCGGCGGTGCCGAACTTCAGCGCCACGGCAAAGCGGTCCTGAATGGCGGCATCATCATTTTTGACGCTTTCCAGCTCGGGCTTTAAATCTGCATCGCACAGATCAGCAGCCAGCCAGCGGTCAAACATTTCTTTATACATAGGTAACGCACCTGCTCTTTCGCAAAATTTACCGCATAATTTGTGGTAGCTTATACTAAATATACCAACTTTGCCCGTGTGTGTCAATCGAATTTTGGGTAATTTTGCCTGTTCTTTGCGAATCTTTTTACGGGGCAAACCCTTGCAAAACGAACCATTCCCGTGTATATTGATTAGTAACGGATGTAAATTGCGCTGGATGCGGTAAAGAGGTGGCTTATGTATGCAAAGGTGAACAGCCTCGGCGTTGCCGGGCTGAACGGATATACCGTGCAGGTCGAAACCGACCTGTCGGGCGGGCTGCCGCAGTTTACGATGGTCGGTCTGCCGGATTCTGCCGTAAAGGAAAGCAGCGAGCGTGTGCGCAGTGCGCTGAAAAACCTGCATTACCAGTGGCCTGCCAGCCGCATCACGGTCAATCTGGCACCCGCCGATGTGCGCAAAACGGGACCCGTCTATGACCTGCCGGTGTTTATCAGCATTATGGCGGCGCAGGGCAAGCTGCCCGCCGTCAGCGGCGAGAGTGCATTTCTGGGTGAGCTGGGTCTGGACGGCACGCTGCGCCCGGTCAACGGCGTTTTGCCCATGGCGCTGGCTGCCGTGCAAAACGGCATCAAGGAGCTGTTTCTGCCCGCCGAAAACGCCGCCGAGGCAGCCGTTGCCCAGGGGCTGACGGTCTATCCCGCCCGCACGGCGCAGCAGGTCGTTTTGCACCTGTGCGGTGCCGAAAAGCTGACCCCCGCCGAGCCGACCGGCTACGATGCCGACGGTGTCTGGCTGGGCGCGGATATGGCGGATGTGCGCGGGCAGCTGGTGGCACGCCGCGCCTTGGAGGTGGCTGCCTGCGGCGGACACAATCTGGTATTTGTCGGCTCGCCCGGCAGCGGCAAAAGTATGCTGGCCAAGCGCCTGCCCGGTATCCTGCCGCCCCTGACCTATGAAGAAGCGGTGGAAACCAGCGCCGTCTACTCGGTGGCGGGGCTGGTGCCTGCCGGCAAGGGGCTGGTGCGTGCGCGCCCCTTCCGCAGCCCGCACCACAGCGTAAGCGCCACGGCGATCGCGGGCGGCGGCAGCGTACCCCGCCCGGGCGAGGTGAGCCTTGCGCACAACGGCGTTCTGTTTTTGGATGAGCTGCCGGAATTTTCGCGCGAGGCGCTGGAGGTTCTGCGCCAGCCGCTGGAGGACGGCATCGTCACCGTCAGCCGCGTTCACGGCAGCGCCACATACCCCTGCAAATTTATGCTGGTGGCGGCTATGAACCCCTGCAAGTGCGGCTATCTCGGACACCCCACGCGCCCGTGCAGCTGCACGCCCAGCGCGGTGGATCAGTACCTGCGGCGCATTTCGGGACCGCTGATGGACCGCATCGACCTGCACGTCCATGTCGAGCCTGTGGCTTACGGTGACCTGGCACAGGCGGCGGACGGGGAGTCCAGCGCGGCGATCCGCACGCGCGTTACCGCCGTGCGCCAGCTCCAGCGCGAGCGCTATCAGGCGCTGCCCGGCGTCTACTGCAATGCCCAGCTGCCCGGCAACCGGCTGCGGCAGTTCTGCCCGATGACCCCCGCCGCCGAGACCGTGCTGCGCGCTGCGTTTGAGCGCATGGGGCTGAGCGCCCGCGCCTATGACCGCATTTTGCGGGTGTCCCGCACGGTGGCGGATATGGACGGCAGCGAAGTGCTGGACAGCCGCCATATCGCCGAGGCGGTGCAGTACCGCAGCTTAGACCGCCGTTTCACCCCGGTTTCCTTATGACAACACCGCACAATTCCCGCCTTACGGCTTAAGCACCGCTCCGGCGGCTGCGGCACGGCATTTGCGTTGCCAAAATGCTCGCCAATACACAAAGTATTGCCTGCGCTTTTGGCTTAGCATCTGCCGCACCTCGCTCGCCGCATCGGCACTTAGAATTGTGCGGTATTGTCTTATAAAAAGGCTTGACAAACGGCGCATTGCCTGCTATAATATTTCAGCAATCGTTCAGATGGCTGCTCCATTCGCACAGGATGGCGGGTGCTGGTAGCCTCAAGCAGGAGATTGTGATGAGCGCATATATTGAGTATGGCTCCTATCGTCATAATCGAGAAAGAGGTGAAATTTACCATGAAGCAGGGCATCCATCCCAATTACGTGGACTGCACCATTACCTGTGCCTGCGGCAACGTGATTCACACCCGTGACACCAAGCCCGAGATCCACGTTGAAGTTTGCAGCAAGTGCCATCCCTTCTACACCGGCAAGCAGAAGCTGGTCGATACCGGTGGCCGTGTTGAGCGTTTCAAGCGTCGTTACGCCAACGTCAACAAGTAATTTGTTTGCAATGTACCCCAGATGGAAACATCTGGGGTTTTTTGTGTACCTGCCGTTTTTTGCGGCGCGGTCAATTTTTTACAGCAGGTGTTTTTATGGCAGACTACAAAACTTTGCGCGGTACCGCCACTTTTGAATACGAGGAAAAGCGCAGCCGCTTTATTGCCACGGCATCCTTTGCCGATACCGAGGAAAAGGCACTGACCGTTTTAAACGCTGTGCGCGCCGCCAACCGCACGGCACGGCACAATGTCTATGCCTATGTGCTGCAAAACGGGCGCACCCGCTATTCGGATGACGGCGAGCCTGCCAAGACCGCCGGCACCCCCGTGCTGGAAACCATCCACCACGCCGAGGTGTCGGATGTTATTGTCGTGGTAACGCGGTATTTCGGCGGCATTCTGCTGGGTACGGGCGGGCTGGTGCGCGCCTACACCGCCGCGGCGGCAGGAGCCTTGCAGGCTGCCGAGCTGGTCAGTATGCGGCTGGTGGTGGATTGCAGCATCCGCGTGCCGTATGCTATGTACGAGCAGGCGCAGCGCTGCATCCAAGCCGCCGAAACCCGCTTGGACGAGCCGGTGTTTGACGATGCCGTGACCCTGCGCTGGCGTATGCCGGCGGGGACGGAGAGCGCCCTGTGCGAAGCCCTGCGCGAGCTGCTGCGCGGCGCAGCGGAGGTGGAAATTTCCCAGCCGCTGTACGCACCGTTTTGACGCGGAAAATTTACATGATAAAATTGCTGCCAAAAAAGAGTGTTTTTTGCAGATTTGTCGTATTTATCATTAGAGAAGTATGCAAGGGAGGAATGTTGTGTGACCATACGCGAGCAGACACAGGCATGGGAGCGCGAAACCCTGAGCCATTACGCCACCTTGAGCGAGAACAGCCGGGGACGCCGCCGCCCGGAGCCCGAGGACCCGCTGCGCCCCTGCTTTCAGCGCGACCGCGACCGTATCCTGCATTGCAAATCCTTCCGGCGGTTAAAGCAAAAAACGCAGGTGTTCCTCTCGCCCGAGGGGGATCACTACCGCACGCGGCTGACCCACACACTGGAGGTCAGCCAGATCGCCCGCACGATTGCCCGCGCCCTGCGCCTGAATGAAGATTTGACCGAGGCCGTCGCGCTGGGACACGATTTGGGGCATACCCCCTTCGGTCACGCGGGGGAGCGCGCCCTCAACCGCCTTTGCCCGGGCGGCTTTACCCATTACCGGCAAAGCCTGCGCGTTGTTGATTTTCTGGAAAAAGACGGCGAGGGGCTGAATCTGAGCTGGGAGGTGCGCAACGGCATTGTGACGCACACCGCCGGTGCTTGGGCGCGCACGCCGGAAGGCTGCGTTGTGCGCCGCGCCGACCATATCGCTTTTTTGAACCACGATATTGAGGATGCCGTTTCTGCCGGGGTGCTGAACCCCGAAAGCCTCCCGCGGGAGGCAACCGCCGTGCTGGGGACAACGAAATCCCAACGCATCACGACAATGATCACCGATTTGATTGCACACAGCGGCAACGGGCAGATCAGCTTTTCGCCCGAGATCGAGGCGGCCTACGCGGTACTCAAGGACTTTATGTACGCGACTGTCTATGTGGACAAGGAAGCCAAGCGTGAGGAAAAAAAGGTAGACAAGCTGGTTGCCGAGCTGTACGAGCGCCTTTGCGAGCAGCCCGACCTGATGCCCAACTTTTATATGCAAATTGCCTACAACGAGGGCGTTGACCGCGCCGTAACCGACTATATCAGCGGTATGAGCGATGAGTTCGCCACCCGCCTGTTTGAACAGTGGTTTGTGCCGCAAAAATGGAGCGTGCTGTAAAATCTGCACAGCAACGCAAAAAAGGAGGTGCAGTTTGTGATACCGCAGGAGTACATACAAGAGGTTGTACGCCGCAATGATATCGAGGAAGTCGTCGGTCAGTATGTTCAGCTGCGCCGACGCGGGCGTACCCTGAGCGGGCTTTGCCCGTTCCACAACGAAAAAACGCCGTCCTTTGTGGTGTACCCCGACACCCAGAGCTTTTACTGCTTTGGCTGCGGTGCGGCGGGGGATGTTATCAATTTTGTGCGCAAGTACAACAATTTGAGCTATGTCGAGGGCGTCAAGCAATTGGCAGCCCGCGTCGGGATGCCCCTGCCCGAGGAGGACGACAAGGAGTCCCGCGCCCGCCAGCGTCTGCTGGAGATCAACCGCAGCGCTGCCCGCTATTTTTACGAGCAGCTCAACGCCAACACGCCGGAGGCTGCCCAGGCTCGCCGCTACTGGAAAGAAAAGCGCGGCTTGTCCGATGCAACCATCCGCCGCTTCGGGCTGGGCTACGCGCCGCAGGATTTCGGCGGGCTGCTGCATTATCTGCGGCGGCGCGGCTTTACCGAAAGCGAGCTGGAGCATTCGGGGCTGATCAAGCGCAGCGAAAAGGGCAATTTGTACGATATCTTCCGCCACCGCGTTATGGTGCCGATCATTGACGTGCGCGGTGCGATCATTGCCTTCGGCGGTCGTGTGCTGGACGATTCCAAGCCCAAGTACATTAACAGCCCCGAAACGATGGTCTACCACAAATCCCGCACGCTGTTTGCACTGAATGTCGCCAAAAAATCCACGAGCAAGCGCTATATTTTGTGCGAAGGCTATATGGATGTCATATCCATGCACGTTGCCGGGTTCGACACTGCCGTCTGCGCCTGCGGCACGGCGCTGACCGCCGAGCAGGTCAAGCTGCTCAGCGAATATGCCGACGAGGTGGTTTTGTGCTACGACTCGGACGAGGCAGGGCAGAAGGCGACCGAGCGCAGCCTGGGGCTGTTTGCCAACAGTGCTGTCAAGGTCAGCGTGCTGAGCTATCAGGGCGCCAAGGACCCCGACGAGTTTATAAAAAAATACGGGCGTGACCGCTTTGAGATGATTCTTAACGGCAGCGCCAACCCCACGGAATTTCAGCTGAAAAAAGCAAAATCCAGATATGACCTGCGCAGCGATGACGGCAGGCTCAACTACCTGCAGGAAGCCATCAATATCCTGACGACGCAGGGGGTCACCCCCACCGCGCAGGATGTCTACGCCGGGCGTCTGGCGGAGGAAACCGGGGTGTCCAAGCAGGCAATTCTGGCGCAGCTCAAGGGTGCGGTACACGCGGCGGCGCGCCGCAACTACCGCAAGGAGCAGCGCAGTCTGGCAGGGGAGGGCATCGCCGCGGACATCCGGGTACCCTACACCCAAGGCGGTGATGCGGCGCTGGGCGCCGCCAGTGCGGGACGCCAGCTGGCGGCGGCGCTGCTGCAAAACCCCGAACACATCCCCTATGTGCGCGCCAAGCTGGATATGTCCACCGTGGTGCTGCCGGAAATCCAGCAGGCCTTGCAGGCAATTTTCCGCTGCGCCGACGAGCAGCTGCCTCTCAACGTCACCACGCTGCAGCAGCTTCTGGACGAAAAAGCCTTTCAGCAAATTATGCTGGCACAGGCGCAAAACCACGACCACCGGCTGAACCGGCAGGATATCGATATGTATCTGGAGCGCCTGCAAACGGTAAAACCGCTCAGCGGGCAGGTGGCAGGCACGGCGGACGACCGCTTTTTGCAGATGTTCGCTGACCTCAAAAAAGCCAAGGGTGTACCCGAAACACCCGAATCCGAGCCTTGACATCCGCAGTTCCTTGCGGCAAGTTCATAGAAAACCAAAGGAGAACCTACTTATGGCAGAAAAAAAAGATCCCGTCCGCAGCCTGATTGAAACCGGTCGCCGTGCCGGCAAGCTGACCAACACCGAAATTGACGACGCCATGGAGGAAAGCGGCCACGTTCTGGACGTGGAAGCCATGGAAAAGCTCTACGAGGAGCTGGAAAGCAACGGCATTGAGGTCGTGGACGACGACCCCATCGACCCCGCCGACGCCGGACTTCTGCGCGAGGAAGGCGGCGAGGAATACGACGACGCGCTGAACACCGACGGCATCGCCATTGACGACCCCGTCAAGGTCTATTTAAAGGAAATCGGTCGCGTGCCACTGCTGACCCCCGAGGAGGAAATTGATCTGGCACTGAAAATTCAGGCCGGCGGTCCCGATGGTGAAAAAGCCAAGCAGCGCCTGAGCGAAGCCAACCTGCGTCTGGTCGTTTCCATCGCCAAGCGCTATGTGGGGCGCGGTATGCAGTTCCTTGATTTGATTCAGGAGGGCAATCTGGGTCTGATCAAGGCGGTCGAAAAATTCGACCACACCAAGGGCTTTAAGTTCTCCACCTACGCCACTTGGTGGATCCGCCAGGCAATTACCCGCGCCATCGCCGATCAGGCGCGCACCATCCGCATCCCCGTGCATATGGTCGAAACCATCAACAAGGTCAAGAAGGTTTCCAGCCAGCTGCTGCACGAGATGGGTCACGACCCCAGCGCCGAGGAAATTGCCGAACGTCTGGAAATGCCCGTGGACAAGGTGCGCGAGATCATGCGCGTAGCACAGGAACCCGTCAGCTTGGAAACCCCCATCGGTGAGGAGGAGGACAGCCACCTCGGCGACTTTATCCCCGATGATGATGCCCCTATCCCTGCCGAGGCTGCCAGCCAGACTCTGCTGAAGGAGCAGCTCGCCGATGTGCTGAAAACCCTGACCCCGCGGGAAGAAAAGGTCCTGCGCCTGCGCTTTGGTCTGGAGGACGGACGTCCCCGCACCTTGGAGGAGGTCGGCAAGGAGTTCAACGTCACCCGTGAGCGTATCCGCCAGATCGAGGCCAAGGCGCTGCGCAAGCTCCGCCACCCCAGCCGTAGCCGCAAGCTGCGCGACTTCCTGGATTGAGAATAAAGCCAAGCAAAGGGCTGCACCCGCACAGGGCGCAGCCCTTTTTGCGCCGTTTGCCGTGCGTTGTCAAGAGCCAACATCACCGAAATGTTGCTGTACGCCTTGTATAAAATGCCCAAAACACCCCGCAAGAACGCCTTGCGGGAATTTGTCAAGTGGCGCAAAAGAGGGTAAAATCGTCAATTTGCCGAAATTTAGTTACACGCACCCGGGCGTTTAATGGCAAGCAAAAAACTTGTCAGAAACCCTAAAAAAGGCTTGACAGCAAGCCTTTTCCCGTGTATACTGGTACAGTATCAAAAAAATGGAATAGAGCGCCCTAAAGGCATTTTGCAAAATTGCCAAAATGTAAAAGTTTGTGAAAAACGCCGAATATATCCCGTTTCGAAGCCGATTCTTTGGAGCGCTTTCGCCAATTCTCTACACCCAAAAACTTATGGAATAGGAGTGGTCGCGTTTTATGGTAAAGGTCAAGCCCGTACAAAACGGCAGAACGACCCGTATGAGCTTCTCCCGAATCAACGAAGTGATTGATATGCCCAATCTGATCGAGATTCAGAAGAACTCGTACAACTGGTTCCTGCAGGAAGGTCTGCACGAAGTATTCCACGACATTGCCGCTATTGAGGACTATACCGGCAACCTCGTTCTGGAGTTCATCGACTACCGTCTGGACAAAAACCCCAAGTATACCATTAAAGAATGTAAAGAGCGGGATGCCACCTATGCGGCACCTCTGTACGTTACTGCCCGCCTGCTGAACAAGCAGACCGGCGAGGTCAAGGAGCAGGAGATCTTCATGGGCGACTTCCCGCTCATGACCGATTCCGGCACCTTTATCTCCAACGGCGCCGAGCGTGCCATCGTTTCCCAGTTGGTGCGTTCTCCCGGCGTGTTCTACGGCTCCAGCAAGGACCGCACCGGCAAGGATCTGTTCACCGCCACCATGAACCCCAACCGCGGCGCATGGCTGGAGTACGAAACCGATTCTCAGGACGTGTTCTATGTCCGCATTGATAAGAACCGCAAGCTGCCCGTCACCACCCTGATCCGTGCGCTGGGTCTTTCCAGCGATGAGCAGATCAAGCAGTTCTTCGGTGATTCCGAGCCGAAGATCAACGCCTCTCTCGAGAAGGACATCACCCACAACACCGAGGAAGCTCTGCTGGAGGTCTACCGCAAGCTGCGTCCCGGCGAACCCCCGACGGTCGAAAGCTCCCGCGCACATCTGGACTCTCTGTTCTTTGATGCCCGCCGCTACGACCTCGCCCGTTTCGGTCGCTATAAGATGAACAACAAGCTCGCCCTTGCCCGCCGCATTGCCGGCTACAAGGCTGCCGAGGACATCATCGCCCCCCTGACCGGCGAGCTGCTGGTCGCACAGGGCGAAAAGATCAATCTGGAAAAAGCCAACGAGATCGACGCCGCCGGTGTCACCCGTGTGCTGATTCTGGTCGAGAAAAAGGGCGAGGAAGCACATCCCTTCATCGTTATTTCCAACGGCTATGTGGATGCCCAGCCCTTCTTCAGCTTTGACGTGGAAGCAGAAGCCGGCATCAACGAGCGCGCCAGCTTTGCCGAGATCCGCAAGATCCTCGATGCCACTTCCGACCCCGAGGAGCAGAAGGAACTGCTGCGCCAGAACCACGATGTTCTGATCAGCCGCACCGTCACAGTTGACGACATCTTTGCCTCCATCAACTACCTGCTGGGTCTTGACCACGGCATCGGTGTTACCGACGAGATCGACCACTTGGGCAACCGCCGCGTGCGCAGCGTGGGCGAGCTGCTGCAGAACCAGTTCCGCATCGGCTTCTCCCGCATGGAGCGCGTTATCCGCGAGCGTATGACCCTGCAAAATCAGGAAAACGGCGAGATGACTCCGCAGAGTCTCGTCAACATCCGCCCCGTTGTCGCCGCCATCAAGGAGTTCATCGGTTCCAGCCCGCTGTCCCAGTTTATGGACCAGAACAACCCGCTGGCTGAGCTGACCCACAAGCGCCGTCTGTCCGCCTTGGGACCCGGCGGTCTGTCCCGTGACCGCGCAGGCTTCGAGGTCCGCGACGTTCACTACACCCACTACGGTCGTCTTTGCCCCATTGAGACCCCCGAAGGTCCCAACATCGGTCTGATCTCCTACCTGGCCACCTATGCCAAGATCAACAAGTACGGCTTTGTCGAGGCTCCCTACCGCAAGGTGGACAAGGCAACCGGCGTTGTCACCGACGAGGTCGTCTATATGACCGCCGACGTCGAGGACGAGTACATCGTCGCACAGGCCAACGAGCCGCTGGACGAGAACAACCGCTTTGCCCGTCCCCGCGTTTCCGGCCGTCATCGCAACGACATTCAGGAATTCGATGCTTCTCAGGTCGATTTCATGGACGTTTCTCCCCGTATGATGGTTTCCGTGGCTACCGCCTGCATCCCGTTCCTTGAGAACGACGACTGTAACCGTGCCCTGATGGGCTCTAACATGCAGCGCCAGGCTGTGCCTCTTATGGTCACCCAGCAGCCCATCGTCGCCACCGGTATGGAGTACAAGGCTGCCACCGACTCCGGCGTCTGCATTCTGGCTGCGCGCCCCGGTACCGTCGAGTACGTCGATGCCGAAAAGATCATTGTTCGCTGCGAGGACGGCTCTGCCGACACCTACGAGCTGATCAAGTTCATTCGCTCCAACCAGGGCAACTGCAACAACCAGCGTCCCATCGTCGAGGTGGGCGACACCGTCAAGGAAGGCGATGTGCTGGCTGACGGTCCTGCCACCAAGAACGGCGAGATCAGCTTGGGCAAGAACGCGCTGGTCGGCTTTATGACTTGGGAAGGCTACAACTACGAGGACGCCGTTCTGCTGAACGAGAAGCTCGTGCGCGAGGACGTCTACACCTCCATTCACATCGAGGAGTACGAAACCGAAGCCCGCGACACCAAGCTGGGACCTGAGGAAATCACCCGCGATATTCCCAACGTCGGCGACGAAGCACTGAAGGATCTGGACGATCGCGGTATCATCCGCATTGGTGCCGAGGTCAAGACCGGCGATATTCTGGTCGGCAAGGTCACCCCGAAGGGCGAAACCGAGCTGACCGCCGAGGAGCGCCTGCTGCGCGCCATCTTCGGTGAAAAAGCCCGCGAAGTCCGCGATACCTCCCTGCGCGTACCCCACGGTGCCTACGGCATTGTTGTGGACATCAAGGTGTTCACCCCCGAAAACAGCGACGAGCTGCAGCCCGGCGTGCGTATGTGTGTGCGCTGCTACATCGCCCAGAAGCGCAAGATCAGCGTCGGCGATAAGATGGCAGGTCGTCACGGCAACAAGGGTGTTGTTTCCCGTATTCTGCCGCAGGAGGATATGCCCTTCCTGCCCGACGGCACCCCGCTGGATATCGTGCTGAACCCCCTGGGCGTTCCTTCCCGTATGAACATCGGTCAGGTTCTGGAGGTCAACCTCGGCTATGTTGCCAAGGCTCTGGGCTGGAAGGTGCAGACCCCCGTCTTTGACGGTGCCCACGAATCCGACCTGCGCGATTGCTTTGCACAGGCACGCGAAAACTGGCATAGTGAGCAAGCCCCCGAATATCCCACCGCGCTGCCGCGTCTGATGGGCGAGAAGGGTCACATCATCGACTTCTCCAAGATCGATTTGACCGATGACGGCAAGACCACCGTTTATGACGGTCGTACCGGTGAGCAGTTCCCCAACAAGGTCACGGTAGGCTATATGTACTACCTCAAGCTGCATCACTTGGTTGACGATAAGATCCACGCCCGTTCCACCGGTCCCTACTCCATGGTCACCCAGCAGCCTCTGGGCGGCAAGGCGCAGTTCGGCGGTCAGCGCTTCGGCGAGATGGAAGTCTGGGCGCTGGAAGCTTACGGCGCCGCCTACACCCTGCAGGAGATCCTGACTATCAAGTCCGACGACGTTGTGGGTCGTGTCAAGACCTACGAAGCCATCGTCAAGGGTGAGGATATCCCGCGCCCCGGCATCCCCGAGAGCTTCCGTGTTATGCTCAAGGAGCTGCAGAGCCTGGGTCTGGATATCGTTGTGCAGGATAAGGAAGGCAACGCTGTGGATATGCGTCAGGAATTTGACGATGACGACAGCAGCTTTGAAAACAGCGACTACGATATTGGCGACAATGTTATGGTTGAGAGCGAGCTGCAGGACGATTACAGTGTGAAGGATGCCGATGACGGCTTTGACGAGGATATGGACGAGGATAACGAGCCCAGCGCCGACGATCTCGCCGCCATTGAGTCGGATTCTTTCGACGATTGATGAAACTGTAACGTAAGCCATACTTGAATTTGAGAGGGTTCGCTGAATGGAAAATAAAGAATTCGATTCGATTAAGATCGGCCTTGCCTCCCCGGATCAAATCCGTGCCTGGAGCTATGGCGAGGTCACTAAGCCCGAAACCATCAACTACCGCACCTTAAAGCCGGAGCGCGACGGTCTGTACTGCGAGCGCATTTTCGGACCTACCAAGGACTGGGAATGCCACTGCGGCAAGTACAAGCGCATCCGCTATAAGGGCAAGATCTGCGACAAGTGCGGTGTTGAGGTTACCCGTGCCAAGGTGCGCCGCGAGCGTATGGGTCACATTGAGCTGGCCGCGCCCGTTTCCCACATTTGGTATTTTAAGGGCATCCCCAGCCGTATCGGTCTGATGCTGGACATCAGCCCCCGTCAGTTGGACAAGGTTCTGTACTTTGCCAACTACATCGTGACCGATCCCGGCTTTACTCCGCTGGAAAAGAAGCAGCTTCTGACCGAGCGCGAGTACAAAGAAATGCGCGAAAAGTACGAGGATACGTTTGAAGCCGGTATGGGTGCCGAAGCCATCCAGAAGCTGCTGGCAGAGATCGACCTGGAAAAACTCAGCACCGAGCTGCGCGAGGAGCTGGAAAAGTCCAACGGTCAGAAGCGTGTCCGCCTGCTGAAGCGTCTGGAGTGCGTTGAGAGCTTCCTCGAGAGCAACCAGCGCCCCGAGTGGATGATCATGACGGTCATCCCCGTTATCCCGCCGGATCTGCGCCCCTTGCTGCAGCTGGACGGCGGTCGCTTTGCCACCTCCGACCTGAATGATCTGTACCGTCGCGTGATCAACCGCAACAACCGTCTGAAGCGCCTGCTGGAGCTGGGTGCGCCCGATATCATCGTGCGCAACGAAAAGCGTATGCTGCAGGAAGCGGTTGATGCTCTGATCGACAACGGTCGCCGCGGTCGTCCCGTCACCGGCGCCAACAACCGTGCGCTCAAGAGCCTGTCTGATATGCTCAAGGGCAAGCAGGGTCGTTTCCGTCAGAACCTGCTGGGCAAGCGTGTTGACTACTCCGGTCGTTCCGTTATCGTTGTCGGTCCCGAGCTGAAGATGTACCAGTGCGGTCTGCCTAAGGAGATGGCGCTGGAGCTGTTCAAGCCCTTCGTTATGAAGGACCTGGTCGAGAAGGAAAAAGCCAACAACATCAAGTCTGCCCGCAAGATGGTCGAGCGCGCCCGCCCCGAGGTGTGGGACTCTCTGGAAACCGTCATCAAGGGTCACCCCGTACTGCTGAACCGTGCGCCTACGCTGCACCGTCTGGGTATTCAGGCGTTTGAGCCGGTTCTGGTCGAAGGTCGCGCCATTAAGCTGCACCCGCTGGTCTGCACCCCCTTCAACGCCGACTTCGACGGCGACCAGATGGCTGTGCATCTGCCCCTGTCCACCGAGGCTCAGCGTGAAGCCAAGATGCTGATGCTCGCCTCCGGCAACCTGCTCAAGCCCTCTGACGGCGAGCCTGTCACCGTGCCTACGCAGGATATGATCCTGGGCAGCTACTATCTGACCCTCGTCAACCCTGACGATAAGGGTCACGGCAAGGTATTCCGCGATGAAGCCGAAGCCATGATGGCATACTCCGAGGGGCTGATCACGCTGCAGGCACCCATCAAGGTACGCCGCACCCTGACCTTCGACGGGGTAGAGGAGAGCGCTCTCGTCGATACCACCATGGGTCAGATCATCTTCAATAATCCCATCCCGCAGGACTTGGGCTATGTCGATCGCACCGATCCCGCCACCAAGTTTGACTACGAGATGAACCCCCGCACCCTCAAGATTGCTTCCGGCGGCAAGAGCGACAAGCTGACCAAGAAGGGTCTGCCTGACATCATCTCCCGCTGCCTGACCAAGCACGGCACTAAGACCTGCGCCATGATGCTGGATGCCATCAAGGCACAGGGCTACAAATACTCCACCCTGTCCGCCATCACCGTCGCCGTTCCCGATGCCATTATGCCTGAGGAAAAGCCCGCCATTCTGGCTGCTGCCGATAAGAAGATCGAGAAGGTTATGAAGAACTTCAACCGCGGTCTTATCTCCGACGAGGAGCGCTATCGCAGCACCGTTGCCATCTGGCAGCAGGCTACCGAGGAAGTTTCTGAGGCTTTGAGCAACAACCTGAAGAAGAACCACCAGCGCAACCCCATCTATATGATGTCCGATTCCGGTGCCCGTGGTTCTATGGACCAGATCAAGCAGCTGGCCGGTATGCGCGGTCTGCTGGCGAACACCGCCGGTAAGACGCTGGAAATGCCCATTCGCGCCAACTACCGTGAAGGCCTGAATATTCTGGAATACTTCATCTCCTCCCGTGGCGCCCGTAAGGGCTTGGCGGATACCGCTCTGCGTACCGCTGACTCCGGCTATCTGACCCGCCGTCTGGTTGACGTTTCTCAGGAAGCAATCATCCGCGAGGAGGACTGCCACGCTACCGAGGGTCTCTGGGTTCGTGAAATCAGCGAAGGCAACTCCGTTGTCGAATCCTTCAAGGAGCGTCTGAACGGTCGTTATGCGCTGCATGACGTCATGGATCCCGCTACCGGCGAGCTGCTGGTCAGCAAGGACAAGATGATGGATATGTTCGACGCGGAAAAGATCGCCAACGCCGGCATCACCGAGCTGGAGATCCGCTCCGTTATGACCTGCCGTGCGCACGTCGGTGTCTGCGCCCGCTGCTACGGCTCCAATATGTCCAACGGTCAGTGCGTCCGTGTGGGCGAGTCTGTCGGCGTTATCGCTGCTGAATCCATCGGCGAACCCGGCACCCAGCTGACCATGCGTACCTTCCATACCGGCGGTATCGCATCTGCCGAAGATATCACACAGGGTCTTCCCCGTGTTGAGGAACTGTTCGAGAGCCGCCGCCCCAAGGCGATGGCCATTATGTCCGAGATTGCCGGTACCGTTCACATCGACGACACCAAAAAGACCCGCCATGCCGAGATCAACGGCGTGGACGAGAACGGCGCACCCATCACCAAGAGCTACCTGATCCCCTTCGGTCAGCGCCTCAAGGTTATGGAGGGCGACGAGGTTGCCAAGGGCGCTCTGCTGACTGAGGGTCACGCCTATCCGCAGGATATTCTGGCAATTCAGGGCACCGTTGCCACCCAGAACTATCTGATCAGCGAGGTTCAGAAGGTGTACCGTCTGCAGGGCGTTGATATCAACGATAAGCATATCGAGATCATCGTCCGCCAGATGATGCGCAAGGTTCGCATCGAGGATTCCGGCTCCAGCGACTTTATCGTTGGCAGCGTGGTCAACCGCCGCGACGTCATGATCAAGAATGAGGAGATTCAGGCCCGCATTGATGCCGGCGAAACCGACCTCAAGCTGATTCGTGCCAGCCAGATCCTGCTGGGCATCACCAAGTCCAGCTTGGCGACCGACTCCTTCCTGTCCGCTGCATCCTTCCAGGAAACCACCCGTGTCCTGACCGATGCTGCCATCAAGGGCAAGACTGATCCCTTGGTAGGTCTGAAGGAAAACGTCATCATCGGCAAGCTGATCCCCGCAGGCACTGGTCTGCCGGAGGTCGAGGCCGAACTGGAACAGGCAGAAATCGAGCGCGATGCTGCCGAAGCCGCTTACGACCACTAATTGATAACCAGCAAAGGCTCCCGCCACAAGGCGGGAGCCTTTTTGCATACCGCATTGACAGCCGTACCCGGTTGACGTACACCTGCAGCGGGTATATAATAAGGAAGTATCATTGTATATCCTGCCGAAGCCGCTGTGCGGTTTTGCACTGAAATAACAGGAGGTACCCCGAATGTCTGAAAATGTATTAAAAGAACGCAGCGAGCTGGATGCCCGCTACAAGTGGGATCTGTCGTCCATGTTTGCCGACGATGCCGCGTGGGAAACCGCATTTACCGCGCTGGATGCCGACATTGACACTGTCGCTGCCTTTGCGGGCAAGCTGCACGATGCCGACACGCTGAAAGCCTATCTGGATGCCCAGACCGCTCTGCAGCGCAAGCTGGAGTGCCTGTACTGCTACGCCTCCCAGCGCCACGACGAGGATACCCGCGCCGAGGACGCCCAGAGTATGTACGCCCGCATCAGCAGCAAGTATGTCAAGCTGCTCACTGCGCTGTCCTTCTTCCAGCCCGAACTGCTGGGTCTGCCGCAGGAACAGCTGGACGCCTTGGTCAACGCCCCCGCCGTTGCCGACTACAAATTTATGCTGCAGGACCTGCTGCGCAGCAAGCCCCATACCCTGAGCCAGTCCGAGGAAAAGCTGCTTGCCAGCTTCGGGGAGGTCATGCAGGCACCCTCCGAGGCGTATAAGAGTCTTGACGATGCCGATCTGGTGTTTGAACCCGCCAAGAATGCCGCCGGTGAGGATGTCGAGGTCACCGGCTCCGGCTTCGTTCCCCTGCAGATGAACAACGATCGCGTTCTGCGCGAGAATGCCTTCCGCAGCTTCTACAAGGGCTACCGCCAGCACATCAACACCTTTGCCGCCACCTATGCCGGTGCGGTCAAGGCTGCGGTGGCGGAAGCAAACGCCCGCCACTATGAATCCTCCCGCGCTATGTCCATGGCAGGGGAGAACGTTCCCGCCGAGGTCTACGACAATCTGATTGCCACCGTGCGCAAGCATATGCCCGCGATGCACCGCTACGTCCGCCTGCGCAAGAAGATGCTGGGCGTGGAGCAGCTGCATTTCTACGATGTCTACGCCCCGCTGGTCCGCGATCTGGATAAGAGCTACTCCTACGAAACCGCGCAGGAAATGGTGCTGAAGGCTGTTGCTCCTTTGGGCGAGGATTACGCCGAAACCGTCCGCAAGGCGTTTGCCGAGCGCTGGATCGATGTTTACCCCAACCGCGGCAAGCGCGGCGGTGCGTACTCCGGCGGCTGCTATGACTCCAAGCCCTACATTTTGCTGAACTACAGCGGCACGCTGGACAGCGTTTCTACCTTGGCGCACGAGATGGGTCACACGATGCACAGCTGGCGCTCCCGCCAGACCCAGCCTGCCCAGTACGCCGATTATACGCTGTTTGTCGCGGAGGTTGCCTCCACCGTCAACGAAAACCTGCTCATTGAGCAGCTGCTCCAGAACGAGAACGACCCCCAGACCCGCCTGTACCTGCTGAACCAGTATCTTGAAAACTTCAAGGCTACCGTCTACCGCCAGACGATGTTCGCAGAGTTTGAGCGCGAAGCACACGCCATGGTCGAGCGCGGCGAAGCATTGAATGCGGCTGCCCTCAACAGTCTGTACAAGCGCCTTGTCACCGACTACTTCGGCGAGGATATGGTCATTGATGACGAGATCCAGTACGAGTGGGCGCGCATCCCGCACTTCTACCGCCCGTTCTACGTCTACAAGTACGCAACCGGATACTCCACGGCTGTGGCTCTGTCTGAGGGGATCCTCAAGGAGGGGGCGCCCGCCGTCAAGCGCTACAAGGAGTTCCTCTCCATGGGTGGCAGTGCCTACCCGCTGGACGAGCTGCGCCACGCCGGTGTTGACCTTGCTACCCCAGCGCCGGTGGATGCAGCCCTCAAAAAGTTTGAGCGCATCCTCGATGATGCCGAAGCAACGCTGGCAAAGCTGTAAGGAAATAGCAATAAGAATCGGGGAGAGGGCGGCGCCCGCACCCCGTACAGCAACAAAAAAAGGGACCGCCGACGGCGGTCCCTTTTGTAGTTAAGGGAAAATTACTTGTTGAGCAGCGACTTCAGATACGCGGCATTGTCGGCTTCAGCCTTCGCCTGCAGCCTGGCAGCCTCAGCGTAAACAGCCTGCACATTGGCATCGGCTCTTGCCTGCCTTGCGGCGGCATCCGCCAAGATTGCCTTAGTGCCGGCATCCGTCTGCGCCTGTGCCTTAGCAGCCTGAGCGGCGATGGATTTCAGATACGCGGCGTTGTCGGCAACGGCTCTTGCCTGCCTTGCGGCGGCATCCGCCAGAATTGCCTTGGTGCCGGCATCCGTCTGCGCCTGCGCCTTAGCAGCCTCGGCGGCTATGGATTTCAGATACGCGGCGTTGTCGGCAACGGCCTTTGCCTGCAGTCTGGCAGCCTTGGCGGCAATGGATTTCTTATAGGCATCGTTCTGGGCATCAATGCGTGCCTGATAAGCCTTGATGCTGGCAAGGTAGTCACTGTTTGCATCCGCAAAAACAGGGACAGCAAAAACCGAAACGATGCATAACGACAGCAAAATTGTGAGCAGTTTTTTCATAAAACGATACCTCCTAAAAATAAATTTGTGTTGAACAGGAGAAGTAAGACTTGATATCCGGTGATTTCATTATAACAAATCTATATAAGATTCACATGAAAAAAACGTCGTCAACATGACAAAAATAAGGCATCTGCTTTGTGCCTTACGCGCGTTTGTGCGCTTGTGACACACGATACGATCCTTTATTCAGCCCGGATTCTGCCAAAATAAGAATGCCTTTTTTCAGCCAATCGGAACTCGGAAATCGGTACGCAAAAAAAAATCTCCGTTTTGCACGAATTTTTTAATATTTTTTTGGTAATACTCTTGACAATCGGTGCCAAATGCTGTAAACTAATCATTGCGTGAGTTAGGGGATAGTGCGGCAAAAATGCCATACCAAACCCGAAAACAAGCGTGAATATGTGAAGAAAGGAGAAAAGAAATGCCTACTTTTAACCAGCTCGTGCGCAAAGGTCGTGAGGTCCTGGTCCACAAGAGCACTGCTCCTGCCCTTCAGAAGAGCTACAACTCCCTGCCGTTCGTACCATGACCCCCAAGAAGCCTAACTCTGCTCTGCGTAAAGTTGCCCGTGTCCGCCTCACGAATGGTATCGAGGTCACCTCTTACATTCCCGGTATCGGCCATAACCTGCAGGAGCACAGCGTTGTTCTGATCCGTGGCGGTCGTGTCAAGGATCTGCCCGGTGTCCGTTACCACATCATCCGCGGTACTCTGGACACCCAGGGTGTTGCGAACCGCAACCAGGCTCGCAGCAAATACGGTGCGAAGCGCCCCAAGGCCGGTGCCAAGAAGTAAGGAAACATCTTTTCGCCATAAAATAGGTTTTTGCCTTTTTTGTGGCACAACGGGAGTTTCTTAACTTTCGAGTACCGATGATATCATTCTATGTGAAGGAGGGAAGAAAGATGCCCAGAAGAGGTAATGTCGCGAAACGCGAAGTTCTGGCCGATCCTATTTACAATTCCAAAGTTGTCACCCGTCTGATCAACTACATCATGCTGGATGGCAAGAAAGGTGTTGCTCAGGAAATCGTTTACGATGCATTTGACATCGTGAAAGAGAAGACCGGCAACGATCCTCTCGATATGTTCGAGAAGGCTATGGAAAACATCATGCCTAACCTCGAGTGCAAGACCCGCCGTGTCGGCGGCGCTAACTACCAGGTTCCCCTGGAAGTCAGCCCTGCCCGCCGCGAGACCCTCGGTCTGCGCTGGCTGACTGCTTACAGCCGCGCCCGCGGTGAGAAGACCATGTCTGCTCGCCTGGCTGCCGAGATCATCGACGCCACCAACGGTGTCGGCGGTTCTGTTAAGAAGCGCGAGGACACCCACAAGATGGCCGAGGCCAACAAGGCTTTTGCCCACTATCGTTATTGATTCGCTGCTCGAGGAGGTATAAGCCATGGCAACGCCGAGAGATGTATCTCTGCAAATGACCCGTAATATCGGTATCATGGCTCACATCGATGCAGGTAAGACCACCACCACCGAGCGTATCCTGTACTACACCGGTATTAACCATAAGATCGGTGAAGTTCATGACGGCGCTGCTACGATGGACTGGATGGAGCAGGAGCAGGAGCGTGGCATCACGATCACTTCTGCTGCTACCACCTGCTACTGGAGCCATACCGAGACCCAGCACGATCCGGCTCTCTTTAAGAAGAACCGTCATCGTATCAATATCATCGACACCCCGGGCCACGTTGACTTCACCGTTGAGGTTCAGCGTTCCCTGCGCGTTCTGGACGGCTCTGTTACCGTTCTGGCCGCTAAGGGCGGTGTTGAGCCGCAGTCTGAGACCGTTTGGCGCCAGGCTGACGAGTACAAGGTTCCCCGCATGGTTTACGTCAACAAGATGGATACCATGGGTGCCGATTTCTACCGCTGCGTTCAGATGCTCCATGATCGTCTGCACGCCAACGGTGTGCCCATCCAGCTGCCCGTTGGTCAGGAGGATACCTTCAAGGGTATTATCGACCTGATCGACATGCAGGCTGACATCTACTATGATGACATGGGCAATGACGTCCGCGTTGAGCCGATTCCTGAGGATATGCAGGAGAAGGCTCAGGAGTACCATGACAAGCTGGTCGAGGCTGTTGCCGAGACCGACGAAGAGCTGATGATGAAATATCTGGAAGGCGAAGAGCTGACCAAGGAAGAAATCAAGGCTGCTCTGCGTAAGGCTACCATCTCCAACGAGATCGTTCCTGTTGTCTGTGGCTCCTCTTACAAGAACCGCGGCGTCCAGAAGCTGCTGGATGCTATTGTTGACTACATGCCGGCTCCTACCGACGTTGAAGCCATCAAGGGCACCAACCCCGAGACCGGCGAGGAAGAGGATCGTATCTCTTCCGACGACCAGCCTTTCGCAGCTCTGGCTTTCAAGATCATGACTGACCCCTACGTTGGTAAGCTCTGCTTCTTCCGCGTGTACTCCGGTACCCTGGATGCAGGCACCACCGTTTACAACTCTGTCAAGGATGCCAACGAGCGTATCGGTCGTATCCTGCAGATGCACGCCAACAACCGTAAGGATATCGACACCGTTTACGCTGGCGATATCGCGGCTGCTGTTGGTCTGAAGAACACCACCACCGGTGACACTCTGTGCGACGAGAAGCATCCTATCGTCCTCGAGTCGATGAACTTCCCCGAGCCTGTTATCCGTGTTGCCATCGAGCCCAAGACCAAGGCTGGCTCTGAGAAGATGGGCATTGCTCTGGCAAAGCTCGCTGAAGAAGACCCGACTTTCCGTACCTGGACCGATGAGGAAACCGGTCAGACCATCATCGCCGGCATGGGCGAGCTTCACCTCGAGATCATCGTGGATCGTCTGCTCCGCGAGTTCAAGGTTGAGGCGAACGTTGGCGCTCCTCAGGTTGCTTACCGCGAAACCATTCGCAAGGAAGCCAACCAGGAGACCAAGTACGCCCGCCAGTCCGGTGGTAAGGGTCAGTACGGTCACGTCAAGATCAAGGTGGAGCCCAACCCCGGCAAGGGTTACGAGTTCGTCAACGGTGTCGTTGGCGGCGCTATCCCGAAGGAATATATCCCCGCTGTTGACAATGGTATCCAGGGCGCTATGAAGTCCGGCGTTCTCGCCGGTTACCCCGTCGTGGATGTCAAGGTCACCCTGTGGGATGGTTCTTACCACGAGGTCGACTCCTCTGAAATGGCGTTCTCCATCGCCGGTTCTATGGCATTCAAGGATGCCATGAAGAAGGCGGATCCCGTCATCATGGAGCCCATCATGAAGGTCAACGTTATCGTGCCCGATGAGTACATGGGCAACGTTATCGGCGACCTGAACAGCCGCCGTGGTCAGATCAACAACCAGGAGTCTGAGGGTGGCACTGCTCGTGTTACCGCTCTGGTTCCTCTGTCTGAGATGTTCGGCTATGCTACCGACCTGCGTTCCAAGACCCAGGGTCGTGGCCAGTACTCCATGGAGCCTGATGTATATCAGCAGGTTCCCAAGAGTGTTGCCGACAAGATCATGACCGAGCGCAGCAAGCAGAACTAATGAAAAGTTTTACTTGATTTTTTATTAAAAAAAGGATATAATGAATATGAACAATATACAAGAAATGATTGATAATTTATTATCAAATAATTAGGATAATGATTGTAAATGTGATACAGAGTCTATTAAAGAAGAAATTCCATTAAATAATTTATTTGAGCCTATTTATTTATATTTAAATTTATTAATAAAACGAATTCAAAATTTTGAATCCTTAACTCAAAATGATTATTTAAATTTGTTATCATTAGTTTGGAATGAAAAAAATAGCGAAGTTTCTAATAAATTATTAAATAGTTTTATAGATATTATTTTATATAATTTATTTAA
>SFOX01000018.1 GCA_004552305.1 Subdoligranulum variabile | reverse complement strand
AAAAAGAGGTTTTTCACGAAGAAATTTCATATGTCCGAAAGAAATAAACGTTAGGCTGAGAGAAAGTGCGTGTTAGGTCAGGAAAGAAGAGGCTCTTAGGTTGAAAAGAGAGTGATTTTCACAGAGAAAAAGAAAAAGTTCAGAAAGAAAAGATAGCGATATAACGTTAGAATATAAAAGATAACACGGATGAGCGTAACCTATTGAGAGAAAATTTCACGCAAACAGAAAAAAGAACAGCAAGGAACGCAGCAGTGCCATATATAAGAAGAACGCAGCAAGGAACGGAGAGAACTTTTCACGAAGAAAAAGAAAAATACAGAACACAAAAATAATAACGCTGCACCGTTATAAAAATGGGCTTAATCAAGAAACAGGATGAAGAAAAGAGAGTGATTTTCACGCAGGAAGAAAAAATTAGATGTTAAATATAAAATAAGAGTAGTTTTCACGAAAAAATAAATAGAAAACAGAAGAGAAGAAGGATGATATATATCGATGCAGCGATAATAAAACGATAAGAATAACCGGGAAGAACCTCGAACAAAGAGAAATTTTCACGCAGAGAAAAAATATTGGTGAATCAGGCGGCAATGCAGGAGAAAAACACGCCGTTGGCGCCCGACAGCATACGGAGCTCTTCTTATTGAGAGAATCTTTCACGCAAAACAAAAAATAAAAGTGCTGGCAGAAGGCGATAGGGCAAAACTTATTGAGAGAGATTTTCACGCACAAGAAAAAAGATAACTGTCCAAATTGAGAGAGCATTTCACAAATAAATTAAGATGGCAATCCAAGAGGGGAGGGGGGACAGCAGAGCTTTTATGCAAAGGAACCAGAAAAAGGATTTATACCAAGAAATCAATTTTGTTGAAAGGAAAAAAGAGAAGCTTTCACGGTAAAAAATAAAATGTAGGACGAGGGAAAAGAAATGTGCCTCAAATAACAATAAAAAAAGAGAGAAAAAGTCGGTTATACTGGTTAAGTTGCAACAGCGTATAATTATATAAGAAAAACGGGTATGGGAGTTCGTGGCAAAGTACTTGAATGCAGGTCTGACGGCAGGAATAGAAAACCGCAGAAGTTTTTTGTAATCTGTAAAAACCTCTTGCAATTTTGTAAAACCTGCTATAAACCCTATATCATCCAGACATAAGATGACTACTCCAACGGTTTGAAGGATGCCTTTATCGAAAACTGCAAAGCCAGTGGTATTGAAATCGCCTATACCGGCGAGTGCATGACCACCGACACCGATTACTCCTCACAGGCGGCGCAGGCGATGGGGCTGCGCGTTTGCAGTGAAGTATTTGCCGACCGCGCCTACCGTGCCGACGGTACGCCTGTGCCGCGCGGCTTGCCCGGCGCGATGATTAAAAACGAGGAGGACGCCATTGCGCGGGTAGTCCAAATGGCAGAGCAGGGGACTGTGTGCGCCGCTGACGGCAGCACTGTGACCCTGCAGGCGGATTCGGTCTATGTGCATGCAGATGGGTGCAAGGAGCTTTGCTTTGTGAAGCAACTTTCCGCGGCGCTGCCCGCAGCCGGGATAGAAATCAAGGCGCACAGCGCCTGACCATGCCGCGGCATCGGGCGACAAAAGAAAAATAAACGAAACTACAACAATCTATTGAACAATTGGCTCGGATGCGGTATGCTATAAATAGTATCGCTGATTTTACAAAAAACAAGGAGAGCTTTTTGAAACTTACTACTTTATTACTGGAGCGTGTGGCCTGACCGGGAGGTCTGGCAAATCTATTCACACGCCATTCCTCCCGAGGGTGTAGAGCATACTTCAGGAGGATCCACTATGAACCGCGAAAACAAACGCAAAACCTTTGAAAAAGGCTACTATAAGAACCATGCCTGTCACGACACGTTTACCTGCAAGGTCTGCGGCAGAGCCTGTTTGCCGGAAAATGCAGGCAGCACACACCGCAACCACTGCCCCAACTGCCTGTCCAGCCTGCATGTGGACATAGAACCCGGCGACCGGGCAAGCGACTGCGGCGGCATCATGGAGCCGATCGCCGTCTGGGTGCGCAGGGGCGGGGAGTGGGCGATCATACACCGCTGCAAGCGATGCGGTGCGCTCAGCTCCAACCGCGTGGCTGCGGATGATAACCCGATGAAACTGATGAGCATCGCCATGAAGCCCCTTTGTGAGCCGCCGTTCCCGTTGGAACGCATCGAGGAAATGACCGCGCTGATGGGCGGTGATGGGCAAATCCGATAAGCCGGAAAAATCTGATGTAAGGCAGTCAGACGCCTAGACGATGAGCCGATGATCCGCAAGCCGACAGGCGACACGGGTTATCGGTTTTTTGCATTCTTTGGTTTATCGGCAACGGATTTCTGGTATACTGGTAAGGCAATGCCGCGTAATTCTGCGTGCCGATACGGCGAGCGGGGAAATCAGGAATTCCTGCTGAGTTTACTATGGTGTATTTCACGATTCTACAAAGATTCAACCCATATTCTACCTACAAGGGATTTTATTTCAACGATGAAAGAGGTATCTTTATATCAGCTAATGAATGGAGGAATACCTATGAATCAAGCCGTTACGGGAAAATTTATAGCATTAAAGAGAAAGCAGAAAAATCTAACACAAGAACAATTAGCGGAGAAACTGGGCGTTTCCAATAAGACGATTTCCAAGTGGGAAACCGGCAAGTGTATGCCGGACTATTCTATTGTGAAGAGTCTATGTGAAGAACTTGGGGTTACAATGGCAGAATTGCTGGACGGCGAAAAAGCCGGAGATAAAAGTGTTCGCGTATACGATGACGAACAAATGCTTGATTTGCTGCGAAGAATACAGGAATTAGAAAAGCAAAAAGTCATGCTGACCGGTGTTATGCTTATCGTTATGGGAATTGCTTTTCAGGCGTTATCGCATACCCTGGGCGGTTCTGATTTTAAAGACTTTCTTTCCGGAGTGCTATTGGGATTGTCATTGGGAGAAATGCTGATTGGCGTTTATGTGGTTGGAAAGTCGTTGGCAGAAAGATAGCTTCCGGTTTGTCGAAGATGCATGAAAGCGAAAGGAACGCTTATGAATCACAGAACCATTTCCGGATTGGGCAGAACCGTACACTATTGGATATCAAGACCTGAAAATACCTGTAAAGGAGCAATCGTTTTCACACATGGTCTGACTGCCGATCACACGATGTATGAAAAACAGATAGAATTCTTTAAGGATGAATATATCGTTATACTATGGGATGTTCCGCTTCATGGGTTATCTATGCCATACGAAGGCTTCTCTTATGAGCGTGCGGCAAAGGATTTGCATACCATTTTGGAGCAAGAAGCGATAGAAAAGGTTTCCCTTGCTGGGATGTCGATGGGCGGGTATCCGTCGCAGGTATTCGCTTCTCTGTACCCGGAAAAAACATTATGCTTTATTGGTATTGATACAACCCCATTTGATCCGGCGTATTATTCAAAATCCGATCTGTGGTGACTCTCCAAGGTCAAACCGATGGCAAAGTGGTTTACAGACAAAATGCTCAGAACGAGTATGGCAAGGTCTGTTTCCGCAACGGAGTATTCTTATCATAAGATGCTCGATATGCTTGCGCCTCTTACAAAAGATCAGATAATTGAACAGATGGATATAGCCTATGGAGTATTGGCAAGGGAATTAAAGCCGACTTATCTGAAATGCCCAGTTTTGATTTTGCTTGGCGATAGAGATAAGACAGGAAAAGTGAAGAAGTATTGCATGGAATGGTCAAAAAAGACGGGGTATCCGCTGCATAGTATCAAGAAAGCGGCACATTTCTCCAACGGAGATAACCCGGAGCAGGTCAATAAAGAAATCGATCAGTTCATTGCAAATTCCGGCTTGCCGGAACAGAAAAGCCGCAACAAATAGTGGCAGGATTGCTAGTTTTCCCGATACAAAAAAAACAAGATCGTACAGCGTGTAACTGCGCCTAAAAAAGAAAAGCGACCACCGGCTGCATCATCAGCCGGTGGTCGTTTTGCGCAAATAGGGCGAAGTATCGCGTGTTATAAATTGTGTGTATGATAAGTATGTTTTTTGCCGGGGGTTACTTTTGCACAACGTTGCCGTCGTCCAAAAGGTTGGTCATATTTTTTAGGCTGATGCCCAAGGTGGAGTTGTTGTGCAGCAGAGCCGAGGCGGTAGGCGGCAGGATGCCCGCCACGCCCAGCACAATCAGCGACAGGTTAAAGCCCACAATAAAGCGGTAGCTGCCGTGGATGGGCTGCATCAGTGCTTCGCTGAGTTTGCGCAGTGTCACCAGCGCAAAAAGATCGTTTGAGGCAACCGTGATGTCGGCAATCTCGCGGGCGATGGCAGCGCCGGTGGAAATGGCAATGCCGGCGTCCGCTTCCAACAGGGCAGGGGAGTCGTTCGCGCCGTCGCCCACCATAAGGACAGTATGCCCCTTGGCTTTTTCGCTGCGGATAAAGGCAGCTTTGTCCTCCGGCAGGACCTCGGCGTAAACCGCGTCCACGCCCACCTCGGCGGCGACAGCCTCTGCCGTACGGCGGTTGTCGCCGGTCATCATAACTAGGTTGGAAAAACCGCAGCTATGCAGCACCCGGATGGCATCCCGCGCTTCGCGGCGCAGCGGGTCGTGGATGCAGAGAACCGCCGCCAATGTGCCGTCTATGCAGAGATACAGGTGGGAATAGGCGTCGGACAACGCATCAAACTTTGCCTGTTCCCCCGTCGGAATGCGGCAGCCCTCGTCCTCAAAGACGAAGTGCGCACTGCCGATGAGAACTTTTTTGCCCTCCACCCGGCTGGAGATCCCGTGCGCCACCACATACTGCACCTGAGAATGATATTCCTCGTGCGCCAGCCCGCGCCGCTTTGCCTCCTCGACCACGGCGTTTGCCATGGAATGGGGATAGTGTTCCTCCAAGCAGGCAGCAAGCCGCAGCATTTCGGCTTCATTCTGCCAGCCAAAGGGGACGATTTGTGCAACCTTTGGCGCGGCGTAGGTCAGCGTGCCGGTCTTATCGAATACGATGGGGTCCGCCTTGGCAACGGACTCCAGAAAGCGCCCGCCCTTGACGGAAATAGAATGCCCGCTGCTTTCCCGCATGGCAGACAGCACCGCAATGGGGATAGCCAGCTTGAGCGCGCAGGAAAAATCCACCATAAGGACCGCCAATGTTTTGGTCATATTGCGGGTCAGCAGGTAGGTGGCGGCTGTGCCGCCCAGCGTATAGGGTACCAGCTTGTCCGCCATACGGGATGCCTTGTCCTCGGCGGTGGATTTCAGCTTTTCCGATTCCTCAATCATCCGCACGACACGGTCATAGCGTCTACTGCCGACTGCCTTTTCCATGCAGACGATACATTCGCCCTCCTCCACCACAGTTCCGGCAAAAACGGGGCTGCCGGGGCGCTTGGACACCGGCAGGAATTCGCCGGTCAGCGAGGCTTGGTTCACAAGCGCTTCGCCCTCTGCTACGCGCCCGTCCAGCGGAATCATACCGCCGGTGCGTATCACAATGCGGTCGCCGGGGCGGATGTCGTTTACCTTGGTCAGCACCTCGGTGCCGTTTACCTGCTGCCACACGCTGTCTACCTGCAGGCTCATGGCACCGGCGAGGTCCGCCACGGATTTCTTGTGTGTCCAGTCCTCTAAAAGCTCGCCCAGCCGCAGCATAACCGAACCGGCGGTGGAAAAATCGCCCCGCACAAGGAACACCGTGACGGCGGTGGCGTCCAGCACGGCGACCGACAGCTGACGATGCCACAGCGCCGAAATACCCTCGCGGATATATTTTACGAAGCGAACCACTGCCAGCGCCAAGGTTATGGGCAGAGGCAGAAACAGCTTGGAAATACATCGCCGCATGACGGTGTCCGCCAGCTTATCCTCAAATTCCCGGTTCAGCGCGCGGGAGGTATGCTCCGGCACAAGGTTGCACTTTTTCTGCCTTGGCAAAGGAAAAGCGAGCCAGCGCCTGAATGAGAGTTTTCTGGTCTGCCGCATACACCACAATGGCGTCCTGCGTGCGGTCAAAGACCTTGACGCTTTGTACGCCCTCTACAGCCAGCAGGTAGTATTCCAGCACATCGGCCTGCTGCAGCGTCATCCGCCCACAGCACAGATGCACCCGCAGCCGCCCGGGCAAATCGTGTAGGATCGTGCATTTCGTGGGTTATTCCGCCTGGTTTTCCTTGGCGCGCAGGGCGGCTTCGTCCAATGCCTGCTCGGAAAGAATGACCGTTTCGCCCTTATCGTGCGAGGAGGCGACCTTTTTGACGGGGAACGCGCCGCGAACGGTATCGTTGATGTGCACCTCACACATCGAACACGCCATACCGCTTACCTTTACGGTAGTTTGCATCCTTCTTTCACAAAATCAAAATATTATTATCCCAGCGCCACATCCAGCACCATCATCACGCTGAATCCGGCGGCAAAGAACACGGTGCCAAGGTTGGAGTGCCGCCCCTGCGACATTTCGGGTATCAGCTCCTCCACCACGACATAGAGCATGGCACCCGCCGCAAAGCTCAGAAGATACGGCAGCGCGGGAATGACCAGCTGCGCGGCAAGAATCGTCAGCACCGCGCTGATCGGCTCGACCACACCTGAAAGCACCCCGCCCGCAAACGCCTTGGCTTTGCTTTCGCCCTCGGCGCGCAGAGGCATCGAGATGATAGCACCTTCGGGGAAATTCTGGATGGCAATGCCGAGGGACAGCGCCAGCGCACTCGCCGCCGTAATCTGCGTGCTGCCTGCCAGAAACCCCGCGTACATCACGCCGACCGCCATCCCCTCCGGGATGTTGTGCAGCGTCACCGCCAGCAGCATCATGGTGGTGCGCCCCAGCTTGTTTTTGGGTCCCTCCGCCTGGTCGCTGCCGACGTGCAGATGGGGAATCAGATGGTCAAGCGCCAGCAAAAACAGTACGCCGAACCAGAACCCTGCAAACGCCGGGAAAAACGCGAACCGCCCCAGCCCCGCCGACTGGTCAATGGCGGGGATCAGCAAGCTCCAGATGGAGGCCGCCACCATCACACCGGCGGCAAAGCCCGCCAGTGAGCGCTGCACCAGATCATCCAGCGAATGCCGCATAAAAAATACGCACGCTGCGCCGAAGGATGTACCCAAAAAAGGAATCAGTATGCCCCAGAATGTTTGCATCGGTTCGTTACCTCCTTTATAGGTTTGCGTTATCTAACCCAAAACCTTTGAAAAAGCTGCCCAAAAGGCGACCTTCGATGACAATGATTAGAACTGGCTAACCGCCGCACTTTAAAAAAGCCGCCCCTAGCAGCTTTTTCGGTCATATTATACTGCACTCTGCCCGATTTTGCAAGGGAATGGAGCAAAAAATTGCAATTTTTTGTAAAGCAGGCTTTTGCTAAAGCGCAGCCCTGCCGGCTTTCGGCGCTGCGGTTGACAGGGCAGCACGCGCGTGCTATTATATAGAAACAGAACCTCTTTTGTGGTAAAATAATACTATACGCTAAGGGGGTTGAAACATATGGACGAGAAAAATGCTATCCGGATTTTTGAGGATAAAAAAATACGCACCGCATGGGACGAAGAACAGGAAGAATGGTATTTTTCCGTTCAGGACGTGGTTGCTGTTTTAGCAGAAAGTTCTGACCCGAAACAGTACATAAAGAAAATGCGCGCTCGTGACCCGGAACTGTCTGCCAACTGGGGTACAATTTGTACCCCGGTTCAAATGTCCGCCGCAGATGGCAAAATGCGAAAGATTCAGGCAGCCGATACCGAAGGATTGTTAAGAATTATCCAGTCAATTCCTTCTCCAAAGGCAGAACCTTTTAAGCGCTGGTTGGCTAAAGTGGGTCGTGAACGCATAGAAGAAACGATTGACCCGGAACAAGCCATTGACCGCGCATTAGAAACCTACCAGAAAAAGGGCTATGATACAGATTGGATTCATCAGCGGCTTCTTTCGATCCGTGTCCGTAATGAGCTTACCGCTGAATGGCAGGAGCGCGGCGTGCAGCAAGGCAAAGAGTATGCCATCCTTACGGATGAAATCACGAAAGCATGGTCAGGTATGAGTACTCGGCAGTATAAGAAGCTAAAGGGTCTGAAAAAAGAGAACCTTCGTGATAATATGAGTACAATGGAAATTGTACTCAATATGCTGGCAGAAGCGACAACCACAGAACTGTCAAAAGCGCATCAGCCGGAGGGCTTTTCTGAAAGTCAGACGATTGCCCGCCGTGGCGGCAGCTATGCCGGTCAGGTTCGACAGGATATCGAAAAAGACACCGGGCGTCCGGTCATCACATCGCAGAACGCCGCACAACTCAATGCCGTAGTTGTTGACGTGATAGAGGGTGTAGCGGAAACAAAAAAGACGGATAACGAAAAAAATATATAAAAAACGGGAGTACAGCCAATCGGGCGAACCGAAAGGCGGTACTCCCGTTTTGTGTGACAGAAAGTGTTTACTGCCCGAAGGGGGGGCAATGTTTTCGGCGAAACGACGAAAGAAAAGCGGACTGTTTGGCAAAAAGGGAGAATCTGCAGCAAACGCCTTGCGCGCAGCAGGTTTTGGTACTAGAATGGAAACCAGAAAAAGAAAACGAGTTTCCGCGAGGTGAACGATGGACGAACAAAACGACCTGCGCGCAAGGCTGCGGGCGGTGGGTATGGAGCTTTTCCGGCGGGAGGGGCTACGCTTTACGATGCAGCAGGCAGCCGAGAGCATCCACATCAGCAAAAAGACGATTTACGCGGTGTACCCGTCCAAGGAGGCACTGCTGCTGGATATGGTGGATGATGCCTTTGCGCATATCCACGCCCGCAAAAAAAGCATACTGGACGGTCCCGGCACCCTGCCGGATAAGCTGCGCGCC
This sequence comes from Subdoligranulum variabile, assembly GCA_004552305.1. Lineage (GTDB taxonomy): Bacteria > Bacillota > Clostridia > Oscillospirales > Ruminococcaceae > Gemmiger > Gemmiger variabilis_A. The sequence goes on along the minus strand of SFOX01000018.1, from coordinate 20,475 downwards.
GTTATCATCGCCCTGCCGGAGGAGTACACCGCGCTGGATTTACAGCAGATGGACCTGCTGGACGAAAAATATCCCAAGGTCGCTGCCCGCGTGCGCCAGCAGCTGGAAACCGGCTGGGAGCCGACGCTGACCCTGCTGGAGCAGGCGATGGAGCAGGGGATTCTGCGCCGGATATCGCTGCCGATTCTGCAGCGGATGATTTCGGCATCCATCGAGGACTTCCTCGCAAACCGCACGCTGGAGCAGCAGGGGATATCCTACACCCAAGCGCTGGAGGAGATGATCTCCATCATATGGGAGGGAATCGCCGTGCGATGAAATACAGCCGCTGTAACGAAAAAATTGCCCAAAATGGGAGAGGAGAACACACCATGGAGCTGACAACAAAGCAAAAAACCGCGTTTGGCATCGGCGCAGTGGGCAAGGATATGGTCTATGCCCTGTCGGCGTCTTACGTTATGTACTATTATCAGGACGTGCTGGGGCTGCCGGCAACCTTTGTCGGTCTGATTTTGATGATCGCGCGGGTGTTTGACGCCTTCAACGACCCGTTTATGGGCGTGCTGGTCGCCAAGACCCGCACGCGCTGGGGGCGGTTCCGCCCGTGGATCTTTACCGGCACGGTGCTGAACGCCGCCGTCCTCTACGCGCTGTTCGCCGCGCCCGTGCTGGCAGAGGCGGGGATGATGGTCTATTTCAGCGTGGTTTACATTTTATGGGGCGTCACCTACACGATGATGGACATTCCCTACTGGTCAATGATCCCTGCCGTGACCCGCACCCCCGCCGACCGCGAAAACCTGTCCGTCGTGGGGCGCACCTGCGCAGGTGTCGGCTCGGCGCTGGTTGCCATGTTCACCATGCTGCTTGTCGGCATTTTGGGCGGCGACAGCGAGCGCGCGGGTTTTCGCTGGGTGGCGCTGCTTGTGGCGGTTCTCTTTGCTGCGGCGGAAATCATCTGCTGTGCCAGTGTCCGCGAAACCGGCGGCGGCAAAATGCAGACCGCCACGGTGGGCGAGATGTTCAAGGCACTGTTCTCCAACGATCAGGCACTGGTCGTGGTGGGCAGCATTGTGCTGATCAACTCGGCGCTGTATCTCACGTCCAACTTTATCATCTATTTCTTTAAATACGACTTCGGCGGCGAGGGCTGGAAAGCCAGCTACACGCTGTTTTCCACCATCGGCGGTGCGGCGCAGATTCTGGGTATGATGGTGCTTTACCCGCTGCTGCGCAAAAAGCTCAGCAATACCGGCGTGTTTACGGTCAGTTTGGCGCTGGCGCTGGGCGGCTACGGCGTGATGCTTGCCCTGTGCCTGACGGGCTTTTCCGGCAATATGGCGCTGCTGTGCGTGCCGGGCGTGGTGGTGTTTGCCTGCAACGGAATGCTTACCGTGCTGACAACGCTGTTTTTGTCCAACAGTGTGGATTATGGTCAGCTGAAAACCGGTCGGCGGGAGGAAAGCGTCATCTTCTCGATGCAGACCTTTGTTGTCAAGGCGGCGTCCGGTGTGGCGGTGTTCTTGACGGGCATCGGGCTGGACCTCATCGGCTTGACCGGCAACACCAGCGAGGTCGGTCCCATAGCCGCGCAGAGCGCATCGACCCTGCTGGGTCTTCGCCTGATGATGACGGTGCTGCCGATGGTCGTGCTGGCGGCAGCGCTTTGGCTGTTCCGGCGCAAGTTCACCCTGACCGACGCCCGCGCGGCGGAAATCAGCGCCCAGCTGCACGCAGACAACAAGGGGGCGTAACCATGGCGGAACTGCATTGGCACGCATCCACAAGCGCGGGCAGCGCAGACGGCACCGCAGCGGTAGGGCAGGGCGCTTGGCATTTGGCGGTTGAGCTGCCCGCCGGAACGCTGCAAAACGCTGCGGCAACCCTGCCTTGGTCGATGACCGAGGAAGAAAAAGTCTTTATGAACGGCTACCAGACGTGGACCGAATGCCCGGAGCTGGGCAAATGGGACCGCCAGCGCGGCACCGACCAAATTCCCCGATTTCTGCGGGAAAAGTACGCCTTTGACCGCTACGGCGATTACCATTTTGTGCGCTACGGCAAGAAAAAAGGGCAGAGCCACGGGTTTTCTTACTGCTACTTCCGCCGCGGCGAACACTACCGGCTGGCGGCAAGCCTGAACGAAACCCCCGGCTACACGGTTTTTTACTACGATGCCAAGGCACAAACCCTGCACATCGAGCGGGACTGCGCGGGGGTGCATCACGAGGGCGGGAAATTTGCCGCCTTTGACTTGTTCTTTGCCGAGGGCAGTGAGGATGAGGTCTTTGACGCATGGTTTGCCGCGCTCGGCTGCCGAGCGCGGCAAACGAAAAAGCTGGCGGGGTATTCCAGCTGGTACAACCGCTACCAAAACATTGATGAATCGTCAATTTTGGAGGACCTGCAGGGCTGCAAGATGCTGTTCCGGCAGGGAGATCTCTTTCAAATCGACGACGGCTGGGAGCCGAAGGTGGGCGATTGGCTGAAAGCCGACCCCGCCAAATTCCCGCAGGGGCTGCGCCCCATCGCCGATGCAGCACACGAAAACGGCTTTTTGGCAGGCTTGTGGCTGGCGCCGTTTGTCTGCGAGAAAGAGTCCGCCCTGTACCGTGAACACCCCGACTGGCTGCTGCAGGTGAATGGGCAGCCTTGGTGCTGCGGCTGCAACTGGAGCGGCTTTTACGCGCTGGATATCGACAACCCCGCCGTGCAGGATTACCTGCAAACGGTCTTTGACCGCGTGCTGAATGATTGGGGCTTTGACCTTGTCAAGCTGGACTTTTTGTACGGTGCAGCGCCGTTTGGCAACGAACACGAATCCCGCGCCGCGCGGATGCAGCGCGCTATGATATGGCTGCGCACCCTGTGCGGTGACAAGCTGATTTTGGGCTGCGGCGTGCCGGTTATGCCCGCGTTCGGCGTGGTGGACTACTGCCGCATCGGCTGCGATGTGGGGCTTGACTGGGACGATGTGTGGTATATGCGGCTTTTCCACCGCGAGCGTGTGTCCACAAAGCATAGCATCGGCAACACGATTTTTCGCCGTCAGCTCAACGGGCGCGCCTACGGCAGCGACCCGGACGTGTTTTTCCTGCGGGAGGAAAACTGCAAGCTGACCCCGCGGCAAAAGGAACAGCTCGCCACGGTCAACGCGCTGTTCAGCGGGATTTTGCTGACCTCTGATATGCCAAGCCGCTACACCCCCGCCATGCGCCAACAGTATGCGGCGCTGCGGGATGTAACCGACCATGCCGAGAATATCCGTGTAGAGGCGGATGCGGGAATCTGCATAAAATACACCCTGCACGGGGAGAAAAAGCAAATTCTATTGTAAAGACGATACAACGTCAAAAAACAGGCGTCCCGATGGGGACTATCCATCGGGACGCCTGTTTTTTATGCTGCGGGGGGCTTACGCTACCCGCACCGTTACGGGGCAAAGGGTAAGGTTTCCGGCACCCCGCACCGTATACCATCTGCCTTTTTCCAGCTTAATTTTCTCCGACATACCGTGCGTAATGTAGCCCACGATAAACTGCTCGCCCGTTTCCGTATCGGTAAAAACCACATCGGTATCGCAGTCACCGCTGACCCGCACGGTTCCCCACAGGGGCTGAATCTGCTCGGCTTTTTCTGCGCCTGCCTGGTTTGTCAGGGTGAAGGTATGCGCCTTTTGCACCCCAAGGCAAACCAAGACCAAGGCAAGCAGCAAAACTGCCGCACAGACAACAATGCGTTTTGTTTTCATGGCAATCCTTTCATCAGGCAGCGTCTTTTACGGGTCGCTGCGCTTTTTGAATATATTCCAGATACAGGCTGTACAGCACTGCGCAGACGGGTACGCTGAACAGCATCCCGCCAATGCCGAACGCCTCGCCGCCTAAGGTGACCGCCATCAGCACCAGCAAGCCGGGTAGACCCACGGATTTGCCCACCACCTTGGGGTAAATCAGGTTGCCCTCGACCTGCTGCAAAATCAGCAGAAACACCACAAACCACAGGGACTTGGCGGGGTCAGCCAGCAAAATCAAAAACGCGCCGACAACGCCGCCGATCCACGCGCCAAATACCGGAATCAGTGCCGTGGCACCCACAAAGGCGGAAACCGCCCCGGCATACGGGATGCCCAAAATCAGCATACCCAAAAAGCACAGAACACCAATGATAACGGCCTCGGTAAGCTGCCCGGTCACAAAGTTGGTAAAGGTATGCTTGGTCAGGGTCACAACGTGCAGCAGACGCCGGGCGTTTTTAGGCGGCAGCACCGTCAGAGCAAGGTTTTTTAAATGCGCGGTGACGACCTCTTTTTTTGCCAAAAGATACAAAGCAAACACCAGCGCCAGCAGCACGTTGACAAGGCTGGACAACACCGAGCTTGCCGCCCCCAACGTCACGGTAAGAAGCCCGCCGCCCTGCGTATGGAGCAGGGTCGTGATCTTGTCCATCATCAAATCGATGTCCGGTGCATATTCCGGCAAAACGATGCCGTACCTGGCAGCAAACTGTACCGCGCCTGCCCACCATTGCCCCAGCTTTTCAACGTAGCCGGGCAGATTCTGCACAAACTCATTGCCGGATTCCCGTAAGCTCGGCAGCATCATAAACACCACGGCAAACAAAATCCCCAGCACCAGCAGCGTACTCAACGTCAGGCAGATAGGGCGGGTCAGCTTTTCGGGTACTTTTTTGCAGATGCGCCGCCAAGTGCGCTCCAGCGGGCGCAGCAAAATGTTGATGACAAAGGCAAATGCGCCGCCCATCAAAAACGGGGACAGCACCCCCAGCACCCTGCCCAGAAATTGCAGCACGTCCTGCAGATTGACCAGCGCCCACGCAAACACAAGCGTAAGCAGCAGCGCGCGGAAGATATAGCGTGCGGTTTCTTTATCCAAAATGACCGCCCGTGCGGGGGTGTCGGTCTTGGCGGTGTCAGGTGAATTTTTGATCATGGTTTCCTCCCGGTGATAAATAATTACCTGAATTATATTATAAGCACAGCAAGGCTGGACAGGTCAAGAACTTATGGAAAAAATTCAGAGGCTGTTCACAAAAACAGCCTCTGAGAGGAATTTCAGCGGTCGGAATCGCAGGGCTGGTTCCATTTTCCGCCGTATATACAGGTTTCCACATAAGCCATCATGCGGTTATAGAAAAAGGCATAAATCGTTACGCCGATAAACCCGCCGATGCCGCCCACCAAATAAACCGGTAAAGCATATTTTGCCAGGGCCAGGGCAACCAGCACCCAGAGAATGTACGTTATAACCATCGCGAAGGCGTGTTCTTTTACCCATTTTTTCTTAAAAAACGTTTGCTTTTCTTTTAGGGTAAAGGCGCTTTCCTGCAAGGTTTCTTTGATCGTTGTTTCTGCCATATCCTTGTATTCCTCTGCGGTCAGCTTTTTTCCGCACAGGAGTTCATTGATGCTCAGGTTATACAGGGTGCTGAGCTGCTCCAGCATTTCAACAGGCGGCATATAATTGCCGGTTTCCCAACGAGAAATGGTTTTGTTTGTAATACCCAGCTTTTCGCCCAGCTCAGCTTGTGTAAAATGGTGCTCCTTGCGAAGTTCTGCCAAGAACCTGCCCATCTTTACCATATCCATGCGCGACGCCTCCGTTTTGTAGTGCTTTTATTATACACCCAAACCGGGAAAAAGTCTTTACCATAAACAGCGAAAGAGAAAATTTGGCGCAGAAAAGCAGTCGTCTGAGAAAATGGAGGGGCGGCAAAACATAACGCATATAGAAGAAATATGTAAAGTAAGTAAAAATATTTACCTAAATATTGTTGACATATCAAATAAATGGGTTATAAAGGCTCCATTGACGATTTAAATCAATAAATTTAGATAAATAATACGAGGTACAAACCATGAGCTTTGAAGATCTGAAGGAAGTATTTGTTGACACCCTGGGCTGCGATGCGGACAAGGTGACCATGGAAGCCAGCCTGACCGATGATCTGCAGGCGGGCAGCCTGAGGGTAGGGCGAAATGAGCGCCATTGAAAAGCTGTTCCCGACGAGCCTGCAGGAACGCAGCTTTCAGCTGAAGGCTCGCCAGGATGCCGGTACCGCCGCACCCAACTGGGAGCCGCCGCAATTTGCCGAGTGCAAAAATGCGGGCGCCGTGCCACGCGGCAGGTGTGGGTAAAAAGCCAGTATGTCTGCCCAAACTGCGGGGTGCATCTGGCAATCGGCGCCTATTATCGGCTCAGCACGGTTTTGGATCACGGGACATTTAAGGAGCTGAACCCCGACATAGCCCCGCAGGATGTGCTGCACTTCCCGGACTACAAGGAAAAACTGGCAGCCGCCACGGTCAAGACCGGGCTGAAGGAAGCTGCCGTCACGGCGACGGGGAAAATCGGGGGCGTGCAAACGGTGGTCGCGGTGCTGGACAGCCGCTTTTTTATGGGCAGTATGAGTACCGCTGTGGGCGAGAAAATCACCTGTGCCATAGAGTACGCCGCCGATAAACACCTGCTGCTTGTCATATTTTCTGCCAGCGGCGGGGCGCGTATGCAGGAGGGCATTTTCCGCCTGATGCAGATGATCAAGGAAGTCTTACAGCAGCTGGAACCGCTGAGCGGTGCGCAGCGCGGGCGGCAGCTGCTTTTCGGCAGGATGGACGCCGTCATAGCTGCCCATCTTGCCGTCCTGTGCAAGATGAACCGCAAGGCGTTGGCTGACCAGCGGTATAAAAAATATCGACGTATCGGAGAAATAAGGGGCAGATGAAAGGTTTACAGCTGCTATCCACCGGCGGGGCGCTGCCCGGTCGCGTGGTGACGAATGAGGATTTGTGCCGACAGGTGGACACCGATGATGCGTGGATCACGACCCGCACAGGAATCCGTCAACGCTATTACTGCACCGAAAGCGAGGACGCCGCCACCATGGCAATAGCCGCCGCGCGTCAGGCTTTGGAACGCAGTGGTCTTGCGCCTGGCGACATTGCCTGCTGCGTTGCGGCAACGCTCTCGTCCCCCACGCTTACGCCCGGCATCGCCTGCCGCGTGCAGGCGGCGCTGCATCTGCCGGTAACCTGCCCCGCCTTTGAGGAAGAACACACCCGCGGTCAGCAGCGGGGCTTTGAAAAGGTCAGCCCCTATTTTGTGCCGATGTCCATCGGCAATATGGCGGCGGGTCAGGTTGCCATCCGCTTTGGCTTGCAGGGGCTGTGCAGCTGCCCCACCACTGTCTGCGCGGGCGGCACCAACGCCATCGGGGACGCTTTTCATCGCATCCGGGACGAGCCGTTTGGGGCATTTTCCGCAGCACCCGGTCATGCCCGGGGTGCTGATTCTGGAAGCACTCGCCCAAACCGATGCTGTGGCGGCGTTAAGCCTGCCGGAAAACCGCGGCAAGCTCGCCCTGTTCGGCGGCATCAAAAATGCCCGCTTTCGTCGTCAGGTCCTGCCCGGCGATGTATTGACGCTGGAATGTGAGCTGACCGAGCAGCATGGACCAGTCGGCGTCGGCAAGGCAACCGCATGGGTGGACGGCGAGCGCGCGGTCAACGCTGAGCTGATGTTTGTGATCGCCGATGCGTAAAAGGCTGGCGTTGTATGGCAGAATGTGCTATAATACAGGCATCAACCTACAGGGGGATTCTTGCCATGCTGGATAAGTCGTTCGGATAGGTATACACAAAATTCAAGCTGCATTTCTATAAGCAGATTTTCAGCCGTTTTGAGGACCGCGAAGCTACCTTGACGACGGTGGAATCCTTTTGTATGGAGGTCATTATGGCGCTGGGCGAGCCAACGATCGCGCAGTTCAGCCATATGATGAACCTTTCCACCCCCAACGCGGCGTATAAAATCAACTCGCTGGTCAAAAAAGGCTATGTGGAGCGTATCCAATCCACCACCGACAAGCGGGAATATCGTCTGCGCCCGACCCAAAAGTATCTGGATTACTATAACATCAGCTATTCGTATCTGCATCTCGTCATGCGGCGCGCCGAAAACCGGTTTAACGCGGATGCTTTGGCAAAGCTGGAGGAAATGCTGCAAATCGTTTCCGATGAATTGATGCCGGAAATCGAACTGCCCCTATAAAAAGCGTGTAAATGCCCGCAAAAAGCGCCCCGAGGGTTGGAATTCCAACTCTCGGGGCGCTGTTTTATGCGGCTGCCTACCTTATTATAATAGGCAGACAAGAGAAGTCATAGCTGCTTACGCGAACGGGTTTTCGGTGGGGTAGGGCAGTGCCTTGGGCTGGTTGTAGGCGATGTCTGTCAGACCCAGGAGCTTGAACACCTCAAACAGCGTCTTGCCGTAGTGACCAAACGCCACAGCACCGTGGTGCGGGTAGCGCTTTTGAATCAGCACATGGCGGTAGAAGCGACCCATCTCAGGGATAGCGAACACGCCGATGCCGCCAAAGCTGCGGGTGGCAACGGGCAGCACCTCGCCCTGTGCAATGTAGGCGCGCAGCGTGCCTTCGCTGTCGCACTGCAGACGGTAGAAGGTGATGTCGGAAGGCGCGATGTCGCCTTCCAGCGTGCCGCGGGTAAAGTCGGGGTCGCTGCCGGCAGGCTCCAGCAGACGGTGCTGGATCAGCTGGTACTTCACCGCACGGTCGCTGCACATCTTGCAGGACGGCGTGTTGCCGCAGTGGAAGCCCATAAAGGTGTCGGTCAGCTGATAGTCAAACTTCCCGGCGACATCCTCGTCATAAATGTACTTAGGTACGCTGTTATTGATGTCCAGCAGCGTCACAGTATCGCCGGAAGCGCAGATACCGATGTACTCGCTCAGTGCGCCGTAGATATCGACCTCGCAGGAAACGGGGATGCCGCGGCTGGCAAGGCGGGAGTTGACATAGCACGGCTCAAACCCAAACTGGGACGGGAAGGCGGGCCAGCACTTGTCGGCAAAGGCAACGTATTTTTTGCTGCCCTTATGGTTCTCGGCCCAGTCCAGCAGGGTCAGCTCAAACTGCGCCATACGGGCAAGCAGGTCGGGGTAATAGCAGCCCTCGCCCATTTCAGCAGCCATATCGGCGCAAACCTCGGCAATGCGGGGGTCATCGGCGTGTTCCTTGTAGGAAACCAGCAAATCCAGCTCGGAGTTTTCCTCAATCTCGATACCCAGCTCATGCAAGCCCTTGATGGGCGCATTGCAGGCAAAGAAGTCCTGCGGGCGGGGACCGAAGGTGATGATCCTTAAATCGCGCACACCCAAAAGCGTGCGGGCAATCGGCACAAATTCTGCCATTTTATCGGCAATTTCTTCGGCAGTGCCGACGGGGTACTCGGGGATATAGGCGCTCAGATGCCGCATCCCCAAATTGTAAGAGCAGTTCAGCATACCGCAGTAGGCATCGCCGCGCCCGTTGATCATATCACCGTCGCCCTCGGCGGCAGCCACATACATACAGGGACCGTCAAAGAATTTAGCAAGCAGAGTTTCAGGCGTTTCGGGACCGAAGTTGCCCAAAAATACAGTCAGCGCGTTGCAGCCCGCGGCGGTGACCTCCGCCACAGCCTTTTGCATATCGGCTTCGTTTTCAACAGTAGTCTGCGCCTCGTACACGGGCAAGCCCTTGGCGGCACAGGCGGCGGTGATAGCGGCGCGGCGTTTTTCGCTCAGCGCAATGGGGAAGCAGTCACGGCTGACGGCAACAATGCCCAGCTTGACCTCGGGAATGTTGGTAGAATTCATAGATAACAACCTCCGTTTTTGTATGGTGCAGCGTTTAAATTTTGATGTTTTCGCCCGTAAGCCCCACATAGGCTCCGGCTTTGGCTTCGGCACTGTCGGGATGCGCCAGCAGCCATTTGTTGCACGCCCACAGCAGGGCGTCATCGCCGCCGTTGTTTTTGATTTCCGGCTTGCCGGTGTTCGTACCCTTGGGCAGTGCAACCAGTACGCGGAAGCCCTTGGCGGCATCGGTGTGGCAGGGGGCGTAGTGCAGTGTCGTGGCGTAAACCTCGACCAGAACTCCTGCCGGGACACGGAACGCCTTGACTTTGGCGGTATCCAGTTTGCCGCCCTCGATTTCCTCCTGCTTGGCAAGCAGCAGCACAAAATCCTCGGTACCCAGATTGAACTCGCTGTCGCGGTGGTATTCCAGACAGTTCAGCGCGTTGTTATGCCCGTTGCACCAGCCCAGTTGGCAGGGCATCCCGCCGAACAAATGCTCCGAAACCTCGGCGGCGGCGGGCAGCCCCTGCAGGCACGCATCCTCGGCGACATAGTCCGTGCCGTTCGGCAGCGGTGTGCCGGCAAGGGCTTGCAAAATTTCTGCCTTGGCGGTGTCCAGCCCGGTGACAATGCGCCCGTAGGGGCGAAATGCTGGGTCAGTTACCGGATACAATTTCATACAAATGCCTCCATTTCTGCAAAGGATGTTTTCAGCGCCGGATACAGCTTGCGCCATACGGCATACCGTGCATTGTATTTTGCCACCAGCGCGGCATCAGGCTCGGTCGTCTGCTTGGCACGCACCAGCGCTTCGGCGCAGCTGCGCACATCCGGGTATGCCCCGCACGCCACTGCTGCCAGCATTGCGCCTCCGTAGCCGGGACCCTGCTCAGTCTGGGGCAGCGTCAGCGGAATGCCCAATACATTTGCCAAAATTTTGCGCCACAGCGGGCTTTTTGCACCGCCGCCGCACAAGGTGCTGGTGGCAATTTCCACACCCTGCGCCTTGGCAATCTCAACACAATCGCGGATGGCAAATGCCACGCCCTCCAGCACAGCCTGGGTCAGCGCAGCGCGCGGGGTGTCCATACGCAGCCCGACAAATGCACCGCGCGCGGCGGGGTCGTTGTGGGGGCTGCGCTCGCCCATTAAATAAGGCAAAAAGTAGACGTCGTTTGCGCCCAGTTTATCAGTGGGGATAAGTGCCTGCTCGGCAGCGTAGTCGTCGGTGTGTAAAATTTCCTCGCTCCACCATTTATTACACGATGCAGCGCTTAAAATGCAGCCCATCAGGTGGTAGCCGCCGTCCGCGTGGGCAAAGCTGTGCAGGGCGTTTTGCTTGTCCACACCAAAGGTATCGCTGGTGATAAACACTGTACCCGACGTGCCAAGCGAAATATTGCACTTGCCGCCGCCCACAGCCCCGCAGCCCACCGCTGCCGCCGCGTTGTCGCCCGCACCCGCGCAAACTACTACATCGGCGGGCAGACCCAGCGCCTTGGCGGTGTCGGCGGTCAGCGTGCCGACCGGCTGCCAGCTTTCAAACAGCTTGGGCAGCTGGGCTTCGCGCACGCCGCAGAGGTCCAGCATCTCGCGGCTCCAGCATTTGTGCTGCACGTCCAGCAAAAGCATCCCCGAAGCGTCCGAGTAATCGGTGCCGTGGACGCCGGTCAGCTTGTAGTTTATGTAATCCTTCGGCAGCATGATTTTTTCAATGCGCGCAAAGTTTTCCGGCTCGTTGTCGCGCAGCCACAGCAGCTTGGGCGCGGTAAATCCGGCAAAGGCGATGTTCGCGGTGTACCGGCTCAAGGTGTCCTTGCCGATAACTTCATTCAGGTAGTCCACCTGCTTTTGGGTGCGCCCGTCGTTCCACAGGATGCAGGGGCGGATGACGGCATCGTCTTTATCCAGCACAACCAGCCCGTGCATCTGCCCGCCTGCGCCGATGCCCTTTACCTGCGCAGCGTCAAAGCCTGCCAGCAACTCGGGGATGCCGCCGCACACCGCTGCCCACCAGTCTGCCGGGTTCTGCTCACTCCATCCGGGGCGGGGAAAGCTGACGGGGTACGCGCGGCTGACGATATTGGCAATGCTGCCGGTTTCGTCCATCAGCAGCAGCTTGACCGCTGATGTGCCAAGATCAATTCCGATATAATACATAGCGTCGTTCCTTATTCGTTGCCAAAAACCTTGGTGTAGTCGGCTTTGAACTTTTCCATGCCGGCATCGGTCAGCGGGTGGTGCAGCATCTGCTCCAGTACCTTGTAGGGTACGGTGGCAATGTCCGCACCAGCCAGTGCGCAGTCGGTAACATGCATGGTGCTGCGCACGCTGGCGGCAATGATCTGGGTGTCGATGTCGGGATAGTTCAGGAAGATGTCGTGGATGGTTTCAATCAGCTCAATGCCCGGCTGCCCGATGTCGTCCAGACGCCCCAAAAACGGGCTGACGTAGGTTGCGCCCGCGCGGGCGGCAAGCAGGGCTTGGTTGGCGCTGAAAATCAGTGTGCAGTTGGTGGGGATGCCCTCAGCAGACAGAGCCTTGATGGCTTTCAGCCCCTCGGCGGTCATGGGGATTTTTACGACCATATGCTTGGGGTCCAGCGCGTAGATGGCGCGCCCTTCGGCAATCATACCGGCGGCGTCGGTGGTGGTGGCTTTGACCTCGCCGGAAATCGGACCGTCCACAATGGTGGCGATCTCCGCCAAGGTTTCGGCGTAGTCGCGCCCTTCCTTGGCAATCAGGCTGGGGTTGGTGGTGACACCGGCGATGATGCCCATCTCATTTGCCTTGCGGATCTCGTCCACATTGGCAGTGTCGATAAAAAATTTCATACAAAAAAACCTCCTTGTTGCTGCCCGCAGCAGACGTTGCGCCTTGCCTGCGGGGAATGATGGCTGTGTTTATTCGGTCAGGGCGCGCTCCGCCTGCAGCGCCGTTTTATACTGCGCCAAAAAGGCGGCAAAGCCGTCCTTATCGGCAGGGGAGGGGGTAACGGTTTCGCCGGCAGCGTGGGCAAACACGCGGGTCTGCAGGTAGTCTGCCAGTGTTTCGCCGTCCCTGCGGTGCAGGCGGTACGCCGCCAGCAATGCCATGCCGTAGGGTCCGCCCTCGCCGGCGGTTTCCAAACAGGTAACAGGCACCCCCGCTGCCGCTGCCAGATACCGCTGGGCAACGCCCGGCGTTTTGAAAATGCCGCCGTGTCCCAGCAGAACGTCCAGCGCCACGTTCTCCTGCTTTAGGATATCCAGCCCCAGCGCCAGCGTGGCAAAGGCGGCGTAGATTTGGGCGCGCATAAAGTTGGCAAGGGAGAATTCACTGTCGGGGCGGCGCAGCAGCAGCGGTATGCCGACGTCAAAATGGGTGACACCCTCGCCGGAAATATAGTTGACCGAGGCAATGCCGCCGCAGTCGGGCGCGCCCTGCAGGGACAGGCGAAACAGCGTTTCGTACAAAGCCGCTTTGTCCGGCGTTGCCCCGCACAGGGCAGCGCTTTCGACCAGCAAATTGACCCAGGCGTTCAAATCGCTGGTGCAGTTGTTGCAGTGGACCATCGCTACGGCGGCGCCGTCCGGCGTGGTGACCACATCGATCTCGGGGTAGACGCGGGACAGCGGCTTTTCCAGCACGACCATGGCAAAAATGCTCGTCCCTGCGCTGACATTTCCCGTGCGCGGGGCAACGCTGTTGGTGGCTGCCATACCGGTGCCGGCATCCCCCTCCGGCGGGCAAAGCGGTACGCCGGGCTGCAAAACACCGGTGGGATCCAGCAGTTTTGCGCCGCTTTCGGTCAACGCACCTGCGTCCGCGCCCGCGGGCAGTACGGCGGGCAACAGCGCCCGCAGGTCGAAGGGATACCCTTGTTTTGCCGCTAATGCGTTGAATTTTTCCAGCATGGCGGCGTCATACTGCCCGGTTTCGCTGTCGATGGGGAACATTCCGCTGGCGTCGCCCACGCCCAGCGCGTTGACGCCGGTCAGCAAAAAGTGCAGATAGCCTGCCAGGGTCGTGATGTGGGCGATCTTTTCAAGGTGCCGCTCCCGATTCAGCATAGCCTGATACAGGTGCGCCACGCTCCACCGCTGGGGAATGTTGAACCCGAAGGCGGCGGTCAGCTCTGCCGCCGCGGCGGCGGTCATGGTGTTGCGCCAGGTGCGGAACGGAACCAGCAGGTTCCAGTTTTCATCAAAGGCAAGGTAGCCGTGCATCATGGCGGAAACACCGATACAGCCCACGACAGAAAGCGCTGTGCCGTGCTTGGCCCGCACATCGGCCGCCAGCGCCGCATAGGCGGCCTGCACACCCTGCCGGACTTCCTCCATGGGGTAGGTCCAGATGCCGTTTTGCAGGCGGTTTTCCCAGGTAAATTCGCCCTGTGCAAGGGGAGTGTGCGCTGCATCGATTAAAACTGCCTTAATACGGGTGGAGCCAAGCTCCATGCCGAGGGAACATTGCGGTAAATCTATCATGGTGTACCTCCTTGACAAAATGGGGGCTGTTCGGTATTATAAAACTATCTTATTGTTCAGAAAGGGGGCGCTGACGTGGGAACCGTTTTCAACAAAAAGGAGCTGTTGGTTCTGCTGCAGGACTTTCACTGCCTGACCGGGCTGCGCTCGGCGGTATTTGACTCCTACGGCATCGAGGTGCTTGCCTATCCGCCGGAGCTTCCGGCGTTTTGCAGCCTGATCCGCAGTGTGCCGGAGGGCAAAACCGGCTGCTATCTGTGCGACCAAGCGGCGTGCCGCAATGCGACCCGGCAAAAGAAAACCATTATCTACCCCTGCCATGCGGGGCTGATCGAGGTCATTACGCCCATCCAGATCGACGATGCGGTGGTGGGCTTTTTGCTGTTGAGCCACATCGTGCAGGGCGAGGATGAGAACGTCGAATGGGCGTATGCGCAAAAGTGCTGCGCTGCGTACAATCTGGACAAAAACGCCTTGCACGAAGCCTACAATTCCCTGCAGCGCACGCCGTATCCGGTGCTGAAATCGGCAGCCGACCTGTTGGCGCTGGCAGCAGCGGCGCTGTACCAAAAGGGAATGACGCGGCTGGCGTCGGACAGTATGCAGGAAAAGCTCAGCCAATATCTGGCGGCGCATCTGCACGAAAACCTGACAAGCGAAACCATCTGCCGGGCGCTGTCCGTAAGCCGCACGGGGCTGTATTATCTTTCCCGGCAAAGCTACGGCTGCGGCATCAATGAGCAAATTACCCATCTGCGCATCCAGAAAGCGATGAAGCTGCTTTGCGATACCTCTTTGTCCAACGCACAGATCTGCCAGCAGATCGGTTTCCCGGACGACAACTACTTTTACCGCGTATTCCGCAGGCAGACCGGTCTGACGCCTCGCCAATACCGTGATTCCATCATAGCAGACAATGCGAAACCTGAGTAGGGATTCCTGTTTGCAATACTGGATTTTTGTTCAAAAATTTTGATAAAATGTCCGGCAACAGCAGAAGCCCTCGGTTCAAAAGAGCCGAGGGCTTCTTTTTGGTATGCAACATAGATGGTACGCGGAGTTCGTGGCAAACAAAAAAGGGCTTGCGGCAGGGTGCGCGCTTACCGCTCGTATCCTTTTTCGTCGTACTTATCCTTCTCCGGTGCGTCAAGCAGAACCTGCGCATAGGCACCGCCCAAGGTTTGCAGCCCATCGGCAACAAGCCCGGTGAACTTTACTGCCCCCAAATACCGCAGGTGGGTATTGTCGGCTTTGCCCTCGGGATAGTTGGGGTAAAGGTCGGGGGCAAAAACCATATACAACTCCCGGCTGGCAGGCTCGCCCAGACGCTGCACCAGCTGGGCGCTGGCGGCGGTAAGGTCAATCAGCGGCAGACTCTCACGCGCTGCCAACGCGCGCACCGCGTCAGGGTAGGCACCATGGGTCGGGGTATCTCCCTCAAAATGACGGCGAACCAGCGGTGTAATTAGTACCGGCAGCGCACCCTTGGCTTGTGCGGCGCGGGCATAAGCCAGCAGGTTGGCGGCAAACTGCTCCGGCGAAGCGTAGCGGGTTGGGTCCTCTATTTTCTCGTCGTTATGACCAAATTACATCAGCAGCAGGTCGCCCGGGCGCAGTGCGTCCTTGACCGGTGTCCGCAGCCCTTCCTCACGAAAGCTCTTGGTGCTGCGCCCGTTGCGGGCATGGTCGTACACTGCAATGTCGGGACGCACAAATAGGTCTAAAACCTGCCCCATACCGCACTGCGGTCATCTGAAAATCGTATTGAACTGCACGGTGGAATCACCGATCCAAAAAAACGCGGTACCATATAAAAACCAAACTCCTCTTTATATATTATGAGCGATTTCCATTTTATGAAAGCAGGATATTCAAACCGTTGCACAAATCCTACGGTGCTTTTTCGCTTTCGTCCAGATGGTCGATAACACGGTTCGGTTTTGCACCTCTCGGCGGATGACCCCAAAACGGCTGTCCGCTATTTTTATACCCGCGCAGCGGGGGAGAGTTGCCGACAAAACCGCCCCTGACGGCGTATGAACTGGTCATCGGGTCAACAGCTCAAAATGATTCCGCTTGGTGATGAGCAGCCCTTCCTTTTGCAGCTTGGAAAGCTCCACTGACATGGCGGAACGCTCCACGCAGAGAAAATCCGCCAACTGCTGACGGTCAAAGGGAATGTCAAAGGACAGAGAGGACCGCCGGATGGATTCGGCAGACAGGTAAGACAGCAGCTTTTCCCGTGTGGTCCGCTTGCTGACGTGGGTGATTTTATCGTTAAATAGCAATATTTTGCTTGCCAGAACGCTGACCAGATTGCGGATGAGCTTCTGGTGATGGTCGCAGGCGCTGGGGCAGGCGGTGAGCAGCCGCCTGACGTTCAGCAGCAGGATTTCGCAATCCTCCTGCGCCACCACGCTGATGTTCAGGATAGCACCGGGGGTGGCGGCGTAAGGCTCCCCGAAAAAGTCCCCGACATTGCACTTGGACAGGATATTGCGGTGCCCCCAAGGGTCCTCCTGTATCACAAGGGTGGAGCCGGACAGAACAAGCCCCATGACCTCCGTGGATTCTCCGGTACGGAAGATATAGGAGCCGCGGGGTCGGACACTCTTTGCGGCACTGACACAGTGCAGGATGGACAAAATCTCATCGTCGGTAAGTCCGCCAAAGAAGGGGCAGCTCCGCAGGACGGGCAGATATTTTTGCATATAGGCACTCCCTGTTGGAAATCAAACATACAAGATAGCTTTATTATACTATAATAAACCTGCAAATGCAAAAAATACCCACAACAGGAGAGAATAGATATGATTCGGAAGATCATCCATATTGACGAAGAAAAATGCAACGGCTGCGGGCTGTGCGCAACCGCCTGCCATGAGGGAGCCATCGACATCATCAACGGCAAGGCAAAGCTGGTGCGGGAAAATTTCTGCGACGGCTTTGGAGATTGTCTGCCGGGCTGCCCCACGGGTGCCATCACCTTTGAGGAGAGGGAAGCCCCGGCTTATGATGAGGCTGCGGTGCAGGAAAACAAAAAGAAAAAGGAACTGCAAGAGAAGATGAAGCACCTCCACGAGGGCGGCTGCCCCGGCTCTCGGATGCGGATGCTGGAACAGCCGGAGAACAACGAAAGTGCAGCCTCTGCCCCTGTGCAGTCGGTTTCCCGCCTGCGCAACTGGCCAGTGCAGATCAAGCTGGCACCTGTCCATGCGCCCTACTTTACGGGCGCAAAGCTTCTGATTGCAGCGGACTGCACAGCCTACGCCTACGCCAATTTCCATCAGGAGTTTATGAAGGGCAAGGTGACCCTGATCGGCTGTCCGAAACTGGACGCTGTGGATTACAGCGAAAAGCTCACCGAGATCCTTCGCAATAACGATATTCAGAGCGTAACTATCCTCCGTATGGAGGTGCCCTGCTGCGGCGGCCTGGAGATGGCCGCGAAAAAGGCACTGCAGACCAGCGGAAAGTTCATTCCGTGGCAGGTTGTTACCATCTCCATCGACGGAAAAATTCTGGATTAAACAAGTAGAGAAATTTTCAAGAGGGAACGTAACCTGCTTGCCCTACTCCGAAAAGTAGATATAATAGAATTATGTGGTTATCCATTTTTAAGTCAGGTTACTTAAAGGGATAACCACATCAGCCTGTCGAAAAAGGTCGCCTACGGGTGACCTTTTTCGACAGGCTGAACTAATATAAGGCAGCACGGTGTGCTGCCTTATATTAGTTTTCCCTCTTTGACAAATCATTGCAGGATTTTGTTCAACTGCAGGTTCAGGATCTTGCTCAACGCTTCCAGTCGATCCGTAGGGACTTCGATGTCTATCGGCTCCCGGAATCTAAAACCAGCCATGTTCTTTAGTTCCGAACGCAACTCATCGGTAAGCATTGCCTGAGCCGTCTTGATGAAATCTCCACCGATCCTTGGCTCACACTTCGATATGCACCATTCCGGGTTCTTTTCGAGTATTTCCGTATCAAATTGGAACAGCAGACTACGGTTGTTGTCGTACACGGGAGCCATTCCCTCAATTCGCATCGCGTCATTGTCAAAAAGAAAACCGACATTTCCTAGGTGGCGGTCGATGTTGAGAATAAGCGCGTCCAATACGAACATTCTGCGCATGAGATATTCACTACCATATTGCTCAGCAAATTTTAGGAGTGCGGCAGGATTTCGGCGGTTGGAAATCGGTAATGTCGACATCTTAGCTAAGCCAAACTGCTCACTGGTAAACAGTTTGCATCTTGACGCCAATCGCCCGTGATAGAAAGTGAGCTCGTACTTGACGTTGTTTCGGCAAAGAATGTCAGCCACCTGGGTGGCAAGAAATTCGGACAATGGTTCAATTTCGTAGGTGTCACTGCCACTTTTGTAGAGATAGGTCGTGCCTTCTTCCCTCTGCCAGCACTTAGCATACGCACCGTCCGTTCCGAATTCGGGAGACGTCGAAGAGAGAGTAGTTGAAGAGATGACACCATCGAAAGCTGCGTTAGAAACCAATTCATCAAACTCATTGCGATATAGGGAAACTTCGTCCCACGACAAAGGACTTTCCGGTTCTTTCACCCAGAATGTGTCATTAAGAGAAAGCGCATGAGTTAATTTTAGGAAATTCTCGATGGATTCGCAGCCATACTTTTTCAGCAGTTCTGCAATGTGTTTCCGGTGTTTAGGTGCCTTGCGTGCATCCAGAAAGTCGCCAATGTTATCATATCCGATGGGGCGGAGTTCGGTATACCATTCAATTTCTTTGCCGGTCACAAAGCCGAACTCATCCTCATGGCAGTCAAACAAAAGCCACGTGGTATCTTTATTCATCAGCAAAAACAACACGCAGAATCACACCTTGCTTTACAGAGGAGTAGATATTATCAAAATTATACCGCAATTCGGCTGAATTGTCCACCAATTATCATAAATGTTGACAGCTTCATTCATATACCAAACACGGGCATCTTCATCTGGAATACGCAATAATGAGCGCAAATGTGAGCAACTAAGATTTTGCACACGCGTGTGCAAAATCTCAAAATCCTGAAAGCACAAATAGAATTGTCAGTAACCTCTCAACATTTGACATCCTGTGAAAGAGGCAACTCCTATAGCCGTGCACCATGGCGGAAACACCGATACAGCCCACGACAGAAAGTGCTGTGCCGAGCTTTGCCTGCACGGCGGTCACCAGCGCCGCATAGGCGGCCTGCACACCTTGCCGGACTTCCTCCATGGGGTAGATCCAGATGCCGTTTTGCAGGCGGTTTTCTCAAGTAAACTCGCTCTGCGCAAGGGGAGTGTGTGTTGCATCGATCAAAACTGCCTTGATGCGGGTGGAGCTAAGCTCCATGCCGAGGGAACAGGATTTCAGGTCAATCTGCATGAGGGTCCTCCTTTATAACATTCCCGATGCGTCGCTGCCAAACACAAGGATATACAAAATGCCACACTCAAGCATCGACCCTGAGTGTGGCATACAGTGCATTTTTAAACTTTTTCAAGTATGGACTTACGCAGTTCTGTAAGACATCCCTCTTACGAGCCGCTTGACTTGGTTTTCAAAAAGTTTCGGATTTGCTGTCAGGCAGCCGGCAGCGTGTAAACCGCCGTGTTGATAATGGCAATGAGCGTGCCGAATACAGCAGGTCCGAGGTACAAACTGCCGGTGGCATTGTAGATTTTACGGTTAATGATGGTTCCTGCCGTGGCAGACAAGATCATATAGCTAAGCATCATGTAGGCTTTCCAGTTTCCGAAAGCGCCGATACCGCAGCCGGTCTTATACAGGCAGATGTAATACACCAGAACAACAACCACCGTTCCCAGCGTATTGCACAGCACACAGAGCAGAAGATTTTTACCTTCGCTCATATTCTTGAAGCGGTTGCATCCGTTCATGGTCAAAGAGTTGATGCACCAGTACAGGATAAAGAACGGTGCATAGCACAGCGATACACGAAGGTGGTTCCAGTTCATTGTTGCCATAGACAGGTCGACCAGACGGAAATCGACCTTAAAGAAGTAGTCGGCGAACCACACTACGCTGCGGCAGGTCAGCACAACAGCAAACACCATAAGGATTATGCGACCTACATCTGCCGGCGAAACCTTGATGTCATAATCAGCCAATTTGACGCCGTTCTTTTTATGGATGACATTATAAAACAGGAAGAACATAGCCAACAGGAACAATGCGCTGAACATCATCCAGACTACTACGTTGTTGGCAACACCATATACAAAAATGCTGCCTGTGGTGCCTTGCCCTGTCAGAGAAAATATTTTGCTGGTCTGCTGAATGATGACGGGTGCCATAATGGGAGGCACAAAACCGGCAATC
>SFOX01000017.1 GCA_004552305.1 Subdoligranulum variabile | reverse complement strand
GCGGCATATATGCCGCCCCTACAAGTCAACCCGTAATTTCGTTATTACCGCAAAACCGCGGGCGGGGCGTGCCCCGCCCCTACCGCGCGATGTTTTTTTGCCCTGTAGGGCGGGGTGACCCCACCCCGCCGGGGAAATGGGCGGCTGGCGCAAAATTCCCCCTCATCAGTCACCTACGGTGACAGCTTCCCCCAGAGGGGGAAGCCAAAAGCGCGGCGGCAAAAGCCTTTCCCCGTTCATCTTTTCGTCATATCTTTTTGAAGTTATCCACAATGTATACCGGTTATCCACGTTGAAATTGTGGAAAACTCTGTGGAAACTGTGGAAAACCCACCCGGTTTTTCACTGCCTGCACGCTGCAAGGGCAAAAATGCGGTGGAAAACCCCAAAATTCCCTGTGGGAAATTCTGCGCTTTTCGACGCGAAACTGTTGCACTCCTCTTGGGAAAATGTTAAAATAAGGTATTATCAGAATTGTATCAAAACCTCAAGGAGGATTTTCCCTATGGATTGGGTCGATAAACTGGAACGCCGCTTCGGGCATCTTGCCATTCCGCAGCTGGTCAACGGTCTGTTGGTCGGGCAGCTGATGGCAGGGCTGGTGGTGCTGCTGTTCAACCGCAATTTTGCGTCGTACATCGTTTTAAGCCGCATCGCGCTGCTGCAGGGGCAGGTGTGGCGGCTGATCACGTTTTTGTTTCAGCCCATCTGGCTGGGCGGCGTGTTCGGCATTTTGAACCTGCTGTTCTATTTCTGGATCGGCAACGCGCTGACCCGCCTGTGGGGCGATTTCCGCATGACGGTGTTCTTTGTGCTGGGCATACTGGGCGCGTGGGCAAGCTGCCTGCTGGTGGGCTACGCCACGCCCGACGCCATTTTTATGAGTATGCTGTTTGCCTACACCTGGCTTTGGCCGGAGCAGACCGCCCTGCTTTTTGGCGTTATCCCGTTTAAAATGAAGTATCTCGGCTGGCTGGAGCTGTTTTTCTGGGCAGTGAACTTCCTCACCGGCAGTTTGGCTGTCAAGGTCAGTCTGGTGCTGGGGCTGGCGGGTTTTCTGGCATTTTACGGCAAGGAGCTTGTCGTCTGGTGCAAGGATACCCTTGCCGCGCAAAAGCGCCGCCGCGACTGGGAAAACCGCAACCGCTAACAATTATACTACAGAAAATTATACTACAGAAAGGTTGAGCTTATTATGAAACTGATCACCGCTATCGTCAATAAAGAGGATTCCCGCGCTGTCTGCCACGACCTGCTGAAGCAGAAATTCTACGTCACCCGCCTTTCCACCACCGGCGGCTTTTTGATGGCGGGCAATATGACCCTGCTGATCTGCACCGAGGACGAGCGCGTGGATGAGTGCATCGGCGTCATCTCCAACTGCTGCAAGCAGCGCACCGAGATCGTACCCGGCACCGCCACGATGGGTCTTGGCATCGAGAGCGCCATGCCCATGCAGGTGACTGTCGGCGGCGCAACCATTATGGTGACCAACGTCGAGCGCTTTGAAAAGCTGTGATGCTGGAGCGTCTTGCCGGTAACGCGGCGTTAAAGTCCGAGCTGGGCACCGCCCTGCGCACCGGGCGGCTGCCCCATGCGATTTTGCTGGTGGGCGAGCCGGGCTGCGGCGCGGGCTTTGCCGCGCGCTGTCTGGCGGCGGACTACCTGTACCCGCAGGGCGGCGCCCACGCCGAGGCGGTGCTGAACGGCACCGACACCGAGTGCGTCAGCCTGCGCGGCAGCGGCAAAAGCGGGGGCATCCCCGTGGACGATGTGCGCGCCATGCGGGAAAAGATCCAGCATTCGGCGCTCAGCACCGACGCGGCGGGGCGCGTGATGTTCATTTACGGCGCGCAGAACCTCAACGGCACCCAAGGCTCGGCGGCAAACGCCCTGTTGAAAATATTGGAGGAGCCGCCCGCCGACGTGCTGTTTTTGCTGACCGCGCCCAGCGCCGCCACCGTGCTGCCGACCATTCGCAGCCGCTGCGCCGCCTACACAGTCGCGCCCGTCCCCGCCGATGCGTGCTGCGCTTTGCTGGGCAGCCGGGGCGTACCCGCGCCGATGGCGCAGGAGCTTTCCTTTTTATATGAGGGGCATATCGGCAAAGCCCTGCAGGTGTTTGCCGACGCCGACACCCGCGCCCTGCTGGCAAGCGCCAAAAAGCTGCTGGAGCATACCGCCCGGCAGGACACCTACCGCGCGCTGGCGCTTTTGAACGGGTACGAGAAAAACCGCGAGGGCTTTGCCGCGCTGCTGTGGCAGCTGGAGCAGCTGTGCAGCGCCGTGCTGCGCCGCCCCGCCTACGGGGCAGACGCCTGCGGCGGGCTGCAGCCCGATGCCGCCGCCCGCGCCCTGCAGGCGATTTACAGCGCCAAAAAGGACCTGACCGCCAACGGCAACTTAAAGCTGATTCTGGCGGTCCTGGCGGCGGATCTGTGTAAAACAGAACCCCAATGAGCTGTTTCTCAAAAAAAGCCCTTTTTCGGGCAGCCATGTAGTAGCGTGGTAATTCTAAAGCTTTACTTTTAGTTTTAATGGACTGGTAGGGGCGGCATATATGCCGCCCGCCGCAGCCGTCCCGATCATGCGGTATAACGGGTAAACCGCACGGGACGCATATATGCGTCCCCTACAAACCTGCCGAAAAAAGTGAAGTTTTAATTTTAACGGGCTACTACACATTCCATAGACCAAGAATGTGATGGTTTTACACGCTGTCGCGCCGATTGGCGCGCTATTTCCCGATACATCCTATCCCATTTCTGATTTGCTAAAAAGGAATACCCAATGAAAGTTATCTCTGTCAAATTTAAAGAAAACGGTCGGGCGTACTATTTTGACCCCGGCACGTTTACCGTCAACGAGGGCGATTTCGTCATCGTGTCCACCGCCCGCGGCACCGAATGCGGCGAGGTCGTGCGCGGTCTGCACGAGGTTCCCGGCTTTTCGCGCGAGGTCAAGCCGGTCATCCGCGTGGCGGATGCCGTGGACGTGCGCCGTATGCGCCAAAACCGCGTGGACGTGCAGCAGGCATACACCCTGTGCGAGCAGCGCATTGCCGCGCACAACCTGCAAATGAAGCTGGTCGATGCCGAGTACACGCTGGACCGCAGCAAGCTGGTGTTCTATTTTACCGCCGACAACCGCGTGGATTTCCGCGATCTGGTCAAGGATCTGGCGGCGCAGTTCCACACCCGCATTGAGCTGCGCCAGATCGGCGTGCGCGACGAAAGCAAAATGCTGGGCGGGCTGGGCATTTGCGGGCAGCCGTTCTGCTGCAGCCGGTTTTTGAAAAATTTCCAGCCGGTGTCCATCAAAATGGCAAAGGAACAGGGGCTGAGCCTGAACCCCGCCAAGATCAGCGGCTCCTGCGGGCGGCTGATGTGCTGCCTTGCCTACGAGCAAAAAAGCTACGAATACTTAAATTCCATCACGCCGCAGGTGGGCAGCGTGGTGCGCACCCCGGACGGCGAGGGTACCGTGATCGAAACCAACCCCGTTGCCGGCACGCTGAAGGTTCGTTCCAACGTGGAAATTTTAGCCCCGCGCGTGTACAAGCTGACCGACTGCGTCTACCTGCGCGGCGGCAAGCGCGCCCCCAAAGCCCCCGAACCCGACAAGGATTGACGCGCGGCAAAAATTCCTGCCGGGAACACTTGCATCCCCCGCCGATTTATGATAGAATATTTGTAACATAGCGGGCTTGCCCCGCCGTGTGCCGTACCGGGAAGCAGCCGTGCAGGGCCGGTAAGGGTACTTGAATCAGCACGGAGATAAGGAGTATCACGATGGCTCATACTGTTTCTAGCGAGTGCGTTGCTTGCGGTGCATGTGTTGACACTTGCCCCGTCGGTGCAATCAGCATGGAGGACAAGGCTGTGGTCGACGCTGCTTCCTGTGTCGATTGCGGCGCCTGCGAGGGCGTTTGCCCCACCGGTGCTATTCAGCCGGAATAAGCTGATAAAGCATTCCCGTGCGGTCGAAAGACTGCACGGTTTTTTTGTTTGCGGTTGCGCGGGGACACATTTTTATTCTATTGCCCCGCCGTGCAAATGGGCGGTAGCCGCAAAACGCCCGGAACGGTCAAGACCGTTCCCTACAAATAACCGGGAGGCAAGTAAGAATTGGGGAAAATGCAAATTTCCGGCAGGTTTGTAGGGGACGCATAAATGCGTCCCGTGCCGTTTGCCCGTTAGGTCGATTTACCGGGACGGCTGCGGCGGGCGGCATATATGCCGCCCCTACAGACCAACCCGTAATTTTCGCGTTGCCGTTTGGTTGCGGGCGGGGCATACCCCGCCCCTACCTCCTACATCACAAAACAACGCGCAGGGGCGGAAATTCCGCCCCTGCGCGTTTCTTCATTTTTATTAATCGTGCCGGATGGCTTCCAAGGCGCTGATTTTGACCGCCTTGTTGGCAGGCACAATGCCCGCCACAAACCCGACCACGGTGGCAAATACCAGCGCACCCAACACCAGCCACGGAGGAATGACCGAAATCGTTGTGCTGCTGGCACCCATATACATACCGCCCATCATGCCCGACAGGTCGATGCCGCCGTCCTGCCCCAGCACACCCAAAATGGTGGATATGTTGTTCAGCACCAGACTGGCCAGCAGGCTGAACGCCACGCCCAGCACGCCGCCCAAAAAGCCGATGCAGGAACTTTCCATCAAAAACATTGCGCGGATGTTGTTTAGCTCGCACCCCAGCACCTTCATCACGCCGATCTCGCGCGTGCGCTCGTAGATCGCCATGGTCATGGTGTTGATGATGTTGATTGCCGCCACCAGCAAAGAAACCGCCGCTACACCGCCAAAAATCATCTGGCTGCGCATCGTCTGCTTGTTCATTTCCTCGCGCTGCTGGCTCATGGAGTAGGTGTCACTGTAGCCCAATTCGTGGATGGCTTCCTCGACGTCGGGCACGTTTTTCAAATCGTCCACCTTGACGTAGACCTGCTGGTAGCTCTGCTCGTTCGCGGTGATGTGCGCCATCTTGTTGTAAAGGCTTTCCAGCATTTTTAAATCCGCCACGCGCATGACAAAGCCGCTGTCGGTAAAGTAGCCCTTGGCGTAGTCCTGCTGCAGAACGCCGACGATCTCCAGCTCCCACGTCTGGCTCTTTTGGCTTGACCCCTCGCCGTAGGAGAGGGTCAGCGTCATTTTGTCCTTGTCGATGTCCACAAACGGGGGCAGCGGGTTGCCCTGGGCGTCGGTCATACCCTGCCAGCGGTACCGTTTGGAGCTGTTTTGGCTTTTGCGGGTGTCCTCAAAGTTGTAGCCCGCATTGGCACCCACCAATATGGGAATTTTGGTTGCCTTGCTGTTGCCGCCGCCCTCGGGCAGCCACTTGCCGCTTTGCAGGGCAAAGCCCATCGGCTCCAGCGCCGCCGGGTCGATGCCCACCACGTTGTACAGCTGGGTCTGGTAGCGCCCGTTTTTGCCGGCGCTGATGGTGCCGTTTAGGTTGTACGCCTCGGCGTAGGCGGTGGCAGCCACCACATGGTCCAGCTTTTTGATGCTCTCGATGGCAGCGTCATCCAGATGGATGGTCTTGCCGTTGGCGTCCACCAGCGTGCCGTAGCCGTAGACCTGCACCTGCGTCAGGTCGCCCCAGCTTTGCAGCATTTCGTCGTTGGCCTGCGTCTGCGCAATGCCCAGCGAGATCATAAGCACCACCATACAGGTGCCGATAACCACGCCGATCAGCGTCAGCGCCGTGCGCCCCTTGCGGCGTGCCAGATTGCGCGCCGACAGGGCAATTTCGTCAGATATCTTCATCGTTGTCCTCGGCTTCCAGATTTGCCAGCGCCTTGGCCTTCTTGCGTTTGCGCACCACGACCACGATCACCACGACCACAGCCGCGCCGCCCAGAACGATCAGCACCCAGCCCCAGACGGGCAGCCCGGTCTGCTGGGGTTCCTCGGGCATGGGTTCCTCCATGCCGGGGTCCATGCCGCCCCACGGGTCGGAGTATTCCTCGGCGGTGGCGGTAAAGTCCTTGCTGACGGTCTGGATCTTGCCGTTGGCGTCCTCGTAGGTCAGGGTGATAACGCCGGAGATGGTACCGGCGGCATCGGGGGTGATGTCAAAATCCACGCTGCCCTCGCTGCCGGCGTTCAGGTTGCCCAGATACTGGTAGCTTTCGCTGCCGATGTTGGTGCCGGTCAGGCGGGCTTCGAGGTTGCCCAGCTCACGCTTGCCCTTGTTGACGTAGGACAGCGTGACGCTGGCGGTGTCGCCGACGTTGACAGTGTCCTGCATTTCCAGCTGACCGACCTCAAAGCGGTCGGGCTGGGTGACGGGGACGGAAACGGTGAACGGGGTGGCGTTGGCTGCCGCGCCGGAATCGGCACCGGTGCCGGTCAGCGTAACGCTGATGTCTGCCACCGTGCCGGAGAACCCGGCGCTGGGCAGGACGTTGAAGTTGAGGGTCTTGGTCGCCTTGGGGGTCAGCGTGCCGACATACTGGGTCAGGCTGCCGCCGCTGAGCGAAACGTTTTCGGGCAGGTTGAGGGTGACGATTACGTCGTTGAGGTTTTCGTTGCCGTCGGTGGCATAGATACCGAGGGAGAGGGTGAACTCCTCACCGGCGGTGACGACCTCGCCGTAGCCGGAGGTGCGCACCATCAGGGAGGGGGTCTTGGCGTTTTCCTTGTCCGCCAAGATGCACTGCCCCAGCGTCAGGCTGATGGTCTGGAACGGCAGGGTGGTGCGGTTGTAGCTCAGGTTGATGGGCAGCGTCTGGGAGGTGCCGTTGTACACCACATCGCGGAACAGCAGCGTGTAGCTGAGATAGTTGCTCTCGGCCACAAAACGACCCACCTCACCGACGCCGGTGTAGGTGAAATCGGTGGTGTTGAAACGGGCGGTGATGGTAGCGGCCGTGATGTCGTTGCCGTCCACGTCCTTGGCGCCGTAGGCGCTGTAATCGGCAATTTGCAGCACGACGTTGATGTGGTCGCCCTTGTTGATGGTGGTCACTTCGCCGCCTGCCACATTGGTGACCGCGTAGGAAACAACGGCCACGTCACTGCGGGCGGGCGCGGGCGTGGGCGTGGTCGGCGTGCTGCTTGGCGCGTCCTCGGCCAAGGCGGGCAGCGCCAAGGCAAAGACCATGCACAGGGTCAAAAGAGCTGTCAGAATGCGTTTCAAAGTAGGTTCCTCCGTTTATGTTTACTTTTCCTTGGTGTTTACTTTTCCTTGGCGGCGTCGCCGCCGATGGCAAGATCCCCTTGCAAATCGGCAAACAGGGCGTCGCGGTTGCGCTGCTTGGTGGCTTCGTCCTGCACGATGCTGGACTGCACCTTGCCGTCCAAAATCGTCACGATGCGGTCGGCGCAGTTCGCCAGCTCCGGCTCGTGGGTGACCATGACAAAGGTCACGCCCTGATTTTTGGAAAGTTCCAGCATACGGTACAGCACCTGCTTGCTGGTGCGGGAGTCAAGGTTGCCGGTGGGTTCGTCGGCAAAAATGACCTTGGGGTTGCTGACAAAGGCGCGGGCAATGCCCACGCGCTGCTGCTGACCGCCCGACATTTCGGTGGGCAGGTGGTTGGCGCGCCCCAACAGCCCCATGCTTTTCAGCTCGGCGCGGGCGCGGCGCAGGCGCTCTTTTTTGGCAACGCCCTTGAACATCAGCGGCAGCGCGACGTTTTCGGCGGCGGTCATCGTGGGCAGCAGGTTGTAGCTTTGAAAGATAAAGCCCAGATGCTCCTGCCGGAAGCGCGCCAGTTCGGTTTCGGTCATGGCGCTGATCTCGTGCCGCCCGATAAACACCTTGCCCTTGGTGGGCTTTTCCAGCCCGGCAAGCTGGTTCAGCAGTGTGGATTTGCCGCTGCCGGATTGCCCGACAATGCAGCAGAATTCCCCTTTTTCTATGTTGAGGTCGATGTTGTTCAGCGCGACCACACGTTCTTTGCCGACGGCGTAGACCTTGCGCAGTTTTTCGGTATGGATGATGGGTGCCAAACCCGCGCCCCCTTTCCCGGAATTGTATCCTTGTGCGATATAGAACAAGTATAACATATTAAGGTGCAAATTACCAGATATAAAGTTGTAAAATATCAGATTTTGGGGAAAAGGGCGGCATAATTTTGTTGCCCCGCCGGGGAATCGTGCGGTTGGCGCAAATTTGCCGATTCGGTTGTAGGGGCGAGCATTGCTCGCCCGTGGCGTTTACCCGTTATATCGTAATATCCGGGCGGCTGCAACGGGCGGCATAGTAGCCGTGCCTACAGAGTACCCGTAATATTCATTATAACATACGGTCGCGGGCGGGGCTTGCCCCGCCCCTACCGCGCGGTACATTTTTGTTGCCGTGCAATGCCGGGATGGTTCGCCATTCCCGGCAGGTTTGTAGGGGACGCATAAATGCGTCCCGTGGCGTTTGCCCGTTATATCGTAATATCCGGGCGGCTGCAACGGGCGGCATAGTAGCCGTGCCTACAGAGTACCCGTAATATTCATTATAACATACGGTCGCGGGAAAGCCTTCCCCTTGGGGGGAAGGTGGCGCGCTTGCGCGCCGGATGAGGGGGAAAACGCCCGGCAGTTGCAGTTTGCGTTGGGATGCATTGCTTTTTCCTCCTTGGGGGTACTTTCCAAAAAGTGCGTACTTGTCAAAAGTAACCACACAACTATACTAAATATAAACCAAAATTTCCTGTTTTTCAACTTGTTCCGCAGCGCAGTTTGCGGTACAATAGATGTATGCCAACCGCTGCGCTGTGCGCAAATATCAATACAAAAGGAAAAAGACGTATGATCGACAAAATTTTTGAGTATCTGCAAAAATCCCCCTCGCCGTACCACGCCGCCGCCACCGCCGCCGCGTGGCTGGACGCCGCCGGGTACACCCGGCTGGAGGAAGCCGATTTCTGGAATCTGGAACCCGGCAAGGGCTACTATATCACCCGCAACAACTCCGCCGTGATCGCATGGCGCGTCCCGGCGCACGCCATCGGCGGGTGGCGCATCACCGCCAGCCACAGCGACTCGCCGTCGTGGAAAATCAAGACCGACACCGTGGAAAACGACGGCTGCCGCCGCCTGAGCGTCGAGGGCTACGGCGGTATGATCATGTCCAGCTGGCTGGACCGCCCGCTGACCGTGGCGGGGCGCGTAATGCTGCGCACGCCGGACGGCTTGCAGACCCGCCTTGTCCACCTGGACCGCGACCTGCTGGTCATCCCCTCGCTGGCCATCCACATGCAGCGCGACATCAACAAGGGTCACGCCTACAACCCGCAGGTGGATATGCAGCCGCTGTGGGGCGCTGCCGGCAGCCGCACCCTGACCGACCTGATTGCCGAGGAATTAAACGTATCTGCGCAGGATATTCTTGACACCGACCTACAGCTGGTCACCCGCCAAGCCCCCTGCTTTGTGGGTGCCGACCGCGAGTTTTTTATGGCACCGCGCATTGACGATTTAGAGTGCGCCGCCGCCACCCTGCTGGCATTTTTGGACGCCGCGCCTGACTGCGACAGCAGCTGCGCCCCGGTCTGGGCGTTGCTGGACAACGAGGAAGTCGGCTCCGGCACGCGGCAGGGTGCCGCCAGCCGCTTTATGCGCGACGTGCTGGACCGCATCCTGGACGCCGTGCCGCACAGCGCCCAAGCGATGCACCGCGCCATGGCCAACAGCTTTTTGCTGAGCGCCGACAACGCCCACGCCACCCACCCCAACTTTGCCGCCAAGTCCGACCCCTGCGCCCCCGTGCGCTTGGGCGGCGGCGTGGTGCTGAAATACAACGCCAGCCAGAAATACACCACCAACGCCATCAGCGGGGCGGTGTTCCGCGCCGTCTGCGAAAAAGCGAACGTGCCGGTGCAGGTGTTCACCAACCGCGCCGATGAGCCGGGCGGCAGCACGCTGGGCAACCTGCAAAGCCAGACACTGCCCATCCCGATGGCGGATATCGGCTGCGCCCAGCTGGCGATGCACAGCGCCGTGGAAACCGCCGCTGTGTCTGACGCCGAGGCGATGGTCAACGCCGTGTCCGCCTACTACCGGGTGCATCTGCGTGCCTTGGCAGACGGCACCTACACCTTAGCATGACCGCCGGACGTTACGCCCCCAGCCCCAGCGGGCGGATGCACCTTGGCAACCTGATGTGCTGCCTGCTGGCATGGCTGAGCGCCAAAAGCAAGGGCGGGCAGGTGCTTTTGCGCATCGAGGACTTGGACACCGTGCGCTGCCCGCGCGTGTACGCCGACGCCATTCAGGACGATCTGGCGTGGCTGGGGCTTGCCGCCGACGGTCCGACCCCGACCGTCTACCAGAGCGAGCGGAGCGGGATTTATCAACAATATTACGATATTTTGTTGAAAAAGGGGCTTATCTACCCCTGCTTTTGCAGCCGCAGCCAGCTGCACGCCGCCAGCGCCCCCCACCGCAGTGACGGGCAGGTGGTGTATGCGGGGACCTGCCGCGGGCTTTCGGACGCGGAGGTTGCCCGGCGCAGCTTAACGCGCGCCCCGGCGTTTCGGGTGCGGGTACCGGACGAGGAAATCGCCTTTACCGACGGGCATTTGGGGCGCTATGCCGAAAATTTAGCCCGCGACTGCGGCGATTTTTATCTGCGCCGCGCCGACGGCGTATTTGCCTACCAGCTGGCGGTCGTGGTGGACGACGCGCTGATGGGCGTGACCGAGGTGGTGCGCGGCAGCGATTTGCTGAGCAGCACCCCCCGCCAACTCTGGCTGTACCGCGAATTGGGGCTGACCGCGCCGCAGTTTTACCACCTGCCGCTGCTGCTTGCCCCCGACGGACGCCGCCTGAGCAAGCGTGACGGCGACCAGAGCCTGGAAAACCTGCGCGCCCGCTACACCCCGCAGGAAATCATCGGAAAATTGGCGTATGTATGCGGTTTGCAGGACACCCCCGCCCCGGCTTCACCGCAGGAGCTGGTGCCGGGATTTTCTTGGGACAAGGTGCCGAAGCAGGATATCCTGCTGCCGGAAGGGCTGTTTTAAATGAATAGATAAAAGATAATAGATAATAAATAAGGTACGCCGCTGCGCGGCGAAAAATTATGACACAGCCGCTTACGTCAATTTTGGTTTGCGCCCCCGGCGCAAACCCCACCTTATTTTTTATCTTTTATCTCTTATCTTTTATCTTTGTTGATTACGAGGTAACTTCCATGACACAGCGTTACGATATTACCGGCATGAGCTGCGCGGCGTGCGCTACCCATGTCGAAAAGGCGGCGACCGCCGTACCCGGTGTACAGACGGCGGCGGTCAGCCTTTTGACAAATTCCCTGCAGATCACGGCATCCGATACTGCCGATGCTGCCGCCCTGCAAAAGGACATCTGCCGCGCGGTCGAGGCCGCCGGGTACGGTGCCGCCCCCGCCGCCGCGGGCGAGCCGCTGGATTTGACCGACACCGAAACGCCCCGCTTAAAGCGCCGTCTGGTGCAGAGCCTGTGCTTTTTGGTGCCGCTGATGTATGTTTCCATGGGGCATATGGTCGGGCTGCCCCTGCCGCCCTTTATGCAGGGACACGGCAGCGGTGCGCTGGTGTATGCGCTGGTGCAGCTGGCGCTGACCCTGCCGGTCTGCATCATCAACCGGGACTTTTTTGTTTCCGGCTTTAAGGGGCTGGCCGCCCGCGCCCCCGGCATGGACGCGCTGGTCGCCATGGGTGCCGGGGCATCGCTGGCTTACGGCGTGTTTGCCATTGTTATGATTGCCGCCGGGCTTAAAAATAACGATACGGCGCTGGTTATGCAGTACCGCCACGATTTGTATTTTGAGTCCGCCGCCATGATTTTGACCCTGATCACCGTGGGCAAAACGCTGGAGGCGTACAGCAAGGGCAAAACCACCGACGCGCTGAAGGGGCTGATGAACCTTGCCCCCCAGACCGCCTGCGTGCTGCGTGGCGGCAAGCAGGTGACGCTGCCTGTGGCGGAGGTTGCCGTCGGTGACCTGTTTCTGGTGCGCCCCGGCGAGGCGATCCCCGTGGACGGCACGGTGACCGAGGGCGTTTCCAGTGTGAACGAAGCCGCCCTGACCGGCGAAAGTATGCCGGTGGACAAGTTCCCCGGCAGCAGCGTGAGCGCCGCGACCATCAACCAGAACGGTGCGCTGACCTGCCGCGCCGACCGCGTGGGGCAGGACACCACGCTTTCGCAGGTCATACGGCTGGTGCGCGATGCCGCCGCCACCAAAGCGCCGCTTGCCAAGACCGCCGATACCGTCAGCGGCATTTTTGTTCCGGTGGTTATGGGCATTGCCGCGGCAACCTTTGTGATTTGGCTGCTGCTGGGGCAGAGCTTTACCTTTGCGCTGGCACGCGGCATCAGCGTGCTGGTCATCAGCTGCCCCTGTGCGCTGGGGCTGGCAACGCCGGTCGCCATTATGGTGGGCAGCGGCGTCGGCGCCAAAAACGGGCTGCTGTTTAAAACCGCCGCCAGCCTGGAAACCACCGGCTACACCGACACCGTGCTGCTGGACAAGACCGGCACCATCACCACCGGCGAGCCGACTGTGGTGGAGATCGTGGGGACCCGCAAGGTGCCGGAAAAGTTTTTGCTGAGCATGGCGGCGGGGCTGGAGCTGCGCAGCGAGCATCCGCTGGCACGCGCCATTTTGCAGCGCGCCGAGGCGGACAAACTCAGCTATGCGACGGTCACCGAGTTTGAAGCCACCCCCGGCAAGGGCTTGCAGGGCAAGGTGGCGGGCAAGGTGCTGGCGGGCGGCAACGAGGCGTTTATTGCCGGGTTCTGCCCCCTGCCCCGCGATTTGACCGATGCCGCCGCCCGTATGAGCAAACGCGGCGTTACCCCGTTGTTTTTCTCGCTGGCAGGCAGCCCGGCAGGCATCATCGGCGTGTCGGACGTGGTCAAAAAGACCTCCCCCGCCGCCATTGACCAGATGAAGGCGCTGGGGCTGAACGTGGTGCTGCTGACCGGCGACAACCCGCAGACCGCCGCGCACATCGGCGCGATGGTCGGCTTGGACGAAAGCCACATTGTGGCGGGCGTGCTGCCCGCCGGCAAGGAGAGCGAGGTGCGCCGCCAGCAGGCAGCCGGGCGCGTGGCGATGGTGGGCGACGGCATCAACGATGCCCCCGCGCTGACCCGCGCCGACACCGGCATTGCCATCGGCGCCGGGGCGGACGTGGCGCTGGACGCCGCCGACGTGGTGCTGGTGCGCAGCGACTTGGCGGATGTTCCCGCCGCCGTGCGCCTGAGCCGCGCCGTGGTGCGCAACATCCACCAGAACCTGTTCTGGGCGTTTTTCTACAACGCGGTCTGCATCCCGCTGGCGGCGGGTGTGCTTTCGCCGCTGGGCATTTTGCTGAACCCGATGATCGCCTCGGCGGCCATGAGCCTGTCGAGCGTCTGCGTGGTGACCAACGCGCTGCGGCTGAACGCCTTTGACCCGCGCAACGCCGCGCACGATGCGCCGCCCCGCCGCAAGCCCGCTGCGCCGCAACCTGCCCCCTGCACCGAAAAATGTACCCTAGCTACGGAGGAAACTGCGATGAAAAAGACCCTGCATATTGAAGGAATGATGTGTTCCCACTGCGAAGCGACCGTGAAAAAGGCGTTGGAGGCGCTGGACAACGTGCAGAGCGCCGAGGTCAGCCACGAAGCCGGCACCGCCGTTGTGACGCTGACCGCCGACGTACCCGACGCCGTGCTGACCGATGCCGTACAGGCGAAGGACTACACGGTGACGGGGATCGACGCATGACCGCCCGCCGCCGCTGGCAGTTTTACGGCAGCGTGCAGGGGGTGGGGTTTCGCTACTATGCCCGCGCCGCCGCGCTGCATCTGGGGCTGACCGGCTGGGTCGCCAACAATTGGGACGGCAGCGTGACGCTGGAAGCCCAAGGACGCCCCGCTGATTTGGACGCGCTGGTGCCGCTGATTTTGCAGAGCAACCGCTGGGCGCAGATCGACCGCACCGAAACCGCCGATTTGCCGATCTTGGAACGCGAATACGGCTTTGACGTAAAAAGCGGCGAATAAACGCAGATTTTACAGGATGTGTCCGCGCAAGCGGACACATTTTTTTGTGGGTGCAAAAGCCTTCCCCTTGGGGGGAAGGTGGCGCGCTTGCGCGCCGGATGAGGGGGAAATGCCCGGATGTTGCCCCCTCATCAGTCACCTGCGGTGACAGCTTCCCCCAAAGGGGGAAGCCATTCCACGCGCCCTTCCCCCTTTTTTTGCGCGGATACTTGCGGGTACGGCAGTTTGCGTCTATAATAGTAGTATATCAACTTTTTTAGGGGGTCACGTTTTGAGCGGGACTTTGTATCTGGTGGCAACACCCATCGGCAATCTGGACGATATGCCGCCCCGTGTGGCAGCGACCTTCGGCGCGGCGGATTTTATCGCCGCCGAGGATACCCGCGTCACGCTGCGGCTTTTGAACTATCTGGGCTTGAAAAAGCCGATGGTCAGCTATTACGAACACGCCCTGCACCACGGCGAGGCGATTTTGCAGCGCATTGAGGCGGGCGAAAACTGCGCCCTGTGCAGCGATGCCGGGATGCCCTGCATCAGCGACCCCGGCGAGCAGATCGTGCGCGAGGCCCACGAGCGGGGCATCCGGGTCGTGCCGGTGCCGGGGGCGTCCGCCTGTGTGACGGCGCTGGCCGCCAGCGGGCAGCCCACCGCCCACTTTGTGTTTGAGGGCTTTTTGCCCGTGCCGAAAAAGGAACGCCGCGCCCGGCTCGCCTTTTTGCAAAACGAAACCCGCACGCTGATTTTTTACGAAGCACCGCACAAGCTGCGCACCACGCTGGACGATCTGGCTGCCACCTTTGGGGGCGGGCGCTCGGTCAGTTTGTGCCGCGAGCTGACCAAGCTGCACGAGGAGATCGTGAAAACCACCCTGGCAGAAGCGGTTGCCTACTACCAAAAAAACGACCCGCGCGGCGAGTATGTATTGGTGCTGGCGGGCGCTGACCCCGCCGACACCGAGCCGGACGCCGCCCCCACGTTGGAGGAGGTCGTTGCCGCCGCCCGCGCCTTGCAGGCGGGCGGTATGCCCCCCGCCGCCGCTGCCAAGCAGGCCGCCGCCGGGACGGGGTTCAGCAAGGGCGAAGTGTACAAGGCGATGCTGAAATAAGATAAAAGATAAGAGATAAAAGAGATTAGATTCGGAGTTTCGCCCACGGCGAAACATCCAAACAAACTGCCGCATTTTTGTACTGTGCCGCCGCGGGCGGCACACCAAAATTTTTATCTTTTATCTTTTATCTATTCTCTATAAAAGGAGCTACTATGTCCGAAACCACCAAAATTCTGGTCGTGTCCGATGTACACGGTCGGCTGCGGGATCTGCGCTGGCTTTTGCAAAACGAAACCGCCGATGCTATGTTCTATCTCGGCGACGGGTTGTATGACCTGAACGCCGCGCTGACCCTGCGCAAAGAGCCGGTGCCATACCCCATCTACCGCGTGGCGGGCAACTGCGATGCCGGCTATCCCGACCCCACCGAGGGGCTGGCACCCTTTGCGGGCGTGCTGTTTTTTTACACCCACGGTCACCACTACGGCGTAAAAATGGGTACCGACCGCTTGGCGGAATCCGCCGGGGAGCGCGGCGCCGATGTGGCGCTGTTCGGGCATACCCACCGCCGCGCGCTGGTGCGGGGCGTCGGCACGGCTGCCACCGTGTTCAACCCGGGCAGCCTGCGCGACGGCGGCAGCTACGGTGTTATCACCGTGACCGACGGTGCATGTCAATTTGGCTGGAAGAGGGTGCCGGAATTTTGAACCATACCCTGATTTACCTGCCCGAAGTCGGCAGCACCAACGCTTGGGCAAAGGAAAACCTTGCCCGTTTTGCCGATGTGGGCGCGGTGTACTCGACCCACCAGACCGCCGGACGCGGGCGCTTGGGGCGCACCTGGACGGACGCGCCCGGGCAGGGGCTGTATTATTCGGTGGTTCTCAAAACGCCGCTGGCACAGCCCGGCACGCTGCCGCTGTACGCCAGCCTTGCGGCGGCAAGCGCCTTAAAACAGCGCTACAACGTGGATTGTCAAATCAAATGGCCCAACGACCTTTTGCTGAACGGCAAAAAGATCGTGGGCATTTTGTGCGAAATTGCGCCCGACGGACACAGCATTGTCTGCGGCATCGGCTTCAACTTGGCGCAGCCGCAAAGCTATTTTACCGCGCAAAACCTGCCCCACGGCACCAGCCTGACCCTGCAGGGCGTGGCGGTTGACCCCGACAACGACCCCGCGTGGCTGGCGGCATACCTGACCGAGGTGGGCTTTGGCACCGCGATGGCGGACTACGCCGCGCACGGGTTTACCGCCTGCCGCGATGCCTACAAAGCCGTTTGCGTCAATTTGCAGCGCGCCGTGACCTACGACGGCGGGCAGGGCATTGCCCGCGACGTGGACGAGGACGGGCGTTTGGTCGTACACGACGACACCGGGGACGTGAGGGTGTTTACCGGCGAGGTCAGTGTGAGAGGGATTTACGGGAAAGTTTAATTGTATTCCCATAAGAAACAACACAAGGGGCGTGCGCTTCGCGCACGCCCCTGTTTCTGTTTGTTAAGCCCGCGTTTCCCGGGAAATCACACAATCTTCCTCGACTTATGCACGCCGGTTTTCAAAAACTCGACCCATTCGGCAACGTTGACCGCGTGGTCGCCCAGACGCTCCAGATATTTGCTGACCATAAACAGATCCAGCGCGGTGGCGGCGTCATTCGGATTTTTGGCGATATACTGTGCTATTTCCTTGCCGATTTTGGCAAACATCGCGTCGCATTCCTCATCGGCGGCAACGACCTGCGCCGCCTCGGACAAATCCACCTGCACATACGCGCCGATGGCACGCTTGGTCATCTCCAGGGCGGCGGCGCCCATCTTGTCCAGATCGTCCATCACGCCGACGGCGGCGGCGTTTTCCGGCTCTAAATGCAGGGTGATTTCGGCAATGTCGCTGGCGTGGTCCGCCATACGCTCAATGTCGGTGACCATCTTCAGCGCCGTGGACACCTTGCGCAGGTCAGTGGCAACGGGCTGCTGGCGCAAGATCAGCGTCAGGCAGCGATGCTCGATCTCATGCTCGGCGGAGTCGATTTCATTGTCTTGGGCAATGACGCTGCGCGCCAGCTCGGTATCGTGGTGGCGCAGGGCGGTCATGGCGGTTTCGACCGCTGCGCCCGCCGCGTGACCCATCCGCGCCAGCAGGGTATCCAGCTCCAAAAGCTCGGCATCGTAGGCTTTGCGTCTGCTGTACATAACTTGTCCCCCTCCTTAACCGAAACGCCCGGAGATGTAATCCTCGGTGCGCTTGTCTGCCGGGGTGGAGAACAGGCGCTCGGTGTCGCCCATTTCCACCAGCTCGCCCAGCAGGAAAAACGCCGTCTTATCGCTGATTCTCGCCGCCTGCTGCATATTGTGCGTAACCATAACAATGGTGTATTTTTCCTTCAATTCCATTGCCAGATCCTCGACCTTGCCGGTGGAGATGGGGTCCAGCGCGCTGGTCGGCTCGTCCATCAGCAGGACCTCCGGCTCGACTGCCAAGGCGCGGGCGATGCACAGGCGCTGCTGCTGCCCGCCCGAAAGCCCCAGCGCACTCTTGTTCAGGCGGTCCTTGACCTCGTTCCAGATGGCGGCGCTGCGCAGCGATTGCTCGACGATCTCATCCAGCCGCGCCTTGCTGCACACGCCGTGGGTGCGCGGACCGTAGGCGATGTTGTCGTAGATGGACATCGGGAAGGGGTTGGGCTTTTGGAACACCATACCCACGCGGCGGCGCAGGACGTTGACGTCCATTTTGTCCTTGTAGATGTCGATGCCGTCCAGCAGGATATCGCCGGAGATGCGGCAGCCCTCGACAAGGTCGTTCATACGGTTCAGGCTTTTCAAAAAGGTGGATTTACCGCAGCCGGACGGACCGATAAAGGCGGTGATCTGCTTTTCGGGGATCGCCATGTTGATGTCTTTTAAGGCATGGAAGCTGCCGTAGTACAGATCCATGTCGCGGATCTCGAATTTATTCAAAATAGTCCTCCGATTATAAATAATAGATAATAGATAATAAATAATAAATATGGTGTGCCGCCCGCGGCGGCACATTTTTACAACAAAGTGCGCCCCTTTTTGCGGGCAGTCCGGGGGCGTTTCCTCCGCCCTTGTACAACCTTATAAGGGGGCATTTGGTTTTTGAATGTTCCGCCAAGGGCGGAACTCCTTTTTTATTATTTATTATTTCTTATTTCTTATTTGTTTCACTGTCTATTTGCTTTCTTTTACTGTCTATTCGCGCTCAATTTCCGTGCCACCACGCTGCTGAAGCTATTGATGACCAGCACCAGCACCAGCAGCACCACGGCGGTGCCGTAGGTCTGGTTGATGTACAGCCCCTCGCTGGAAAGCAGGTACATATGCACCGCCAGGGTGCGGGTGGAGCTGAACACCGAGTTCGCCACCTTGGGCAATGTGCTGGCGGTGTAGATCAGCGCGGCGGTTTCGCCCACGATGCGCCCCGTTGCCAGAATCACGCCGGACAAAACGCCGGGCATGGCGCTGGGCAGCACCACGCGGAACACCGTGCGCAGCTTGCCCGCGCCCAAGCCGAAGCTGCCCTCGCGGTAGGAATCCGGCACCGCCAGCAGGGCTTCCTCGGTGGTGCGCATAATGACGGGCAGCACCATGATGGCCAGCGTAAAGGCACCCGCCATCAGGCTGTAGCCCCAGTGCAGCGCATTGACAAAGAACAGCATACCGAACAAGCCGTACACAATGGACGGGATGCCCTGCAGCGTTTCGGTGGTGATGCGCACCAAGCGCACCAGCTTGCTGCCGCGCGGGGCGTACTCCACCAGCCAGATCGCCGCAAAAACGCCCAGCGGCGTGGCAATGACCAGCGAGAAGGCGGTCATAAACAGGGTGTTGATGAGCGCAGGCACCAGCGAAACGTTGTCGGAGGTGTACTCCCACGCAAAAAGCTCCGGCTTGAGGTTGGGGATGCCCATAACCAGAATGTACCCGATCAAAAACACCAGCACGGCGGCGGTCAGCAGCGCTGCCAGCCCCACAAGACCCCGCAGAACCGCCGCCTGTACGCGGGCGGCGGTGCGGTTTTTGCCGGCGGGTCGTATGGTCTGCACGCGCGCCGGGGCGGCGGCGGTGCGGGCATTGGCGGTAACATCAGGCATGGTCGCTGCCCCCTTTCACAAGGCTGAAGCAAAGGTTGATGAGCAAGATAAAGACGAACAGCACCACGCCGGTGGCGATCAGGCTTTCGCGGTGCAGGTCGGTGGCGTAGCCCATCTCCATAACAATGTTGGAGGTCATCGTGCGCAAGCCCTTGAACAGCCCCTGCGGCATCCAGGTCTGGTTGCCCGCCACCATAACGACCGCCATCGTTTCCCCGACAGCGCGCCCGATGCCTAAAATCATTGCCGACAACACGCCGCTTTTTGCCGCAGGCAGCACTACCGAAAAGACGCTGCGCTCATGCGTGGCACCCAAGGCAAGGCTGCCCTCGTAGTAGCTCTGGGGGACGGCGTCCAGGCTGGTTTTGCTGACCGTGATGACGGTGGGCAAAATCATAATGCCCAGCAGCACGCTGGCGGTGAACAGGCTCATCCCCTTGCCGCCCTTGACCTGCAAAACTTGGGTAAAGAACGGCGTTTTGACCATCGCCTGCACGGCGGGTACCAGCACGATCATACCGAAAAAGCCGTACACGACCGACGGAATGCCCGCCAAAAGCTGCACGGCGGGCAGCATAAAGCGGTTGATGCCGCGCGATGCAAAGCGTGACATATACACGGCGGTCAGCACGCCCAGCGGCACGCCGACGAGAATCGCCCCCGCTGTGACGTACACCGAGCCGAGGATCATCGGCAGAATGCCGTAGATGTCGCTGCCGGGCTTCCACGTTTTGCCCAGCAGGAACTTGAGCGGACCGATCTCAAACAGCGTAGGTATGCCGTTTGCGAACAGGAACACGCAGATCAGCACCACCGCCGCAATGGACAGACAGGCACATAGGGTGAAAACGAGTTTCATCAGGGTTTCGGTGAATTTGTTTGACATAGCAGACTCCTTTGGCGGCAGCAAAAAGGCTTCCCCCTGTGGGGGAAGCTGTCCGCGCAGCGGACTGATGAGGGGGAAATTTGCAGTGGTTGCCCATTTGCCCGGCGGGGTGAGGTCACCCCGCCCTACGTTGCACTATACAAAACTGTCGCGCAGTAGGGGCGGGGCACGCCCCGCCCGCGGTCAAATGGCGGCGCAAAAATCACGGATTCGTCCGTAGGGGCGGCATATATGCCGCCCGTCGCAGCCATCGCGGCAAATCAATCCAACGGGTAAACCGCACGGGACGCATTTATGCGTCCCCTACAAACCCGCCGGAAACAGCGAACCGTTCCAGCAGTGCGCGGCAACGCACGTTTCTCCCAAGGGAGAAGGCTTTTTTTGGCTTCCCCCTGTGGGGGAAGCTGTCCGCGCAGCGGACTGATGAGGGGCTGCCTTACAGACATTGCCCCCTCATCCGGCGCGTTCCGCGCCACCTTCTCCCGAGGGAGAAGGCTTTTGGTTGATTTATTCTACCTCGTCCCAAGTGGTGACCTCGCCGACATAGATGCTCTGGATCTGGTCAACGGTCAGGTTCTCAACGGGGTTCTCGGGGTTGACGACAACGGCGATGCCGTCCATCGCCAGCACGGTTGCCTTGGCGCCGGCTTCCTTCTCGCTGTCCTTCAGCTCGCGGCTGGCAAGACCGATGGTGTAGCTGCCGTCCAGTGCGCCGGAAACACCGGTGGTGGAGTCGGTGGTCAGATGCTCGATCTCGGCGTTGGGGTTGACGGTTTTGTACGCTTCCACGAGCTTTTCCATCAGGGGTGCCACGCTGGAGGAGCCGCCCACGACGATCTTGCCGGCGGGCTGGGCGCTGGTGAAGGCTTCGCCCTCGCTGCCGATGTAGCCCTTGTCGGTGGCAAGCGCCTGACCGTCAGCGCTCAGGCAGTAGGCGAGGAAGTCCACGGCAACGGGGTCGGTGGCGTCGCCGTTGGTGACGAGGTTGAACGGACGGGCAAGGGTGTAGCTGCCGTCCTTGACGGTGTCGGCACCCGCCTTGACGCCGTCCACGGTGACCGCCTTGACGGTGTCGTTCAGCGAGCCAAGGCTGATGTAGCCGATGGCGGCGGCATCGTTGGCAACGGCGGTCATAACGCCGTTGGTGCTGCTCTGCACGGCGGCGGCTTCGGTCGTCCTATCGACCTTTTTGCCGTCGGCGTTCTTCTGCTCGACGCCGGTCAGCTCAATGAAAGCGCCGCGGGTGCCGGAGCCGTCCTCACGGGTGAACACGGCGATGTCCTGCGCGGTGTCAAAGGCATCGGCGGCAGCGGAGGAGGCGGGGGCAGCGCCGCAGGCAGCCAGACTTGCCAGCATAGCGGCGGACAATACAGAAGCGATAATTCCGTTATGTTTCATAGTTCTGATTTCTCACTTTCTGTTCCGGTCGGAACAGCTTTATTGTAGCGCGGTTTCGGCGCCGCTGCGACCATGCGCGTGTACAATCGCCGTAAAGCTTTTGCAAAAAAATTCCCGCCCTTGCAAAAGAATTGTAAAGTTGGTAAAATCGAAGTGCAGGCACGCTAAGTGGTGAGGGGCAATAGAAAACATTGCGCGGTAGGGGCGGGGCATGCCCCGCCCGCGGTTTTACGGCAATTGCAATATTACGGGTACCCTGTAGGGGCGGCATATAGGCCGCCCGTTGCAGCCAACCCGGTAATGCAATCTATCGGGCAAATCGCACGGAACGGTCAAGACCGTTCCCTACAAACCTGCCGAAGGTTCGCAATCGTCCATTGAGTTTATCGACAGCTTGGTACTGCGCGCAGCGTTTGGTTTGTGCCGCAGGCACAAACTCCACCATATTTATTATCTATTATCTATTATCTTTTATCTGCAAAAAACCGCCGCCCCTATGGGGAAAGGCTTTTTCTACCTTATATAAAGGAGTTTGTATGGAATACGTCATCCGTCCCATTGCGACCATCCGCACGGATTTCCCCGATAAATTCGGCATTCCGCGCCAGAGCGGGCTTGTCAAAGAGCTGACCGCCCGCATCGTGCTGGAGCCGGAATACCGCGACCCCCACGCGCTGACCGGGCTGACCGAGTACAGCCATCTGTGGCTGATCTGGCAGTTTTCCACCGTAGCGCAGGAGTACGCCGCCGGGCGCAAGTGGCGCCCCACCGTGCGTCCGCCGCGCTTGGGCGGCAATGTGCGGCGCGGCGTGTTTGCGACCCGCAGCCCCTACCGCCCCAACGCACTGGGGCTGAGCTGCGTGGAGCTGGTGGGCGTGGACGGCTGCGATATTTTGGTGCGCGGGGCAGATTTGCTGGATGGCACGCCGATTTTTGACATCAAGCCGTACTTGCCGTATGTGGATGCCCACCCGCAGGCGCGGGGGAGTTTTTCGGACCTTACGGCGGATTACGCCCTGCAGGTGCAGTGCGACCCGGCACTTTTGCAAAAACTGCCCGCCGAAAAGCGTGCGGGGCTATTGGGCGTTTTGCGCTCCGACCCGCGCCCGGCGTACCAGCACGACCCCGACCGCGTGTACAAATTGAGCTTCGGCGGGGCGGAGGTTTCGTTTCGGGTGGTGGAGGACACCGTAATTGTGGAGCGTGTAGAGTTGAGAGTTAAGAGTTAAGATACGGTGTGCCGCCCGCCGGGCGGCACGTTTTTTATGGGAAAAAACCTTCCCCTTGGGGGAAGGTAAGCAGTTATAGGCAAAGCGCCTATTTCCGGCAGGTTTGTAGGGGACGCATATATGCGTCCCGTGCCGTTTGCCCGATGGGTTGCATTACCGGGTTGGCTGCAACGGGCGGCATATATGCCGCCCCTACGGATTACCCGTAAGTTTCGCGCCGCCGTTTTGTCGCGGGCGGGGCGTGCCCCGCCCCTACCGCGCAATGATTATGATTGCCCCGCCGGGGAATCGTGTGGTTGACACAATTTGCCTATTCGGTTGTAGGGGCGAGCATTGCTCGCCCGTGCCGTTTGCCCGATGGGTTGCATTACCGGGTTGGCTGCAACGGGCGGCATATATGCCGCCCCTACGGATTACCCGTAAGTTTGGCGTTGCTATTAGGTCGCGGGCGGGGCGTGCCCCGCCCCTACGCAAAAAAGCCTTCCCCCTCCGGGGGAAGGTGGCGCGGTACGCGCCGGATGAGGGGCGAATGTCCGGCAACCGCAATTTTCCCCCTCATCAGTCACCTTCGGTGACAGCTTCCCCCAAAGGGGGAAGCCTTTCGGGTGTCTCACGCAAGCAGTCCCCCTTATCGTATCCTTTCCGCCCCATTTCCGCCCGGTTTTGTTCAATCTGGTCAAAATGCACACTTCACACCAAAAAATATGTGCAACATTCTAAGAAAAACCCCTTTACGAATGGGGTCATTTTTTGGTACAATAAAGCTATGCAAAAGCGCTTTTCTGCAAGTGCGCCCGGAGCAAAATTTGGGCAAATGCGCAAAGGGGCGTGGGCCTGTGCGGGTCATCCCGCACGGAATGCAAATCACTCTAATGAAAACGGAGGAAGAAAAATGCCCAGAGCAAAACAGTCCATGGATGGCAACACTGCGGCTGCGCATGTAGCTTATGCGTTTACCGATGTAGCTGCTATCTATCCTATCACCCCCTCCAGCCCTATGGCGGACACTGTTGACCAGTGGAGCGCCGCAGGTCTGAAGAACATCTTCGGCAACCAGGTCAAGGTTGTTGAGATGGAGTCCGAAGCCGGTGCTGCCGGTGCTGTGCATGGTTCTCTCGGAACCGGCGCTATCACCACCACCTTCACCGCTTCTCAGGGTCTGCTGCTGATGATCCCCAATATGTACAAGATCGCAGCCGAGCAGCTGCCCTGCGTCTTTGACGTGTCTGCCCGTACCGTCGCCACCCAGTCCCTGAACATCTTCGGTGACCACAGCGACGTTTACGCCACCCGTCAGACCGGTTTCGCCATGCTGTGCGAAACGAACCCCCAGGAAGTTATGGACCTGTCCCCCGTGGCGCATCTGTCTGCCATCGAGGGTCGCGTTCCCTTTGTCAACTTCTTTGACGGTTTCCGTACCTCCCACGAGATCCAGAAGATCGAGAAGTGGGACTACGAGGATCTGAAGGAAATGTGCAACATGGAGG
The DNA here is from genome assembly GCA_004552305.1 of Subdoligranulum variabile. GTDB lineage: Bacteria > Bacillota > Clostridia > Oscillospirales > Ruminococcaceae > Gemmiger > Gemmiger variabilis_A. The sequence goes on along the minus strand of SFOX01000017.1, from coordinate 5,484 downwards.
CTGTTGAGAAGTTCCGTGCCAAGGCACTGAACCCTGAGCATCCCAAGATGCGCGGCTCCCACGAGAACGGCGACGTTTTCTTCCAGCATCGTGAAGCCTGCAACTCCGCCTACGAGGCTCTGCCCGCCGTAGTCGAGAAGTACATGGCCAAGATCAACGAGAAGCTGGGCACCAACTACGACCTGTTCAACTACTACGGCGCTCCCGATGCTGACCGCGTCATCATCGCCATGGGCTCCATCTGCGACGTTGCCGAGGAAGTTGTTGACTACCTGACCGCCAAGGGCGAGAAGGTCGGTCTGATCCTGGTTCGTCTGTACCGTCCTTGGGTTTCCTCCGCTCTGCTGAAGGTCCTGCCCAAGACCGCCAAGAAGGTTGCCGTTCTGGACCGCACCAAGGAGCCCGGCTCTCTGGGCGAGCCTCTGTATCTGGACGTTGCCGCCACCCTTCGCGAGGCGGGTCTGAACGACATCGTGCTGACCGGCGGCCGTTACGGTCTGGGCAGCAAGGACACCCCGCCGTCCAGCGTTTTTGCGGTTTACACCGAGCTGGCGAAGGATGCTCCCAAGCCCCGCTTCACGCTGGGCATCACCGACGACGTGACCAACCTCAGCCTGCCTGAGGTCAAGCCCGCCCCCATCACCTCCGCCCCCGGCACCAAGGAGTGCAAGTTCTGGGGTCTGGGCGGTGACGGTACCGTCGGCGCCAACAAGAACTCCACCAAGATCATCGGCGACCATACCGACAAGTACATTCAGGCGTACTTCCAGTATGACTCCAAAAAGACCGGCGGTGTGACCATCAGCCACCTGCGTTTCGGCGACAAGCCCATCCGCAGCCCCTACTACATCAACCAGGCTGACTTCGTTGCCTGCCACAACCCCGCCTACATCCACATGGGCATGAAGATGGTGCAGGACGTTAAGCCCGGCGGCGTCTTTATGATCAACTGCCAGTGGACCGATGCTGAGCTGGACGAGCATCTGAATGCTGCCGACAAGAAGTACATTGCCGACAACAACATCCAGCTGTACACCATCAACGCCATCGACAAGGCGATCGAGATCGGTATGGGCAAGCGCACCAACACCATCCTGCAGTCTGCCTTCTTCAAGCTGGCTGACGTTATGCCCATCAACGACGCTGTTGACTTCATGAAGGCCGCCGCCAAGAAGAGCTACGGCAAGAAGGGCGACGCCGTTGTTGAGATGAACTGGAAGGCCATCGACGCCGGTCTGGACGCTGTCCACAAGGTCGAGGTTCCCGAGAGCTGGCACAACCCCGCTCCCGATGCTGCCCCCAAGGCGCTGAAGGGACCCGAGGCGCTGGTCAAGCAGATCCGCGACGTCATGGAGCCCATCTCCCGTATGGACGGCGACAGCCTGCCTGTTTCCGCCTTTGTCGCCAACGCCAACGGCGAGTGGGAGCAGGGTGCTTCCGCTTACGAGAAGCGCGGCACCGCCGTTATGGTTCCCGAGTGGACCGCCGAGAAGTGCATCCAGTGCAACCAGTGTGCCTTTGTGTGCTCTCACGCCACCATTCGTCCCTTCTGCCTGACTGCCGATGAGGCTGCTGCCGCCCCCGCTTCCACCAAGCTGGCGGACACCAAGCCCAAGGCAAGCGAGTACAAGTACACCATGGCGGTTTCTCCTCTGGACTGCATGGGCTGCGGCGAGTGCGTCACCGTCTGCCCCACCAAGGCGATCGAGATGAAGCCGCAGGAGAGCCAGTCCGAGCAGCAGGCTGCTTTCGACTACTGTGTCGAGAACATCCGCAAGAAGGACAACATCCCCGGCGTTGTGTCCGAGGTTTCCGTCAAGGGTTCTCAGTTCAACCAGCCGCTGCTTGAGTTCTCCGGCTCCTGCGCAGGCTGCGCCGAGACCTCCTATGCCCGCCTGATCACCCAGCTGTTCGGCGAGAAGATGTTCATCTCCAACGCCACCGGCTGCTCCTCCATCTGGGGTGGTACCGCTTCCATCAGCCCGTACACCACCAACAAGGAGTCCGGTCACGGTCCCGCTTGGATCAACTCCCTGTTCGAGGATAACGCCGAGCATGGTCTGGGTATGCAGATCGGTTACGAGACCGTCCGCGCCAACCTGATCACCAAGGTTGAGGCCCTGAAGGGCAAGAACGCTGAGCTGGATGCTGTCATCGACAACTTCCTGGCTACCAAGAACAACACCAAGGCCAACGACGCTCCCGCCAAGGCTTTGATCGCTGCTCTGGAGGCTTGCGGCTGCGCCGAGGCTCAGGAGATCCTGAAGGACAAGCAGTACCTCGCCAAGAAGAGCTTCTGGATCTTCGGCGGCGACGGCTGGGCTTACGATATCGGCTACGGCGGTCTGGACCACGTTCTGGCTTCCGGTCACGATGTCAACGTTATGGTCTTTGACACCGAGATGTACTCCAACACCGGCGGACAGGCTTCCAAGGCCTCCAACATCGGTGAGGTCTGCCAGTTTGCTGCTGCCGGTAAGGAAATCAGCAAGAAGAGCCTGGCCGAGATCTGCATGACCTACGGCTACATCTACGTTGCTCAGATCGCTCTGGGCGCCAATATGGCTCAGGCTGTCAAGGTCATCGCCGAGGCCGAGGCTTACCCCGGTCCTTCTCTGATCATCGGCTACGCTCCCTGCGAGCTGCACGGTGTTAAGGGCGGTATGACCAACTGCCAGAACGAGATGAAGAAAGCTGTTGAGGCCGGTTACTGGAACCTGTTCAGCTTCAACCCCGCCAACAAGGCCGAGGGCAAGAACCCCTTCACCCTGACCTCCAAGGCCGGCGATATGGACAAGTATCAGGACTTCCTGGCCAACGAAACCCGTTACAGCCGCCTGTCCCGCGCCTTCCCCGATCGCGCTAAGGAACTGTTCGAGAAGAACCAGGCCGCTGCCGACGCCCGCTTCACCCACCTGACCAAGCTGGTCGAGCTGTACAAGTAATTTTGCACAGCCGTTCCATCACGGCATAAATTTGCCCCCAACCGCAAGGTTGGGGGCATTTTTTGTTTGTAGATAATAGATAAAAGATAAAAGATAATAAATAAGGTGGAGTTTGCGCCCGCAGGGCGCAAACAAATCATTGCGCGGTAGGGGCGGGGCATTGCCCCGCCCGCGGTTTTGCGGCAATGACAATTTTACGGGTAGTCCGTAGGCACGGCTACTATGCCGCCCGTGCAATCATCCCGGCAAATCGACCCAATGGGTAAATCGCACGGAACGGTCAAGACCGTTCCCTACAAACCTGCCGGAAATGCCCTATCATCCCGGGATTGTGCGGCAACAAAATTCACCACCCCGTAGGGGCGGGGCAAGCCCGGCCCGCAACATAACGGCAGCCGCTATTTACCGGGTAAACCGCATCGAAGCCTCCCCCTATGGGGGAAGCTGTCACCGAAGGTGACTGATGAGGGGTGTCTGCCGGGAGTTTCCCCCTCATCCGGCGCGTTCCGCGCCACCTTCCCCCCAAGGGGAAGGCTTTTCGGTAGGGGCGGGGCAAGCCCCGCCCGCGGTTTTGCGGCAATGACAATTTTACGGGTAGTCCGTAGGCACGGCTACTATGCCGCCCGTGCAGCCATCCCGGCAAATCGACCTGCCGGGTAAACCGCACGGAACGGTCAAGACCGTTCCCTACAAACCTGCCGGAAATGCCCTATCATCACGGGATATTGCAACAACAAAATTCACCACCCCGTAGGGGCGGGGCAAGCCCCGCCCGCGACATAACGGCAGCCGCTATTTACCGGGTAAACCGCATCGAAGCCTTCCCCCCATAAAAAATGTGCCGCCCGACGGGCGGCACACCTTATCTAAACTCTGAACTCTCAACTCTCCACTCTGAAATTATATCGGCATAACGTAGCTTTGCAGCGCCCAGATTGCCAGCACCACAATGCCCAAGGCAATGCGGTACCAACCGAACGCCGTGAAGGTGTGCTTTTTGACGTAATCCATCAGGAAACGGATCGCCAGCAGGGACACCACAAACGCCACCACGCAGCCGACCAGCAGCGCGGCGATCTCGGGCGCGGCAAACACCCCGCCCTTGGCAAGGAACTTGACCAGCTTCCATCCGGACGCACCCGCCATAACGGGGATCGCCAAAAAGAAGGTAAACTGCGAGGCAGCGCCGCGGCTCAGCCCGCACAGCAAGCCGCCCAAAATGGTGGCACCGCTGCGGGAGGTGCCGGGAATCAGCGCCAGCACCTGCCACATACCGATGACCAGCGCCTGCTTGTAGGTGATGCGGCTGAGCTTGGCGGTGGTTGCCACGCGGGGACGGCGCTCCACCAAAATAAACGCTATACCGTAAACAATCAGCATCACGGCGACGACTACGCTGTTGTAAAAATGCGCGTCCATCCAGTCGTCCAGCAAAAGCCCCAGCACGGCGGCGGGCAGGCACGCCACAACAATTTTGCACCACAGCTTGATGACCGGCCAGCGGAAATGCTTGGCAAAGCCGGAATCGCGCCCGTTATCGCCGCAGAAGGGCCACAGCTTTTTGAAGTACAGCACCACGACCGCCAGGATGGCACCCAGCTGAATGACCACGCGGAACATCTCCATAAAGGCATCGCTGAAGCTGAATTTCAGCACCTGCTCCGCCAAAATCATATGTCCCGTGCTGGAGATGGGCAGCCATTCGGTAATGCCCTCGATGATGCCGTACACCACCGAGCGCAGAATATCAAAAAACACGCTCATAAAAATTGCCTCCTTTGTACAGATACTATCATACCATAAAACCGGAAAAGGGGAATACCTTTTTGCAATTTTACAACTTTTTTCGTAAATGAGGGGCAAAACGCACAAAACCCGCTTGCTGTTTTCGTTCAATACCACTATAATAAAGATACGATTTGGGGGGATTTGTATGTTTACAACCGTATTGTTTGATCTCGACGGCACGCTGCTGAACACGCTGGACGACTTGGCGGACTCTGCCAACCGCGTCTGCGCTGCCCACGGCTGGGCGCAGTACACCAAGGACGAGTACCGCTACTTTGTGGGCAACGGCATCCCGAAATTGGTCGAGCGCTTCAGCCCCGAAACGGCACGCGACCCCGCCACCCTTGCTGCCACGCTGGCGGAATTCGACGCGGTGTACGGCGCGCATATGCACGACAAGACCGCTCCTTACCCCGGTATGCCGGAACTTTTGCACAATTTGCGGCAAAACGGTGTAAAAATGGCGGTATTTTCCAACAAGGCGGACGAATTTGCGGGCGCTGTGGTGGAACGCTATTTCGGCAAGGGCTTGTTTGAGATCGTGCGCGGCGCGCTGCCGGGCGTACCCACCAAGCCCGCGCCCGAGGGGACCCGCGCCCTGATGCGCAGCTTGGGGCTGGACCCCGCCGCCGACAAAATTTTGTATGTGGGCGACAGCAACGTGGACGTGCAGACCGCCCACAACGCCGGGCTGCCCTGCTGCGGCGTTTTGTGGGGGTTCCGCACCCGCGAGGAGCTGGAGCAGGAGGGC
>SFOX01000016.1 GCA_004552305.1 Subdoligranulum variabile | reverse complement strand
ACAGCCCACCGGGCTGATTTGCGCCCCGCTGCGGCGGGGACGGGCTGTTCGACTCCTCAGCAGCTCAACATAAAAAAGCAGTCCTATGCCGGGATACGGCATAGGACTGCTTTTTTATGGAGCTGATGGGAGTCGAACCCATGTCCGAAAGGAAATCGGTTAGAGTATCTCCGGGTGCAGCGTGTTTATTAAATTTCCCTTGGCGCGGGCGAATACGCACGCACTACGCCTTGGTAGCTTCGTAAATACCTGACGGGCTGCCAAGCTCAGGCCCGTGCATGTTCAGTACCGAATCGACGCCTTGACCCTGCACGGTACTGATGCAGGCAAGACGGTCGCGCCTAATCAGGCAGCGACGGCAACAGAATAATCGTTGTCAGTTAATTTTAGTTTGGCGCTTTTAACGTGGTGCACCGCCACGACCCGCTGCTCACGCCTTTCTCCCCCCGTCGAAACCATTACAGCCCCGCATATTCGGCGGGCGCAAACCCGCCGGGAAAGATAACGTAAACGAAATTTTGCGATTTATCGCTGTGTTTTCAGCGCGCGGTCAATATCGCGCTTGGCATCCCGCGCCGCAGCCGAGGCGCGCTTGTCGTACAGCTTTTTGCCCTTGCAAAGCCCCAGCTCCACCTTGACGCGACCCTGTTTAAAGTACATCGAAAGCGGTACCAGTGTGTAGCCCTGCAGCTTGATCTGCTGCCCCAGACGGCGTATCTCTGCCTTGTGTGCCAGCAGCTTGCGCGGACGGCGGGGGTCCTTGTTGAAGATGTTCCCCTGCTCATACGGGCTGATGTGGATGCCCTTGGCGATCAGCTCGCCGTCCTCAATGTCTGCCCAGGAATCCTTCAGGTTCACGCCGCCGGCACGCAGGCTTTTTACCTCGGTGCCGACCAGCGCAATGCCGGTTTCCAGCGCTTCGACCACAAAGTATTCGTGGCGCACTTCGCGGTTTTGGGCAATCAACTTTTTGCCGGATTTTTCCTCAGCCACAAAATGCACCTCCCTTGCAGTATGGCAGCTGTTCCCAGATTATAACGCGGCGGCGTGCAAAAGTCAAGGGGTCACAGCTCCCCGCGACCCTGCAGGGCGCGGTACAGCGTGGTTTCGTCGGCAAATTCCAGGCTGGAACCCACCGGCAAGCCGTAGGCAAGGCGCGTGGTCTTGATGCCCAAGGGCTTGATGAGCTTGGCAAGGTACATCGCCGTCGCCTCGCCCTCGACCGTGGGGCTGGTTGCCATAATGACCTCCTTGACGGTGTCGTTCAGGCGTGCCAGCAGCTCCTTTACGCAAAGCTGGTCGGCGGTCACGCCGTCAATGGGCGAGATCAGCCCGTGCAGAACATGATACAGACCGTTAAATTCGTGCGTGCGCTCGATGGATTTTACATCGCGGGGCTTTTCGACCACGCAGATGACGCTGCGGTCACGCTTTTGCGAGGCGCAAATCTTGCACACTTCCCCGCCGGTGTAATCCTGGCAGATACGGCAGCGGCGCAGCTGGGTCTTGGCGCACTCGATCGCCTTGGCAAGTTCCATGGCCTGGTCGTTGGGCATCGCCATAACCTGATACGCCATACGCATGGCGCTTTTGCGCCCTACGCCGGGAAACCGGGCAAACTGGTCGGCCAGATTTTCCAGCGGATCGGCATTTTGCTGCATAGCGCAATCTCCTTAGCCCAGACCGGGAATGTTCAGCCCGCCGGTCAGCTTGGACATTTCTTCTTCAGAGTCCTTGTCCACGGCAGAAACCGCACTGTTGACGGCGGCGGCGATCAGATCCTCCAGCATCTCGATATCCTCGGGGTCCACGGCTTCGGGCTTGATGCTGACAGCCACGACTTCGTGCTTGCCGTTCATCGTCACGCTGACCATCTCGCCGCTGGCGGTGCCGGTGTATTCCTTGGCTTCCAGCTCCTCCTGCTTGGCGCGGATGTTCTCCTGCATTTTCTGGACCTGACGCATCATGGCGTTGGGGTCGGGACGGCCGAAGCCTTGGGGCATTCTTGCTTTCATAAGGGTTCCTCCTGCTGTCTTTTCGACAGAACGTTATTTATCTTCAATTTGAATCGTTACGCCCATGGTCTGCATGGTGCGCAGCGTATCCTCTAAATTGGGGGCGCCGTGCGCGGGCTCCGCCTTGGGCGGCTCATAGGGACCGATGCCGCACTTGATGCGGGATACCTTATAGATGGCTTCCTTGAGCTTTTTGTTGACCTCTTTGTTGCTGCGGGCGTAATCGCGGAAGGCGTCGCTGCACTCAAACAGTACGCGGGTGCCGTCATAGTACGCCTTGGTGCCGCGCAGGAAGGAAATCAGCATAGCGTCGGTTTCCTCCAACTCCTGCAGCACGTTTGTCCATTGCGGGAACGGCTGCAGCGGTCCTGCCTGCTTGGGGACTGCCCTGTGCGCAGCGGGCTTGGCAGCGGGCTGCGGCGCGGGCGGTGCCGGGGGTGCGGGGCGCAGCTCCGGCTGCAGGAAGGGCGGCTCGTCCTCGTCCAACGGCGGGGGAAGCTCCTCCCCTGCCGCAGTTTGCGGCGGCGGCGGGGCAGCCTTTACGGCGGGCGCAGCGTCTGCCGCCGGGGCAGCGGCAAACGCCTGCGGCGCGGCGGCAAAGGTCTGGGGTGCTGCGGGCTGCGCGGGGGCAGGCTGGGCAGCGACCGCAGGCTGTGTCAGCGAGAAAACCGCCAATTCCAGCTCGATGCGTTGGTCAGTGCCGCGGCTCATCTTGTCCAGCGCCGTGCCGAACGCATTGATGGCGCGCACGGCTTCGGACTGCGGGGTTTCGCTGCGGGCGGCGTAGGCGGCTTCCTCCTCCGGAGAAATGCCTGTGAGCAGCGCCGTGCCGCCCTGCAAGGAGCAGAGCATCAAATTGCGGTAATGCCCGGCAAGCTCCATGCAGAGCCGGCGCATATCCACGCTTTTTTGGCGCAGCTCGGCGATTTTTTCCAGCGCAGCCACGGCGTTTTGCGCGGCGATGGCATCGCTGATATCAAACAGGTAGCTGCGGTCGGTCACGCCCGCCATACGGCGCACCAGCGCTTCGTCCACGGTGTTGTCCACACCGGCGCAGGTATCCAGGATGGAAAGCGCATCGCGCATCGCGCCGTCTGCCAGACGCCCGATCAGCCGGGCGGCGGCGGGGTCAAGGTCGATGTTCTCCTGCCCGGCGACATAGGTCAGGCGGGCGGCGATATCCTCGGCGGTGATGCGGGCAAAATCGTACCGCTGGCAGCGGCTTAAAATGGTGACAGGCACCTTTTGCACATCGGTGGTCGCCAGAATAAAGATGACGTGTTCGGGCGGTTCCTCCATCGTTTTGAGCAGCGCGTTGAACGCCGCTGTGGACAGCATATGAACCTCGTCGATGATATATACCTTATATTTGCAGACCGAGGGCAGATAGGCGACTTCGTCGCGCAGGTCGCGGATGTCGTCCACACTGTTGTTGGAGGCAGCGTCCATCTCGATAATGTCCATAATGGAGCCGTCCTCAATGCCCTTGCAGACAGCGCATTCGCAGCAGGGGTCAGGGCTGGAGGTGTCTGTGCAGTTGACCGCCTTGGCAAAAATCTTGGCGCAGGTGGTCTTGCCGGTGCCGCGCGTGCCGGTGAACAGGTAGGCGTGACCGATGCGCCCGGCAGCGATCTGGTTTTGCAGCGCGGTGACGATGGGGGTCTGCCCCACCACGTCGGCAAAGCGGCGGGGACGCCATTTGCGGTATAACGCGCGATACATAATGCCATACCTCCCATACAATACAAAAGGCGGGCAGAGCACGCGGCTGCGCTGCTTTGCATACAGATGCAGGTTTGCCGCGGCACCGGGCAAACGCCGCTTAATGCTGCTCGGTTCCCCGCCTGACATGGTTCACGGGCCGCCCGCGCACGGGACCTGCATCTGTATGCGAAACAGCGCAATTCAGCCCTGTCCGCTTTTAGTATTATACAATATGCGCGGGGCAAATGCAAGGGGCAAAATGCCCGCCCCAAAAATAATTTTAGAAAAATTGCAAAAACCTGTTGACAAACACCGCAGGCTGCGCTATAATAGCAAAGTCGCCTGACGAAAGCGACGCTCACCTATGGGGGATTAGCTCAGCTGGGAGAGCGCTTGCATGGCATGCAAGAGGTCACCGGTTCGATCCCGGTATTCTCCACCACAAAGATCACCGCAATCGCGGTGGTCTTTTTTTTGTTATGTAAACAGAATTCCAGGAAAAAGCCCCGTCTGCTCAGGCAAACGGGGCTTCAGACTGTCGAAAAAGCAAATTTGTATCCATTTTCATCGGCGGACATGTGCCGACGATGAAAATACCTCTAGAGCATAAAATCGCGTTCGAGTCGCCGTTAGGCATGAGAACGCGATTTTTTGCGACGGGGTGAATCCAAAGGAGGGGTGCAGGAGCGTGGCGCAGCCACACCGCGACGAACCCCTTCTTTGAGAGGAGTGTTACCCCAACAGCTGTTTGGCGACGTCAGCGCTTGCCTTGGCGTCCTTGCAGTAGTAGTCGGCACCGATCATCCTGGCGTAGTCGGGGGTCAGCACCGCGCCGCCCACCATGACCTTGCAGTCCAGCCCGGCGGCGTGCAGGGCTTCGATGGTCGCCTGCATATTGGGTACGGTGGTGGTCATCAGGGCGGAAAGCCCCACCAGCTTGGCGCCGGTGCGCTGCACGGCTTCGACCACGCGCTCGGGGGCGACATCGCGCCCAAGATCCAGAACGTCATAGCCGTAGTTTTCCAGAATGACGCGCACAATGTTTTTGCCGATGTCGTGTACATCGCCCTTGACGGTGGCAATGACGATGCGCCCTTTGCTGCCGGTTGCCTGCCCGGAGGCGGCGATTTTTGCCTTGATGGCTTCAAATGCCGCCTGTGCGGCGGTGGCAGCCTGCAGCAGCTGCGGCAGAAAGACGCTGCCTTTTGCCTCCGCCTTCAAGCCCCGGCGCACAGCGTCGTACAGGGCATCGCCGCTTTGGGCGCTTCCCGGCTGCGGTGCGGCAGTTTTGAGCGTCTGGGTGGTTTGCAGCTGCACGTCGGCGTAGGCTGCCACATAGTCGGCACTTTGCGCGTCCTGTGCGGTCAGCACGCGGTAGGCGCGCACGGCTGCCATCATTTCGGGGGTGTTGGGGTTCATGATCGCCAGATCCAGCCCGGCGGACATCGCCATCGTCAGGAACGTGGTGTTCAGGTAACCGCGGCATGGCAAGCCGAAGCTGATGTTGGACACACCCAGCACCGTGCGCACGCCCAGCTCCCGTTTGCAGCGGGCAAGGGCTGCCAGCGTCTGGGCGGCACCCTCCTGCTGGGCGCTGGCGGTCAGGGTCAGGCAGTCGATGTAGATATCCTCGTTGGGGATGCCTGCCGCGTTGGCGGCGGCGGTGATTTTTTGGGCAATGGCAAAGCGTCCCTCGGCTGTCGGGGGGATGCCTTTTTCGTCCAGGGTCAGGCCGACGACGGCGGCACCGTACTTTTTGCACAGCGGTAAAATGGCGTCCAGCACCTTTTGCTCGCCGTTGACCGAGTTGACGATGGGCTTGCCGTTGTAGATGCGCAGCGCCCGCGCAAGGGCGGCGGGGTCGGTGGAATCCAGCTGCAGGGGCAGGTCGGTGACCGCCTGCAGCTCTTGGACAAGATGCTCCAGCGTGGCGGCTTCGTCAATGCCGGGCAGACCCGCATTGACGTCCAGCACCTGAGCGCCCGCCTCGGCCTGGGCAACCGCCTGTGCGCAGGGGTAGGAACTGTCGCCGTCGCGCAGGGCTTGCTTCAGGCGTTTTTTGCCGGTCGGGTTGATGCGCTCGCCCACCACGGTGATGCCCTGCACGTCCACAAAACGCACAGGGGTACACAGGCTGCTGCGGCGCACGGGGATTTTATCCGCGGGGGTATGTGCGGCAAAGGCATCGCGAAGCGCCGCAATAAAGGCGGGCGTCGTGCCGCAGCAGCCGCCCAGCATCGAGATGCCCGTGGCGGCGTACTCCTGCATTTCGGCGGCAAACTCGGCAGCGTTCAGGTTGTAGCTGCCGTCCGGGTTGGGCAGCCCCGCGTTGGGCTTGACGAACACCGGCACCCCGGCAGGTACGCTGCGGCACAGCCGCTTGGCAAAGGGCAGAATTTCCTTGGGACCCAGCGAACAGTTGATGCCCACGGCGTCCGCCCCCAGCCCCACGGCGGTGACGGCGTAGCTTTCCACAGTGCAGCCCGTAAAGGTGCGCCCGCGCGCCTCAAAGCTCATCGAGGTGAACACCGGCAGGGTGCAGGTTTCCTTGGCGGCAAGGATGGCGGCCTTCAATTCGTACAGGTCGGTCATGGTTTCTAGGAATACCAGGTCCGCCCCGGCTTCGGCACCCAGCCGGATGACCTCGGCAAAGCGGTCATAGGCATCGGCAAAGGCAAGCGTCCCGGCGGGGGCAAGCAGCTCGCCCAAGGGTCCGATGTCCAGCCCCACAAGGGCGCCGGTTTCCTCGGCGGCGGTGCGGGCGCAGGCAAGGGATGCCTGTATGACCTGCTGCAGGGTATAGCCGCAGCCCGCCAGCTTTTTGGCGTTGGCACCAAAGGTGTTGGCAAGCAGGATATCTGCCCCGGCGGCGGCATAGTCGCGGTGGATGGCGGTCAGGGTGTCGGGCATCGTCAGGGCGGCAAGCTCCGGCTTTTCGCCGGGCTGCAGCCCGCGGCTTTGCAGTTGCGTACCCATACCGCCATCCAGCAGCACAAAGCGGCGGCGGTCAAAAACTTCACGAATCTGCACAGGTGATCCCCCTCTTGCGGTAAGCACATTTTTTTTGCAGGTGGCAGGTGGCACAACCCGCGCGATACCCCGTTACCGGGTGATCGGCGGCACCTAAAATTGCCGTGGTGCTTTTGCGCGGCGAAAGCAAATGCTGCTCGGTGACTGCCAGCCCGCACCCGCGCACGGTGTCGATGGCAAGGCAGAGTTCATCGTTCAGCGCAAGCGGGCAGTCGCCATAGCCGGGGGCGTAGCGCCCGGTCAGGTACAGCCCGCGCTGCTGCAGAAAATACGCCCGCTGCTCTGCTTCCAGCGCATCGCAGACCTGCTCCAGCAGCACCGACGCCATAGCATCGGCGGCGGTTGCCAGCGCAATGTCCGAAAGTTCCAGCCGGCGCAGCAGCTTGTCCAGCTCGCCGCCCAAGGTGGCGGCCATCAACAGCAGGTGGCTGCAGCCCTCGAGATGGCGGCGCAGGTCATTCCCCTGCCCTTCTGTCGGCAGGGCGCTGCGGGGCAAAAGCCGCAGCGCGGCGCGGGGCGTGGCGGCATCCAGCACCAGTGCCTCCGCCTTGTCCAAAAGGGCGGCGGCAGCGGCATCGGGCTGCCAGCCCGCCGCACCCATATAGCGCAGGGCGGTGGCGCGGTCAATGACCGCGGGCTTCGGGCGCTGCATTACAGCAGATCTCTGATGCCGTCGTAGAGCTTTTCTGCCACGGCGGCATCGTTCATAGCGTACAGGTGGACACCGTCGGCACCGCCCTCGATCAGGTCGCGCAGCTGGCGCACGGCGTAGTCGATGCCCGCGTCGTACAGGGCAGCGGGATCGTCCTGCCAGCGGGAGATCATACGGGTAAACTCTGACGGCAGGCTGGCGGAGGAAAGCGCCACCGTGCGCTCGATCTGGCTGCGCTTGACGATGGGCATCACACCGGCGGAAATCGGCAGGGTGACCCCGGCGCGGCGTGCCAGATTCAGAAAACGGTAAAAGCAGGTGTTGTCAAAGAACAGCTGGGTCAGAAGATGCTCTGCCCCGGCGCGCTGCTTGATGCAGAGGTTCTCCACATCCTTGCGCAGCGTTTCGCTTTCGGGGTGTCCCTCGGGGTAGCAGGCACCGTGAACCGAAAAATGCGGCTTTTTGTATTTGATAAAATGCGCAAGGTCGCTGGCGTGGGCAAAATCCGGGCTTTCGGGGCGGGCGGGGGTGCGGTCGCCGCGCAGTGCCAGCACGTCCCGCACGCCGATGGCGTCCAGCCGGTTCAGCACCTCGGCGGCGGAGGCTTCGTCATTGCCCATGCAGATCAGGTGCGCCAAGGCGGGAATGTGCAGCTCGTTCTGGATAAAATCCGCCACCTCCACGGTGGAGACCCCGCCCGCCGAGCCGCCCGCGCCGAAGGTGACGCTGATAAAATCCGGGTTCAGCTTTTGCATGGCGGTCAGGGTGGTTTTCATCTTGTCCATCTGGGTGGTCTGCTTCGGGGGAAAACACTCGATGGAAAATACACAGCGCTTGGTTTGAAACATCTCGGTAATGGTCATAGCGTCCTCCCCGCACTCAGGCGGCTTCTTGTACGGAACTTGCCGTTGCAACGTCCAAAATCCCGTTGTCGTAGGTAAACATCAGTGTGCCGGAAATATCGGTGCGCCAAACCTCGGCACCGACGGCGGCAAAGCTTTGCAGGGCTTCGCGGTGGGGATGACCGTAGTCATTGTCCTGCCCGCAGCTGACCGCCACGGCGCGGGGGCGGACAAGCTGCAAAAAGGAAGGCGTGTTGGAGGTGGAGGAGCCGTGATGCCCTGCCTTGAACAAATCTGCCCGCAGGGCGGTGCCGTAGGTGTCGCACAAAAGCTGCTCGACCTCTTTTTCGGCGTCGCCGGTGTCCAAAAAGCGGAACGACCCGGCGGCAAACATCGTGCAGAGCGAGGCATTGTTGACATTGGCGGTAAGCACAGGGGCGGTTTCGTCCGGCAGCAGCCCGCCGTGCAGAACGGTCAGGCTGCCGCTGCCCAGCGGATATGCCTGCCCGTTGACGGCGGTGGCAACGGCGGTACCCTGCCCTTCGGCGGCTTGCAGAATGCTGCGCGGCCAGCCGGGCAGGTAAACGTCCGGTGCGGCGGGGACTTCCTCCGGCTGCCAGTACGGCAGCAGCAGGGTTTCCACGGGCAGCGCTTCCAGCACGGCGCGCGCCCCGCCGGTATGGTCGGCATGGGGGTGGGTCAGCACAAGATAGCGCAGCGATTCAATGTCCAGCTCCTCTAAATCCGCCAGCAGCGTGTCGGCGGAATCGGCAGTGCCGGTGTCCAGCAGGCAGGCTTCACCGTCCTGCAAAAGCAGTACCGCATCCCCCTGCCCCACGTCCAGCACCAGAACCGTTGTGCCGCCCTGCGGCGGCTGCGGCAGGGTATCGGCGGTCAGCCCGGTCAGCCGGTAGAGGGAATCCCAGCTGTGGGTCCCCTCTATTATATAGGTAGCGAGCAGCAGCACCGCAGCCAGCAGCAAGGGTCGCCAGCGGCGGCGCAGCCAGTCAAAAACCGATGGGCGGTCAGGCTTCATCATAGTTTGCATTGAGCTTGCGCTCCTGCCATTGGGCGTGGGTGACCAGTACGGCGCGGGGCTTGGCACCCTCGTAGGGACCGATGACCTTTTCCTGCTCCATCTGGTCCATAATGCGGGCGGCGCGGGCATAGCCCAGCTTGCAGCGGCGCTGCAGCAGGCTGGTGGACGCCTGCCCTGCCTCGATGACACATTCAACGGCTTGCTCAAACATCGGGTCCAGCGCACCGCCGCTCTCGCCGTCATCGTCGCTGCCCTTCTTGCTGCCCTTTTCGGCAACGGCGCGGCGCTCCATCTCGGCAATCATTTCTTCGTCATACTGGGCGGAGGAGGTGGACTTGATAAAGCTCAGCACAGCGCCGATTTCTTCATCGGTGACAAAGGTACCCTGTACGCGCACCGGCTTGGAGGCACCCACCGGCAGGAACAGCATATCGCCGTAGCCCAGCAGCTTTTCGGCACCGCCGGAGTCCAGAATGGTGCGGCTGTCGATCTGGCTGGAAACGGCAAAGGCAATGCGGCTGGGAATGTTGGCCTTGATCAGACCCGTGATAACGTCTACGCTGGGGCGCTGGGTGGCAACGATCAGGTGGATGCCGGCAGCACGCGCCTTTTGGGCGATGCGGCAGATGTAATCCTCGACCTCCTTGCCTGCGACCATCATCAGATCCGCCAACTCGTCAATGATAATGGCGATGTAGGGCAGATGCTCCAGCCCGGTCTGGGCCGCCAGCTTGTTGTAGGCCTTGATCTCGCGCACGTTGTTTTCGGCAAACAGCTTGTAGCGGCGCTCCATCTCGGCAACGCTGGCACCCAAGGCACCGGCCGCCTTGCGCGGCTCGGTGACAACGGGCATCAAAAGATGCGGGATGCCGTTGTATTCGGCAAGCTCAACGACCTTGGGGTCGATCAGGATCAGCTTGACATCCTCGGGTCCCGAACGGAACAGGAAGCTGATGATGATGGAGTTGACGCAGACGGATTTACCGCTGCCGGTGGAACCGGCGATCAGCAGGTGGGGCATTTTGCACAGGTCGGCGACCTGCGCGGTACCGGCGATGTCCTTGCCCAGCGCCATCGTCAGCGGGCTGCGCATATTGATGTAGTTCTGGCTCTCAAATACCGTGCGGATATTGACGGTGGAACGTATTTTATTGGGAACCTCAATGCCGACGGCGGGCTTGCCGGGGATGGGTGCTTCAATGCGGACACCGGCGGTGGCAAGGTTCAGGGCGATGTCATCGGCAAGGCTGGTGATGCGGCTGACCTTGATGCCCGCCTGCGGCTGCAGCTCGTACCGGGTGACCGAGGGACCGCGGCAGATGTCCAACATGGTGGTTTTTACGCCGAAGCTGTCCAGCGTGTTTACCAGAATGTCGGCGTTTTTCTTCATTTCGCGGGCAGCGCCTGCCTCATCGTCCGCCTTGGTGGCGTTGAACAGATTCAGCGAGGGGTAGCAGTAAGGCTCCGGCGGCTGCTCGTCCGAGGTCGGCAGACGCATAGCTTCGGGGGCTGCCTTGGCGGCGGACGGCGGGGTGTGTACGGGTGCCGAGGCAGAGTTGCCCACAGCGGTGCTGACGCGCAGCGCGGCGGCTTCACCGCCCTGCGGCACATAGAAGCTGTCCTCGGTGCCGGTGCGCACAGGCTGTGCGGCGGGGGCTGCCGGGGCGGTGAAATCGTCCAGAACATCGCTCAGCGGGCGACCGGACTGCCAAGCATCCTTGACGGCAAGGTTGGCGTCCGCAAAGCTGCCGCCCAGCGACGGGATGGCGGGCACAGCAGCGGCAGCGCGCAGCGCATCGGGCGAAATTACGGTGGTGTCCCCCGGCACGCGCTCGGCGGCGGGTTCGGCAGCCACGGGCTGCAGGGGGGTGTCAAAGCTGTCGGCGGCATCGTCGGCGTCCAGCTCCTGCGCACCGTAGTAGGGCGCGTGACCGCTGACGGCGCGGTGGATCAGAGCGTCCAGCTCGTCGGCAGGTTCGGGCTGCGGCTCCGGCTCGGGCTGCAGCTTCAGCTCAAAATCCTCCTGCGGGGCGGGCGCAGCCGGCGCGGGGGTCGGCGGTGCGGTGTGCGTGCGCAGGCTGCTGACGGCGGGCATCGACAGCGGGTCCATACCGAAGGTGCCGCCGGGACCGATGCTGACCGGCTGCAGCGGGTCGTGCGCTACGGCATTCTGCAGGGTCTTGTCGGTGGGCTGGGGACCTAGATCAACATCAAAATCCGGGCGGCGCGCAGCGGGTGCGACCGGCGCGGGCGGCACGGGGGCTGCCCCGGCGGGGGACTTGTGCAGGTCTGCCATAACGTCGTAAGCCGGGTAATGCGGCTTGTCGGGCGCGATGGTCTGGGTCAGGTTTTCGACGGTTTCTTCATCCTTGCCGGCTTGAAAAAGCGGCGTGTCATAGGCGGTTTCCTGGGCGGCGCGCTCGGCACGGTAGGCTTGCATTTTGTCATACTGCGCACCGAAGAACTCCACCACATCCACGGGGGAAATGGCAAAAAAGAACATAAGACCGAGCAAAAATACCAAGATAACCAGCGCGTTGGACGCCGGGCGCCCAAACAGCGCCAGCAGCACGGCACCCACCGGGGCGCCCAGAACGCCGCCCTCCCAGAAATAGGTGGACGCACGGGTGTACAGCAGCTTGACAGCCTCCCACGCGCTGACGTTGGCAAGGTTCAGCCGGGAAAACACCACCGGCACCGCCGAGCAAAGCACGCCCATCAGCGACACCTTGGCGGCAAATACGCCCACGCGGTAGCCGCTTGCCAGCAGGTATGCCAAATATAAAAAGAAGGGCCCGACCAGATAGCTCATAATGCCGAAGATGCCGAAGTATCCTTCACGGAAGGCTTTCCAGAAATTTTGCCCCGGAACCAGCACAAACGCAACGCAAAGCAGCCCCAGCCCTGCCAGCAAAATGCTGGGCAAAAAGTTGGGGTTTTCTGCCCGGCGCTGGGCGCGGCGGGACGGCTGCTGTGTGCGCGCAGCGCTGCTGCGGCTTTTGGAGGACGCGGCAGAACGGGAGCGGGACGATGACGAGCTTGCCTGTTTTTTACTGCCTGACGTGGATTTTTTAGAACGAGATTGTGCCATAGTGTTGTGATACCCCTCTATAAGAAACACGGAAAATAAAGCCAAAGGGCTTTATGCGATATTCCTAATTATTTTATCACGGATGCGGGGGGATGTAAAGAGGGCGCACGAGAGAGTTTGGCGTGGAGAGTTAAGATAAAATGTGCCAGCGTTGCTGGCACATTTTAAAGGAAAGAGAGGGGTTATTTCTCCCCTCTCCCCTGCTCGATCTCGCGGTACAAAAAACGCAGCGCATCGGCAAGACCGCCCAATTCGTCGATCAACCCCTCCTTGACGGCGGCGGGTCCGTCCAGAACGGTACCCATATCCATAACCAGCTCCCCGGTGTTGTGCATCAATTCGGTAAAGCGCTTGGCGCTTATGCCGGAATGCCCCGCCACAAATCCGGCGATGCGCTCCTGCATCTGCTCAAAATAGCGCAGCGTCTGGGGAACGCCCAGCACCATACCCGAATGCCGCACCGGGTGTACGGTCATGGTAGCGGTGGGTACAATAAAGCTGCGCCGCGCCGCGACCGCCAGCGGGATGCCGATGGAATGTCCCCCGCCCAAAACCAGCGTGGCGCTGGGCTTGCCGGAGCTTGCAATCAGCTCTGCCAAGGCAAGCCCTGCTTCGACATCGCCGCCGACGGTGTTCAGGATGACCAGCAGCCCCTCAATTTCGGGATCCTCCTCGATATCGACCAGCTGCGGGATGACGTGTTCGTACTTGGTGGTTTTCTGCGTCTCGGAGGCAAGACAATGTCCCTCGATGGTGCCGATGACGGTCAGGCAGTGGATGGCGTGCCGCCCCTTGGTGGCGGGTACGATGCCGTCCTCGGTGATAAGGTCATGCTCCAGCCGTTTGAGGGCGGCGGTTTCGGTGGGGTTGTGCGCGGGCTTTTTGCTGCTTTTTTTGGCGTTGGGCTGCATAAAAATTCCTCCTTGTGGTTGGCGGTCACCCCGTAGTATGGCAAAAAACCGTCCGGCTATGCGCGCTGTTCCTTGGGGAAAATTTACAAAAATCAGAAAAACTTAGATAAAAAATTGACAAACACGGAGAATCATTTTATAATAAGCACAGAATATATTGTGGGGCTTACTGCGAACGCCGCGCCGCATAGCGCAAGGGGCGCGGTATGTCTTGGTATAGGCGCGGCTGATAGGCAGCCGCAAAGAGGTATTATTATGGCTATACAAAACAAGGTTTCGCTGCCGGTGATCAAGCGCCTGCCGAAATACTACCGCCATCTGACTAACCTTTCGGTGGACGGAAAAGAAAAAATTTCCTCCAGCGAATTGGCACATATGATGGGTACCACCGCCAGTCAGGTGCGGCAGGATTTCAACTGTTTCGGCGGCTTTGGTCAGCAGGGCATCGGCTATAAGGTGGACGTGCTGCGCGCCGAGATCGGCAAGCTGCTCTTCGGCGACGGCGAGCGTCTGCCCACCATTTTGATCGGCGCGGGTCATTTGGGCTCGGCAGTGTCCAGCTTTATCAGCCGGGATACCAACGGCTACACGCTGCTGGGCGTGTTTGACATCAACCCGGAGCTGGTCGGCAAGGAGATGTGCGGCGTTCCCATCTACCCGCTGCAGGAGCTGGAAAGTTTTTGCAATGAACATCACCCCATTGTGGCAGTGTTGTGTGTCCCCCGCCAGAGCGCGGTAGATCTTTCGGGCGAGCTGGTGCGCCTGGGCATTCAGGGCTTTTGGAACTTCAGCCACTATGATCTGTCCGTGGAATATCCGCAGGTCACGGTGGAAAATGTCCATCTGGGCGACAGCCTGATGAGCCTTGGCTACCGCCTGCGCAACCCGACCGAGGAATAAAAGGAGCGTGCCTGATGGCAAAATTGTATTTCCGCTACGGCGCTATGAACAGCGGCAAGACCACAGCCCTGATGCAGGTTGCCTACAACTATAAAGAGCGCGGTATGCGGGTGCTGATCTTAAAGCCTTCGGTGGACACCAAAGGGCAGGACTGCATTGTGTCGCGGCTGGGCATAAGCTGTAAAGTGGATGTGCTTGTCACCCCGGAGATGGATGTTGTCGAGCTGGTGCGCACCGATGCCGCCGAACACGGCACACCCGCCTGCATCCTGTGCGATGAAAGCCAGTTTTTTACCCCCGAACAGGCGGAGCAGCTGTTCCGCGTGACGGTGGACTTGAGCATCCCGGTCATCTGCTACGGGCTGCGGGCGGATTTTATGATGCGGGGGTTCCCCGGCTCGACCCGCCTGTTGGAGCTGGCCCACACGATCGAGGAGCTGAAAACCATCTGTGCCTGCGGACGCAAGGCGATCTGCAACGGGCGCAAGGTCAACGGCGAGTTTGTGTTTGAGGGCGCGCAGGTCGCCATCGACACGGTGGACGACGTGCAGTACCAAAGCCTTTGCCCCCAATGCTGGTACCGCGAGTACCGCGCATTTCTGGCACGGCACCCCAAAGCCGAGTAAGGACAGCGCAAGATATGCCGCATTGAGTGCGAATTTGCACCGATGCGGCATTTTTTGCGCACAAAAACCTGCGTAAGAACATATCTTGCACGCAAATTTTGCAATAAAGGCGCGATTTTTGCACCGGATATAAATATTATGCGTAATAACGTAAAAATTGGGAAAACAAAGCAGAAGAAAGCTGTCCGCAAAAAATGACGGTTGCCCGCTGTGCAGTGAAACGGAAAGCGACATTGCGCAAGCTGCACAAATTTATATGCCTTAGTTCAGTCAAATTCACGGCGATGACAAAATAGTTACAAGCGCAAAAGCAAGGAATGCGCGTTATCCGTAAGAAGAAACGAAATCGGCTATTTTTTACCGTCATATTTTGCTATCATATAGGCAAGCGAAAGGCTTACACCGCGGCGGAAGTCCCGCGCACAGAATGCCTTCATCGACGGTATTTCCGCCGGTGCCGTTAAGGGCTAAGCGGTATTGCCCGAACCCCCGCCAACACGGCTGCCCCGCACCACAAAACCGCGGTGCGGGGCAGCCTTTCTTATGAAAACCCTCTCCCCTGCCCTATCGCACGGGAGTTTACATAAATAGAAAGCCCCCGCCCGCAACGGGCGAAGGCAAAAGAGAAAACTTACTTATTCACGCGCTTATAATACTGCCGGTACTGCTGGGGCGAAAGCCCGGTGGCATCCTTGAACACCCGGCGGAAATGCGCGGTTGTCATAAAGCCGGTTTTTTCGGCAACTTCAGAAACACTCTCGTTGGATTTTTCAATCAAATTCTGCGCCGCCTTGATGCGCACGCCGTTGATGTACTCGATCAGGCTCAGGTTGATGGCCCGCTTGAACAGGCGGCTGAGATAGTAGGGGCTGATGTAGAACTGGCTGGCAATGCCGGTCAGGGTCAGCTTCTCGGCGTAATGCTCGGCAATGTAGCCTTGGATCTGATCCACGATCTGGTTGCTGACGCGCCCGTTCTCGCCGCCCTGCTCCTGCTGGATGCGGCACAGGGATTTCAGCGTCAGCAGCAGGGTCGCCAGCATCATCTTGCGCATAGCGTCGCTTTCGGGGGTGACTTCCTCCCGCAGCAGAATCAGCTGCTGCAGCACGCCCTGGATCTGGTTCTGCTGCTTGACCGACAGGTTGCACAGCAGGTGGTTATGCTCCTCGTTTAAAAAGGAGAAAAAGTCCACATCCGGGAAGATATCCGCCAGACTGTCCAGATATTCCCCACTGAAATTCATCACGATACAGCTCGACGGGGTGTCCGCCACCGAGGCGGTCTTGTGGATCTGGTTCTCGCCGATCAGAACGATACTGCCCGCATTGACAATGTAGGCGGCATCCTCGATAAAATAACGGCGGGTCCCCTCGATCTCATAGTAAATTTCGTACTTGTGGTGGATGTGGAAGCTGGGCATCTCATACCCGTTGTCGCGGTCAACGCGGTCGATAAAAAAATCGACATGGGGCGAATAAGTGTATTCCGAAACCATACGGCACCTCATTTTTCGCTTACAGCCAAGGCAGGCGTGAATCTTGTCATATACTTTAGAATAGCACATTTTTTGCTGTATTTCAATTCTTTTTTTATATAGGGCTTTGCGGTGTCCCCTGCCCTTTTTGCTTGCTTATTTTGTTATATAGTGCTATAATTAAATTTCACGGTTTGGTGAAAATAGCAAAAGGAAAAGGAGCGTTTGGCAAAACAAATGTCGATGCAGCGTACTACAAATCTGACCGAAGGCAGCGTGTCCAAGGGGATGCTGCTGTTTGCCCTGCCGATCTTCATCAGCAACCTGTTTCAGCAGCTGTACAATGCCGCCGACTCGCTGATCGTGGGCAATTTTCTGGGCGGCGAGGCGCTGGCGGCAGTCGGCTCCTCCGGCAGCCTGATTTTTCTGCTGACAGGCTTTGTCAACGGCGTGTCGCTGGGCGCGGGCGTTGTGGTGGCGCGGTATTTCGGTGCCAAGGACTGGAAACGTCTGCGCAGCACGATCCACACCACGGTGGCGCTGGGGCTTGCGGCGGGCGCGGTGCTGACGGTGGTGGGCGTGCTGCTGACCCCGCAGATCCTGCGTTGGATGGGTACGCCCGAAAACGTCTTAGTCAACTCGGTGGCGTATTTCCGCACCTACTTTTTCGGCTCCATTGCGGTGGTGATGTACAATGTGGGCGCCAGCATTTTGCAGTCGGTCGGCGACAGCCGCAGCCCCATGCGGTATCTGATCGCGGCGTCTATCATCAACATTGCGCTGGATATTATTTTGGTCGGCGGTATGCGGATGGGCGTCGGCGCGGCGGCGTTTGCGACCATTGCCAGCCAGTCGGTCAGCGCCGTGCTGGCGTTCGCCAAGCTGATGCGCTCGCAGGAGCCGTGGGCGGTCCACTGGAAGGAAGTTCGCTTTGATGCGCCGTCCCTGCAGGCAGTTATCAAGCAGGGGCTGCCGTCCGGCGTGCAGAACTCGGTCATTTCGCTGGCAAACGTCATTGTGCAGTCCAACATCAACTCCTTCGGCGCCAACGCCATGGCGGGCTGCGGCGCGTATGCCAAGGTGGAGGGCTTTGCCTTTCTGCCGGTGACCTGCTTCTCGATGGCGCTGGCGACCTTTGTCAGCCAGAACGTCGGCGCAGGCAAGCCCGACCGCGTGCGCAAGGGGATGCGCTTCGGCATACTTTGCTCCATCCTGCTGGCGGAGGCTGTGGGCGTGGGCATCTACCTGCTGTGTCCGCAGCTGGTGGGCGCGTTCAGCAGCGAGGCGGAGGTCATTGCCTTCGGCGTGCGGCAGGCGCGCACGGCGGCGCTGTTCTACTGCCTGCTGGCGTTCAGCCACTGCTGCGCGGGCATCCTGCGCGGGCTGGGACGCCCCCTTGTGCCGATGATGATCATGCTGGCGGTCTGGTGCGCGCTGCGCATTGCCTACCTGACGGTCACGCTGCATTTTATCCGGGATATCGGCGTCATTTTCTGGGCCTATCCCCTGACGTGGAGCATCTCTTCGGCACTGTTTGCGTGGTACATCCTGCACTGCCCCATCCCCGTACTGGGCGGCGGCGCACCCCAATACAAATAATAAAAATCAAAAATGCCGCCCGAAAGAGCGGCATTTTTCGTTTATTGCAGGGTTCCGGCAGCGGGGTCGGAGATTTCCACCCCGGCGATGGCTGCCTGCAGGGCGGCGGTCAGGCTCTGCACAATGGCGGGCAGCGGCATACAGGGCGTCAGGGCATCCTTGTCGGCAACTTGGGCGGGAAGGTACGGGACGTGTACAAAGCCCGCACGCAGTCCCGGAAAGCGCTTGGCGGCAAGATACAGCGCATTGTACAGTGCAGCATTGCACACATAGGTGCCTGCTGTGTAGGAAACGCTGCAGGGCAGTCCGGCGGCGCGCACCGCCTGCACCATGGCACGCACCGGCAGTGTGGAAAAATACGCGGCGTCACCGTCCGCGCGCAGCGGCTTGTCCAGCGGCTGGGCGCCGTCATTGTCGGGGATGCGGGCATCCGCCAGATTGATGGCGACCCGCTCCACCCGCACGGCGGGGGTGCCGCCCGCCTGCCCCACGCACAGCACGATGTCAGGCTGCAGCTCGCACAGATAGCCTTCCAGCGCGGCGGCACTGCGGGCAAAGGCGGTGGGCAGCTCGCGTTTATAAATTTGCGCACCGTCCAGTGTGTCCGGCAGCGCCTTTACGGCTTCGTAGGCGGGGTTCACGCGCTCCCCGCCAAAGGGGTCGAACCCCGTGACAAGTACCTTCATGGCGGCTCCTTACTGCGCCAAATGCGCTTCGATTTTTGCCTTGTCCAGCCCCTGCCCGATGACGATCAGCACCTGCTGCCCCTGCGGCACGCGCTGCGCGGTCATACCGGCGGGGGTAGCGTTGATCTCCAGCCAGCCGTCGGCGGACGGCACAAAGCCCTTCAGGCGCAGGATATGCCCGCAGGCAGGGTCGGCAAACAGCTGCGGCACGGCGGTGCGCAGGGCGCCTTCGGTCAATGGCAGCTCCAGAAAATACAGCGAGGTGAAGGCGCTGTGTTCGTCAAGGGGGAGCTTGACATAGTCCGCCTGCCGCCAGCCGCAGCGGTCCAGCGCGGCGAAATCGGCGTCGGTCAGCGTGTCCCAGTCCTTGTACAGGATGTCCTTTGCCGCAAAGCGGCGGGCACAGCGGCAGTTTGCCAGCGCGGTGTTCAGCCGGGCAAGCAGCGCATCGCGCCCCAAGGCACCCGGCAGCTGCACACGGCTTGCCAAAAGGCAGCCGGACTTGGCAGCCTCGCTGGCAAGCAGGTATTCCTCCGCCTGTGAAAGCTGCGGCGGCAGTGCGGCGTCCACCACGGCAAACACATTGCCCAAGGTGTACCACCGGTCAAGCGGGTCATCCCGCAGGATGTCGAAAAATTCGTCCACATCAAAGATGCCGCTGGGTTCCACGACCACGCGGTCATACCCCTGCATGGCGAGGGAAATCAGCTTGGTGCGCATACGGCGCTGGTGGGTGTCGCAGTCGCACCCGCCGGAGATGCTCTCGATATTGCAGCGGCTGCCGAGGACATCCTGCAGCAGCAGGACATCCACATTGACCGCGCCGAAGTCGTTTTCCAGAATGCAGACGTTATGCCCCTGCGCTGTCAGATACTGCACCCAGTGCCGCAGAAAAGTGGTTTTGCCGGAACCGAGAAAGCCGGTGATCAAATCGACCTGTACCAAGGATGACCCCTCCCCTGTTGTGTTGGTAGTAAAGATGAGCTGGATTTTGTGCGGTGCGCCGCCCTGTTCAAATCCTCTTCACCGCAAGACCAAAGAAAAAGCTCCAAGCCTAAGCTTGGAGCTTTTCTTTGGTGCGGATGAAGGGATTTGAACCCACACTCTTTTAAGGGAACTAGAACCTGAATCTAGCGCGTCTGCCAGTTCCGCCACATCCGCATATTCTATTTGCCGCAGGGCTTGCCCTGACGACGTGTTTTATTATAGCCCGATTGCACCAAAAAGTCAAGCATTTTTTACAAAAAAATGCAAAAAAATCTGCACTGTTGTATTTGACGAAGAAACGTCGATTTTGCAAAAATAAACTTTACATTTTGCGAAAATCTGTTATAATAAAGAAAAACAGCAACTTCTTGCAAAAAACGGAGGGATATCTATGTGGACAAGACAACTGCTGAAAACCAATGCCCGCAGCGCGTTAAGCGGGCGGTACTGGCGCGGGTTCTGGGTGTGCCTGCTGGTAAGCCTGGCTTCGGGCGGGGTGTTTACCATTAAAAACAATGTGGACACCGCCCGGGGCGGGTACGATTACAGCTTTATGTACGGTATGCCGGACGAAACGCTGGCGTTGATTCTGGGCATTGCGCTGCTGGTGCTTGTGCTGAGCTGCGTGTGGCAGATTTTTGTGCTTGGACCGCTGAACGTGGGTCTTGCCCGCTATTTTATGGAGAGCCGCCAAGCCCTTGCCCCCTTCGGCACGGTGATGGGCATTTTCCGCACCCCGTATCTGAATGTCGTTAAGGTCTGCTTTTTGACCCAGCTGAAAATCGCACTGGGCTGTTTGCTGGTGATCCCCGGTATCTATTGGAGCTACTGCTACACGCTGGTACCGTTCCTGCTGGCAGAAAACCCCTATATGACCACCCGCCGTGCCATGGAGCTGAGCAAGGCAATTATGGAGGGCGAAAAGTGGAACTACTTTGTGCTGATGCTCAGCTTTATCGGCTGGTATCTGCTGTGCGGCGTGACAATGGGAATCGGCGCGTTCTTCTTGGCGCCTTACATCAATGCCACGCAGGCGGAGTTTTACGCCGCAATGCGCAGCAAGGCGTTTGCGCTGGGCTTGTCCAACGCGCAGGAGCTGGGCGGCTTTGTGACCCACGGTGACGTGGTGCTGTAATGTCCTGTCTATTATAAAAGGAAAAGCGGCTGCTCGGAAGGGCAGTCGCTTTTATGTTTTACTTGACTTGGCTGGGATGCGGTACCGGCGGCATTTTGGCGAACAGCATCTTTAAGACAAGCGGGGTGGCAATGCTGGAAACCACGATCAGCAGAATGACGGCGGTGAAGTAGACCGAATCCACTACGCCGACCTCCAAGCCCTTTTTGGCAACAATCAGGGCGACCTCACCGCGGGTCATCATACCCACGCCGACCTTGAGAGCATCGCCCCACTCGAAGCGGCAGAGCTTGGCTGCCAGACCGCAGCCGATGATCTTGGTCGCCAGCGCGACCAACACAAAGCAGACGCTGAACAGCAGGATTTCCGGGGTCAGACCGCTGATGTCGGTTTTTAAGCCGATGCTGGCAAAGAACACAGGGGCAAAAATGACGTAGTTGCTGATATCGACGCGGCGCTCAACATACGGGGCGTCGGACATGCTGCAAAGCACGATGCCGGCAATGTACGCGCCGGTGATGTCGGCAATGCCGAAATACTGCTCTGCCAGATATGCCATGGCAAAGCAGAACGCCAAGCTGACAATGGTGATGCGCTGGGTGTGCGGGTTGCGGGCATCCAGCCATTTCATGGCGTGGTGGATGACGAAGCCGATGCCGATGGCGACCAGGAAAAACAGCACGGTGTTCAGCAGCACACCGCCAAGGCTGGCGCCTTCACCCGAGCTGGCGCCGATGACGCAGGTCAGCACGATGATGCCGATGACGTCGTCAATAACGGCAGCGCTGACGATGGTGGTGCCGAGGAAGCTCTTGAGGTGCCCCAGCTCCTGCAGGGTCGCAACGGTGATGGACACGCTGGTGGCGGTCATAATGGTGCCGATGAACAAAGCGCGGAAAAACTCCGGCGTGCCGACTGCGGCAAAGCCGTAAAACGCGCTGTACAGCAGTGTGCCGCCGACCAGCGGCACAAACACGCCCACGCAGGCGATAAAGGTGGCGATGGGACCTGCCTTGAGCAGCTCCTTGATGTTGGTGCCAAGACCTGTGGTGAACATCAACAGTACGACGCCGATCTCGGCAAAGGTGGAAAGCGCGTCACTTCCCTGCACAAGGTTGAGCATACAGGGTCCGATGAGCAGACCTGCCAGAATTTCGCCAACGACCTGCGGTGCGGCAAACTTGCGCGCCGCCAGCCCTAAAAACTTGGCGCTGAGAATAATGATCGCTAAATCACGAAAAATCGAATACATATTTCCATCTCCTTCTATAAACACACTCTAGTTTTAACACGGATCTTTATGGTTTGCAAGGGGACGGTTAAAATTTAGAGATATGAACAAATTTTAATATTGCGGTGGATAAAAAATACAGGGAAAATTTTTCAAAAATACGCTTGACATTCGACATACTCTTTGCTATAATATCCCTTGCAGTCAGTTGACCGCGCAATTGAATATGAGGAAAGATGGCTGAGCTGGTCTAAGGCGCACGACTGGAAATCGTGTAGGGCCCCTAAAGCCCTCAAGGGTTCGAATCCCTTTCTTTCCGCCAGAATCCGCTGTGGTTTGTAGAACCGCGGCGGTTTTTGCTTTCTGTACAACGTGGGTGGTATGACGCCCGCAGACAAGAAAAGCAGCAGGTAAGACTTGTCCTACCTGCTGCTTTTTTCTAAGGCAACACCGCACAATTTCCGCCTGACGGTTTAAGCACCGCTGCGGCGGTTGCTGCACCTCACTCGCCGTATCGGTACTTAGCATTATGCGGTATTGCTCTAATAAGGAAAACTTACTCCACCATATACTCGAAGTCCACGCGACCCAGTGCGACGTCGGCACCGGCTACGCGAACCTTCATCGAGGTACCCAGCATCCAGCTGCGACCCGTCAGCGGGTCCAGCATACTGACGCCGTCAATGACCTGCGGCTCGCCCTTGCACAGCTGGGCGGCGGGGACAAAGCCCTCGACGGTGTTTTCCAGCTCCACAAAGATGCCGCGCGGGGTGATGCCTGCCACAGTACCCATATACACCTCACCCAGACGGCTGTGCATATACTCTGCCTTGTACAGATCCTCGACGTCGCGCTCAATGCGCACGGCGGCGACCTCCTGCTTGCTGGATTGCTCGCTGGCGCGCTGGGCAAACTCGCCGAAATCAGCGTTCAGCCGGTTGGCGGAAGCCCCCAGCAGCAGCTCGCTTAAAATGCGGTGGATGGCAAGGTCGGGGTAACGGCGGATGGGGCTGGTAAAGTGGGCGTAGTCCGCCAGCACCAGACCGTAATGCCCCAAGGGCTGCGGGGCGTAACGGGCTTTTTGCATACTGCGCAAAATGCCGGTGTGTACGGGGATCTGGATGGGCTGACCGCGCGTTTCGTCCAGCAGGGCGGCAAGCTCCAGCTGGGTGGGAATGGGGTTCTTGAACTTGGCGTTCAAGCCGCACGCCAGCAGCGTGGCGGACAGCTTTTCCATCTTTTCGGCGTCGGGTGCCTCGTGTACGCGGTAGACAAAAGGCACCTTGTTGGTGCGCCCGGCATTGGCGGCGCACTGGTTTGCCAGCAGCATAAACTCCTCGATCATACACTCGGAGGTGCCGCGCTCGCGCTTAACAATGTCGATGCAGCGACCGTTTTCGTCCATGATGAACTTTGCCTCGGTGGACTCGATATCCATACCGCCGCGCTTTTTGCGCAGCTCCATACGCTTGCGGTACAGCTCATCCATAACGGGCAGCTGATCCGCCACAGGGGCGTACTTTGCCTGCAGCTCGCTGAGGTCGGCACCCTCCTCGGGGGCAAGCAGCGCGTTGATTTCCTTATACACGCCCTTGACGCGGCTGCAGATCACGGTTTTGACAAACTTATAGCTGCTGATGTTGCCCTGCTCGTCCAGACGCATCAGGCAGGAGAATGCCAGACGCTCCTCGCCCTGATTGAGCGAGCAGATGCCGTTGGACAGCTGGGTGGGCAGCATGGGAATGACCTTGTCGGCGTAGTAGATGCTGGTGGCGCGCTCAAACGCTTCGGTGTCCAGGGCGGAGCCGGGGCGCACATAGTGGCTGACGTCGGCAATGTGAACGCCCAGCTCGTAGCCGTCGGCGAGTCTTTGCAGGCTGATAGCGTCGTCGATATCCTTGGTTTCGGCGGAGTCGATGGTGAAAATGGGAATGGCGCGCAGATCCAGCCGCTTGGCAGCCTCGGCTTGGTCGATGACAGCGTTGTCGTAGGCGTGGGCTTCCTCCAGCACGTCCTCGGGAAATCCCTGCCGGACATTGCGCCCGTACAAAATCGCCTTGGAGCATTCCGACGCATAGTCGGACGAGCCGAATTTTTCGACCACGGCGGCGCGGTGGTCGCTGTGGCGCTCGCCGCGGTGGGTGATCAAAAAGCCGACCTTGTCGCCCAGATGCACGCCCTCGCTCCCCTGCTTGGCGAGCAGGAACTTGACGTCGCAGCAGCCGTCCGGCTCAACGCAGAGGCGTCCGTCATCCGACAGGCAGACGGTACCGGCAAAGCGGTTGTTGGGTACGGTGACTTCCAGCACCTCACCCTCGGAGGAGCCTTCCACGCGGGGGCGGTCAAACAGCTTGACCAGAATCTTGTCCTGCGGCATAGCGCCGTGCAACGCGCGCCCGGGGATGAAAATATCGCCGGTGCCGTCGTCGCGGCTGGCAAAGCCGAAGCGGGCTGCCAGCTTGACCAGCGTGCAGGGAATGGCGTTGGGCGCGGCTTCGTTGCTGAAGGTGGCAAAGCCGGGGGCGTACTGCCCGTTTTTGATGGTCAGTTCGCCGGTGGCGACCATGGCGGACACGGTGGTGCGCAGGCGGGAATTGTCCACCTGCAGGTTATTTTGCAGCTCGCGCAGCGTCATGGGGCGGCGCTTGACCGCATTTAAAACATTTTTCTGTAAGGGTGTCATAATTACTCCTTTAATTTACGTCGCTTTATCGTCCGATAAAGCCCTTCCTGTGCGGGGGAAGCCCGCAAACTTTCCCACAAAAAACGACCCGCCTTGACACCAGTGTGTACAGGTACGGGTCGGCTTTTCTTGTTATACCGTGCGGCCGGATTACAGGCGTGCGCTGAGGACGCAGACCACCAGCGTTACCACAAAGAATACGATGCCGCAGATCTTGGTGAGCTTGGCGAGCTTGGCGTCAACGCCGCGCTGACGACCGGCAGCCATAGCAGAGCTTTCGCCCATGATAGCACCGGACAAACCGCGACCTTTTTGCTCCTGAGCCAGCGTAAAGATAACGATCAAAACGGAAACGACGATCAGAACGACGCCGAGAGCGATTTCATACCAGTTCATTGATGTAGCACTCCTTAAAATTTTCATGCAAGATACAGTATAGCATAATTTACCCGCACACGCAAGAGGAAATTTTGCAAAAATCGCGGCAAATGGGGTAAAAAAGAGTTAGCGCAATTCTTTTTCGGCGCAGGCAAGGGCGGATTCGATGACCTTGTCCATATCGTAGTACTTGTACTCGCCCAAGCGCCCGCCGAACACTACGCGGCTTTCGGCGTCTGCCAGTGCCTTGTAGCGGGCATACAGCGCCCCGTTGGCGGCATCGTTGACGGGATAATACGGCTCATCGCCGGGCTGCCATTCGGCAGAATATTCGCGGCTGATGACGGTTTGGGTACCCGGCTCGGTGGAGCCGAACACAAAGTGCTTATGCTCGATGATGCGGGTGTAGGGCGTTTCGGCGTCGGTGTAGTTGATGACGGCATTGCCCTGATAGTTGGAGCAGTCCAGCGTTTCGGTTTCAAACCGGACACTGCGGTATTGCAGTGCGCCCAGCTTGTAGTCGAAATAGGCGTCGATAGGACCCGTGTAGATGACCCTTTGCGCCAAGGCGTCCAGTGCGGCTTTGTCGGCAAGGTAGTCGGTGTCGGTGCGCACCTCGATGCCGTCCAGCAGGGCGGCGACCAAGGCGGTGTAGCCCTTGGTGGGGATGCCCTGATACAGGGCGTTGAAGTAGTTGTTGTCAAAGGTCAGGCGCACCGGCAGGCGCTGGATGATAAAGGCGGGCAGCTCGGTGCAGGGGCGGCCCCACTGCTTTTCGGTGTAGCCCTTGATGAGCTTTTCATAGATATCGACACCCACAAGGTTGATGGCCTGCTCCTCGAGGTTTTTCGGCTCGGCAGTGTAGTGGGCAGCGCGCTGCTCACGGATTTTTGCCTCTGCCTCGGCGGGGGTGATGACGCCCCACATCTTGTTGAAGGTGTTCATATTAAAGGGCAGGTTGTACAGCTCGCCCTTGTAGTTGGCAACGGGAGAATTGGTGTAGCGGTTGAACTCGGCATAGCGGTTGACATAGTCCCACACGGTCTTGTTGTTGGTGTGGAAGATATGCGCGCCGTAGCGGTGAACGGGGATACCGGCGACATCCTCGGTATAGATATTGCCCGCAATGTGGCTGCGTTTGTCGATGACAAGGCAGGATTTGCCGGCAAGGGTGGCTTCGCGGGCAAAGACAGCACCGAACAAGCCGGCACCGACGATCAGATAATCATACATAAAAATGTCCTCTTAACGATAAATTTCCTGAATGCGATCCAGCGTCTTTTTCATCTCGGCGCGCACCTCCGGCGGACCCGATACCGACACCCCGGCACCGAAGCCTGCCACCCAGCCGAAGAACTGGGGGCTGACCTGAATATCCACCGTGATTTTGAAATGCTCGCCGTCCGGGCAGGGTACCAGAATGGGTACCGTGCCGAAACGGTCGATCATGGCACCGGCAAAGCGGTTTTCGCACAGAAGCGTCACCCGCTTGCAGGGACCGTTGAACATACCGAACATCTGCTGCATATAGGTGTTGACGTCAAAGTCGGCATACTCCGCTGCGCCCTCGCGCACGGTGCCGGGCAGCTGATGCACCGACTGCATCTTGTCCACCCGGTAATGCTTGAGGCGCCCCTCGGTGTAGGCGATGAGGTAGTAGTTGCCGTTTTCCCACACCAGCACCCAAGGGCTGACACAGTACAGCAGCCCGTCGTGGCGGGGCGTCATCTTTTTTTGCAGGTTCCAGTCGCAGTATTTGAACTGCACCTGCTCCCCGGCCGTGATGGCGGTGTGCAGCGCATCCACCGTGTAAAGAATTTTTTCATCGGTGGACTTGATACGCCCGCTGACCAAAACCTTACGGTCCAGCTCTGCCTGCTTGTAGCGGGAGGTGAACTGCCCGAGCTTGTCGATGAGCGTTTTGGACTTGCGCGCCGTGATAAACTTGCTGGCGTACACAGCATCCACAAGCAGCTTCAGCTCTGCCAGCTCAAAGGGCGCGTCCGTCATATAATAGCCGCCGCCGCGCCCGCGCTGCTGCACGATGTCGTACTTAGCGCCGGGAATTTCTTTGAGGGTGGCTAAATCGTTGTAGACGCTCTTGCGCTCAGAAACGATGCCCTCGTCCTGCAGCTTTTCCACCAGCTGGGGAACGCTGAGAGGGTGGTTTTCGTCGGTATCACGAATCAAAATCTGCAAAAGCGCCAGCAGCTTTCGCTTTTGACCTTCCACACGCGGCATACGGGATCGGCTCCTTTCCACTTTAAAAAGCAGTCCTATTATATACCCTTATGAATTTTTTGGCAAGTGGGGTTTGCCCATACGGCGAGATTTTTTGCCGGGTCAGCCTTCCAGTTCCGCCAGTAAATACCCAAGCTCCTCAAACAGGTCCTGGGGCAGCATGGCGGTCATACTGCGCTGCTCGGCGCAGCGGTCGGCGGCCTCACCGTGCAGCCAGACTGCCAGTGCAGCCATCTGGGCGGCGGTGCGCCCCTGCGGCAGCCCGGCAGCCAGCAGCCCGGCGGTCATCCCCGCCAGCACATCGCCGCTGCCGCCCTTGGCAAGCCCCGCGTTGCCGGTGGTGCAGTGCCACAGCGTGCCGTCCGGCTGGGCAATCAGCGTGCCGCTGCCCTTCAGCACCGCCACACAGCCGTAGGTTTCTGCCAGCGCCCGCGCGGCGGCGGGACGATCCGCCTGTACCTGATGCACCGAGCTGCCCAGCAGGCGGGCAGCCTCGCCGGGGTGGGGCGTCAGCACGGTATTTTTGGGCAGGGGCAGCCGTTTCAGCTTGCCGACTGCCAGCGCATTGAGGGCATCGGCATCCAGTACGGCGGCGCACCAAGGGGCGCTGCGGTGCAGCAGCGCCTTGCAGACGGGGGCGGCACTCTCCCCCAGCCCCGGACCTGCCAGCAGGACGGTGTTGTTTTTGCCGCAAAACCAAGAGCGCAGGGCGGCGGCATCCTGCGGGTGGATGCCGCCGCCGCGTGCCGTGCGGCAGGGGCAGACGCAGCATTCCGGCGTGCGGGTCAGCGCCAGCTGCAAGACCGGCTCGACCGATGCCAGATACACAAGCCCTGCCCCGCTGCGCAGCGCCCCCTCGGTGCAAAGAGCGGCGGCACCGCGGTAGGCTGTGCTGCCCGCCGCTGCCAGCACAGCGCCGTAGCTGCCCTTGTTGCTGTCCGCCTTGCGGGCGGGCAGCCATTGGCGGGCGTTTTGAACGGTGATCTCCTGCGGCATATTGAAACCTCCCCCAAAAGGATTTATAATAATAGCATTATACAGGAAACCGCAAAAAAACGAAAGGGGTTGTCGGCGTATGGTGCCTGCTTTGGAGGAAATTTTACAGAATTGTCATGCGATGGTGTTTTTCGGCGGGGCGGGGGTATCGACCGAAAGCGGCATCCCGGATTTTCGCTCGGTGGACGGGCTGTACCACCAGAAATTCCGCTACCCGCCGGAGGAAATGCTCTCCCATACCTTTTTTGAACGGCACACGGCAGAATTTTACGATTTTTACCGCCAAAAGCTGATCGTACACGGCGCCAAGCCCAACGCGGCACATCTGCGGCTGGCGGAGCTGGAGCGCGAGGGAAGGTGCGCCGCCGTGGTGACCCAGAACATTGACGGGCTGCATCAGGCGGCGGGCAGCAAAAATGTGTTTGAGCTGCACGGCTCGACCCTGCGCAACTACTGCACCCGCTGCGGCAAATTTTACCCCGTCAGCTTTATTGAGGAAGCGGGCAAAACGGGCGACGGTATCCCCCGCTGCACCGACTGCGGCGGCGTGGTAAAGCCCGACGTTGTGCTGTACGAGGAAGGGCTGGACGAGGCTACGCTGGAGGGCGCGGTGAACGCCATACGCGCCGCCGATGTGCTGATCGTGGGCGGCACCAGTCTGGCGGTGTACCCGGCGGCAGGGCTGCTGCGGTATTTTAAAGGCGATACGCTGGTGGTCATCAACAAGCAGCCCACCCCGGCGGACGGTATGGCAAACCTGCTGCTGCATATGCCCATTGGGCAGGCGCTGGGGCGGGGTGTGTAAAATTTTGCTAAATTTTTGTCAAAACCCATTGCCAAACCGCACCTTTGTTGGTATGATATTTATAATGTATAAGGGGGGTTATGGGTATGGCAAGCGTATTGCAGGATTTTACCAAGCGACGTGAATTTTTGGTGTGTATGGATTCTGACGGATGCGTTATGGACACGGTGCGCACCAAGCACAGCACCGTAATGTGTCCGGAGCTGATCCGCGTATTTGCGCTGGAGGAGCAGGCGGACTTTGTCCGTTCTGCCTGGGATGAAATCAACCTGCACACCATTACGCGGGGAATTTCCCGGTTTGAGAGCGTGGTGCTGGTATTTGACCGGCTGAAAAACCGCGGCATTGAGCTGCCCGGCAGCGAGGATATTGCCGCGTGGGTCAACACGGCGGCAGAACTTTCGACGGCGAGCCTGCAAAAGGAAATTTTAAAAACCGGCAGCCCGGCGCTGCGCAAATTGCAGGAGTGGAACAACGCCTGCAACCGCCGCATCCAGCTGCTGGAACCCACATTTAAGCCCTTCCCCTACGCGGAGGACGGTTTGCGCCAGCTGCACGCCGTGGCAGATTTGGCGGTGGTCAGCTCTGCGAACGAGAGCGCCATTGCCAGCGAGTGGAAGCGCTACGGTCTTGCCAAGCACGCGGATGTGATTTTTGGGCAGGAGGTCGGCAGCAAGGCAAACTCCATTGCTACCATGCTGGCGTGCGGGTACGAGAGCCGCAAGGTGGTGATGGTCGGTGATGCCATGGGGGACGCCCAGGCTGCCGCCGCCAACGGTGTGGCGTTTGTGCCGATTTTGCCGGGGCGCGAGGCTGCCAGCTGGCGCCGCCTGCAGGAGGAAGCCCTGCCCAAGCTGCTGCACGGCACGTTTGACCCGAAGTACCAAGCCGAGCTGCTGGCGGCACTGCGCAGCGCCCTGCACGCATAAGGCAGCACCGCCTATTACACGAAACCAAGAAAACTGTCTGATTTTTGCGCCGTCACTCTTGTGGCGGCGCTTTCTTTATGCTATACTTTACTAAATAGTACTTTATAGTAAAGGCAATACCGCATAATTCTAAGTGCCGATACGGCGAGCGAGGTGCCGCAGCCGCCGGAGCGGTGCTTAAGCCGTCAGGCGGGAATTGTGCGGTGTTGCCTAAAGGAGCATCTGCGATGGATCTTTTACAGCAAGCCCGCAGCCAGATCGACGAGATCGACGCTCAGATGGCTGCCCTGTTTGAGCAGCGTATGCAGGCGGTCGCCGACGTGGTGCGCTACAAGGCGCAGACCGGCAAGCCGGTGTTTGACGCCGCGCGGGAGGCTGCCGTGCTGGACAAAAACACGGCGCGGCTGCAAAACGATGCACTGCGTCCCTATTACCGCGCCTTTTTGCAGGAGGCAATGTCAATTTCCCGCGCGTACCAGCGCGCCGCGCTGGGGCAGGACACCGCCGCCTATCAGGGCATTGAGGGCGCGTGGAGCCACATTGCCCTGCGCAAGCTGTTCCCCTTTGCCCGCGCCGCCGCCTTTGCCACATGGGGCGAGGTGTTTGACGCCGTGCAAAACGGCGATGCGCGCTTTGGCGTGCTGCCGTTTGAAAATTCCAGCGCCGGGGATGTTTCCGCCGTGCTGGATCTCTTGTACACCCACCCGCAGATCACGGTGGCGGCGATGTGCGATTTGCCCATACGGCAGGATCTGGTGGCGCTGCCCGGCGCGAAAATCGAGGAGATCCGCACCGTGATCAGCCACCCGCAGGCGCTGGCGCAAAGCAACGTCTTTTTGCAGCAGCACGCCTTTACCCTGCAGCCGTGGGGCAACACGGCGGACGCTGCCCGCCATGTGGCAGAGCAGAACGACCCCACGCTGGCCGCCGTTGCCAGCGCCGAAACCGCGCAGCTGTACGGCTTGCAGGTGCTGGCACCGGGCATCAACGCCGAGGGCGACAACACCACCCGGTTTATCGTGATCGAACGCAGCGAAACCCCGCCTGCCCTGACCGGCGAAGGGCAGCGGCTGGCGCTGCTGTTTACCGCCCGCCACAAGCCCGGGCAGCTGGCTGCCGTGCTGGATCAAATCGGCGCGCGCGGCTTTAATATGGAGTGCATCAAGAGCCGTCCCCTGCCCCATGTACCCTTTGAATATTATTTTTATGTGCAGCTGGTCTGCCCTGCCGGTTCGCGCGCGCAGGACTGCCGCGACCTGCTGGATACCCTGACCGCCGCCTGCAGCACCCTGCGGCTGCTGGGCGCGTTTACGCTGGGAGGCTAATACAATGAAAAAGGAAAAGTTCGGTATGAAACTTACAATGCAGTTAAAACAGCGCAGCTACGATATTATTTTAAAGGCGGGTTGCCTGAAAAACCTGCACCAGTTTACCAACACCGCCAACCGCAAGGTGTTTGTGCTGACGGATTCCGGCGTGCCGGCACAGTACGCCCAAACTGTAGCCGACCAGTGTCCCGATGCGAGGGTTTACACCATCCCGCAGGGCGAGGGCAGCAAAAGCCTGAAGGTATACGGCGAGGTTTTGCAGGCTATGCTGGACTTTGGTATGACCCGCGCCGACCTGCTGGTTTCGGTGGGCGGCGGCGTTGTGGGCGATTTGGGCGGCTTTTGCGCCGCCAGCTATATGCGCGGCATTGACTTTGTAAACTGCCCCACGACAGTGCTTTCGCAGGTGGATTCTTCCATCGGCGGCAAGACTGCCATCGACCTGGGTGAAACAAAAAACATCGTAGGTGCGTTCTGGCAGCCCAAGGTGGTGCTGGTGGACTTTGACACGCTGACCACCCTGCCCGAGCGGCAGGTCGCCAACGGGTTGGCGGAAGCGCTGAAAACCGGGCTGATCGGCGACCCCAAGCTGTTTTCGCTGTTTGAGTGCGAGGACCCCCGCCAAAATCTGGAGGAGATCATCTACCGCAGCCTGAAATTCAAGAAAAAAATCGTCGAGCAGGATGAGCGCGAGGGCGGTATGCGCAAATGTCTGAACTTTGGGCATACCATCGGACACGGCATTGAGGCGGTCAAGGGCATCCGCGGGCGGCGCACCACCGGGCTGTACCACGGCGAGTGTGTGGCGCTGGGAATGCTGCCAATGATCGAGGACAACGCCCTGACCAAGCGGGTGCGTGCCATCTACCGCACGCTGGGGCTGCCGGTGCGCACCGGCGTCAGCAAGGAAAAGGTGCTGCACTATATGCTGCATGATAAAAAGGCGGGCAACGGCACCATTACCGTGATCAAATGCCCGGGGCTGGGCTGCTGGCGTGCCGAAACCCTGCCGCTGACCGAACTGCCCAGCCTTCTGGGGATGGAATAAGCGTATGAAAAACACCTTCGGAAATGCCGTATCTATGACAATTTTTGGCGAAAGCCACGGCCCCGCCGTCGGCGCTGTGCTGGACGGTCTGGCGGCAGGGCTGCCCGTTGACGAGGCAGCCGTGGCAGCTGCGATGGATCGCCGCCGCGCCAGGGGCGATGGGCTTTCGACGGCCCGCACCGAGGCGGACGAGGTGGAGTTTTTGTCCGGCGTATACCGGGGCAAAACCACCGGCACGGCGCTGACCCTGATGATCCGCAACCAGAATACCCGCAGCGGCGACTACGCCAAGACGCAGGATCTGCTGCGCCCGGGTCACGCCGACTATACGGCGCACGCCAAATATGAGGGGTATCAGGATGCACGCGGCGGCGGGCATTTTTCGGGACGCATCACGGCGGCATCGGTTGCGGCGGGTGCTGTCTGCGAGGGCGTTCTGCGCAATCTGGGCGTGCGGGTGTACACCCACATTGCCGCCTGCGCCGGGGTACAGGATGCCCCGCTTTCCAGCGCGGCGGGGCTGCTGCTGCCCGAGCCGGAGCCGGGGCATTTTGCCTTGCTGGACCCCGAAAAGGAAGCCGCGATGCAGCAGGCGATCCGCGACGCCGGGGCGCAGGGCGACAGCGTGGGCGGCATTCTGGAAACCGTCGTCACCGGGCTGCCCGCCGGTGTGGGCGAGCCGTGGTTTGACAGTGTCGAGAGCGAGCTTTCCCACCTGATGTTCGCCATCCCCGCCTGCAAGGGCGTGGAATTCGGCGCGGGCTTTGCCTTTGCCGGGCTGCGCGGCAGCGAAGCCAACGACGCCTTTACGATGCAAAACGGTGTGGTGCGCACCGCCACCAACCGCAACGGCGGCGTGAACGGCGGCATCACCAACGGGATGCCGCTGGTGTTCCGCACGGTGATAAAGCCCACGCCCAGCATTTATAAACAACAGCACACCGTGGATTTTGCGTCAAAGCAGGACGCCGAGCTGCAAATCAAGGGGCGGCACGACCCCTGTATTGTCCCCCGCGCCGCCGTGGTGCAAAACACGCTGACAGCGTTCGGCTTGCTGGATCTTTTGACGGTGCGCTACGGTACATTGGCACAAAAGCACGGTCTGCCGCAAAAATAAACCGCAAAGGAGGTGCCGCCCTTGACACAGACCCTGTATGGATTGATTGGAGCAAAGCTGGGACACAGCTACTCCAAAATCATTCACGAAAAAATCGCCGACTACACCTATACCCTGCTGCCCCTGCCCACCGAGGCGGAGGCGCGCGCCTTTTTTGCAAAGCGCGAATTTACGGCGGTCAATGTGACCATTCCCTATAAGCAGCTGGCACTGCCCTGCTGCGATAAGGTTGATCCCCGCGCCAAGGCAATTGGGGCGGTCAACACGGTGGTCAACCGCGGGGGCAGGCTGTACGGCTACAATACCGATTACGCGGGCTTTGCGTATCTGGCTAAGGCGCACGGCGTGGATTTTGCGGGCAAGACTGTGCTGGTGCTGGGCACCGGCGGCACCCATGCCACGGTAAGCGCAGTCTGCCGGGACGGCGGCGCCAAGGAAATTTTGACCGCCAGCCGCACGGGCAGGGATGGCGCCCTGACCTACGAGCAAGCCGCGGCGCGCAGCGATGTGCAGATCGTCGTCAATACGACGCCCTGCGGTATGTACCCGCAAACGGGGCAATGCCTGTTGGATGTGGCGGCACTGCCCCGGCTGGAAACGGTTCTGGACGTTGTGTACAACCCCTTTGCCACCGAGCTGGTGTTGCGCGCCAAGGACCGGGGTCTGACGGCTGCCGGCGGCTTTGAAATGCTGGTGGCGCAGGCGGTGTATGCCGCCGAGCATTTTACCGGCAAGCCGCTGGACAGCGAAACGCTGATACCCCAAATCAGCCGCGAGCTGCAAAAAGAACTGCAGAACGTTGTTTTGATCGGGATGCCCGGCTGCGGAAAGTCCACCGTGGGCGCTGCCCTTGCCAAAAAGCTGGGCAAAACCTTTGTGGACGCCGACGCGGAAATCGAGCGCCGCACCGGCAAGACGATTCCCGATATCTTCGCCCAAGAGGGCGAGGCGGCGTTTCGCCGGTATGAGGCGGATGTCATTGCCGATTTAACGCGGCAGAACCGACAGGTCATCGCCTGCGGCGGCGGCGTTGTCAAAACGCCCGAAAACCGGCACGCGCTGCGGCAAAACGGTCCCGTTTTGTGGGTGCAGCGCCCGCTGGACAAGCTGGCAACTGCCGGCAGACCGCTTTCCAAGGGAGGCGCCGCCCTGCGTGAGATGGCGCACGAGCGCCTGCCGCTGTACCGCGCCGCTGCCACCGCCACCCTTTGCAACGACGGTACCTTGGCGGACACCGTGGCGGCGGCGCTGCACCTGCTGAAATAACCGTTCGTTTTGTTAGGAGAACACCCGTGAAAGCAAATCTTTTTTCCAGCCGTATCGGCGGCACGGCGGCTGTGCCGCCCAGCAAAAGTGCGGCACATCGTGCGGTTTTGTGCGCCGCCTTGGCGGAGGGCACCAGCCGCATTGAAAATATAGAGTACAGCCAGGATATCCGCGCGACCCTTGGCGCGGTGGCACAGTTGGGTGCCAAGGTTAC
This sequence comes from Subdoligranulum variabile, assembly GCA_004552305.1. Classification (GTDB taxonomy): domain Bacteria; phylum Bacillota; class Clostridia; order Oscillospirales; family Ruminococcaceae; genus Gemmiger; species Gemmiger variabilis_A. The sequence continues at coordinate 15,479 of SFOX01000016.1, read as the reverse complement.
CGAGGAACCCCACGCCGTCAGCATTCAGGGACACGGCGCGGGCAGCGGCTTTGTGACCGTGACACGCCCGGTTTTTTGCAACGAGAGCGGCTCCACCCTGCGGTTTTTGATTCCGCTGTTCAGCCTGACGGCGCAAAAAATCCATTTTACCGGCGCAGGGCGACTGTTTGACCGCCCGCAGGCGGTCTACCAGATGCTGTTTGATAGCCAAGGGCTGCGCTTTACCCAAGAGCCGGACGGCATCACAGTGTTTGGGCGGCTGCGCCCCGGCGCATTCAAGCTGCCGGGCGATGTATCCAGCCAGTTTGTCAGCGGGCTGATGTTTGCAGCCCCCCTGATGGAAAGCGACAGCCTGATTGAAGTGCTGCCCCCCTATGAGAGCCGCTCCTATGTGGATTTAACGCTCGACAATATGCAGCAGTTTGGCATTAAGGCGGCACAGCGCGCGCGCAAAAACGGCAGTGTGGTGTACCGCATCCCCGCACCGCAGACCTATACCGCCTGCGATGTGACCGTTGAGGGCGATTACAGCCAAGCCGCCTTTTTGGCGGTGCTGGGCTGCGTGCTGGGCGGTGTGACGGTGACCGGGCTGAACCCCGAAAGCAAGCAGGGCGACAAGGTCATTATGGACATTTTGCAGCGCTGCAGCGGCAAATGCAAGGCGGTGGACGGCGGGCTGAAATTCGGGCGCAGCCTGCTGAAGGCAACCGAAATTGACTTGGCAGACTGCCCGGATTTAGGACCCATCCTGTTTACGCTGGGCTGTTTTTGCAGCGGCGAAACGATTTTGCGCAATGCCGGGCGGCTGCGCATCAAGGAAAGCGACCGCATTGCCGCCATGCAGACCGAGCTGGAAAAGATGGGCGCCCGCATTCAGGTCGAGGGCGACACGGTGTATATCTACGGCACGGCGCTGCGCGCACCGGATCGCCCGCTGAACGGACACAACGACCACCGCATTGTGATGGCGCTGGCAATTGCGGCAGCGGCGGGCGGCTTGCCTGCCACCATTTTGGGGGCGGAAGCCGTCAACAAGAGCTGGCCTGCGTTCTGGCAGGTGCTGCAGTCCTTGGGCGAGCGCGTGGAATTTGAGGAGTAAAGGCGGGAACGGTATGCTGGACACATCCAAAACGTATCTGATCGTGGGCTTGGGGCTGCTGGGCGGCAAGTACGCCCAGGTGCTGAGCCAGAAGGGCTACCGCGTTACGGGCATTACCCACAGCGCGGAAACGATGGAGTTTGCCCTGAGCCGCGGCTATGTCTGCGCGGGCAAGACCGAGGATTTTGAGGATTTGGTCACACAGGCGGACTGCGTGATTTTCGGTTTGTACCCCACGGTGCTGCTGGACTGGGTGCGGCAGTACGGGCATCTTTTGCGCCCCGGCACGATGGTGACCGACGTGTCCGGCGTAAAGCGCGGCGTGGTGGAGCCGGTGCAGCAGGCGCTGCCCGCCGGGGTGGAGTTTATTGCCAGCCACCCGATGGCGGGGCGCGAAACCAGCGGCATTGCCCACAGTGCCGAGGTCAACTTTGCCCCGGCAAACTTTATCATTACCCCGACCGAAAAAAATACCCAGCAGGGCATCGAATGGTGCCGCACGCTTGCCGAAACGCTGGGCTTTTGCCGCATCAGCGTGCTGTCCCCTGCCGAGCATGACCATATGATCGGCTACGTCAGCCAGCTGTGTCACGCCATTGCCGTCAGCCTGATGTGTGCCTCCGACAATACGGAGCTTGCACGCTACACGGGCGATTCCTTCCGGGATTTGACAAGAATTGCACGCATCAACGACAAAATGTGGGCGGAGCTGTTCTTGTGGAACAAGGATAATTTAATCAGCGAGATCGATATGTTCTCAAGCGCGCTGCAGGATATGCGGCAAAAGCTTGTCGACGATGACCGCGAAGGGCTGCAGGAGATGTTCCGCCTTTCGACCCGGCGCCGCGAAGCCTTTGACAAAAAATAAGAACTGCCGATGCAGAAAAACCTCTGCATCGGCAGTTCTTGTTTGTCAAAAATCCCTTTTTATGGGTAGCAATGTAGGGAGGGGTCTTGACCCCTCCTTGCTGCTTCCCCCTTTGGGGGAAGCTGTCACCGCAGGTGACTGATGAGGGGGCGTCTGCCGGACATTTCCCCCTCATCCGGCGCGTTCCGCGCCACCTTCCCCCAAAGGGGGAAGGCTTTTCCGCCGCAGCCGTGCCGGTAAATCAACCTACCGGGAAACCTCGCGCCCTGCATTTTTACCCGAAAAATTGCTTTTTTGGCAAACAAAGACCGACGCGGATTTTCCGCATCGGCAGTTTTCTTATGGGTTAGTTGTCGCGGCGACCCAGCAGGCGCACCACATACAGGAAGATGTTGATAAAGTCCAGATACAGGTTCAGTGCGCCGATGATGGACGACTTTTGCAGCATTGCCGCATCGCCGCCAAAGTAGGCGTAATGATGCCGGAGCATCTGGGTGTCATAGGCGGTAATGCCCATAAACAGCAGCAGCCCGACGGCGCACAGCAGCAAATCGCCAAAGGCGAAGCCAAAGCCCAGCAGGTTGAACAGCCCGCCCACCAAAGAGCAGACGATCAGCGCGACCAAACCACCGAACAGCTTGGGACCCCAGCCGGTCAGATCCTTGTGGGTGGTGGCGCCGTACACCGCCATAACGCCAAAATAGACAGCGCCCACCAGAAACGCCAGCACCAGCGTGCCGAAGCGGTACGCCACAAACAGGGTGGACAGGTTCAAGCCGTTCAGCACCGCATACCCGAAGAACAGCCCCGTGGCGGTGGAGGGCTGCAGGCTCATCACCCGGGTGGACAAAATCATAACCAGCACCAGCTCACCGATGGCGGTCATCCAAATCAGACCGCTGCTGTACAACGGTACAAACAGCCCGGTGGTGACTGTGGCAAGCGCCACGGCAAAGGTGACCAGCAGACCGGCAAACATCCAGCCAAAGGTTTTGGTCATATATTCGTTCAGGGTGCCGAAGGGACTTTCTGCGTAGGAAATATTATAATAGTTTGGATTCATAGTTGCATTCCCCTTTCTCTATGTTGTATTATAGGCGTAAAAGATGTGCAATGTATCACAAAACTGTGAAGTACCTGTAAACAAGTATGGTACAGAAAGGGCAAAATGTCAAATAAAAAATTATTTGGGCTGTATCTGCACGTTCCCTACTGCAAAGCAAAGTGCCGGTATTGCGATTTTTACTCCGCACCCGGTGCGCGCGGCGTGCCGCAGGCATACGTCGATGCGCTGCTGCGGGAACTGGCAAAGAACACCCGACGCCCTGACACAGTGTATTTCGGCGGCGGCACCCCGGCACTGCTCTCCCCCGCGCAGGTAGAAATGCTGCTGCGCGCCTGTGACCCGCTGCCCGGCGCGGAAATCACGCTGGAGGCAAACCCCGATGTGGTCACGCAGGAGACGCTGAACGGCTTTCGCGCGGCGGGGGTGACCCGCATCAGCTTTGGCGTGCAGAGCGCCGACGACACCCAGCTGCGCCGCTTGGGGCGCACCCACACGGCAGCCGGGGCATCCGCCGCCTTGGCGATGGCGCAAAAGGCAGGCTTTGCGGAAATTTGCGGCGACATCATGCTGGCGCTGCCCCATTACAGCGATGCAGAGTTTGACGCCACGCTGGCGCTTTTGAAAAATGGCGGCTGCACGCATATTTCTGCGTATCTCTTAAAAATTGAGCCGGGTACGGCGTTCGCCAAATACCCGCCCGACGGCTTGCCCACCCCGGACGAAGCCGCTGATTTTTACCTGTATGCGGTGCGCCGTCTGGAACAGGAGGGCTACCGCCAGTATGAAATCAGCAACTTTGCCCGCCCCGGACACGAGGGACGCCACAACCTGCTGTACTGGAACTGCTGCGATTACCTGGGGCTGGGACCTGCCGCGCATAGCTGCCTAGGCGCCCTGCGCAGCTACTGGCCCGGCGATGTGAAGGGGTTTATCGCAGGCACGGTGCAGCCCCAGCCGGAGGGCGACTGCACGGCAGAGGATTTTCTTTTGATGCAGCTGCGCCTGCGCACGGGGCTGAACCTGCCGCAGTACGCCGCCCGCGGCGGGCAGTTTACCGCCGCCCAGCGCGCCTTTATGCGCCAATGTGTCGCCCACGGCTACGCGGTCTGGCAGGACGACACCTTCGCCCTGACCCCGGAGGGTCTTGTGGTGCAAAACGCTATTTTGGAGGAATTGATATAAGACAGCCCCGCTGGGAACAGTCCCCGCAAAAAACAAGCCCGGATAGAGAACGACAATTCGTTACCTATCCGGGCTTGTTTAGTTATTCAAACTCAATGGTTGCCGGGGGTTTGGTGGTGTAGTCGAACAGCACGCGGTTGATGTGTTTGACCTCGTTGACGATGCGGCTGGCGGCGGTGGTCAGGGTTTCGGTGGGGAGAAGCGTGACCTCGGCGGTCATAAAGTCGGTGGTGGTGACAGCGCGCAGGGCGATGGCGTAGTCGTAGGTGCGTTCGTCACCCATAACGCCGACGCTGCGCATATTGGTCAGCGCGGCAAAATACTGGCTGGGGCGCTGCGCCATGGGCAGCTTGTCCACTTCCTCGTGCCAGATGGCGTCGGCATCCTGCACGATAGCGACCTTTTCTGCCGTTACATCGCCGATGATGCGGATCGCCAAGCCGGGACCGGGGAACGGCTGGCGTGCCACCAGATATTCGGGCAGACCCAGCTCGCGACCTGCCTGACGGACTTCGTCCTTGAACAGGTCACGCAGAGGCTCCACGATTTCCTTGAAGTCAACATAGTCGGGCAGACCGCCGACATTGTGGTGGCTCTTGATGGTGGCGCTTTCGCCGCCAAGACCGCTTTCCACAACGTCGGGATAGATGGTGCCCTGCGCCAAAAAGTCCACAGCACCGATCTTTTTTGCCTCATCCTCAAAGACGCGGATGAACTCCTCGCCAATGATTTTGCGCTTGGCTTCGGGGGCGTCCACACCGGCAAGCTTGGCATAGAAGCGGTCGCGGGCATCGACGCAGACAAAGTTGATGTCAAACTGACCGCTCTCGCCAAAGACCTCGCAGACCTGCTCGCGCTCGTTCTTGCGCAGCAGACCGTGATCCACAAACACGCAGGTCAGCTGCTTGCCGATGGCTTTTGCCAGCATAGCAGCGCAGACGCTGGAGTCCACACCGCCGGACAGGGCGCACAGCACCTTGCCGTTACCGATCTTCTCGCGCAGGGCGAGGACGGAGTTCTCGACAAAGGAATCCATCTTCCAAGCGCCGGTGCAGCCGCAGACATTGTACACAAAGTTGTGCAAAATGCGGGTGCCGTTTTCGGTGTGCAGCACCTCGGGGTGGAACTGCACGGCGTACAACCCGCGCGCCTTGTCCTGCACGGCGGCAACCGGGCAGTTGGGGGTGTGGGCAATGATTTCAAAGCCGGGGGCAGCCTGCTCGATATAGTCGTTATGGCTCATCCAGCAGATGTTCTGGGCGGGCAGGGTGTCAAACAGGGGGCTGGCGGTGTCCAGATCGACCAAGGTCTTGCCGTACTCGCGCTCGGGCGCCTTGCAGACGTGACCGCCGAGGGTGTGCATCATCAGCTGGCTGCCGTAGCAGATGCCCAGAATGGGTACGCCCCAAGTGTAAATGTCGGGGTCGATGGTGGGAGAATCCGGCAAATAGGCGCTGTTGGGACCGCCGGTAAAGATGATGCCCTTGGGGTTCTTGGCTTTGATTTTTGCCAAGTCGGTGCGGTAAGAATAAATTTCGCAATACACGTTGCATTCACGGACGCGGCGTGCAATCAGCTGGTTATACTGACCGCCGAAATCCAAAACGATAACGGTTTCCTGCTGCATAGGGGACTCCCTTCTTGTTTTTGCATTATATGTAATCAGTATAGCATACTTTGCCGAAAAAAAACAGGGGCTGACGGAAAATGTTTTGCGGGATTCGTGGTTTCTAACATATTGACATTATTTTCTGTGTGTGGTATGCTTTTTTGGCAATATGGGAGTAGTCGGTACGGGTTTTCCGTATAGTTCTGCCAACGCAATGGGCTTGCAGCCATGGCTTAACTTTAAATGACAAGACTTATCTGCTCCGAATTTTGGGGCAGGTAGGTCTTTTTTATTTGCCGCGCACCCCCAAAAAGGACGGAGGAAACACGATGACGCTACCAGATCTGATTTTGATTGCCGTGGGGCTTTCGATGGATGCCTTTGCCGTGTCCATCTGCAAGGGGCTGTCTGTGCGCAGGGTAAGCGCAAGACACACGCTGCTTTGCGGCGTGTGGTTCGGCGGGTTTCAGGCGCTGATGCCGCTGCTGGGCTTCTTTTTGGGCGACCGCTTTGCATCGCTGCTGACCCGCTTTGGACCGTGGATCGCCTTTGTGCTGCTGGCGCTGATCGGCGGCAATATGGTAAAGGAGAGCTTTGGCGGGGACGAGGCGCTGGACGATGATTTTTCTGCCAAGGCGATGCTTCCCTTGGCGGTGGCCACTAGCATTGACGCCTTTGCCGTGGGGGTCAGCTTTGCCGCCATGCAGATCAACATTGCCCCGGCGGCGGGGCTGATCGGCGTGATCACCTGCGGGCTGTCCGCTGCGGGCGTCAAGGCGGGGGCGGTGTTCGGTGACAAGTACCGCGCCCCGGCAGAGCGTGCGGGCGGCGTGGTGCTGATTTTGATCGGCACCAAAACGCTGCTGACCGGGCTGGGTATCCTGTAAGCTGCAACAGATACAAAAGCGCGCCCGCTGGCGGTTTTCGACGGCGGACGCGCTTTACTTAAAATGTGAATTACCGCTTACAGCACCTTATGCTCCGGCACGGCAGAGTCCATGGGGCGGGGCGAACCCTCGACCCACTGGATCGCCTTCTTGGGGCATTTGGAAACGCAGGTGCCGCAGCCGTTGCACTTGGTGTAGTCGATCACGGCAACGTTGTCCTTGAGGAAGATCGCCTCGTTGGGGCAGTTGCGCACGCACAGACCGCAGGCAATGCAGCCGACACGGCACGCCTTGTTGACTACGGGACCCTTGTCCTTGCTGGAGCATTTGACGGCAGGCTGGGAAGCGATAGGCTTCATCTGGATAATATGGCGCGGGCAGGCGACGGTGCAGGCGGTGCAGCCGGTACACTTGGTACGGTCCACCACGGCGACGCCGTTTACCACATGGATGGCGTCAAACTTGCACGCGCGGGTGCAGTCGCCCAAGCCCAGACAGCCGAAGGCACAGGCACTGGGACCGCCCGCCACGGCAGCCGCAGCGGCGCAGGTCTGGATGCCCTGATAATCAAACCGTTTGCCGCAGTTGACACCGCCGTTGCAGATAACGGTGGCGCGCAGGCTGGGGCGGTTGTCGGTATCGTTGCCCATAATCAGGTTGATGGCATCGTTGGTCTTGTCGCCGCCGGGGGCGCACTTGTAGGTGGGGGCTTTGCCCTCAACGATCGCCTTGGCGTAGTCGGCACAGCCGGCGTAGCCGCAGCCGCCGCAGTTGGCGCCTGCCAGACATTCGGTGATCTGGGCAATGCGCGGATCCTCGTACACGGCCATAAACTTGGAGGCCAGCACCAGAATGATGCCGCCTGCCAGACCCAGCACCACCAGTACGACGATAGCTAATACAATCGGGTTCATACGTTTGTTTCCCCTTTCTTAGAAAATCGCGTTGATGATGTTTTCGACCATACCGCCGAAGCCCATAAAGCTCAGCGAGGTAATGGCGGCGGACACCAGCGTGATGGGCAGACCCTTAAAGCACTCCGGCGGGTTGGCGTTTTCGACACGCTGACGCACGCCGCAGAACAGCAGCATGGCAACCAGAAAGCCGACACCGGCACCGGCGGCGCAGACGAGCGCCTCGGCATAAGCAAGACCGAAGCCGTACTGCTCGACCACAGCGGAGTAGTCCTGCACAGCCAGAATGGTGACACCCAGCACGCAGCAGTTGGTGGTGATCAGTGGCAGGTATACGCCCAAGGACTGGTACAGGGCAGGAATGTACTTTTTGAGGGTGATCTCAATCAGCTGCACCAGCACGGCAATGACCAGAATGAACACGATGGTCTGCAGGTAGCCGAGGTCAAAGGCGTCCAGCAGCAAAATTTGCAGCGGGAAGGTCACCGCCGTGGCAATGACCATAACCGCGATGACCGCCATACCCATACCGGCGGACGAGTCCAGCTTTTTGGAAACGCCCAAGAACGGGCAGATACCCAAAAACTGCACCAGAACGTAGTTGTTGACCAAAATCATACTGAAGAAAATGGTGGCAAAGGTAGCTACAGGATTCATTGCTGGGCACCTTCTTTCTGATTTTGCTTGGCGTCATCGATCTGCTCCAGCATAACGTCGCCGCAGGTCTTGCGCTCAATGGGTTTGTTCAGCTTGCGCTCCAGCCAGACACAGCCCGCCATCAGGCAGCCGAACACAAAGAAACCGCCGGGAGCAGAGTTCATCACGGTCATACGGTCGATGCCCTCGGGGATGACGGTGATGCCCAGCCAAGTGCCGTTGCCGATGATCTCGCGGATGGAGGACATCAGCACCATGGTCAGGATATAGCCCACGCCCATACCCAGACCGTCCAGTGCGGAATCGACCACGGTATTTTTGCAGGCGAACATCTCGGCACGACCGAGGATGATGCAGTTGACGACGATCAGCGCCAGGAACACGCCCAAGCTCTTGTACAGGCTGGGGACAAACGCCTGCAGGATCATCTGCACCACGGTAACAAAGGTGGCGATGATGACAATGTAGCACGGCAGGTGTACCTTGGCGGGGATGATCTTGCGCATCGCAGAAATAACAATGTTAGAACATACCAGCACAAAGGTCATGGCAAAGCCCATACCGGCAGCGCCGGATACGGTGGTGGTAACGGCCAGCGCAGAGCAGCAGCCCAGCACCAGACGCAGAACGGGGTTTTCACGCAGGATGCCCGCGGTAAATACTCTCCATTTGCTCGGTTTTTCCGCCATCGTTACATACCCCCCTTGATCTCGTTGTTGTAGCAGTCGATTGCGGCGTTGACCGCATTGTACACGGCATTGGTGGAGTAGGTCGCGCCGGAAACGCTGTCCACGGGGCTGCCCGCGGAAACCTTGCCGCCGTTCCAGCCCATAAAGCCGGAGGCGAAGCGCTCCTCCCCTACCTTGGAGCCGATGCCGGTGGTCTGGGTGGAAGCGTCAATGCTGATGCCGGAGATCGCACCGTCGGCGTCAAAGGCAACGTAGACGGTGACGTCCTTGCCGGAGTAGCCGGTGGCGGCCGCCTTGACGGCAACATCACCGGCGGCAGTTTTGACAGCGCCGGACACGTTGGCGGTGGTCAGGTTTTCCACCTCGGTCAGCTCGTCGGTGGTGGTACCCTGCGGCAGCACCGACACATACGCGGCGAGGGTCTCGGCGCGGGTGTTGGCTTCAATGATGGGAGCGGTGATGTTGTTCAGCACCGCCAGGATCGCGCTGCACACCAAGCAGATGACAACCAGCACGACAACGGGAAAAACCAGTTCCTTAGAAGCGGACTGCTTTTCGGCAGAAGGATTGTTGGCCATCAGGCAGCGCCCCCTTCCTTGACTTTTTTGGGCTTTTTGTAGCCGAGCGGGATCTGGTGACCCCAAGCGTTGAACCAAGGCACCATCAGGTTGCCCAGCAGGATGGCAAAGCTCATACCTTCGTTCATCGAGGCAAAGTTGCGGATGAGGAAGGTCACCAGACCGATAAAGATGCCGTAGAACAGCTTGCCCTTGGTGGTGAACGGGCAGGTCACATAGTCAGTCGCCATAAAGACGGCGCCGAACAAAAGACCGCCGGACATACACTGCAAAAGCGCCAGATACGGGTCGCCGGTGTACAGGGCGCTGAGTACGAACATCGTACCCACGATGCTGACGGGGATGGTCGCGTGGATGGTGCCGCTGGCCAGCAGAATGGCAAAGCCGGCAAGAATCGCCAGCACGCTGACCTCACCCAGCATGCCGCCGTGGAGGCCCAGGAACATATGCAGCAGGTTTACGCTGCGCAGCTCACTGCCGAGCGCCAGTGGCGTGGCCGAGGCCAGCGCGTCAACGCTCATATCCGGGTAGACGTAGGCGGTCATACGGGAGGTAAAGCCCAGGAACAGGACGATGCGCCCGACCAGCGCGGGGTTGGCAAAGTTGTAGCCCAAGCCGCCGAACAGCTGCTTGGTGATCACAATGGCGACAAACGCGCCGACAATGGCGATCCACAGCGGCATACCCACCGGCATATTCAGCGAAAGGATCATACCGGTGACCACGGCGGACAGATCCTTGACCGTGACGGGCTTGTGCAGAAGCATCTCGTACAGATACTCAAAAGATACACAGGCAAAGGTGGTAACGACCACCAGCACCAGCGCGCGCATACCGAAAATCAAAGCCGACGCCAGCACGCAGGGCAGCAGCGAAATGGCTACATAGCCCATCAGGCTGCGGGTGGTGGCTTTGTCCCGGATATGGGGCGAGGCGGTTACAATTAAGTTTTCCACGGGTTATTTGCCCCCTTTCCGCAGCTCGCCCATATACCAGCCCTTTGCCAGCGTCATAGTCTGGCTGACGGGGCGCTTGGCGGGGCAGGCGTAGCTGCAACTGCCGCAGGCCACGCACAAATCTACACAGCGGGCCTTTAAGACATCAAAATCCTTGTTGTTGAACGCTTCGGCAATCGCCACAGGTTCCAGACCCATGGGGCAGGCTTCGATACAGCGACCGCAGCGGATGCACGCCGAAGGCTCGGGCAGGACGGCGGCTGCTTTGCTGAGCAGCAGCAGACCGTTGTTCTGCTTCAGAACCGGGAAGTCCGCGCCGGGCGCGGCACCGCCCATCATAGGACCGCCGAAGAGGATCTTGCCCAAAGGCACATCCTCTTTGATGCCGCCGCAGGCTGCGATGACATCGCTGTACATAGTGCCGATGGGAACCTCGATGTTCTGGGGCTTGACGATGGCGTCGCCCTCCACGGTCAGGCGCTTGCTGACCAGCGGAATGCCGGTCTTTAAGTATTTGCCCAAGGTGGACACACTGGTCACGTTCATAATGACGCAGCCGACATCGGCGGGCAGACCCGGCTTGCCGGAGGGTCCCACCTGCGGCACCTCGCGCCCGGTGCAGGTTTCGACCAGCGTTTTTTCGGCGCCCTGCGGGTAGCGCATGGGCAGCGGCTTGACGGTGACGCCGGGCATCTTGCGCACCAGCGAGCAAAGCAGGTCAATGCATTCGGGCTTGTTGCGCTCAATGCCGATGATGCAGTGCGGGATCTCGCAATACTTCATCACGGCGCTGATGCCCGAGATGATGGTGTCGCTGCATTCCAGCATTTCGCGGCAGTCGGTGGTCAGGTACGGCTCGCACTCGGCAGCGTTGATAAGCAGCGTGTCGATGGTGTTGGCGGCGAGCTTGACGTGGGTCGGGAAGCCGGCACCGCCTACGCCGACCAGACCGCAGTTCTGCACGGCGGCCATCAGGCTGGCTTTGTCGGTGACGGTGGGCGGCACACAGGCGGGGTCTACCGTCTGGGCGCCGTCCGTCTTGATGGTGACGGCGGTGGTCATGGCTCCGTTGACCATACGCAGCGGGGCGATGCCCTCCACCGTGCCGGACACGCTGGAGTGGATGTTGGCGCTGACGAACCCGCCCGCTTTGCCGATGATGGTACCCACCTGCACGGTGTCACCCTTTTGGACGGTCGGCTCAGCCGGTGCGCCGATGTGCATAGACATAGGGATCACAACGCGGTCGGGAACGGGCATCTGCACCGTAGCCAGCCCTGCTGTGGCTTTGTCGTGCGGGACGGCAACACCCTTGGCGGAGCGCTTTAGGGACTTAAACAAGCTGATTTCCCCCTGTTCTGATGTGACCGCGCACCGATTTTGCAGTGCGGCGCAGTCACGTTGAAATGGCGTCCGGCTGCGGCGATGCCAGAGAAAACGGCAAGCCTTGCTCCAACCGGACAAATATACAGTACCATTTTAACATTTTTAGGCTTCAAGTCAAGGCAATTTTGTGAAGAACGTCCGAAAACGGCGGAATGCGCAATTTATGCAGAGTTTTGCGCAAATGTTGCAAAGTATGGAACTTACTTGCAACCGGGTGTTTCTTGTGGTATAGTATAGATAGAAAAATAACAGGTGCGAACCGGGAGGGCAGCGATATGAAACATCTTGGCAGAATTTTGGCAGTTTTGGTTGTGGCGGGCGGGATTTTTGCTTTGGTCGCCGCCCTGTGCCGCCGCAGAAACCGGCAGGACAGCGGGTATGTTACGCTGTACGACAGCGGCGTGGAATTTTGAGCGTATAGTAAAATAAAGAAAACAGCCCCACTTCCCAAGGGAAGCGGGGCTGTTATTTTACAGCTCGATTTCCTGCAGACGCAGCAGCGCTAGAATATAAATTTTCAGCGCTTCGATGAGCTTATCAAAGTTAGCACCCTCGTTGGCACCGTGCATCGGACCGGCAAACTCCGGCAGGGGCAGGTCGGTATGCTCGGGACCGAAGCTGACCGCATACGGGAAGTGGCGCGCATAGGTGCCGCCGCCCATCGTGAAGGGGGTCTTGCCCTCGCCCGTGACATCGTTGTAGGTGTGGATCAGCGTCTGGATGGCGGGGCTGTCGGCGGCAATATAGAACGGCACACGGCTGGAAACATTCTCCAGCGCGGCGGCATCGCCGCAGACCTTGCGCACGGCGGCGGACATCGTTTCGGGGTTGGTGTTGGTGGGGTAGCGGCAGTCAAAGGTCTGGCGGATGACGCCGCCCTTCATACGGATGGTGCCGCCCACCACGGTCAGCGGGTCAAACAGACCATCGTCGGCGGCAATGCCCAAGGCGGTGCCGTCGGTGTCGGCGTGCAGGGTGCGCAGCACCTGCAGATAGGCGTTTTCCGCCTCGGTGCAGATGCCGCTGTCCAGCAGATAGCGCACGATCAGACCAATAGCATTCACCGTGCCGGCGGGCATGGCGGCGTGACCGCTCTTGCCCCAGCCGCGGATAACGGTGGTGCCGGGCTGCTCCCCCGCTTCCAGCGTGATGCCCTCGGCGGGGGTCAGACGGTCGGCGGGGACATTCACCACGCAGAAGGCGCGGTCGGGCACGGCGTTGATCGCAACACCGCCTTGGAAGTCCAGTATCACGCCGTTCAGCGCGTGGCTGACCAGCTCGCCGCTGAAACCGCCCTTTTCGCCGTTGCAGACCGGGAACTCGGCATCGGGGGTAAAGCAGAAGGCGGGCATCGGGTAATGCTTGGCGTAGTAGTCAACGTCGTGCATATGGGTCTCCTCGTTGGCACCCAGCAGGGCACGCACGGGATAGCGCAGGGCGATGCCGCTGTCCTTCAGGTATTTGAGGGCGTACAGGCAGAGGATGCTCGGACCCTTGTCATCGGCAACGCCGCGCCCCAGCAGCCAGCCGTCGCGCACGCGCACGGTGTAGGGGTCGGCGTCCCAGCCGTTGCCCTCGGGGACAACGTCGGTGTGGGTGATGGTGGCAAGGAACTTCTGCCCTTCGGCGATGGGGGCGGTGTCCGCCCAGCCGATGTAGCCGTCGGCGTTATAGGTGTGCAGACCCAGCTCGGCGGCGATCTCCAGCGCCTTGTCAAGGGCTGCCTTGGGACCGGCACCGAAGGGCGCGCCCGGCTCGGGGGTACCCTCGACACTGGGAACGGCTACCAGACGGGTGATGTCCCGCAGCACGGCGTCGCGGTTTTGTTCGGCAAAGGCATCAATGGATGCCCAACGCGGATCATTCATAGTCAAAAACCTCCGGATGGTTTATTTTGTTCTATATGTTCTATATAAAATAGTATAGCATACTTGGCAAGGGGTCACGGGGTGTCAAAGCCGCGGGTCACGGCGTCGCGGATGCGGCAGCCGGTGGGGGTGCCTGCCAAGCCGCCGATGCCGGTTTCGCGCAGCTCGTGGCTCATCGCATTGCCGACCTCAGCCATGGCGTCGATGACCTCATCGGCGGGGATATGCCCCACCACGCCTGCCAGCGCCATATCGGCGGCGGAAACGGCGTTCATCGCGCCGATGACATTGCGCTTGACGCAGGGGATCTCCACCAGACCCGCCACGGGGTCGCAGACAAGCCCCTCCAGATTGGTCAGCGCCATGGCAAACGCCTCGGCAGCCTGCTCGGGTGTGCCGTTTTTCAGCACCGTCAGCGCCGCGGCAGCCATCGCACTGGCAGCACCGACCTCAGCCTGGCAGCCGCCCTCCGCCCCTGCCAGGGTGGCTCTGGCGGCGACGACCTGCCCGAACCCGGCGGCAACATACAGCGCGCGGCAGACTGCATCCTCGTCGGCGCGTCCGGCGCGGAACAGCGGCAGCAGCACGGCGGGCAAAACACCGCAGCTGCCCGCTGTGGGTGCCGCCACGATGCGCTTCATACAGGCGTTGCACTCGGCGGTTTTCAGGGCTTCGGCAATGACCTCGGCAAAGTAGCCGTCGGCATAAAGCCTGCCCTCCCCGGCTGCCTGCGCAACCTTGGCGGCGTCGCCCCCGGCGTAGCCGCTCATCGAGCGGTCGGCGCCGCAATACCCGGCGCTGGTGGCGCACATGACGCCCCACAGGCGGTGCATTTCGGCTTCGCTCTCGGCGCGGGTCAGACCGCTTTCGGCAAGGTCGCTTTCCAAAATGACTTCATACAGCGGACGCCCGCTCTGCTTGCAGGTATCCAGCATGGAACTGACAGATGAGAACGCCATTTCAACACCCCTTTATGCGTTTAAAATCGTGACCTTGATAATGCCGTTCAAGGCGGAAAGCTCGCCGGGTAGCTGCTCCGGAAGGGGCTGGTCACATTCCAGCACCATAACGGCGTAGCCGCCCGCCTCGGAGCGGAACAGCTGCATGGTGGCAATGTTGATGCCAAGGCGGCTCAGCGCGCCGGTGACGGCGGCAACGTGTCCGGGAGAGTCATGGTTAAAGACGATCAGCGTGTTGCGGTCGCCGCCGAAATGGGTGGTAATGCCGTCAATGCGGCAGATGTTGATGCGCCCGCCGCCGATGGATTCGCCCATGACTTCCAGCTTGCGCCCGGATACCCCCACCAGCCGCAGCATGGCGGTGTTGGGGTAGACACCGCGCAGCGTGCCTGTGGAAACCGTGAACTGCAGCCCCTGCGCGGCGGCGATGGCAAAGCTGTCCGGGATGTGGTCATCGTCGGGCTGCATACCCAAAAGCCCCGCGACCAGCGCACGGTCGGTGCCGTGTCCGCGCCCGGTGGCGGCAAAGCTGCCGTATAAAATAATGTCGGCTTGGGCAGGTGCCTCGCCCAAAAGGCGGCGCGCCGTGCTGCCGATGCGCACCGCACCCGCCGTATGGCTGCTGGAGGGTCCTGTCATAACCGGACCCAGCACATCAAACAAACGCATAGTTGTACCTCCCCTGACGTTTACGCCTTTAGTATACTGGATTCTGCGCCGCTTTGCAAGCCACCGGCGGACAGCATAAAAATAAAAGTGCG
>SFOX01000076.1 GCA_004552305.1 Subdoligranulum variabile | reverse complement strand
CAGCGACTGAGGGGCTTCAAATCGGCGGAGCCGGAAAAAACGGTTAAAAGATCTTCACGCCGAACAGGCGTGAATCTTCAGTTTTTTCCGGTGTAGCCCACTTCTTTGGGGTTAAAAGGGGCGAGTAGCCCCTTTTTCGTGGCTCCAGCGCGTCGAAATCGCTGGCACTTTTCTGGTTCTCTTTTGGTGTCAAAAGAGAACATCCCTCTGCAACAGCCTCTGCCCCCGCGGAGCGCGGTACAAACAAAAAAGCGAGAGCCTTCCGAAAAAACGGAGGACTCTCGCCTTTTTACTATTTTCAGTTATTCTCTGCGCCCTTTTCGCCAAGGGTGACAGTAACGGTCTGCATCTGACCCTGCATCAGGGTGCCAAGGTCGCTCTGGGTGGCAACCTCGCTGCCGTCCATGCTCACGATGCGGTCACCGGCCTGCAGGCCCGCCTTGTCGGCAGGGCCGCCCTTGACCACTTCCACGATGTAGACACCGTAGGCGTTCACGCCCAGCTGGGCGGCGGTCTGGGCGTCGGTCACGGCATAGTAGCTGATGCCCAGATAGGGACGGCCGGTCACATAGCCGTTTTCCAGCAGCTCCTGCGCCACCTTCACGGCGTCATTTACCGGGATGGCAAAGCCCAGACCCTCGGCATCGCTGTCGGAGGACTTTGCGTTGACGATGCCCACCAGCTCGCCGTTCATGTTGAACAGGCCGCCGCCGGAGTTGCCGGGGCTGACGGAGGCATCCATCTGGATCAGGGACATGGTGTTGACAGAGCTGGAGCCCTGAATGCTGACGCTGCGGTTCAGTGCGCTGACGATGCCGCTGGTCACGGTGCCGCCCAGCTCACCCAAGGGGTTGCCCACGGCCATGACGCTTTCGCCCACCTTCAGGCTGTCACTGTTGCCCACGGTGGCAGGGGTCAGGCCGGTAGCATCGACCTTGACCACAGCGATATCACTGGTGGTATCCTCGCCCACCAGCGTAGCGGGGTAATCCTTGTCGCCGATGCTCACGGTGATGTTGGATGCACCGCTCACCACATGGGCGCAGGTGAGGATATAGCCGTCCGAGCTGATGATGACGCCGCTGCCCGCGCCGCTCTCCACCTGACTCTGGCCGTACCACGACCACTGGGAGTAGACCACCTGCTCGGTGGTGATGACCACCACGCTGGGGCTGACCATCTCAGCCACCTGTGCGGTGCTCAGGCCGGTGCCGCTGGTGGCGCTGATGGAATTGCCGGTGCTGTCGGTGCTGCTGTCAGAGCTGGCAGGGCGCTCCACCTGCTGGATGACCACCTTGCTGCCGCCGCCGTATTTTGCGCCCACAAAGCCGCCCGCAAAGCCCATGGCAGCCGCCAGCACCAGCGCCACAGCGCTGCGTGCCAGCTTTTTGCCATTGAACTTCTTGCGGCGGGGCTTTTCCGGCTGCGCCGGGGCGCTGTACTGCGGCTGCTCCGGCGGGGTGGGCGGCACGCTGCCGCCGTCTGCCGGGGCGGTATAGGCCGGACGCGCGGGCTGCGCCTCCGGCTCGTTATACTGGTTTGCCGTGTTCATGCCGCTGCTGCCCACGTTGGGGTAGCCGGTCTCGTTATTGGAAGCGGAATAATCGTATTCCCACTTGTTCTCGTTTTCCATGTTACTACATCCTTCCCTCAAAGGCCGGTCCGAAGGGACATCTGTTCCTTTGAACTGTCCCTATTGTAACTGTCAAATGTGAAAATGAATCGCTTGCGCCGTGAAGAATATGTGAAATACGGTCCTGTTTTTCTGCCCTTGACAGCCGCGCCGCTGCTTGCTATTGTAAGGGAAGAACATCAGCCCGTCAAGGAGGAGCTTTTTATGGAACTGCGCCGCACCGAACAGGGGTTTGCCCTGTATAAAGAAAAGGACTGCATCGGGGAGTGTACCCTCTCCCCCGCCCCAAAAGGCGCACAGCTTGCCGCCCTGTGCATCCTGCCCCGGTGGCGGGCAGCTTTGGCGGCTATGACCGGGAAGCCGCCACGATTTTTACCGCCCCGCTGCCGGAAAACGCCGCCGAGCTTGCCTTCTGGGGCAAATTCGGCTTTGCCGCCGAGGGCGGGCAGCTGGTGCGCCGCCGCACCCCGGATTTAACGGCTGTCAAGTTCGTGCAGGACTTTTTAGCCGCCCGGCTGGTGCATCCGCAGCTGTGCGTGGACGCCACCTGCGGCAACGGCGGCGACACCGCCTTTCTGTGCAATCTGGCCGCCCCCGCCGGGCGGGTGGTGGCCTTTGACGTGCAGCCCGAAGCCATCCGCTCCACCCGCGCCCGGCTGGAACAGGCAAATGTGCCCGCCAACCGGTACGAGCTCATCTGCGGCAGCCACGCCGACCTATTACAGTATGTGCAGCCCGGCACCGCCGATGCAGTCATGTTCAACTTCGGCTGGCTGCCGGGGGCAGACCACG
>SFOX01000015.1 GCA_004552305.1 Subdoligranulum variabile | reverse complement strand
GGTACCGGCAGCGTAAGCGGTCAGGGCAGAACCCACACCGTTCTTCCAGTTCTCGGAAGGCATGGTGGAGAAGTTCCAAGCCACAGGGGTCTTGCCGGCGGCGGTCATAGCATTGTCAACCTTGACGAACAGGTTGGGGGACTCGACAGCCTTCTTGAAGGGGATAACAAAGCCCATATCGTTCGCCATGGCAGTGGTGCCTTCCTCAGAGGTGACGCACCAGTACATGAAGTCCAGCGTAGCCTGAATGTCCTCAGCGTTGGCTTCCTTGTTGACGCACCAGTAGTTCTCGGTGCCGGTGCACAGACCCTGATTGGCTTCGTCGCCGACGCCAATGTAGATGGGCAGCATGGTCAGGTCGTCATCGGTGAAGGGCTTGTCCTCGCCGACGAGGTTGTTGTACTCCCAAGAACCGTTCTGGAAGAAGTTGCGGCTGTCATCACCGGTCTTGCCTGCCAGCTCGGCGGGGTCGCAGGTGGAGTTGTTGATGTACAGATCAAAGATGTTCTTGTAGTTGTCGAGGTAGGTGCCCTTGATAGCATCAGTAGAGGAGATGCCGTCTGCCTGATACTCAAAGTAGATGGGCAGGTTGGCGAGGTGGGTCTTGAAGCGCCAGTCAGAGGAACCGTCCATACCGGCGGAGGTGAAGGCAGCAAAGCCCAGCTCGTCCTTGCGGGCGGTGATGTCCTCGGCAACCTTCTTCAGGTCGTCAAAGCTCTTGATGTCCTCGGCCTTGTAGCCGGCCTTCTCCAGCAGGGTCTTGTTGGTGATCAGACCGTAGCTCTCGATAACGTAGCCGATGCCCAGGGTGGCGTCGCCGTCCTTCAGGGAGTAGGTGTCGCTGGTCAGCTCACCGGCGAGGGGAGTGCCGGACAGGTCGTAGCAGTAGTCTTTCCAGCTGGCAAGACCGACAGGACCGTTGACCTGGAACAGGGTGGGAGCATCACTCTTGGCCATCTCGCTCATCAGGGTGGTTTCGTACTGACCGGAAGCGGCGGTGACGACGGTTACGGGAACACCGGTTTCCTCGGTGTACTTGGCGGCGAGCTTCTGCCAGGCTTCATCCTGTTCGGGCTTGAAGTTCAGGTAGTAGACCTTGCCAGCGGCTGCGGGGGCAGCCTCGCTGGAAGCAACGGCATCGCTGGAAGCAGCGGGGGTGCTGGAGCTGGCAGCGCCACCGCCGCAGCCAACCAGCAGACCGGCGGTCATGGCGGCCGCGAGGGTCAGGGACAGAGTTTTCTTGGTTTTCATGGTTTTTCCTCCTTCTAAAGAAAAACATTGTATACATGAATTTGGAACTGCATCGGAAACGTTTCTGTTTCGGATTGACATTATAGTACACCTATTCCGCTGAAAAATCAAGAGAAAAATGTTTATTTTAACCAATTTTGTGGCTTTGCACGAATAGAAAACCTCGAATTTGGAAAAAACGTCCAAAAAAGGTTACAATTTGAATGGAAACGGTTCACGTTTTGGCACCTGTGCAGTGTCTGCAGCGGCAAGTTGGCGATGATTCGGCATTTCTTTGTAATTCTTTTGTAAGAAACCCACTGACCGTGTGAACAGCAAAAGAAGAAGCGGCTGCCGTCTGGCAGCCGCTTCCTGCATAGGTGGGGAATACCGCATCAAGGGTTGTCTTGCAAAAGATGCTGTGCATCAATGTAGTCAAGCAGTTCCTTGCTTTCACTGGAGGCTTTTCTGAAAAAAAGGAACCCGCTGTCCCGCAGCTTTGCCCAATCCTTCTTTTCTGTAAAAAGCGTGACCGTAGTCGGGTATTCAAAATAGGTCAGATTTTCAAAATCCGTCAGATGGGGTCTGGCAACCGCCTTGCCGTCCGGCGTGTGTCTGACGAAGGGGGAGTTATAGACAATGGTGTGAAAGTACGCCTCGTCCGGGGCATACATGGAATGAAAATAGCGGTTGAAGCCTTTGTTTTCCTCGTGAAAACGCACCAGATACTCGGCAAGATCTCGAGTTACACCAAACTGCGCGCAGCCTTGATGGATAGCCATCTTTTCACCGTTATTATTTTTTACATAACTGTGCTTAAAATGCGGGATGTGACCGCGTGCCAGAAACAGGGAACGGTTGACCTCGTGCAAAAGCCTGACCCACCGCTTGTCGGGGGTGTCCAGATACCAGTACAGCGAGTACTTGTGGATCTCTTTGGGGTCGGTGCTTTGGGAAATATTTTGGGCAAGGATAAATTCCTTGTCCGCGTTTTCTTCAAAAAAGGCGTGGATTGCCGCATTGGATCGTATCGGATACTCAAGCCCTTGCAGGATCACAAATCGATCAAACGGCGGCCCTGCATGGGCAAGAGCGATGCGAAACAGAAGTATCGTTGCCTCAATGGCAGAATATCCGCCCCAATATACGGGTACGCGCGGCGTCAGATGTACATGGGGGTTTTCCTGCAATGCCTGCGCAAACGGTCGTACATCGCATTTTCCGTCCACATGAACAAACGCCTCATCGCCGGTGCGGTCGGTAATTTTGTCGGTAAGACGCTTGATGTGATCAGGGTCTGTGTGGCATAGGATCAGGTAGGCGATTCTCATTTCTTATCTCCCCATGCTATGGTGTTTCGGGCTAGTCCGTAAGGGACAGTGCTTTACTTCAAAATTGTAAACTGGCAGGCCTGCATGGCATCCAGCGCCGTCTGGTGGGATTGCGGCGTGACCCCGGCACAGCAATCAGCTTGAATTTCGATTTCCGTTTCGGGGAAGGCAGCGCGCAGCACCATAGCGTTGCTGATTACGCAGATATCGGTGCAGTAGCCGTAGATGACAAATTTCTCAATGTCCTCAACGCTGCGGTTGTGTGCCATCAGCTCGTCCAAAATGTCCCCGGGCAGCATATAGCTGCCGAAGGTCGGCTTGTCGATGATGCGGCAAACGGCAGGTTCGGTGTCGGACATAGCCGTTTCCAACTCGGCGGCAAAGTTCCAGCCGTCCTTGCCCTGAATGCAATGCGCCACAGGCAGGTGGCGTCCCTCGCGGGTCTGCAGATAGTTGTCGGGGTGGGTGTCCCGGGTAAAGAACATCCAGTGTCCCGCGCGGGCATGGCTTTGGGCGGTCTGTGCCAGATGTGCCACGTTGGCTTGCGCCTGCTCGTTGGCAAGGGCCCCCGTGATAAAATCCTTCTGGACATCGACCACAATATCGATAATGATTTTGCTTTCACTCATAATTTCCGGCTCCTTTATATAAGGTAGACTGTTATCAGTATAGCGCAATATGGCGGCGGTGTAAATGGCCGGGTTGGAAATTTGCCGCGCAAAGAAGCTGCCTTACGGGGCATCCTCGACATAGAACAGGATCTTTGTGATATACTCGGCTTCGTCCCCGGTAGAAAGATAGTCGATCAGGGCAAACTCATAGGAGTCCGAGGTAATTTGCAGTCGATGCGCGCGGCAATACTGCAAAAGACGTTCATACGCTGTGCCGATGGAGAGATAATCCCCCGTGTGATAGGTCACGGCGCACTGCCCCGCGGGCAGCTCGACAACACCGGCGGCAGAGCATTTTTCAATCGGCAAAAAGGCGTGGGATGCCAGCGTATACTCTCCCCGCAGGATGCGCGCAAGCGGAACGATAGCGCCGCTTTGAAAGAAAACCGGAAGCCGCTCCTTAAACGAACGCACAAAGCACTGCTTGGTCGCCATACTGACCCGATCTAAGGTGTACGGGGCGGCGACCTCCTGCCATACAATATATTGGCTTTGGACGGTTTGCAACGAAACCTCGGCGTATTGGCTGCGAATCGCCGTCGACTGCTCCAGCTGCAGGCAGCGATGTTCAACGCGACTTTTGATAAGCTGCAATTCCTCGATTTGGCGGTCAATGATGGTCAGCTGCTTACGCAGAGCTGCCATGGAGGTGTCAAGGGTGTATTCCTTTAAATAGGATTTGATTTCATCCAAGGAAAAGCCGATCCTCATCATAATGCAGATAGTATCCAAAAAATCCAGCTGGGCGGCGCTGTAATAGCGGTAGCCGTTTTCCGGGTCCACATATGCTGGGCAGAATAATCCGATTTTATCATAAAAAATCAGTGTCTGGCGGGAAATATTTTGCAGCTTGGATAATTCACCGATGGAAAACAGGTTTTTCATAAAGCCCCCTTGACTTTATAGTTACTATACAGTTTATAATTATAGCATACAAGAGGCAATTCAGCAAGGAGGCAATTTAAAATTGAGATCCCGCATTTCCGAGCTTTGGGGCAAGTTGACAGAGGGGCTTACCTTACAAAAGGTTTTACTGATTCTGCTGGGCGCGATGATCTGCACCTTCGGCATTCACAACATCCACCAGCGCACCCATATCACCGAGGGCGGCGTCATCGGCTTGATGCTTTTTGTTGAGCACTGGTGCGCGTTTTCGCCCGCCTACATTACGCCGGTGCTGGATATTGCCTGCTACCTTTTGGCATTCAAGTATTTGGGCGCCGGGTTTATCAAGATATCCATCGTATCTACGATGTTTGTTTCCGGCTTCTACAAGCTGTGGGAGCAGTTTCCCCCGATGCTGCCGGATCTGTCCGACCATCCGCTGGCAGCAGCGGTGCTGGGTGGGCTGTTTGTCGGTATCGGCGTGGGGTTGATCATCCGGCAGGGCGGCTCCAGCGGCGGTGACGATGCGCTGGCACTGTCAATTTCCCACATTTTCAAGTGGCGGCTGTCGCGTTCGTATCTGTTTACCGACGCGGTCGTTTTATTGCTGTCGCTGAGCTATATCCCCGTGATGCGCATTGCATTTTCGCTGATTACCGTCACAATTTCCTCGTACCTGATTGACTGGGTAAAGGAATTTGAGTTTCCCGCAGCCAAAAAATCCAAGGTGGCGCAGCAGCAGTCCAAGTGCTGACGCCGCCAAACCGCCGGCAGGGCTTTGCGCCTTGTCGGTTTTCTTTTTGCGCGCTATCGCACAACCGGGAAATCTGTGATATAATACTACTAATGCGCAAGGAAGCCTTGCCGTTTATGGTTCCTCACATTTTTGTTTTAATTAAGGGAGAATATACAAAATGCTGCATCTGCTTTTGGCAGTGATTTATCTGTCTTTTATCAGTCTTGGGCTGCCGGATGCCGTGCTGGGCGCGGCGTGGCCGACCATCTATCAGGGGTTCGGTGTGCCGCTTTCGTATTCTGGGGTGGTTGCCTGCATCATCTCTGTCGGCACGGTGATTTCCAGCCTGCAAAGTGACCGTTTGACCCGCCGCTTTGGCGCGGGTGCCGTAACGGCAGCCAGCGTGGCAATGACCGCGCTGGCACTGCTCGGATTTTCTGTCAGCCATTCGTTTGGGGCGCTTTGCGTGTGGGCTGTGCCGTATGGTCTGGGTGCCGGTAGCGTGGACGCTGCGCTGAACAACTATGTGGCGCTGCATTTTGCCAGCCGCCATATGAGCTGGCTGCACTGTATGTGGGGCGTGGGTGCTTCCCTTGGTCCGTACATTATGGGGGCGGTGCTGACCCGCGGTTTGGGCTGGCACACAGGGTACCGCCTCATCGGCGGCATTCAGTTGTTGCTGACGGTTATAATCTTCCTCAGCCTGCCGCTGTGGAAAAAGCAGGTCAAGGGCAGCGACGCGGCGCCGGAGGTCTGCGCCCGCCCGCTGAGCCTGCAGCAGATCCTGCAAATCCCCGGGGTAAAGCAGGTTCTGGTGATGTTTTTCTGCTATTGCGCCTTGGAGCAGACCGCCGGCTTGTGGGCAAGCAGCTATCTGGTTTTGTACAGAGGCATTGCGCCGGAAACGGCCGCTGGCTTTGCCAGTTTGTTTTATATCGGCATTACGGCAGGGCGCGCGCTGTGCGGCTTTTTGACCCTGAGGTTCAACGATGCCCAGATGATCCGTATGGGACTTTGCGGCATTGCAGTTGGCATCGCCGCGCTTTTGCTGCCGTTGGGGCAGGCGGCGACCTTGGTCGGGCTGATTGTTGTCGGGCTGGGCTGTGCGCCGGTTTACCCCAGCGTGATCCACGCAACACCGGAATATTTCGGTGCAGACAGATCGCAGGCGATCATCGGTGTGCAGATGGCAAGCGCCTACGTTGGCAACTGTGTGATGCCGCCGCTGTTCGGGTTTCTTGCCAACCATACGACGGTTGCGATTTACCCGTTTTACCTGCTGACGCTGCTGCTTTTGATGGCTGCTATGCACAAAAAGCTGCTGCAGACAAAAGCGGTCTGAGCCTGAACCAACGGGCAAAAAGGCCGCCCCGAAGGACGGCGTGCTGTTTTGCATTTTTGAAACTGTGCCATAAGAAAATCCAACCAACACGGGAGGTATCGGTTATGAACACGCTGGAAGCCCTTCTTACCCGGCGCAGCTGCCGGAAATTTACCGATAAACCGATAGAAAAGGAAAAGCTGCACCAACTGCTGCAGGCTGCCATGAGCGGACCGAGCTGTGTCAATGCAAGGGACTGGTCGTTCGTTGTGGTGACCGACCCCGAAAAGCTGGCACAGATGGCGGACGCCAACGGACGCCCGGCAGAGCCGCTGCGCAAAGCGGCAGCAGCCATTCTGGTCTGCGGGGATTTGCAGCGCGCCTTTCCGCCGGCGCAGGCATATTGGGTGATCGACGGTGCCATTGCGGCGCAAAACATCTGCCTTGCCGCGCAGGAGCTGGGGCTGGGTGCAGTCTGGCTGGGAACGTGGCCCCAGCAGGACAGGGTGGAGGCGCAGAAACAGCTGTTTGCCCTGCCGGAGTCCATCGTGCCGCACTCCATTATAGCGCTCGGTTACCCGGACATAAATCTGACCGCCCCGCGTGAGGAACGCTATGAGGCTGACCGCGTTCATTTTGAACGGTGGTAAAGCTTACGGCTGCGGCATTTGCTCCGCGTCCGTGTGCGGCCGCTCGCACAGGCTCTCGGTTCCGGTCAGCTTCACCTTGCAGATGACAGCGCCGTCCAGCACATATTCCACCTTGGCAGTGGCATCCTTTCCGATTTTATCGTACAGCCGTCCGCCGCTCAGACAATCTCCCAGCACAGTGCGGGGGCTGTTGGCAACATAGCCGACACAGCCAAGCCCCGGCAATTCAGCGCGGATGGCTTCCTTGTCATAGCAGTTGTCCGGTTCCTTGACCAGCTTGACTTTTTGCCCCACGGCAAAGGGCTTACTGCCGAAATGATAGTGGATTCCTGTAATGGTAACAAATGCTTTCATAAGGATTCTCCTTGGTGATGAGCTTTTGCATTTCAGGGTCCTGCTATCTTTAGTGTACAGCATAGTGTGTATCATAATTTGTACTATAAAAGTCTCACATAGAGAAGCATCCCCGCTGTTTTAAGAAACAGCGGGGATGTCTTTATATTTTTGGTTGGTAGCGCATATCCGATACCGTGTAAACAGTGATAAATGCCTGCGGATCCTCGCGGTTCATAAAGTTCATCAGCTTCTGGTACTCGGACTTGTCCACAATGGTAATGATCTCACGGCGTTTTTCCAGATTGTACGCCCCGTAGGACTCATACACGGTGGCACCGCTGTGCAGGTCATGGATAATGAAGTGCCGCAGCGCCTCCTCTTTTTTGGTGATGATGCAGACACGCCGTTTGATGTTGTGGTCAAAGATAAAATGATCCAGCACCAGACCGTTGAAATAGGTTCCCAGCACGCTGAGAACAACGGTTTTCTTGTCGTAGACCAGCGCCGCCGACAGCGCTACGCACATACCGGAAAGCGACATCGCCCGCCCCAAATCCATATGCAGGTACTTGTTCATAATTTTGGCAACGATATCCAACCCGCCGGACGAGGCATTGCGGTTAAACAGGATGCTCAGCCCTACGCTGACCACCAAAATATAGCACAGCACATCCAGTTCCTGGCTGTCGGTCAGGGAACCGATGTCGGGGAAAACACGCTCCAGCACACCGATGAAAAACGGCAGCAAAATGCTGGTGTACACGGTTTTGGCACCAAACTCACGCCCACAGGTCAAAAAGCCGATCAGTAACAGCACAACGTTTAAAATCATTGTAATGGCGGACAACGGCAGCGGCACAAAGTTGGAAAGCACGATCCCCAAGCCGGAAATACTGCTGACCGATGTATGGCTTGGCACCAGAAAAAAGTAGACCGCCGCTGCAATGACCGCCACGGCTGCCGTCAGGATGCAGACCTCCTGCACGGCGGCGAGGGCGCGATTTTGTTTGTGATTTGGCATAGCTCCTTCTCCTTGATTTTTGCAAAATTCTTTTCCTATTATAGTCGCTTTATGCAGAAAAGTAAATGAAGCAGCCTCATCCAAGCAAAAAATTAACGGTATTTATCCGAATTCTAAAAAATATTTAAAATTCGATAACATTTGTGATATGTTATAATGTTATAATTATAAGGAAATATTTGGATTGGGATTTGCAGGGGAGAAGTCAGCAAACGCCCTTTTGATCTGTAAACACCGTGCAAAAGAAACACTCTGTTGAAAGGTGGGCGTAGAATTGAATGTAAAACTGAAGGAAAAAATCAGCGAGTCGCTGGCGGCGGTATTGCCGATCACCGGAATCGTGCTGATGCTCAGCATATTTTTGATTCCGATGGAGCTGGGCAGTGTGGTTATGTTCCTGACCGGGGCATTTATGCTGATTATCGGGATGGGCTTTTTCCAGCTTGGCGCAGAAATGGCAATGACCCCCATCGGCGAGGGTGTCGGCGTGCAGATCTCCAAAATGCAAAAGCTGCTCACCGTGCTGCTGACAGGCTTTTTGATGGGCGTTATTATCACCGTGTCGGAGCCGGATCTGCAGGTGTTGGCGGGGCAGGTACCCTCGGTACCCAATGCGGTGCTGGTTTTTACGGTGGCTGTCGGCGTGGGGCTGTTTCTGGCGCTGGCTATTGTGCGTATCCGTTACAAAATCAGCCTTTCAATGCTGCTGATCATTTGCTATCTGGCGCTTATTTTGGTGTCTATGTTTGTACCCAAGGAATTTCTGGCAGTGGCATTTGACTCCGGCGGTGTTACCACCGGACCTATGACGGTGCCGTTTATTATGGCGATGGGCGTCGGTCTTGCGTCCGTGCGCAGCGATAAAAATGCAGCGAACGACAGCTTTGGTCTGGTGGCACTTTCCAGCGTGGGTCCGATTTTGGCGGTGCTGATTCTCGGTTGCTTTTTTAAGCCGACCGAGGCTGCCTACAGCCTTACCGATGTGGCAACGGTTGTCACCACGCAGGATGTTGCCCGTGTGTTTTCACAGGGGCTTCCGCTGTACGCCAAGGAGGTGCTGCTCTCTCTTGTGCCAATCCTTTGGGTGTTTTTGATTTTCCAATGGTTTACCAAACGCTATCACGGGCTGCAAGTCAAGCGCATCATCATTGGTTTTGGGTATACCTATGTTGGACTGGTACTGTTTTTATGCGGTGCCAATATCGGCTTTGCGCCTGTCGGTGCTTACCTTGGCAAGGAACTGGCAGGGGTACCCTTCCGTTGGATTCTGGTTCCGATTGGCGCGCTGATCGGCTACTATATTGTCAAAGCGGAGCCTGCCATTCAGGTGCTGAACCATCAGGTGGAAGCGGTCACCAACGGTGCCATCTCGGTCAAAATGATGAACCGCTGTATGCAGATCGGTGTTGCTGCCAGCGTGGGGCTGGCGATGCTTCGTGTGCTGACCGGCATTTCGATCCAGTGGTTCGTCATTCCGGGATACCTTATTGCCTTGGTACTGTCCCGTTTTGTGCCGGATATCTTTATCGGCATTGCCTTTGACTCCGGCGGTGTTGCCAGCGGTCCGATGACCTCGACCTTTTTGCTGCCGCTCAGCATCGGCGTGTGCGAGGCACTGGGCGGCAACCTGATGACCGATGCCTTTGGTGTGGTGGCGCTGGTTGCGCTGACGCCGCTGATTGCCATCCAGCTGATGGGGCTGGTCTACAAGCTGAAAACCGCAGGCAGGGTGCATCCGGTACCGGCAGCCATTGCTGATGATTGCGATATGATCGTGGATCTTGAGGAGGGTGAGTAATATGGAACAAGAGAAAAAAGTATCTTTTCAGTTGTTGGTGCTGATTACCACCCCCAAGCTTGCCGAGCGCGCGGCAGAAATGTTCCGAAAAGGCTCCCTGCCGCTGCAATACCGTTTTAATGCCGAGGGAACGGCGTCCAGCGAAATTATGGATATGCTCGGTCTTGGCAGCATTGACAAAAGCGTCTTGGTCAGTATGGTACCCAAGCGTCTGTCCCCGCTTTTGATGGAAAAGCTGTACACGGAACTGCAGATGCACAAAGCGAACAGCGGTATTGCCTTTACGATACCGCTGAACGGTGCAAACAATATGATTTTACGCATTCTTGCCCACGATGCAGGAAAAGACGTTGTGAATACCAGCGGAAAGGATGAAAACAGTATGTCTGAATCGAAACACTCTCTGGTGGCAGCCATTGTGAACAGCGGTTTCAGCGATGATGTGATGAAAGCAGTTCGCGCGGCAGGTGCCAAGGGCGGCACGGTCATCCGCAGCCGACGTATCGGCAATCAGGAGGCAACGGGCTTCTGGGGTTTGAGCGTTCAGGACGAAAAGGAAATCGTTCTGATTTTGACGGAATCCGCCAATAAGGTGGCGCTGATGCAGTGTATGGGCGAAAGCTGCGGTATGCACAGCGATGCGCAGGGTATTTTTATCTCCATGCCAATCGACTCTGTCACAGGAATGTAACAATAAAACAGGGGGCGAGCCAAGACTCGCCCCCTGTTTTTTGGCAAAAATTCCAATCAAAAAATGACTTCAAAGGTGGTACCGCCGTCGGGGTTATCCTTTACGGAAATGCTGCCGCCGTGTACGTTGACGATCTCGCGCACAAGGGCAAGCCCCAGCCCGACACCGCCCAGCGCGCGGCTGCGGGATTTGTCAAAGCGGACAAACGGCTCAAACACACGTTCTTTCAGCTCCTCCGGTATGCCGGTGCCGGTATCCGCAACCGTCAAACGGATATGCTTGTCCTGTTGTACGGCACCAACGGTGACGGTGCCGCCCGGCGTGTTGTATTTTATGGCGTTCTCCACAAGGTTGTAGACAAGGCGATACAGCAAAATATCGCTGCCTGTCATCGTCACGGTATCGCATTGTGCGGTAAGATGGATCGTTTTCTCCTGCGCAAGCGGTTCAAGGTCCGCCAAGACCTCCTCAATAAGGGCATCCAAGGCAATCTCGTCATCCCGTGCCACGGTCTGCAATTCGCTCATATCCAGCAGGGTCTTGACCATCTTGCTCAGGCGCTCGTTCTGCTCGGTCATCATACGGATGGTTTGCTGCGCACAGGCTTCGTTGATTGGATGCTCAGTCGAGTTGTACAGATCCAACTGCAGCTGCATCACGGCCAGTGGGGTACGGAATTCATGCGCTGCATTCGCCGTGAAATGCCGCTGTGTTTTAAACGCCTCGGACAAACGTGCCAGCATCCGGTTGTAGGAAACACTCAACCGATTCAGCTCGGCAACGCTGCTTTCCTCAATGCGGGAGTCCGACAGGTTCTGTGCCTGCACCTCCTCGATTCTGTCAGAAAATTCGCAGAGCGGCTTCAAGGCGCGTCCGCTTATAAAATAGGTGGCAACGCTGCCGACAAGCGCCATCAGCGCCGAGAACAGCAGACTGTTCTTTTTATAATCTGCCTTGTTGTTGTAGACCTGCACCGAAAAATCACATTATTATAAAACGCATTTACACCTATTTGCAAAACTAAAAGCTGCACCTTGCATTAAGACCTGCAAAATTTCGTTAAAAAATGCAAGTGACACAAGCGGCACGGCTATCCTAACGATACAACGCCCCCTCTCCTGTACTTCGCTAAATTTATCTTTAGCGAAGTTTTGCGCCTGGTCTCTTGTGTTGGAAAAGCGCCGCCTATCCGCTGTTCTGTCTGCCTGCAAACGCGATGTAACCCAAAAGAATCATCCGCTGCCATAACACAAAAAGGTATCCGCCGTACAGGGATTTTCCTGTACAGCGGATACCTTTATAATAGGAACTTATGCTTATTCTTCTATGGTGATTCTTGTAATAACCGGCATATCGATCGGTTTATTCCAAGTTTCGGCACCGTAGGTAGGCTGGCTGGCGATGGCATCCAGCACATCAAAGCCGCTTTCCATCTCGCCAAACGCCGCATAACGACCGTCCAGCTTGTGGGCGTCTTTATGCACCACAAAAAACTGGGTGCCCGCTGTGTCAGGGGCATCGTCGCGCGCCATAGAAAGCGCACCGCGGATGTGCTGCAAGGGGTTAGGTACGCCATTTTCAGCGAACTCCCCTTTTATATGCCAGTCGCTGTCGGTCATAATGTCATTGTCCGGCGAACCGCCCTGAATGACATAGTCCTTGACGATACGGCACCAGCACAGCCCGTCATAGAAGCCGCTTTTTGCGACCTTGACAAAGTTTGCCACCGTGATGGGGGCATATTCGGGATACAGCGTAAACACCATATCCCCGAAATCCTTCGTTTCAATCGTGCAGCGCATCAGGAAACCTTCACATCCTTGAAGAACAGACCGCCGGAGGCATTCATAAAGTAACCGCTGATGTTGTCATGCATCAGGTAGCTGTTGGACTTGTAGTACAGCGGCAGGCAGGCGTAATCCTCGGAAGCAATTGCATCCGCCTGCATGGTCAGCTCGGCTGCCTTGGCGGGGTCGCTCTCTGTCATAACCTGCTCCACCAGAGCGTCATAGTCAGCGTTGGAGTAGAAGGCATTGTTGGTGGAGTCGCCGGTCTTGAACAGGGGCAGGAAGCTCATGGGGTTGACATAGTCGGCGCTCCAACCCATGGCACAGACCTCGTAATCGCCCTTGACGACACTGTCGTAGAAGATGCCCCAGTCGGCAGAGGAAACCTCGACGTTGATGTTCAGGTTGTTCTTGAACATTTCTGCCATAGCTTCGACGACTTTCTTGACGGTATCGTTGTCATAGTAGCTCAGATGCAGCGTGGGGAAGCCTTCGCCATTGGGGTAGCCTGCCTCGGCAAGCGCTGCCTGCGCAGCCTCAACGTCCGCAGTAGCGGACAGACCATAGTCGCTGCGACCTTCGGTGATATCCTTGCCGTCTACAATGTAGCCGGGAGCAAGGAAGCTGTAAGCGGGCTGGGCATCGACCTGCACAACGTTGTCGATGATGGACTGGCGGTCAATGGCAAGGCAGAGCGCCTTACGCACCAGAGGATCGTCAAACGGAGCGACAGAGCAGTTGATGTTGTAGTAGACAGTGCCGTAGCTGGGGCTGGTCTGCACACCGGCCTTGTCTGCCTTCAGGCGGGCGTAGTCGGAGGACGGGATGGAGATCACACCGTCAACCTCACCGGACTCATAGGCGGTCAGCGCGGTAGCCTGATCGAGAACATAGCGGAAGGTCAGCTTGTCCAGCGTGACGCTGTCGGCGTTCCAGTAGTTCTCGTTCTTTTCGAGGATGACGTTCTCGTTCATGCTCATCCCGGTGACCTTGAAGGGACCGTTACCGACATAGGTTTCTGCCTTGGTAGACCAAGCATCGCCGTTGGCTTCTACGGTTGCCTTCTGGATGGGGTCATACACCCACATACTCAGCACATCGATGAAGTAAGAGGTCGGCTGCTTGAGGGTGATTTCCAGCGTCTTGGCGTCGATTGCCTTTACACCCAAATCCTCTGCCGTGCCGGTGCCGTCATAGAATTCCTGCGCACCCTTGATGTAATCCGTGACCATGCTGACATACTGTGCGCCGGTGGCGGGGGTCAGAACGTGCTGGATGGAGTAGACAAAGTCCTCGGCGGTCAAGTCGGTGCCGTCGCTCCATTTCAGACCGTCACGCAGGTGGAAGGTGTAGGTCAAGCCGTCGTCGCTGATATCCCACGTTTCGGCACAGCCTGCCACAACGGCACCGGTGCTGTCATAGGTGACCAGACCCTCGAAGCAGTTCAAAATCACATACTGCGCAAAGGAGTTGTTGGTCACGGTGGGATCCAGACCGTCCGGGATGTTGTTCAGCACAAACGTCATTTCCTGGGCGGCAGGCTCTGCCGAGGTCACTGTGGAGGCAGGCTCACTGGCAGCGCTGGAAACATCGGCGATGTTCTGGGGCTGGCTGTTGCCGCCGCACGCACTGAGCAGCGAAACCGCCATTGCGCCGGCAAGTACGGCGCTGAAAGCTTTCTTTTTCATGGTATTCCCTCTCTCTGCAAATTTATGTTTAACGCAAAACGCGGTAAACCTTAATATAAATGGCACGCCACAAAATGTCCGGGGGCAGCCTCCTTCATCGCGGGGGTCTGCTCGGCACAGATGGGCTTGGCATAGGGGCAGCGGCTGCAGAAGCGGCAGCCGGGCTTCGGGTTGACCGGGCTGGGCAGGTCGCCCTCGATGCCGGCGTTTTCTTGTGCGCGGGCAAGCTTGGGGTCAGCCACAGGAATGCAGCTTAAAAGTCCTTGGGTATAGGGATGCAGCGGGTGGTCGTAAATTTCCTTTGCCTCGCAGGTTTCCACCAGCTGCCCCAGATACATAACGCCCACATCGTCCGACACATAACGTACCATCGACAAATCATGTGCAATAAACAGGTAGGATGTACCCTCTGCCTGCTGGTAATCGCGCAGCAGGTTGACGATTTGCGCCTGAATGGAAACATCCAGTGCAGAAATGGGCTCATCGCAGATAACCAGCTCCGGGTTCAGCACAAGGGCGCGGGCAATGCCGACGCGCTGGCGCTGACCGCCGGAAAATTCGTGCGCATAGCGTCCTGCGTGTTCGGCGGTAAGTCCCACGCGCTCCAGCATAGCAAAAATCTTGTCGTCCATATCTTTGCGGGACTGGCAGATATGGTGCGCCTTCAGCGGCTCGGCAATGATATCCCGCACCGTCATACGGGCGTTCAGCGAGGCGTAAGGGTCTTGAAAAATCATCTGCATTTTGCGGCGAATCGGCTGCAGCTGGCGCTGGCTCATATGGGCAATGTCCTGTCCGTCCAGCAAAATCTTGCCGGCGCTCGGCTCATAAATGCGGATGACCGTGCGCGCGCAGCTGCTTTTGCCGCAGCCGGACTCCCCTACCAGCCCCAAGGTGCGCCCGCGGCGCAGGGTAAAGCTGACATCGTCCACCGCGTGGACCTCTGCCTTGCCGCCTGCCGGGAAAAACTTTGTCAAATGCTCGACCTGCAAAATCGGCTGTTCCATTTACCCGGCACCTCCTTTCGCCTTGGCTAGTTTTTCATGCAGGGGGTTGCCCTCTGCGGGGGCATCGGGCTGCAAAAGCCAGCAGCGGGCGCTGCGGCTGCCCACCTCCACAAAGGGCGGACACTCCTGTGCGCAGATGCTGCGGGCATAGGCACAGCGGGAAGCAAAGGGGCAGCCCTTGGGCGGGCGGGTCATATCCGGCGGGCTACCGGGTATGGATTGCAGCCGCTCGTTTTTATCCTTGTTCAGCCCCGGCACCGATGCCAGCAGCCCCATGGTATAGGGGTGCAGCGGGTTCTCGAACAGGTCATAAATATTCGCCTGCTCCATAACAAGCCCGCCGTACATCACGACCACGCGGTCACAAAGCTCAGCAACCACGCCCAAATCGTGGGTGATAAAGATAATGCTGGTGCCGTATTCCTGCTGCAAGGCACGCATTTGCTTTAAAATTTGATGCTGTATCGTTACATCCAGCGCTGTGGTGGGTTCGTCCGCAATCAGCAGGTCGGGGTGGTTGGCAAGAGCCATCGCAATCATAACGCGCTGACGCATACCGCCCGAAAACTCGTGCGGGTAGGCTTTCAGCCGTTTTTCTGCTTCGGGGATGCGCACATCCTTGAACAGCTGCAAGGTTTTTTCCTTCAGTTCGTCAGGCTTGATATCGGGGTGATGCACCCGAATCATCTCTGCCACCTGCTTGCCCACCGGAATCAGCGGGTTCAGGCTGGACATCGGGTCTTGGAACACCATCGCAATTTTCTGCCCGCGGATTTCCCGCATCTGACGGTCACTGACCTTGGTCAGGTCGGTACCCTCAAATTCCACCTTGCCGCTTTTGATGCGCGCGGTGTCCGCCAGCAAACGCAGCACGGACATAGAGGTCACACTTTTGCCGCTGCCGCTCTCGCCCACGATGCCCAAAATTTCGCCCTTATGCACCGTAAAGCTGACACCGCGCACAGCTTGTACTTCTCCGGCCGAGGTCATAAACGAGGTTTTCAGGTCCTCGACCCGTAAAATCGGTTCGCTCATTGGGATTCCCCTTACTTTTTCAATTTCGGATCCAGCGCATCGCGCAGACCATCGCCCACAAAGTTGAAGGCGAACATAATGGCGCAAATCATCAGCGCTGGGAACAGCAGCTCATGCGGGCTGGTGCGCAGGTTGGCCGAGGCATCGTTGCACATCGTGCCAAGGCTTGCCAGCGGCGGCTGCAGGCCGATGCCCAGATACCCCAGAAACGCCTCCATAAAGATGGCGGAGGGGATCAGCATCGTCATAGTGACCAGAATGGAACCCAGCGCGTTGGGGATCATATGTTCCAGCAGGATCGTCTTGGGCGAGGAGCCGATGGTCTTGGCCGCCAGCACAAATTCCTGCTGCTTCAGGCTTAAAATCTGCCCGCGCACCACGCGCGCCATATCGACCCAGTAAACGCTGCCCAGCGCTACAACAATGCTTTGCAAGCCGGAGCCAAGCACCTGCATAATCAAAATCACATACAAGGTCAGCGGAATGGTGGAGATAATATCCACAATACGCATCATCACGGTGTCTACTGCGCCGCCCGCGTACCCGGCAATGCCGCCATACAAAATGCCGATCAGCATATTGACCAGTGTTGCCATTAAGGCAACCATCAGTGAAATACGGGTGCCGTACATCAGGCGGGTCAGCACATCACGCCCCAAGGAGTCCGTGCCCAATAAGTACGAGCCATTGCGGATAAACCGCGAAGGGTAAATATTTCCGGTGGCTTCGTCCGCCACAACATAGGTGCTGCCGCCGTAGTACAGCGCCACCTCGGTGCCTCCGGCATCGTAGATGGTCATACTCTTGGCGTCCTCCTCACGCACGCGCTTGAGCTGCCCCTGCAGCTTGCCGTGTTCATCCACGCGGACAAGCTTGAGCGCCGTGGTGATATAAAGGTACCCGCCGTCCGGCGCCTGATAGACCTTCATAATCGGCGGAATGTTGACGACCTCCAGATTTTGCTGGGCGTAGTCAAAGGCAGTGAAAAACGGTCCGACCAGCGCAAACAGCGCCAGAACTAAAATCAGAATAAACCCGGCGATCGCCGTAGGCTTGTGTCGAAAGCGGAACCAGACATCCCCGGCAAAGGTGCGGCTTTTCGACCAGATTTTTTCTCGGTCGGCGGTCTGCGCTGCCAGCGGTTCCCACTTGTTTTGTGCGGTGATTTCTGCCATATTCCCTCTCCCCCATTATGCGTCGAACTGAATGCGCGGGTCGATCAGGCAGTAAAAGACATCGACCAGCAGTACCATCGCCATCAGGAAGGCCGCAAAAAAAACGGTAACGCCCATAATGGTCGTGTAGTCGCGCTGTGTAACGCTGTTGACAAAATAGTACCCAATGCCGGGTATTGCAAAAATCTTTTCAATAACAAAGCTGCCGGTCAAAAGCCCTGCCACCGTGGGTCCCAGCACCGTAATGACCGGGATCATGGCATTGCGCAGCGCGTGCTTGGTGACAACAGCAAATTCCGTCAGCCCCTTGGCGCGGGCGGTGCGGATGTAATCCTGCCCCATAACCTCCAGCAGACTGGAGCGCATCAAACGCGCCAGATAACTGACCGAGTACCCGCCCATTGCCACCACAGGCAAAATGTAGCTTTTCCAGCTGTCCAGACCGAAGGTCGGCAGTACATTGAGCTTGAAGGCAAACGCATAAATCAGCACCGAGGCGATGACAAAGGACGGTATCGTGACACCGATGGTCGCCACCGCCATAAGCAGCATATCCTGCCAGCGGTTGTTTTTCAGCGCCGCCAGAATGCCCATGGGGATGCTGGTCAGCAGTACGAAAATCAGGGTAACCAAGCCCAGCTTGGCAGACACAGGCGCGCCGGTGGCGATAAAATCGTTGACCGTCTTGCCTGTATATTTATACGAAGGTCCCAAATCGCCGTGCAGCAGGTTGCCCAGATAATTGACAAACTGCACCGGCATGGGCTGATCCAACCCGTACTTGGCCTCCATCGCCGCCAGGACCTCTTCAGACATACCCTTGGGGTTGGTAAACGGTCCACCGGGTATCGCGTGCATCAGGGTAAAAGTCAGCAGAATGATCATAAACATAGCCACCAACATAGTTCCGATGCGTTTTGCAATGAATTTCAGCATTTGGTTCCCCTCTTTTTCGCCAAACGAATTACATCCGTGTTCGGCGCAGCAGGAAAATGTTTGCCCACAGCGCACATTTGTTTTTATCATAAAAGCGTCGTACGGATTGCGACGACGCCTCTTGTTTGGAATATGTCGGTATTATACACCGAATGGTAACGATTGTCACCCTTTTTTGCAACAAAATACAGGATTCTGTACGGTTGCACAAAGAATTTCGAACATCACACTTCACTTTTGTTCTTTAATGCCTTAAAGTTATTTGTGTTTCAATTTTGTTTATATATCCTTGCGCTTTATGCAACAAGTATAGTGTGCTGCAGCTTCCGGAATGGCGCGTTGCCGCCTTATAGCCATTCATAGGCAAGACGCGGTGTGCCGTCATCCGTAAGAATGACCCCGCAATAGCGGAATCCGTTTTTGGCAATAGCACGCTGCATAATTTGGTTATCCTTATGGGTGTCAATGCGCAGATGACTGCACTGCGTTTTGGCAAACTCCACCGCTTGGTTCAGCACGCCGTGCCGTGTGCCATCACTTGCCACCCGGTGCAGGGTGGCATACGGCGCATCCGACAGCCACGCACCGTCAATTTTTGCGTAAGTTGGGTCAGCGCCGAGGATCAGTGCAAACACTGCATGAACCTCGTCATCCTCCTGCACATACAACTGCCCTGCTGCCATATCACGGCGCAGCGTACTTTCGGCAGGTGTACCCTCCCTCCATTGGGTCGGGTTGCCGGTATTGCGCATAAACTGCCGCGCGTAGGCATAAATTTCCAAAATGCGCGGCAAGTCGTGCAAATTTGCCTTTCGCATCAACGCAAATCCCCCTTAGTCCTCGGTACAGCCCCGCTTTATTTAAGGCAGTACCGCATAATTCTAAGTGCCGATACGGCGAGCGAGGTGCGGCAGTTGCTAAGCCAAAAGCGCAGGCAATACTTTGTGTATTGGCGAGCATTTTGGCAACGCAGATGCCGTGCCGCAGCCGTCGGAGCGGTGCTTAAGCCGTTAGGCGGGAATTGTGCGGTGTTGCCTTAACGATATTTTTGACCCAGATGCCCTTTTTCAGCAGCACAAAGCCGATAACGCATTTGATCAAATCGAGGGCGTTCGCTAACAGGAACACCGTAACGATCGGCATGGCAGTAAAGTGCGCCAGCACATAGGCGACCGGTACCGTGACACCACAGGTAAAGCAGCTGTCAAACAGGAAGGTAATAAAGGTTTTTCCGCCACTGCGCAGCGTAAAATAAGCGCAGTTGGCAAAGCCGAACAGCGGCATACACAGCGCCACCGCGCGGATCAATTCGGTGGACAACAGCCGGATGGATTCCTCGGTGTTGTAAATTTGCGGAATCAGCGGCGCACACAGGCTCAAAAGCGAACCCATAACCACGCAGCTCATTACGCTCAGGCTCAGCATACGCCAAGCGGAGCGGCGCGCCCCCTGCATACGGTCTGCACCCAGTTCCTGCCCCACCACGATGGCCGTAGCGTTGCCCAGCGAGAGAAACACCTCGTTGAAAATCTGAGAGATGGTGTTGCAGATGTTCAGCGCCGCAACCACCTGTATGCCGCGCACCGAGTAGCATTGCAGTAAAATTGCCTGTCCCATACCCCACATCAGCTCATTGAGCAGCAGCGGCATGGAGCGCAGCAGGATGTTTTTGGCAAGCTCTGCCGGAATGTGCATACTGGCATATACGCCTGCAAAGAACGGATAGCGCTCCAGGCTTCTGTGAGCGCCCACCACCACAACGGCAAGCTCCACGAAGCGGGAGAGAACCGTGGCAACTGCAGCGCCCGCCACGCCCATACGGGGAAAGCCGAGCAAGCCGAAAATCAGCAGGGCGTTAAACGCAAAGTTGACGACCATGGCAATCATACTTGCCTTCATCGGCAGCACGGTCTGACCGCTTTCACGCAGGGTTCCTGCATAGCACTGTGTCAGGGCAAAGGGCACCAAGCCCACCAGCATAATGCACAGATACTGCCACGCATAGCCTAAGGTCGCTGCCGCGTCGGCGGGCGCTGTGTCCGCTGCAATATAGGCGCCAATCAGGCTCTTGCCCGCAAATCCGAACAGCAGCATCCCGCCCACGGTAATGATCGACGCCACCAGCAGCTTAAACCGGAAGGTATGCCGCACACCCTCCATATCACCGCTGCCAAAATACTGCGCGCCAAACAGCCCAGCACCGGAGGTACTGCCCCAGATGGCAAGGTTGTACACAAAAATCAATTGTCCCACAATGGCAACACCGCTCATGGGCAGGGTTCCCACCTGCCCTACCATAACATTGTCCAGCAGGCTGACAACGTTGGTCAGGGTATTTTGCACAATGATGGGCAAGACTACCGCCAGCACATGGCGGTAGAAATTTTTATCGCCGAAAATACACTCTCGCAGTGTGAGCTTTTCGGTTTTTTCCATGTCAGATTTTCTCCTTGCTTTTCTTGCATGCGATTACTGCTCCATCGTAGAGATATCGGTGCCGAAATATTTCTCACTCAGCTCCTTCAGCTCGCCGGATTCGCGCATTTCCTCAATTGCCTTGTTCACAGCCTCACGCAGGCTGGCAGAATCCTCGCCCTTGCGCAGGGGAATTGCCACCTTATTGGCATCATCGGTCAGCACAGCAATCTTTGCCTTGGCATCGGGATGTTCCTTCATATAGTCGTAGTAGGTCATTTCTGCATTCAAGGTCGCGTCAATGCGCCCGCTGAGCAGCAGCTCAAAGGTCTGGTTCAGGTCATCCACGCCGGTAACCTCTGCGCCGTATTGCTCTGCCAGCTGGGCATAGGTGCTGCTGATGGTGTTGGCGGTGTGCTTGCCCTTAAGATCCTCCAGCGAATGGATGGTATCGTTGTCGCTGCCCACAATGACCGCCGTGCGGTTGTAGGCATAGGGGGTGGAAAAGTCGTATTTTTCGCTGCGTTCCTCGGTAATGTCCACGCCATTGACCATAATGTCATAGCGCCCGGCATCCAGACCCGCCAGCAGACCGTCCCATTCGCCCTCCACAAAGGTGGGGGTAACACCCAGCTTTTCAGCAATTTTGGTGCCGACCTCCACATCGTAACCGACCAGCTTGTCGTTTTCGTCGTGGTAGGTCCACGGCGCCCAGGTACCCTCCATGGCGATAACAATAGTGCCGCTCTCTTGGATGCGGGCAAGCTGATCCTTGCCGGTGGTTTCGGTCTTGCTGCCGCAGCCTGCCAAAACGGCAGTCATGCCGGCGACGAGCAGCAGCGCGGACAATTTCTTAGCAAATACTTTCACAATAAGCTCCTCTGTTTGTAGTTTTGTAAAAACTCTTGCGTCCGGGGTTGAGCAGGATTCGTAAAGAACGTTTCTGCGTTATTTTGTTCCACAATAACGCCCCCGTCCATAAAGATAACACGGTTTGCCGCATGGCGGGCAAAGTCCATTTCGTGGGTCACGACCAGCATCGTGCGCCCCTCCTGCGCCAGCTTGCGCATAACTGCCAACACCTCACCGGTCAGCTCCGGGTCAAGCGCCGAGGTCGGCTCATCAAAATAGATGATTTCCGGGTCTGCGGCAATCGCACGGGCAATCGCCACACGTTGCTGCTGTCCGCCTGAAAGCTGGCTTGGATAGGAATCGGCACGATCCTCCATGCCGACCTCCACAAGGGCTGAGCGTCCGATTTCCTCCGCTTGGGCGCGGGGCATTTTGCGGGCGATGATCAGCCCCTCCGTCACATTTTGCAGCGCCGTTTTGTTGGCAAACAGGTTATAGTTCTGGAACACAAACCCCGTGCGGCGACGCAGGGCATTTATATCCGCCCGGCTTGCGCTGTGTAGTTCCAGCTGCTTTTCGTCAAACAGCATCGTACCGGCGTCCGCGCGCTCCAAAAAGTTCAAGCAGCGCAGCATCGTCGTTTTTCCGCTGCCGCTGGAGCCGAGAATCGCCACCACATCGCCCTTGTTCACATCAAGGTCAACGCCCTTCAGAACCTTCAGCGTACCAAAGGATTTTTTCAAATTGCGAACCTGCAGCATGGTATCAACTCCTTTGTGCGCCGTGTTGGTTCAGCTTTTTTTCGCCCCAAGCCTGCAGACGGGTCAGCACCGTGCAGAACAAAAGGTAAACAAGACCGACCTCTATATACAGTGCCAGCGGCTCATAAGTTCTTGCCACAATGCGCTGGGTCGTCATAAACATTTCCGTCACCGTGATGTTGGCAGCCAACGAGGTGTCCTTGACCATGGCAATCAGCGAGCTGGCCAGCGTAGGAAACGCTGTGCGCAGCGCCTGCGGCAAGATGATGCGCCGGATGATCTGCAGATAGCTCATACCCACGCACTGCCCTGCCTCCAACTGCCCGCGCGGTACTGATTCCAGCGCGGCACGAATTGTTTCGGCACAATAGGCACCCTCGTTGATGGAAAATACCAGCACCGCCGCCGGAAACGGCTCGATCAAAATCCCGACGCCGGGCAACCCGTAAAACACCACAAACAGCTGCACTAAAACCGGTGTGCCGCGAATGATCCAGATATACAGCCGTGCCAGTTTTTCCAGCACCGGCACATGGGCAAACTGCACCAACGCCACCGTGACGGCAATAATCAACGCAAACCCGAAGGACAAAATCGTCAGCGGAATGGTGACCGTAAGCCCCGGCAGCAAAATTGTGCCGAAGGAATTTATCAAAATGCGCGCCAAACGCCCTGTCATAGCTTTCCCCTTTCCCGTTTCATTTTGACCCAAAAACGCACGGCTCGCCCAATGTCAAGCCATGCGTTTTCAGGCAGCATTTTATTCGGCGCCGCGCCTTGCAAAGACAACGCCGACTGTCTTAAACAGAATTTTGATATCACCCCAAAAGGTCCAGTTATCGATGTAGGTCGTATCCAGCTTTACGACCTCCTCGAAATCCTCGATGCCGCTGCGCCCGCTGACCTGCCACAGCCCGGTAATGCCGGGCTTCATGCTCAGACGTCGCTTATGGTGGCTCTCGTACTGTTTATACTCATCCAGCGTCGGCGGGCGGGTGCCCACCAAGCTCATAGGTCCGCGCAGAACATCAAAAAACTGCGGCAATTCGTCGATACTTGTCTTGCGGATGAACTTGCCCACCTTGGTAATGCGGGGATCATCCTGCATTTTGAACATAAGCCCCGTCATCTCGTTTTGGGACATCAGTTCCTTCTTGCGTTCCTCGGCATCTATGTACATACTGCGCAGCTTATGGATATAGAATTCGCGACCGTTGAGTCCCACGCGCTTCTGCCTAAAGACCAAGGGACCCGGGCTTTCCAGCTTGAGTGGAATTGCCACAATGGCGATGATAGGGAT
The DNA here is from genome assembly GCA_004552305.1 of Subdoligranulum variabile. Taxonomy (GTDB): domain Bacteria; phylum Bacillota; class Clostridia; order Oscillospirales; family Ruminococcaceae; genus Gemmiger; species Gemmiger variabilis_A. The sequence goes on along the minus strand of SFOX01000015.1, from coordinate 9,747 downwards.
GCTGATAATGCAGCCCACAATGCTGCCCACAATATCCAACGCGCGCTTCATAATCTGGTCGGTTATGCTAAGCTCCACCGTGCCGATGGTTACCATATTATGCCCCGCACAGCGTCCCAGCGTGCGGCTCATACGGGCGGCGCTGGTTTCGCTGCAGCAGTCCCGCTCCAGACGGTTCAGCGTGGGCAGGCTGAAATGCACCGTAAGCCCCATGCTCTCCATCTCCTCAAGGAACGGCACGAAGGAGCTTCCGCTGTCCATCGGGATATCCACATAGACCTCATCCAATGCCGTGCGGCGCAGCCAATCCATAAAACCGGCATAGTTGGCAGCTATGGGAACCCCCGCGATTTCTTTCCCGATCTCGTCGTCGGTTGCCTCGGGAATCGCCAAGCCCACAATCCGGTTAGACCAGTCCTGATATAGATCCCGGATCATATTCTCTGCATGGTCGGCAGTTGTAATGACCCCCACCAGACTTTGCAGCCCCCGCATTTTGTAGGTGTTTTTCAGCACCTCCTTGAGTGCGGCATGGGTAACGGTCATTGTAAAAACGTTGATGACCGGCACAAACAGCAAAAAGTAGCGGGAATCCAGCATAGCCGCCTTTGTTAGAGCAAGCCCCGCAGAATTGATGAGTCCCATCAAAAGGTTGAATTTTACCGTCTTGACAAAATCGCGCCGCAGGGGGCGTGCGACAATATCCCCTTTCTGGTCAGTCAAAAAGAACGAGCAGATATACGCCAGCGTCAGCAGCAACACCGCCCACAAAAAATCGTTGGATGCATATTCCCGCATTTTCCCAAGTATGCCGTCGATAATTTCCCATGCCAGCCCGATGCTGATAATCAATCCAATCAAGTCGGCTAAGAAAACCCCAATATATTGGATTTTTTCTCTCCTATTGTTCATGCTTTCCACCTTGTTTGCAGATACTGCACACAGTTTCCCAATTTATTCATGGTTCTTATGATTTTATCATAGATCTTCCGCTTTTTCAAGTGAATATTTTATTACAGCCGTATCATCAATATTTAGTTACAGAACCGTCGAAGGGTGGACAAATTTCCTGTATATTCTACAATTATTTTAGCAGCACTTGCCAAAAGTTCTTACTGTCTTTATAATAGAAATAGTTTGGTAGCACCGCTATTCTCTTTAGCACATCGGCTTTCGTGATTTCATCGTCTTTGTGTCAAAAATGCGGTCGTTCCCTAAGTACTCGGGAGGTTTTGATGATGTATCTTTATGCCAACATTTTACTGCTTGCGCTGTTTGCGGGCGGTGCGTTCAGCCTGCTGCCGGTTTTGCGTAAGCGCCAGACGCTGCGCGACTGGTGGCAGCAGGAATCGTTTTTATTCGGAGCATGGCAAGCTGCACCGCGCTTGAAAATCGGTCACATGGCCTTTTTTCTGGGGTTGGGCTGTTACGAATACATCGTTGCCTTCTGTTACAGCAATGCACACCTTACATGGCCGGTGCTTATTTCCGTTGTTCCGGATGTGCTGTACAACATAATTGCTGTGTGCTTTACCGTCAAGATTTTGCTGGGCACAAAATACAACGGAAAAAGCCTGCTCTTTGCCGGTGCGCTGTACTTTATTGCACGGTGGGTGTTTTTTAACGGTCAGAACATCTGGTGGATTTGGCTTTGCTGGGCGCTGCTTGCCGCCAAGGATGTGGACATCCGCCAGAGCATGAAATCTTTTTTGCTGGTGGGCATTCCTTGCGTGCTTACCGCCGCCGCTTTGTCCTGCGCCAAAATCATCCCCATCACTTTTGATTACAGCTATCGCGGCCGCCACCCCTTTTGCTACGGTCAGCACAACACCTTCGGCGGCATCCTGCTCGGCTTAGCCCTTGCTTGGGTCATTCTGCGCAGCAAGCATCTGCGCCGCTACGATGCACTGGGACTCGGTATTCTTGGGACTTTTGTTTTATTTTATGTGCGTTCCCGCTCCGCCGGTGTTTCCCTTTATATTTTAACTGTTTTTGTTCTGCTTTCGGTATGGCTGTCCTCACGCAATTGCCTGCACGGCAGCAAGCTCTTTTCTGCATTGGCAGCTGCCACCCTGCCGCTCACTGTGCTGATCAGTTTCGGACTTCCGGCGCTCTATTTCTTTCGGGATGATCCCAACTTTCCGCAAGCGCTGCTTGCCGCGCTCTATAAATTGAACGATTTATTCACTACCCGCCTGGAGCTATCCTTTTATGCGATGCAGACTTACCCGGTAAAGATTGCCGGATATCTTTTGACCGGTGAGTTTCCTTATATTGACAACCTCTATGTCTATCTTTTCTATTCGGTTGGTCCGGTTATGTTCCTGCTGGTCTGTGCTATAGCAACCTATGCGCTGTACCGCTATGCACGCATGGGCAATTGGGCAGCCCTAAGCTGCCTGCTGGTTTTGGTTGCGTATGGTTTTATGGAAAACCAGGTGCTGCACTTAACCTCAGCGCCTGCTGATTTGTTGCTGACCGGTATCATTTTCGCCTTACCCTACAGCCGATGGAATTGTGAGCCTGCGCATTCAGAATCTGCTTGATTTTTACAAAGTGAAACGCCAAACCGGCAGCCCTTAACAGGCTGCCGGTTTGGCGTTGTATGGAAATATTGGAGAGGATGACGATCTTATTGCTGCGCGTCCTTTTTAAGCAAACTCAGAATCACGGCACCTGCAACGCTGCCCACTGCCAGGGCTGCCACATACAGCAGGGGGTGATCCACCACAGGAAACACGAAGATACCGCCGTGGGGTGCGCGCAGTGCGCAGCCAAACAGCATGGACAGCGCGCCGGAAACCGCAGAGCTCACAATGCAGCTGGGCAGTACGCGCAGCGGGTCAGCAGCTGCATAAGGGATCGCGCCCTCGGACACAAAGCAGAGTCCCATCACATAGTTGACAATGCCATTGCGGCGCTCGTCGGGCGTCCACTTTTTGGGGCAGAAGGTGGTCGAAAGGGCGATGGCGATCGGCGGGACCATACCGCCGACCATAACGGCCGCCATAACCTCATAGTTACCGGACGCCAGCGCCGCCGTGCCGAACACATACGCTGCTTTGTTGACGGGACCGCCCATATCGACGCTCATCATACCTGCCACAATGGCACCCAGCAGCACGCGGGAGCTGCCGCCCAAGGCGTTCAGCCAATCGGCTACCGCGTTGTTGATGATGCCCATGGCAGGGTTGATGCCGCACATCACGGCACCCACAATCAGGATGCCGCCCAAGGGGTAGATCAGCATGGGGCGGATACCGTTCAGGCTGGCGGGCAGCTTATCGGTGATTTTTTTCAGGAACTGCACGATATAACCGGCGGCAAAGCCTGCCAGCAGCGCCGCCAGAAAACCGCCGGAAACGCCGGTGGTCTGCCCTGCGGCAAGCCCCGCAAAGTTGGTGCCGTTCATCGCCAGCACACCGCCCGCAAAGCCTACCGCCAAGCCGGGACGGTCAGCGATGGACATGGCGATAAAGCCCGCCAGAATCGGCAGCATATAGCCGAAGGCTGCGCCGCCCACCGTCTTGAAGAAGGCCGCCACAGGGGTGTTCATACCAAAGTTGGCGGGGTCGATCGTGTAATCATCCAGCAGGAACGCCAAGGCAATCATAATGCCGCCGCCCACTACAAAGGGCAGCATATGCGAAACACCGTTCATCAGGTGCTTGTACAGGCTGTGTCCGACAGTATCCCCTGCGCCGCTTGTCTGGGCTGTCTTGGCCTCGGCATCGGCGTGGAACACTGCCACCTCGCCGTGGGCAACTTTTTTAATCAGCTCCTCCGGCTTATGGATGCCATCGTCCACGCGGGCAAACAGCACCGGCTTACCGTCAAAGCGGGCGGTCTGCACATTTTTGTCCGCCGCAATAATGATGCCATCGCAAGCGGCGATTTCCTCAGCCGTCAGGATATTTTTGGCACCGTCCGAGCCGTTGGTTTCCACCTTGGTAGCAAGTCCCAGCTTCTCACCGGTCTTAGTCAGTGCCTCGGCTGCCATATAGGTATGGGCAATGCCGTTGGGACACGCCGTCACCGCCAAAATGCGGTAGCCGGTCTGGGGAATTTCCTGTTGGGTAAAGCTTTCCTCACCGAACTGTGCATCCTCGCGGTCGTCGATCGCCTGCAGGAAATCGGCTGGGGTCTTGGCGTCACGCAGGGTCTGCACGAATTCCTCGTTCATCAGCATCTGCATCAGACGCGCCAGCATATCCATGTGCAGGCTACCGTATTCGGGTGCGGCAATCGCAAACAGCAGGTCGGTTTTGCCGTCGTCCTCGGGGTTGTACTGCACAGGCTCTGCCAAGCGCAGCGCCGCCAAGCTGGGGCGGGTCACGCAGGACGTGCGGGCATGGGGTACCGTGATGCCATTGTCCACATAGGTCGATGCCTCGTCCTCGCGCGCCAGCAACGCTTTTTTGTAGGCAGCGGTGTCGGTGATGTTGCCATGGGTCGCCTGCAGCGCTACCAGCTTGTCCAGAATTTCATCACGGGTAAAGAGTGCTGCATCCAGCGCAATGGAATGAGCCGTAAACAGTTCCGTAATACGCATAGCTTTTCTCCTTCTTATTGTTGCGTTATATCGTTTCCAGCAGTGCTTCGATATCCTCTTTTCTGGCAAGCCCCAAGCTGAACGCCGTGGCGCTTCCGCACGCTGTGCCCAGGCGCAGCGCGTAGGCATAATCATGGGTCTTTTGGTAGCCTGCCACAAAGCCTGCCACCATACTGTCCCCTGCCCCCACGCTGTTGATGACCTTGCCCTTGGGGCAGCCAATGCGATGGATTGACCCGTTTTCATCCCGCAGCAGGGCGCCGTTCCCCGCCATACTGACCAGCACATTGCGCGCACCGCACTTTTGCAGGTATCCGGCAGCTTGGGCGATTTCCTCATCGCTGTTCAGCTTGACACCGACCAGTTCCTCCAGCTCGTGGTTGTTGGGCTTGATCAGGAACGGATGGTAGGGCAGCACCCTTGCCAGCAGGTCGCGGGTTGCGTCCACCACCGTCTGCACGCCGCGCCCCTGCAGGCGCTGCAGAATTTTTTCGTAGGTATCTTGGGAAAGGCTTGCCGGGATGCTGCCCGCAAGCACCAGAATATCCCCCTCGGTCAGCTTATCGATTTTTTCTTCAAACGCGCGGCGGGCATCCTCGGGAATATCGGGACCGGCACCGTTAAGCTCGGTTTCCAGATCCGCCTTGATTTTTACATTGATGCGGGTCATCCCTTGCTTCATCTGCACAAAATCCGTTTGCAAGCCCTGTGCGGCAAGGCCGCGCTCCAGCCATTTGCCGGTTTCCCCTGCCACAAAGCCCAGCGCCACGCTCTCACAGCCCAGCTGCTGCAGCACGCCGGACACGTTAATGCCCTTGCCGCCCAGCACACAGTCCTCCCCCGCTGCGCGGTTCACGGCGCCCACCACCATCGGATGGTCGATGCGCACCACATAGTCAATGGCCGGGTTGAACGTTACGGTATAAATCATAACTCTGCCTCCTTTACCAGCGTTTGTTTTGCATATTGCGGGCTGGGGCAGCGGTCCGTTAAAATTGCGCCGCCCCGCAACTCAGTAATAACAGCCGGATACACACGGGCGAACTTGGTGCTGTCTGCCAGGAACCAGCTTTCGCGGGCGCGGCGCACCGCCGTTGCCTTGACGGCGGCCTCCTCCGGGTCGGGGGTCGTGAAGCCCGCCTGCAGGTCCACGCCGTTGACACCCAAAAACGCCTTGGTGAAGTTGTATGCCTGCAGCGATGCCACCGCCGCCGCGCCCACGATGGCCTCGGTATTGGGGCGAAGCATCCCCCCGGGTACAAAGACCTTGCAGCCCTTTTGCGCCAGCAGCCGTGCGTGGGCAATACCGTTGGTGACGTAGTGCGCCTCCAGCGCCGAACCCGACAGCACCTGCACCAGTGCCAGCGTGGTGGTTCCTGCATCGATATAGACAAAATCCTGCGGGCGGATCAGCGCGGCTGCCGCCTTGGCAATTGCCCGCTTTTCGGCAATTGCCAAGGACTGCTTCGCGTCCATGGTCGGCTCGTCCGCCAGAAACTGACTGTCCGGCAGGGTGGCACCGCCGTGAACTTTATTGAGTTTTCCCAAACGGTCAAGTTCGGTCAAATCCCGCCGTATGGTGGACTCGCTGGCGTTCAGGGCTTCACATAGCTCCTGCACGGTTGCCGACCGCTTTTCTGACAGCAGGTCGAGAATTTTTGCAAAGCGTTCCTCTGCTAGCATCGTGTTGCCTCCTTTGGGTTTGGATGAATGATTTTGGTTGTTTGTGGCTGTTTTTGGTGTCTTTACCTGTATTATAGCATACGTTTTGTCATTTTCAAGCATTTTCGGTCATTTTCAGTCACCAAAAATACCGGTCGTTTTTTGTGCATTTTCACGGGAACCCCGCCTTGCAAAATACCGACAAAAATGGTATACTGGCAAAAACCCAAATCCTTACGGAGGTTCCGCTATGGTACGACCCCTTATGACCGATGCCGTCTTTCTTGCGCAAAAGGCACAGCCTGCCACGGCGCAGGATACCGGCATTGCCGACGATCTTCTGGACACGCTGAAGGCTCACGCAGACGGCTGCGTGGGTATGGCTGCCAATATGATCGGCGTCAACAAGGCGATCATCGCTTTTGATGAGGATGGCACCCTGCGGGAGATGTTCAATCCCGTCATCGTCTACCGCAAGGGGCTGTACCTGGTCGAGGAAGGCTGTCTTTCCCTGCAGGGGCAGCGCAAAACAAAACGCCACCGCACCATCAAGGTACAGTGGCAGGATCGTGCCATGCAGACGCACACCAAAAATTTTACCGGATGGACGGCGCAGATCATCCAGCACGAGGTGGATCACTGCAACGGCATCTTAATATAAGGCATACAAAAACACCGCACAGCATCGTGCGGTGTTTGCTTTTTATCGATTGATGAAATTCAGCGTCAACGCCAAAAGTAACATATGTACAGGGTAAAACGCATAGCACACATACTGGAACGGCTTGCTGTGGTAGCCCTGCCGCCCGCGGTACAGCCAGATGGGGATCAGCGCCAGCAGCGCCAGACCCTGCTGGCAAAGCTCAAAGTCCATCCCCAGCAGCTGCACGGGGTACATCAAACCGCCCAGCAGCTCCACATTCAGCCAATAGAGCGCGGCGGCCTGCCCCAGCAGGCACCACCATTTGCGTCCGCGGAAGAAGTAGAAAACAAACACCGTCAGCACGCCGACCCCGTAATAGTCCACCATGCCAAGCGTACCCAGCACACCGCCCAGCAGCACAGTCAGCACGGCTGCCAAGGCGAACAGCCACGGTTTTTGTTTTTTGCGCACCGTTTCCATAAACCGGATGCCCAAAAGTCCCATCAGCAGCGTCCAGATGACATTCTGATGCACCGGGTAAAACCACGTTCCGCCGTACATGAAATCAAACGGAATTTCCGACAGCACGGCAAACAGCAGCATACGCAGCGCGTACTTTTTAAAGCTGTGGGTGTGGAAATATCCCTCCACCGCCATAAAGGCAAAAATGGGGAATGCCACACGCCCCACGCAGGTCAGCCAATCCTGCGCGGGGAAAACCGTTGCCCACATATGATCCATCAGCATAAAGAGCATGGCAAGGATATGCAGTGCTGCGGCGCTGAGGTCAAAGTGCTTCGGGGTCGTATCATTTGTGTTTTGCATCGGCATGCGATGGCTCCTTTATCTGTATTTTGGGGCAGAACATGGCTTGCGGGGTTCTTGTTCCTAAGCGAACCGTTTTTGTTCCCTTACAGTCATTTTCTTTTTCTAAAGCAAAAAAAGCAAACCGTCGCAATCACCACTGCCGCTGTCAGCACACCCCAAGGGTTGATTCCTGTCGTAATAAAAATGGCAGTCGGACCATCTGCGCTGCTGATTATGCCGACTGCCTGCACCCGCATTGTATAGAGGGCAGTTGCCGCAGCAACCGCAATAGCCACCCACATCCGTGTTCTTTTCATACGTCCTCCCCTTGCTGTGTTCTTGGTAACCACTGTACCGTTTCTGCGGGCAATTGTCAAGCCTGCTGCCAGCCGCACGCGGGAGTCCGGCATTTCAGCGGCAGAACAAATCTGGACATTACAAGTCCTTGTGCAGCTGAATTTCTGTATTGTCCGCCAAACACTGCTGAAGCGCCGCAATCATTTTTTTCTCATCCAGCGGCTTTGCCAAGTGGATGTCGATCCCCGCCAACCGGCTGTTGATGATATCCTCTGCAAAGGCGTTTGCCGACATTGCAATAATGGGAATGACCTCGGCATCCCGGCGCTTCATGGCACGAATCGCTCTGGCAGCATCCAGCCCGTTCATACGCGGCATCATAATATCCATATACACAACGCCGAAATAGCCGGGGGCAGACCGTTCATAAATTTCCACTGCCTCTTGCCCGTCCTGCGCGCAGGTGACCTCCATACCGTTGTTTTCCAAGATGCACTGTGCAATTTCGCGGTTCAGCTCGTTGTCATCCACGACTAAGGCGCGGATCCCCTTGATCGACACGTTTTTAAAATCGGTCACCCGGTGGGTCGCTTCCTCCTGCCCGATTTTAAACGGCAGCTTGACCGTGACCGTGGTGCCGACACCGATTTTGCTTTGAAGCGTTACGCTGCCGCCCATACGGTCCGCTAACTGCTTTACGATGGCAAGCCCCAGACCCGTACCCTCATACTGCGAACGGCTGGTTTCCTTTTCCTGCGCGAACATATCAAAGGCGTGCTTGATAAACTCCTCGCTCATACCGACGCCTTCGTCCTTGCAGCGGAAGGTCAGCATAACGCGCCCGTCCGGCTGCATTTCCTCGGTGTTGGACACCGTGATCGTGCTGCCCGCAGGGCTGAATTTGATGGCATTGTCCGCAATGTTAGACAAAATTCTGCCCAGGTACACCGGGTTGCCGACCAGCGCTGCATATTTCATGTTGGCGTTATCCCAATTGACCTTGTAGTCAATGCCCTTGCGCGCTGCCTTTTGGGTGTACATCCGGTTCAGTTCACACAGAGCATCTGCCATATTGAAGGTCAGCTCGTGGTTTTCCAAATTGCCGCTTTGGATCTTGTTCATATCCAGCACGTCGTTTACCAGCGACACCAGATAGTCCAGCGATTCCAGTGCCTTTTTGCGCGCCTGCTTTTGCATTTCAGGATCGTCCGCGTACTGCTCTGCCAGATTGATCATACCGATAATACCGTTCAGTGGTGTGCGGATGTCGTGGCTCATCGTTGCCAGGAAGCGGGATTTCATTTCCGCCTCGCGCTTGGCGGCCTCAGCCTCATACAATAGGTTCATCTCGCGGCGCTTGGCATCGCTGCTGCTGCGCACGGTACACAGCACATGGGTCACATTGCCGTCCTCATCCCTCTTTTTGGCGATAAACCGCAAACTGTGCCAGTTGCCGTCAGACATACGGTATTCGGTGGTAATAAACTCCTCGGTTTTCAGGCGTTCGGCAAGCGTAGTCACGTCCAAAAATGGCAGCACCAGAGCACGGTATTCCGGCGCCACTTTCTTATTGCACGCCTCTTTAAATTTTACCGATGCGCAGCCTTGGTTGCCGGTCAGGCGATGGAGTTCATCATCGCTGGAAATTTCCTCATAAAAGTCCTTTTGCAGGTCGATGCGGTAGATGGCTTGGTAACTCTTGCCGATGGCGGAGATGATCTCGTTTTTCAGTTCTGCCTCATCCAATGCCCGCTGCAGCTTTTCCTGCTCGGCTTTTTCTTTTTCT
>SFOX01000044.1 GCA_004552305.1 Subdoligranulum variabile | reverse complement strand
TCCGCCACTGGCGGCGCTCACCTTTGCAGCACAAAGTATTGCCTGCGCTTTTGGCTTAGCATCTGCCGCACCTCGCTCGCCGTATCGGCACTTAGAATTTGTGCGGTATTGCCTTGACCGCTTTTTATAAAGGAGTATACTATGAGCAAGTGGCTAGAAAAACAAAAAAAGCCTGTCCTGCCGTTGTATTTTGCCGCGCTGGTGTGGCTGGTCGGGGCGCTGCTGCTGCCGCCGTACCGCCTGTCCAACCTGCTGATTCTGGCGGGGCTGAGCCTTGCCGCCTACGCGGCGGGCAGCCGCTTTTGCCCCACCCGTGTCATTAAGACCGAGGTTCCCTACGCCACCGGCAGTGAGGATGTGGACGCGATGCTCAACGGCATTGCCGCCAATCTGGACGCGCTGCACGCCCTCAACGCGCAAATTCCCGACACGCAGCTTTCCGCCGCGATGACCCGCATGGAAACCGCAGGGCGCAGCATTGCCGCTGTTGTGGCGGATGCCCCCGAAAAAGCGCGGGAGATCGACCGTTTTGCCCGCTACTACCTGCCGGAGGTCGTCAAGCTGATGCGCGCTTACGCGGAGCTTGAGAAAAACGGTGTCAAGGGCGAAAACGCCGCGCAGATCCAGCGCGAGCTGCGCCAAAACGCCGAAACCACCGCCGCCGCCTTCGAAAACCAGTTGGACGCGCTGTACAGCGCCGCTGCGCTGGATATCAGCACCGATATTGCCGTGTTGGACGGCATCTTAAAAAGTCAAAACTTAACCAAATAATGGAAAGGAAGGTACCCTGCCATGGCTGATTTGAACCATGAACTTGATCTGAACACCCCCGCCGCCCCGACTTTGACGTTGGAGGCGGACGCCCCCACGCTGACGCTGGACCCCGCCGCCGACGAAAAGGTGGTCGAGGAAGCCAAAAAGGCTGCCCCCGCCAAGGTGGAGGACACGCCGCTTTCCCCCCAGGAACAGCAGATGGTCAACGACTTTGCTGAGAAAATTGACATCACCAACTCCCAGATGGTGCTGCAATACGGCGCTGCCAGCCAGAAAAAGCTCAGCAGCTTTTCGGAAACCGCGCTCTCCCGCGTAAAAACCAAGGATATGGGCGAAACCGGGCAGCTGATCACCAGCCTGATCGGCGAGCTGCAGGGCTTTGACGCTGCCGAGCAGTCCAAGGGCATCTTCGGCTTCTTCAAAAAGCCCGTGCAGAGCATCGAAACGCTGAAAACCCGCTATGAAAGCGCCGACAAAAACGTGGAGCGCATCAAGACCCAGCTGGAAGATCATCAGGTCACCCTGATGAAGGACATCACCATGCTGGACAAAATGTACGAGCTGAACCTCGTCTACTTTAAAGAGCTGACGATGTACATCCTCGCCGGCAAGAAAAAACTGGCGTATGTACGCGAAAACGACCTGAAAGCCGCGCAGGAAAAGGCGCAGCGCACCCAGCTGCCCGAGGACGCGCAGGCGGCCCGCGATCTGGCGGATCTCTGCGACCGCTTTGAGAAAAAGCTGTACGATCTGGAGCTGACCCGCAATGTTTCCATCCAGATGGGTCCGCAGATTCGCCTGATCCAGTCCAACGACACGATGATGGCGGAAAAGATCCAGACCACCATTATGAACACCATCCCGCTGTGGAAGAACCAGATGGTGCTGGCGCTGGGCATCGCCCACAGCCAGGAAGCGATGAAGGCAGAACGCGCCGTGACCGACGCCACCAACGAGCTGCTGAAAAAGAACGCTGCTACGCTCAAGCAGGGAACCATCGACATCGCCAAGGAGTCCGAGCGCGGCATTGTGGATATCGAAACCCTGCAGCAGACCAACAAGCAGCTGATCGAAACGCTGGATGAACTGAACAAGATCCGCGCCGACGGCAAGGTCAAGCGTGCCAACGCCGAGCAGGAGCTGGGACGCATTGAGGGCGAGCTGCGCGCCAAGCTGATGGAGATCAACCAGTAAAGGAAACCGCTATGCAACTGGAACAACAGGAAAGTTTTACCATCCACGGTCCCCAGCTGGAAATTTTGGGCGAGGTGGAAACCAAGCTGCCTGCCCCGGCAAAAAAACGCCCCGTGGCGGCGGGCGTGCTGGCGCTGTGCGTGCTGGTGTCGGTGTTCGGCATCGGCGGCAATGCGCTGAAAAGCCAGTACCGCGCCGTCTGTGATACCTACACCGCCACCGACAAATACGGGCATGGCATCCAGCAGGATTTTGACACGCAGGCCGACGCTGCCGCCAACCTGATCCGCCTGTGCGAGCCGGTGTTGGGCAGCGATAACGATGCGGTTTTTTCCGCCAACGCCGCCCTTGACGCGTGGAATACTTCCGCGCAGGAAAACGGTGCGCAGCCGCCGGTTCAGTACGCTGCCAACAAGCAGCTGTACAGCGCGGTGGACGCCCTGTACGCGGTCGGCAGTGCCAAGGCAAGCGGCGATGCCAAGCGCCAGATGGACACCCAGTACGACGCCTTTGTGTCGGCACAGGCGACCATAGAGCGCGCCGCCGCAGCCTACAACCAGCAGGCTGACGCCTACAACAAAAAGACGGCGGCTTTCCCCGCCAATGTCATTTCCGGGCTGTGGGGTGTGGGAGAAGTACCCAGTTTTTCCAACACACAATAAGGAACTATAGCTTATGAAACACGCAACCAAGCGCCTTTGGGCGGGGGCTGCGGCGCTGGCGCTGACCGGCGCGGCGGCATTGCCCGCCTTGGCAGCCCCCAAAATTTCGGTGTCCGACACAAACGCCGTGGCGGATCACGCGGATATTCTGTCCGCCGATACCGAAGATTACATCAACAGCGTTTCCACCCAATTGCAGGAAGCCTGCGGGGCGCAGATCGGCGTCTACACGCTGGAGGATATGATCGGCAACTCCACCATGGAGGGCGTAGCCTACGAGGTGTTCAACACCTGGGGGTTGGGCGATGCCGAGCAGGACAACGGCGTTTTGCTGCTGCTGGCACCCTACGAAGCCGACGGCGGCGACTACTACATTATGCGCGGCGACGGGCTGGAAAGCCAGCTTTCCTATTCGACGCTCAACAGCATTTTGCAGGATGATCTGGAACCCAACTGGGTCAAGGGCGATTACGACACCGGCACGCAGAGGGCGGTCAGCTCCATTGCCAACCGCCTGTGCCGCATCTACGGCGTCAGCCTGAGCGACAGCAGCGCCGGTGCAAACTCTGTTTCCTATGACCGAGGGGGTGCAGACCTTATGCAATGGATTTTGATCCTGTTTGCCGTCATTCTGGTCATTGCACTGATCACCAACCTGATGCGTCCCGGCGGCTGGGGTGCGCCGCGTCGGCGCAGACGCGGTCCGATTTTCCTTGTTATGCCCCCGCGCCGTCCCCGGCGCCCGCCTCCGCCGCCCCCGCCGCCCCCGCCGCCGCGCGGTGGTTACGGTGGCTTTGGCGCACCCGGTCCCCGTCCGGGCGGTTCGCGTCCGGGTCCGCGCCCCGGCGGTTTTGGCGGTGCGCGCCCGTCCGGCGGTTTTAAAGCGGGCGGCGGTTCCAGCCGCGGCGGCGGCGTAGGACGCCATCGCTGATATCCGGAAAAAGAGGAGAAAACCATGCCTAAATTTGCCGTTATCACCGGTGCCAGCTCCGGCATCGGTGCCGAGTTCGCCCGCCAGCTGTCCGCCCGCGGGTACGAGCTGATGCTGGTTGCCCGGCGCGAGGATCGCCTGCGCAAGCTCAGCGCCGGTCTGACCACCACCTGCGAGATTTTCCCTGCGGATCTTGCCAAAAAAAGCGAGTGTCTGCGCCTTGTCAAGGAATTGCAGGGGCGCCGCATTGACCTGTTTATCAACAATGCGGGCTTCGGCGACTGCGGTATGTTCCTGGACACCGACCTTGACAAGGAGCTGGAGATGATCTCCGTCAACGTGCGGGCGCTGCATATTTTGACCAAGCAGGTCGCGCGCATCCTCTGCAAGCAGGGGCATGGCGCGCTGCTGAACGTCGGCTCCTGCGCGGGGCTGATGCCGGCAGGACCGTATATGGCAACCTACTACGCCACCAAGGCGTATGTTGTCAGCCTGACCAGCGCCGTGGCGGAGGAGCTGCGCCGCAAGAACAGTGCCGTCTATGTCGGCTGCCTGTGTCCGGGACCGGTCAATACCGAGTTCAACGCGGTTGCCAATGTCAAGTTTGCGCTGCACGGCATCACGCCGGAATACTGCGTGCGCTGCGCCCTGCAGGGCATCCGCAGCCACAAAACCGTCATTGTGCCGGGACCCACCGTTGCCTTGGGTATGACTGTCGGACGTTTTCTGCCCCGCCCGCTGTACATTAAAATTGCAGCGCTGCAGCAGAAAAAGAAGTTGTATAGGTAAAAGGTGCGATGTGTAGGTACTTTCTTTGGACGCCCAAAGAAAGTACCAAAGAAAGGCGCCGCTACTTCCGAAGCGCGGGGCACGGAAAGGCTTCCCCCTCTGGGGGAAGCTGTCACCGCAGGTGACGGATGAGGGGAAATTTTGCGGTTACCGCGAATCAAAAACCACCACCCCGTAGGGGCGGGGTATGCCCCGCCCGCGGCTTTACGGCAATGATAATTTTGCGGGTTGGTTTGTAGGGGCGGCATATATGCCGCCCGGGCAACCGCCCGGAAGTTACGATATACCGGGCAAACCGCACGAAAGGCTTCCCCCCAAGGGGAAGGCTTTTCCCCGGCGGGGTGGGTCACCCCGCCCTACATCGCAAAACCCAAATCCACTCCAAAAATTGCCGGCAAAACTCGGCTGTCCCATTGTTTTTACCCGCGCGTTTGTGCTATAATTTACGGTAACACCAAAAAGGAGGTGACCCGCCGTGCCGCAGGAAAACCGCAGAATTTACCGCAAGGACCCCGCGCAAAGCAGCGCCCCGCGCCGCCCTGCGCCGCCCCCGCCATCTGACAACTGGCAGGGAGATTGGGTCACCCCGCCGCGCCCGAATCCGCCGCGCCGCCCAGCCCCCACGCCGGAGCAGCGCCGCGCCGCTGCCCGGCGCGCCCGCGCCCGCCGTCGCCGCCGCCGTCAGCTGCTGTTTGCCGGCACGGTGGGGGGCATTTTGCTGGCGTCCGGCATCATCACCCTCCTGCTGCCCAAAACCGTCAAGGGCATCGACCCCACTGCCATCCCCGCCGCGCCCGATATCGGCTCCGCCCAGCTGGTGGCACCGCTGCCCTACGGCGGCAGCCAAGGCAGCACCAACGTGCAGGCGCTCAACTGGGGGGCGGTCGGTCCTGTGCCGCAAACTGCCGAAACAGGGTACACCTACACCCCGACGCCGGAAAAATCCATCGTAGATGTGCCGGAATTTGGGCGCGTGACCACCGCATGGTTTGCCGATGCCGCCTTCTTGGGCGACTCTTTGACCGAGGGCTTCTGCGCGGCCGAGTACGGCATCGACGTGGGCGGCGCGCTGATTTGCGGCTACAAGAGCATCAGCCCCAACACCATCGTCAACCGCACCACCGTCACCAGCCCCGACCGCGGCGAGGAGGTTGCGCTGGACGTACTCACCGCCGCCCAGCCCGCCAAGCTGTACCTGCTGCTGGGCACCAACGCCTTGGTGCAGACCGGCGGCGAGCAGAGCTTTCTCAATTACTACGCCCGTATGCTGGACGAGCTTTCCGCCGCGTTGCCCAACACCCGCTTTTTTGTGCAGTCCATCCTGCCTGCCACGCAGGAGGCTGCCGCCGATATGCCCGGTCTGGCGCCCGACCATCTGCGCCCCATCAACGAGCAGATCCGCGCCCTCTGCGCCGAGCGGGGAATGTACTTCCTCGACCTGAACGCCGAATTCAGCGATGAAAACGGCTACCTGCTTGCCGATTACGCCCAGCCGGACGGCGTGCATCTCAAGGTTTCGGGCTACAACAAGTGGGTCAGCTACCTGTGTACCCACACGCCGTACAGCAAGCAAAACCCCTACCAGCAGGGCAGCACCTACTACCTCAGCGAGGATGTAAAACAACTTTTAAACGATATACCGTAAGTATTGAGGAAACATTATGCCGTATCAAGACCCGAGTGACCCCAGCAAGCCCCGTTATACCGACCCCGAGCAGCCCTACAGCGGCAGCGATCCCCGCTACCAGAACCGCTACACGACCCCAGGCGAATACCACCGCAGCGATGCGCCGTTTCAGTTCCCGTGGTGGAGCGTTGTGGCTGCCTTTGTGCTGGGCGCCTGGCCGGTAGGGCTGGCGTTTATCGCCATCAATGCTGCCATCAAAAACGGCAAGCTGGGCGGGTTTGAGCAAAAAGCCCACACGGTCCAGACCAAAATGCACCGCGAGTACACCGCCGTGTACAACCGTCCCACCCGCGCGGCCGTGTATGACCGCCCCGCTAAAACGCCTGCCATCAAGACCGAAGGCGAAAAGGCGGGGCTGGCGCTGGGACTTACCGCTGCCGGTGTGGCGCTGCTGGCGGTGGCGCTGCTGGCACTGCCGGACGGTATATATTGGCTGCCCGATGCCCTGACCGAGGGCGGCTACTACTGGAGATGGCTCTTTCAGGACACCATGCCCGCACTGGTCGCGCTCAGCGGCGGCGTGGGCTGCCTGCTGGGTGCCAACCATGTGCGCACGACGTCCCGCATGCGCAAAAAAATCAAGAACATTGTGGGCGATGCCCCGTATATGTACATTCAGGACATTGCCGATGCCATTCCCTGCAGCTATGACAAATGCCGCAAGCATCTGGAAAACTGCATAGACAAGGGGCTGTTCGGCGCAAACGCCTTTTTGGATATGCGCCGCCGCTGCCTGGTCGTCAAGGAGCGCCCGCCGGAAAAAACGGCAAAGCCCAACCAGAAAAAGACGGTACAGCAGCAAAAAGACCAGTATCAGGAAATGTTGGACGAGCTGCGCGCCGTCAATGACGCTATCCCCGACGAGGTGATGAGCGACAAGATCAGCCGGCTGGAGGCAGTGTCCGCCAAGATTTTTGAGCAGGCAAAGTCCGACCCCGACAAGCTGCCCAAGATGCGCAAGTTTATGGATTATTATCTCCCGACCTCGCTCAAGCTGCTGAAAACCTACGCCGAGCTGGAAGCGCAGAATGTGGAAGGGGAGAATATCACCGAGTCCAAGCACCGCATCGAGCAGACGATGGATATGCTGGTACACGCCTTTGAAACGCAGCTGGATCAGCTGTTTCAGGACGACGCGATGGATGTCAGCGCCGACATTGACGTGATGCGCAATATGCTGCGCGCCGATGGTCTGACCGACGATGCGCCGTTCCAAAACGGCTGAGCGCTTGCAAGGCAGCCCCAAGTATGCTACAATGTAGGCATCTAAAATGCAATAAAGGAGCGTCACACTATGACCGAACAGGAAATTTTGAGCGCGGTGCAGGATATTTTCCGCGATAATTTTGACGATGACTCGCTGGAAATTACCCGCGCCACCTGCGCCGATGATATCGAGGACTGGGACAGCCTGGAGCAGATCAACCTGTTGACCGCCATCGAGAAAAAGTTTGGCATCAAATTCAAGCTCGCTGATGTGCGCGGCTTGAAGGATGTCGGTGACCTGCTGGACCTCGTGTCCCGCATGGTGTAATAGCAAACGGGCGGCCTTGTGCCGCCTTTTTTCGGATTTTTATGTGAAAAGGATGTACCCCTATGAACCACTACACCTTGGCTGAAATGACCCCCGGCATTACCGAGGAATTTACCGTGACCGTCACCGCCGAAATGATGCAGAAATTCTGCGAGATCACCGGCGATGTTTCGCCCATCCATATGGATGCGGAATACGCGCAGCAGCGCGGTTTTCCGGGGCGGGTCGTCTACGGTATGCTGGGTGCGAGCTTCTTTTCCACGCTGGCGGGGGTTTACCTGCCCGGCGAGAATTGCCTGCTGCACGGGGTCGAGTGTAAGTTTGCCAAGCCGATTTTTATCGGCGATACCCTGACCGTCAAGGGAACGGTGGTCAGCGTCAGTGAAATCGGCAGCGAGGCGGAGATCAAGGCGGTCATCACCAATCAGGACGGAAAGCGCGTCACCCGCGGCATCATCAAGGCGGGTCTTGCAAAATAAGGAGGAACCCCGATGGCATATACCTATCTGATTACCGGCGCCACCAGCGATGTGGGGCGCGCCCTCATCGAGCGGCTGCTGCGCACCGCACCCGACAGCCTTGTGCTGGCGCAGGGCTGCGGCGATTTGCCCAAGCTGGACGCCCTGTGCGCCGAATTTGCCGGGCGCATCCGAACCTTTGACGCCGATTTGTCTGACCGCGCCAAGGTCGATGCCTTTGTGCAGCAGCTGCAGGACGCCCCCGCGCCCACCCATTTTGTCCACCTGCCCGCGCTGCCGGTCGTCAACACCAAATTCAAGGCGTTTGATCAGGCGCGGTTTGATTTGGATATGGAAATCGAGATCCACAGCGCCGTGCGCATCCTGCGCGCCATTCTGCCTGCTATGGCAAAGGCGAAATTCGGGCGCGTGCTGTTTATCCAGACCAGCTACACCATCGGCTGCCCGCCCAAAAACACCGCCGCCTACGTTATGGCAAAAAGCGCCATCGGCGGGCTGGTCAAGAGCCTGGCGGTCGAGTACGCCAAGTTCGGTGTTACCGTCAACTGCGTGGCGCCCAGTATGATGGAAACCAACTTCTTAAAGGACACCCCCGACCTGATCGTGCAGGCGGCTGCCGCCGACAACCCTATGGGACGCAATGCCCGCCCGGGCGATGTCGTGCCCGCCATGGCGTTTCTGCTGTCGGAGGAAGCTGGGTTTATCACCGGGGTAACGCTGCCCATTACAGGAGGCTCTGCCATTGTCTGATGTTGTCTATCGTCATGCCGCCGCGGGCGAAGAACGCGCGGTCATTGACTTTATCAACCAAAATTTTGATATGCGCCTGCCGCTGATCAACCGCCCGGAATTTTACCGCCACTATTACGCGGGTACGGGCGGCGTGCCGCAGTTTGTTGTGGCGGAGCAGGACGGGCAATATTTGAGCGCGGCGGGGTATATCCGCGCCAGCGCTGCCGCCGGGGGCGATGTGTGGGTCAGCGTCTGGGTGGCAGCCAAGGGACACAACGGTGTCGGGCTGGAGCTGATGAACGCCCTGCCGCAACTGACCGGTGCCAAGGTGGTGGCGTGCAACAACATACGCCCCAAGACCTGCGCCTTCTACCGCTTTTTGGGCTGGCAGGCACAGCGTATGCCGCACTATTACCGGCTGGCATCCAGGGGCGAGTACCGCCTTGCGGTGCTGCACCGGGCGGATATTCTGCCCGTGCGCCCCGATTTAGGGCTGGAAAAGGTCGAAACCGTGGACGAGCTGTTTGCGCTGGGTATGCCGCCTACGCCCCACACCCCCCGCAAGGATACCTGGTATATGCGCCGGCGGTACTTCCACTACCCGCATTTTCGCTATGATGTCTGGGCGGTGCGCGAGAACGGGCGTCTGCTGGCGTATGCCGTGACCCGCACGGTCAGTGCGCAGGATACCGGCTGCGTGCCGGTGGTGCGCCTTGTGGACTTTGTGGGCGAGGACGCCGTCCTGCCGCGCATAGGCGCCGCGTTGGACGCCCTGCTGCGCCGCGAGAAGGCGGAGTATATGGATTGCTATAACGCGGGCATCCCGGCGGCTGTGTGGCGCGCTGCGGGCTTTGTGGAACGCCTGCCCGACGATGGGCAGATCATCCCCAATTACCTGACCCCGCCCCTGCGCGAAAACACCGAGTATTACTATTTTACCAATAAGCCGGACAACTTTGTGATGTTCAAGGCGGACGGCGACCAGGA
Source organism: Subdoligranulum variabile (assembly GCA_004552305.1). GTDB lineage: Bacteria > Bacillota > Clostridia > Oscillospirales > Ruminococcaceae > Gemmiger > Gemmiger variabilis_A. The sequence continues at coordinate 503 of SFOX01000044.1, read as the reverse complement.
TCGACCCAACCTGCCGGCGGAATGACGGCAGAACGTGCAAAACGAAAAAACTTTCACTTTTTCCAAAAAAATGCGAAAAAAGTGTTGACAAATGGGCTTATGGCGGTTATAATATTAAAGCGTTGAGGGCAGCCCACAAAGCCCGCAACGAAGCCCAATGGGGATTCGCATAATGGTAGTGCAGCGGACTCTGACTCCGCCCGTGGGAGTTCGATCCTCTCATCCCCAATCAGTTCGCAGTAGATCAACTCTGCTGCGATTTTTTATTACGGGGTGTAGCGCAGTTGGTAGCGCGCTTGGTTCGGGACCAAGAGGCCGTGGGTTCGAATCCCGTCACTCCGACCAAAAAGCCGTTTGTACCGTATCCCGGTACAAACGGCTTTTTTGTCTTGGAGTGCCGAGGATTCGAACAGCCCGTCCCCGCCGCAGCGGGGCGCAAATCAGCCCGGTGGGCTGTTTGCGAGGGCGCGGGAGAATCCCGTCACTCCGACCGGCGCAACCCT